>CAZSRR010000016.1:0-133963 GCA_964609175.1 uncultured Bradyrhizobium sp.
GCGATGCCTTCGGCCCGCGCTCTACTCGTCGCTTCGCTCCTCACCGAGCCACCCTTCGGGTGTCTCGGCCCTTCGGGTAACGATCGCTATCGCAAGAGCTCGCTTCGCTCGCAGAGGGCAGAGGCTTCGCAAGTCAACTGCCAAAATCGGGGCGGCTCTTTCGCAATCAATCGGCCACTCACCGACGTGTTCGGACAGACGCTGTTGGAGGTTCCACCGCATGACCCGAACTGCATCTCATCTCAAATCGCCGCCAGTACCGTGGGTCTGTTGGCTTGGAATTTGGGCCCTGGGAGCCAGCGACGGAGGACGGCAAGGGAAAAGCGCCGCCTTCGGTCGGGCGCATGTGGTTGGCGGAGTTGAGGTTTTGATGAGCATCGAGAAAGATCGAGCCGTCGCTCCACTGCAAATCGTCAAGGAAATCAAAGCAGCTAGCGCCGTCGGCCAGCGCAAGTTTGCCGCGAGGCCATCGTGAGCCAGCGCGACGATGAACTCCGAGTTCGCCCTGGCCGCATTCGCGACAGCGGAGGTAGTGCCTCGCGTCCGAAGAGCTTTGTTGGCCAGGTCATGCGTGCCGCCAAGAAGGCCGGGCATGTCGGCGACAGCTTCGGACGCGGCAAGGGAGGGGCGAGCCGGTCGCGCTTTGGCCGAGGCCGGCGGGCCGCGCTCGCCTTGTCACTCCGCTCGAGCTCGCGACGCGTGGTGACCAAGGCGCGCGTGGTACGCCAGCACGGCAAGCGCTATCGCTCCGCACCGCTGACGAAGCACATCACCTATCTGAAACGCGAGGGCGTGACGCGCGATGGCGCGGATGCGCAGATGTTTGACGCGAGGTCGGATGCAGCTGATGACCGGGCCTTTGCCGAACGATGCGAGAATGATCGGCATCATTTTCGATTTATTATTTCTCCGGAGGACGCCGCTGAGCTTGGAGATCTCCGCACCTTTACGCGTGAACTGATCGCCGACGTTGCCCAGGATCTCGGAACCAATCTGGATTGGATCGCGGTCGACCATTGGAACACAGACAATCCGCATATTCATGTCCTGATCCGCGGGCGGGCTGAGGACGGCCAGGATCTGGTTATCAGCCGGGATTACATTAGCCGCGGACTTCGGGATCGCGCCGCAGACCGCGTTACGCTTGAGCTTGGACCCCGCAGCGAACTGGAAATCCGCGCTGCGCTCGAAAGGGAGGTGGAGGCGGAACGCTGGACGAGCCTCGATCGCGCGTTGCGCGTTGCCGCCGACGAGGGGGCCGGCGTGGCGGACCTTCGTCCCAGCGCATCTGGTGAGGACGATGAACTACGCCGCCTGATGGTCGGACGGGTGGCGAGGCTGGAACGTCTCGGTCTTGCCGAGCAGATTGCACCCGGCTGCTGGACCCTCAAAGCGGGTGTGGAAGACAAGCTGCGTGACCTTTCGGCCCGTGGCGACATCATCAAGACCATGCATCGGGCGATGCGTCGTCTCGGTCGCGAGCCGGACGTTTCCGGCTTTGCCATGCATGCCGATGAACCGGTCGATAAGGTGCTTGGCCGTCTCGTCGAGCGCGGACTGGATGATGAACTGAAGGGCTCAGCCTATGCGATCGTCGATGGGATCGATGGCCGAACGCATCACATCCGCTTCACCGACATCGAAATGACAGGCGATGCCATGCCCGGCGCGGTTGTCGAGGCGCGCAACTATGAGGACGCGCAGGGCCGCAAACGGCTCGCGCTTGCCACCCGATCCGATCTCGACCTCGACGCCCAGGTCTCAGCGCCGGGCGCCACCTGGATTGACCGGCAGTTACTCGCGCATGACGTGGCGGCGAACTGCGGCTTCGGATCCGAAGTGCGCCAAGCCATGGATCGCAGGATTGACTATCTCGCAGGCGAAGGACTCGCGCAACGGCAGGGCGCAAGGGTCATCTTTGCCCGCGATCTTCTCAATACACTGCGACAGCGAGAGCTCGATGCGGCGGTCGCAAAGCTTTCGGCCGAGACCGGGTTGCTCCACGATCCTTCGTCGGAGGGCGAGCGCGTCGCAGGCGTCTATTGCCGACGCCTAACATTGGCATCAGGTCGATTTGCCATGATTGACGACGGACTTGGGTTTCAGCTCGTACCATGGCGGCCAGCGTTGGAGCAGTATCGCGACCAACACGTATCCGGTGTCGCGGCGAGAGGCGGCGGGGTGACCTGGAGCCTTGGAAGGAGGATCGGCCTCGGGATCTGATTCCCAATTCAGGGTCGCACCTTCATGGGCTGCTGCCGGGCAGGGCATCGGCTTTTGTACGCCGTTCTGTCCGAACGCACGATGATGGAGATCGAACGGTTGCTGAGGAGCAGGATCAGCGCTTTTAAAAGCTCACGATCAGCGCGTCGCTAGAGATCGACCGGCGTTAACCGCTTACTACGGTTGCGCTCCGCAGGCAGTCACGTTTGCAAAAGGTTCAATAATGAAACCCAGAATTGGCGTCTACCTCTCTGAACAGATGGCGGCGCGGCTGGCTGTAGCCTCAAAGGCTCGTGGCGCGAGCAAATCGGCACTCGTTGAAGCCGCGCTCGCTCAGCTCCTCGGATTCGATGACGACACTGAAAACCTCCCTGTAGATCACCGCCTTTCATTGATGAGCCGTCAGCTCGAACAACTCGATCGAGATCTTAGAATCGTAAATGAGACCGTAGCGCTGCAGGCTCGATACCAGCTGGCGGTGACTCCGCCGTTGCCGGCCGTAGCTCTCCGTGCAGCTTGCGCGCTAGGGGCGGAGCGGTTCGATGAATTTGCTAGCCAGGTTCAGCGTCGCGTTCAACTGAGAACGTCGCTCATGCAGGAGACGATGGATCGGCTCTGCAACAAACGGGATACTCTCGCTGATAGCTTTAGGGACCGAGCGACACAGGCCTCCTTGCCAATCCCCGAGCCTGATCTGCCAATGTCGTGCCCGGCTGGCACCGAACTCAACTCCGCTGCCGTCCGGGAGGGCGGCAGCCTGTTTAACTTTCCAGGAAAAGCAGGAATACCCTTGCACTAGGCCTCCTGCGAGGTCGGAAATTGTTCACGAACGCTCGACTGCACCGCCACTACGGCTTCGACGGGCCAGCCAAGCGACTCGCACGCGACGTTTCGGCGGTCTGACAGCATACGGCCAGCTCATTCTGCGCGTGTTCTTGCCATTCGTTGCCGTCTACTATCTCGCGTTTCTCTTCCGCAACATCAATGCGACGATCGCCGGGTCATTGACCTCGGAATTCGGCCTCACTGCGGGCGATCTCGGCCTGTTGACGTCTGTCTACTACCTGACGTTCGCTGCTGCCCAGATTCCGATAGGTATTCTGTTGGACCGATGTGGTCCGCGGCGGGTTCAGAGTGTAGTGTTGGTCGCCGCGGCGCTGGGCGCAGCGTTATTTGCCGTCTCAGACAATTATCTGCTTCTCCTGGGCGGACGCGCGCTGATTGGTCTTGGCGTCGCCGCGGCAATGACTGCTGGCATGAAAGCCCTCGTCGTCTGGTTTCCTCGCGAACGTGTTCCATTGCTCAGTGGCCTGATGGTGACATTGGGGGCCATGGGGTCGGTGACGGCCACCTTGCCGGCAGAGTTTCTGATCGGGTCGGTAGGCTGGCGAAGCTTGTTTGAGCTACTCGCGATTGTCTCAGCTGGATGCGCTCTGCTCATCTACCTCGCTGTCCCAGAGGTCCCAGCGGCCACGTCGGGGGCGGGTGAACCAGCCGCAGTTAGCCTAAGGACGATTTACGCCGATGCACGCTTCTGGCGCCTGGCCCCCCTTTCGGCGACCTGTATCGGTACGGCCTGGGCTTTGCAGGGATTGTGGGCTGCGCCATGGCTCCGCGACGTCGAGGGTCTTGAACGGCCGGGATTACTCCAGCATCTGTTCGTGATGGCAATCGGATTGAGTTTGGGCGCGCTTCTGTTGGGCTTTATGACCGATCGGTTGGGCCGCCGGGGTGTAGGGCCAAATGTACTGTTCGGCCTGGTCGCGACGGTATTCATTGGGGCCCAGTCGGCGTTGATCTTGCGAGTGCCGCTGCCTTCTTATTTTCCGTGGACCATCATCGCCGCAGTTGGAGCTGCTACTGTGCTGAGCTACGCGATCATAGCTGAGTATTTCCCCAAGGAGATTGCGGGGAGGGCCAATGCGGCGCTTAACGTCTTTCACATCGGTGGTGCGTTTGTCCTGCAGTATCTGACTGGCGCAGTTGTTCAGCTGTGGAACCCTGTGGCGGGGCACTATCCTGAAATCGCCTACCAGGCGGCGTTTTCTCTCAATGTCAGCTTCCAGATTGCGGCAGGGATCTGGTTCGCTCTGCCCTGGATCCGGACGCGTCTGAGTCCTGTGCGGCGCGTTCAAGGCTCGCCGGCCACGCTTGCAAAGACAGCAGCTGCAGTTGGCGCGTGACATCAGAAGCATCGAGCTAGTTTTCTGCAGGAGCTCTCTCGATCAAGGGGGACCGGCCGGTTTGTTCGTCAGAAGACCCGAAACACGCCGGATCGTCGGGCATGGCTGGTCCGTGTTGCCTGCGTCCCTTGAGTGATGCTCTCATGTCCGCCACCAAAATACTCTGGGGTCAGATTACAATCGTCCTCACCATCGTGCTGTTCACGACATGGGCCGCGACGCAGTGGGTCGCCTGGCGGCTTGGCCATCAGCCCCAGCTTGGCCAACCCTGGTTCGAGCTCGCGTATGGCGTTCCCGTCTATCTTCCTCCGGCATTCTTCTGGTGGTGGTATGCCTTCGACGCCTATGCACCTGACGTATTCGTCGAAGGAGCGTTCGTTGCGGCGTCAGGCGGGATTCTCTCGATCATGGTCGCATTCGCGATGTCGGTGTGGCGCGCCCGGGAAGCGGAAACGGCTGCAACATACGGTTCCGCGCGGTGGGCGAGCCATGTTGACGTCGGCGCCGCCGGCCTCGCCGGGGCTGACGGCGTGATACTCGGCCGCTTCAAGGAGCGTTATCTGCGGCACCATGGGCCGGAGCACGTGCTGTGCTTCGCGCCCACCAGATCCGGCAAGGGCGTGGGACTGGTGGTGCCGACACTCCTGACCTGGCCGGGGAGTTGTATTATCCATGACATCAAGGGTGAAAACTGGACCCTGACGTCAGGCTTTCGTGCCCAACACGGCCGGGTCTTGTTGTTTGATCCAACCAACTCAAAGAGTGCAGCCTACAACCCTCTCCTGGAAGTGAGGCGAGGGGAGTGGGAAGTCCGCGACGTGCAAAATGTGGCCGACGTGTTGGTGGATCCCGAAGGCTCGCTTGAACGGCGCAATCACTGGGAGAAGACCAGCCACGCGTTGCTGGTTGGAGCTATCCTCCACGTCCTCTATGCGGAGCAGGACAAGACGCTAGCTGGGGTCGCTAGCTTTCTGTCCGACCCGAAACGGCCAATCGAGATGACGCTCCGCGTGATGATGACCACTTGGCATCTTGGTGAATCAGGCACCCATCCGGTGATCGCGTCCGCTGCCAGGGAGTTACTGAACAAGAGCGAGAATGAACGATCCGGCGTGCTTTCGACCGCGATGTCGTTCCTGGGCCTCTATCGTGATCCCGTCGTTGCCCGAGTGACCAGGCGCTGCGACTGGCGGATCCGAAACCTCATTGAGGATGAGCGGCCGACCACGCTCTATCTTGTCGTGCCTCCATCAGACATCAGCCGCACCAAGCCGCTGGTGCGGTTGATCCTCAACCAGATTGGCCGCCGTTTGACCGAAGAGCTCCAGGCCAAGGGCCGCCGGCATCGCTTGCTGTTCATGCTTGACGAGTTTCCGGCGCTGGGACGGCTTGATTTCTTCGAGTCGGCGCTTGCCTTCATGGCCGGTTATGGCCTCAAGAGTGTTCTCATCGCGCAGTCACTTAATCAGATCGAGAAGGCGTATGGGCCGAATAATGCCATCCTCGACAATTGCCACGTGCGCGTTTCCTTCGCTACAAACGACGAGCGTACGGCCAAGCGGGTCTCGGATGCGCTTGGGACTGCGACCGAGTTGCGGGCGATGAAGAATTATGCCGGTCACCGACTTAGTCCGTGGCTCGGCCATCTCATGGTCTCGCGACAGGAGACGGCAAGGCCGTTGCTCACACCGGGTGAGGTAATGCAACTGCCACCCGATGACGAATTGGTGTTGGTTTCGGGGGTGCCACCAATCCGCGCGAAAAAGGCCAGGTACTTCGAGGATCCGCGTTTGCTCGAGCGCGTACGGCCACCACATGACCAAAGCACTTTCGCTCGCGACGGCAATGCAGCGGCGGATGATTGGAGTCGATTAGCATCGCCATCGATTGCCAGTGCGTCCAAATCCGCTTCGGACGCTCGGCGATCTATCGATGATCCCGCAAATTCCGGCATCCGGCGTGAGCCTGAGCTTCCCGGGCATGAGGATATCGCACGGGAGGCGTCACGGTCTCCGCCTGAATTCGATTTCACGGAGGACGGCGGCGACGGCTTTGCCACAAGGGCCCGCATGCTGCGCACGAATGTTCCTGGTCTCGCACGGCAGGCCGCGTTGGATCCGGACGATGGCCTCGAACTCTAGGGTGCGGTAATGCGAACCAAGCACACGTTTCGTTTGCCTCCGGATCTCGCCGGCAAGCTCGCCGATCATGCCAGCCGCAAGAGGGTGCCCCAGGCGCTCATCGTCGAAACGGCGCTGGCCTCGTTCCTGTCGCCAGACAATTCCGAGCGAATGGAAGCGGCGCTCGGTCGTCGTCTTGACCGGCTGACCCGGCACGTTGAGCGACTGGATCGCCACATCACCATCTCAAATGAAGCGCTGGCCTTGTTCGTGCGGTTCTGGCTGACAGCAACGCCGCCGCTGCCTGACACGGCGCAGCCCGCCGCGCAGACCAAGGGCCGGGAACGGTATGAAGGGTTTGTGGAAGCGCTCGGACGCCGGCTGGCCCGGGGGCAGACCTTGGCTCAGGAGGTTTCGCTCGACGTCGATCCGGCGCAAGCGTCGCCAACCGTTCCCCGTAAGTGATCTCGCCATCTTTTTCTTTTGCTACGCCACGATACGCTGCCTGATCTGAACTTGTTGCGCCGCCGCGCAACCTTCCTTTTCTACTGATCCTCGCCGCCACGGCCTTTCGGCTCGGCGGCTTTGGGGGGCAGGCGTGGTAGTTCATTCCTTTCGGTCTGAGGCAGTGTCGCGCGGTGCACGCATGTTGCGAACTGCGCTCGGACCGGCAATCACGGCCTGGCTCGAAGACGCTGACATTGTCGAGGTCATGCTCAATCCCGACGGCCGGCTCTGGGTCGACCGGCTGACCGGCGGCCTTTCCGATACCGGAGAACGTCTTGCCGCCGCCGACGGCGAACGTATCGTGCGGCTCGTTGCCCATCACGTCGGTGCCGAGGTTCACGCCGCGCGGCCCCGCGTCTCGGCAGAGTTGCCGGAGACGGGAGAGCGTTTTGAGGGGTTGCTGCCGCCGGTGGTGACTGCGCCAGTCTTTGCCATTCGCAAGCCTGCGGTGGCCGTCTTTACCCTCGACGACTATGTTGCCGCCGGAATCCTGACGGCCGCTCATGCAGAAGCGCTGCGAAACGCTGTCCGGGAACGCCAAAACATCCTTGTGGCCGGCGGCACTTCGACCGGCAAGACCACGCTGACCAACGCCCTCCTGGCCGAAGTTGCAAAAACCGCCGATCGCGTGGTGCTGATCGAAGATACGCGCGAACTCCAATGCAAATCGGAAAATCTCGTGGCGCTGCGCACCAAGGACGGCGTCGCCTCACTGTCCGACCTCGTGCGTTCCTCGCTCCGGCTACGCCCCGATCGTATTCCGATCGGTGAGGTGCGTGGCGCCGAGGCGCTCGACCTTCTCAAGGCATGGGGCACCGGCCATCCCGGAGGCGTCGGCACCATTCATGCCGGCACCGTACTCGGTGCACTTCGCCGTCTCGAACAGCTGATCCAGGAAGCCGTCGTGACCGTACCGCGGGCGTTGATCGCGGAGACCATCGATGTGATTGCCGTTCTCTCCGGCCGCGGTGCGGACCGGAGGTTGGCAGAACTTGCGCGCGTCGAAGGCCTGACGCCGGGCGGAGACTACCTCATCCGAGTAGCGGGAGACCGATCATGAAACGCATCACATTGACTCACACGGTGACCGCCGCCGCAGCTCTGAGCGTTGGGATAACGCGTGCAGCATGTGCGGCAGGGTCGAACATGCCGTGGGAGCAGCCGCTCAATCAGATCCTGCAATCGGTCGAGGGTCCAGTGGCCAAGATCTTGGCAGTGATCATCATCATCGTCACAGGTCTGACGCTTGCCTTCGGCGACACATCCGGAGGTTTCCGCCGGCTGATCCAGATCGTGTTCGGTCTGTCGATCGCATTTGCAGCTTCGAGCTTCTTCCTGGCGTTCTTCTCGTTCGGCGGTGGGGTGCTGATCTGATGGACAGCCCCGTTGAAGGTTTTGCAATTCCGGTGCACCGCGCCTTGACCGAACCGATCCTGCTCGGCGGTGCGCCGCGCTCTTTCGCAATCGTCAACGGCACGCTTGCCGCGGCGCTCGGTCTCGGCCTGCGGCTCTGGATTGCCGGTCTTCTGCTCTGGGCCGTCGGCCATGCCGCCGCAGTCTGGGCCGCAAAGCGCGATCCGCTCTTTGTGGAGACCGCAAGACGCCATCTGCGCCTCCCAACCCACCTCAATGTGTGAGTAACCATGCTGAATCTTGCCGAGTATCGTCATTCCACTACGCGTCTTGCCGATTTCCTGCCATGGGCCGCGCTCGTCGATAAAGGCATCGTCCTGAACAAGGACGGATCATTTCAGAGGACCGCGCGCTTTCGGGGCCCCGACCTTGATTCTGCTGTTCCAGCAGAACTTGTTGCTGTTGCCGGGCGCCTCAACAATGCGCTGCGTCGCCTCGGATCGGGCTGGGCGGTTTTTGTGGAAGCGCAGCGTTATCCTTCGAACGTTTACCCTCCGAGCAGTTGCCCGGATGTGGCATCGGCCCTGGTCGATGCGGAGCGCCGGGCGCAATTCGAGGAAGAGGGGGCTCACTACGAATCGGCCTATTTCCTCACCTTTCTGTATCTCCCGCCTGCCGAGGATGCGGCCCGTGCCGAGCGCCTCCTCTATGAGCGACGGGATCGCGGGGAAGCTGCCGACGCGCATGAGGTGTTGCGCGGCTTTGCCGATCAGACCGACCGCGTGCTGAAACTGGTTGAAGGGTTCATGCCGGAATGCCGGTGGCTCGATGACGGCGAAACCCTGACGTACCTGCATGCCTGCGTCTCGACCAAGATTCATCGCGTCCGTGTTCCCGAGATTCCCATGTATCTCGATGCGTTGTTGGCGGACCAGCCGCTGATGGGAGGGCTCGAGCCGATGCTGGGCTCCCAACATTTGCGGGTGCTCACGATTGTCGGCTTTCCAACTGCGACCACGCCCGGGATTCTGGACGATCTCAATCGGCTTGCCTTCCCGTATCGTTGGTCGACCCGGGCGATCATGCTCGACAAGGGCGACGCGACGAAGCTTTTGACCAAGATCAGGCGGCAGTGGTTCGCCAAGCGGAAATCCGTTGCCGCCATCCTGAAGGAGGTGATGACCAACGAGGCTTCGGCTTTGATCGACAGCGACGCAGCCAACAAGGCTATCGATGCCGACGCCGCATTGCAGGAACTCGGCTCCGATCTGATCGGAGAGGCCTTCGTCACCGCCACCATTACTGTCTGGGACGAGAATCCGCGCGTGGCCGATGAACGGTTGCGCCTGGTCGAGAAGGTCGTTCAGGGACGCGACTTCACCTGCATGGTGGAGAGCATCAACGCAGTCGAAGCCTGGCTAGGATCGCTGCCGGGCCACGTCTATGCCAACGTCCGCCAGCCCCCCGTCTCGACCCTGAACGTCGCCCATATGGTCCCGCTGTCCGCTGTTTGGGCGGGGCCGGCGAGGGACGCTCATCTCGGCGCGCCGCCGCTGTTTTTCGCGCGGACGGAGGGATCGACGCCGTTCCGCTTCTCTCTCCACGTCGGCGACGTCGGCCATACGCTGGTGGTCGGTCCGACTGGTGCCGGCAAATCAGTTCTGCTCGCGCTGATGGCACTACAGTTCCGCCGGTATCCCGGCTCTCAGGTTTTTGCTTTCGACTTCGGCGGATCGATCCGGGCTGCGGCGCTTGCCATGAAGGGCGACTGGCATGATCTCGGCGGTGCGCTGACCGATGGTGCCTCCGAACCGGTCGTCTTGCAGCCGCTAGCCCGGATCGACGATGCGGCCGAGCGCGGCTGGGCGGCGGAATGGATTGC
Source organism: uncultured Bradyrhizobium sp. (assembly GCA_964609175.1). Lineage (GTDB taxonomy): Bacteria > Pseudomonadota > Alphaproteobacteria > Rhizobiales > Xanthobacteraceae > Bradyrhizobium. The sequence continues at coordinate 10,269 of CAZSRR010000016.1, forward strand.
AGCCATTCTGGCGCGCGAAAAGATCGACATGACGCCTGAAGCCAAGGATCATCTATGGTCGGCGCTGTCTTCGCTGGCTTCGGCTCCTGTCAGCGAGCGCACGCTGACCGGTCTTTCCGTGCTGCTGCAGTCCCAGAGCCTGAAGCGGGCCCTTCAACCCTACTGTCTCGCTGGCCCCTTCGGGCGCCTGCTTGACTCCGAGATTGAACGGATTGGAACGACTTCGGTCCAGGTATTCGAAACCGAGGGGCTGATCGGTACGAGTGCGGCGCCGGCCGTGCTCGCCTATCTCTTTCACCGGATCGAAGGTCAGCTCGACGGGAGGCCGACACTCCTCATTATCGATGAAGGTTGGCTCGCGCTCGATGATGAAGGCTTTGCCGGCCAGATCCGAGAATGGCTGAAGACGTTGCGCAAGAAGAATGCCTCCGTCATCTTCGCCACCCAGTCGCTCTCCGATATTGAAGGCTCGCCGATTGCGCCTGCGATCATCGAGAGCTGCCCGACGCGGCTGTTCCTGCCAAATGAGCGAGCGATCGAGCCGCAGATCACAGCGATCTATCGGCGCTTCGGTCTGAACGATCGGCAGATCGAAATCCTCGCAGGCGCCACGCCGAAGCGCGACTATTACTGCCAGTCCCGGCGCGGCAATCGCCTGTTTGAGCTGGGACTCGAAGAGTTCGCGCTCGCCTTCACCGCGGCTTCCTCAAGGTCCGATCAGGCAATGATCGAACGAGTGCTGGCCGAACATGGCCGCGAGGGCTTTGTCGTGGGTTGGCTTGCCGCGCGGGGGCTGAGCTGGGCTGCCGATCTCATCCCGGGTCTTCGAGTACAGGAAGGCTTGTCATGAAGAACGTCCGGTACCTCGCGGCTGTGAGCGCGGTGGCTATTGCGACCGTAAGCACGGTTTCGTCCACCTCGGCCCAACTGGTCGTGTTCGATCCCACCAATTACGCGCAAAACGCGCTCACGGCCGCGCGTGAGCTGCAGCAGATCAACAACCAGATCACCTCGCTGCAAAACCAAACTCAGATGCTGATCAACCAAGGCAGGAATCTTGCCGCCTTGCCGTATTCCTCACTGCAGGCGATTGAACAGGCGATCCAGCGAACTCGGCAGCTGCTCACCCAGGCGCAGCGCATCGCCTACGACATCAAGCAGATCGATCAGGCCTTCTCGACAACCTATTCGCCGGCTTCTGCGGGCGCGTCAGATCAGGCACTAATTGCGAATGCGCAAACACGTTGGCAGAATTCTGTGGCGGGTCTGCAGGACGCGATGCGTGTTCAAGCGGCCGTGGTCGGCAATCTCGACACTAACCGCACCCAGATGGCGGCTCTGATCAGTTCGAGCCAGGGAGCGACAGGCGCGCTGCAGGCGAGTCAGGCCGGCAATCAGCTCCTTGGTCTGCAGGCGCAGCAACTCGCCGATCTAACCGCGGCCCTTGCTGCGCAGGGGCGGGCGCAAAATCTCGAAACCGCCCAGCGCGTCGCCGCCCAGGACCAGGGCAGGGAACAGCTTCGACGCTTCCTCGCATCCGCGCGCGGTTACCAACCCTCAAACGTGCAGATGTTCCACCGATGAGAAGGTCTAGCGTGATGAAGCATCTACTGTCTGCGGCCGCGGTGGTCGTCGCCCCGGCCTTGCTCGTCGCCGCCTGCGCAATTCAGCTCCGGAGCGACCAAGACAGTACCCTAACGGCATCATCGGTACGCCAATCATGCGATCCGGTTGCGTCGGAACATCGCCGGGCTGTCACTTCTGAGCACGTGTCAGAGCTGCAGGAGTGCCGTCGCGGAGGAACAGCGAAGAACCTCCGTCGGTTCGTAGGGCAAAGGAAAGCGACGGCCGCACCCGCCGATGCTGAACCAGGCAGCCTGAACCCCTCATCGGCGCAGCCCATGGATCCCGAGCGCGCTCTCCGGGACAGATCACCCGCTGCAACATGGGAAGGCAAGTGATCCAATGGGTGGTACCGGCGTCATCGACCGATTTCTTGAAACATTTACCCGCTATATCGACTCGGGCTTTGGGTTGCTTGGTAGCGAAGTTGCTTTCCTCGCAACCACGCTTGCCGCGATCGATATCACGCTGGCCGCCCTGTTCTGGGCCTGGGGGACTGATGAAGACATCATCGCTAGGCTCGTCAAGAAGACGCTTTTTGTCGCGGTGTTCGCCTATCTGATTGGCAACTGGAATAACCTCGCCCGCATCGTCTTTGAAAGCTTCGCCGGTCTGGGTCTCAAGGCATCGGGAACAGGCCTGTCATCGGCGGATTTCCTGCGTCCCGGGCGGATCGCGCAGGTCGGTCTCGATGCGGGGCGCCCGTTGCTCAATTCAGTTTCGGGACTGATGGGCTATGTCAGCTTCTTTGAAAACTTCATCCAGATTGCCGTGCTGTTGTTTGCATGGGTTGTCGTGCTGTTGGCTTTCTTCATCCTTGCGATCCAGCTCTTCGTCACCCTCATTGAATTCAAGCTGACGACACTTGCCGGTTTCGTCCTGATCCCTTTTGGGCTGTTCGGCAAAACGGCCTTCGCCGCCGAACGCGTGCTCGGCAACGTCATCTCGTCAGGCGTCAAGGTCATGGTGCTCGCCGTCATCGTGGGGATCGGCTCGACCTTGTTCTCGCAATTTACCATTGGTGGGGGCGGCGGACCGATCGGCATTGATGATGCCATGGCCCTGGTGCTCGCGGCATTGGCGCTGCTTGGCCTGGGCATCTTTGGGCCCGGCATCGCCAATGGCATCGTCGCCGGCGGTCCGCAACTTGGGGCCGGAGCCGCCGCCGGCTCGGGTCTCGCTGCCGGCGGGGTCGCGGTGGCCGGAGCGGGTCTGGCTGCAGGCGGTGCAGGAGCACTTGCAGGCGCCGCGCGCGGCACTGCGGCGCTAACGGGTAGCGCGAGCGGTGCGTTCCGGGCCAGTGGTTTGTCCGGCGGCGCGGATGCCGCTGCGTCCGCGATGACGGGCCCACTTCGCCGCGCCGCGGCCGGTTCTGCAAGCGGCTCGGCATCCACTGAGGGGGCCGCAGCCGGGGAAGCCAGCGCGGCCGAGCAACAGTCAAGTTCGCCATCTCCGGATAGTCAATCCAGATGGTCCAAGCGCGTAAAGCGCATGGGGCTTGTTAGTCGTGGGGCGTCGGCGACTACCAATGTCGTTCGTACTTCCGACCATGGTGGAGGAGGCGCCTCCGTCGATCTCTCCGAAGGAGAGAAGTGATGTTCAAAAGACCGTCCGTTCGTTATGGCCGAACGCCCGAGCCTGTAACTCCCTATCAGAAAGCGGAGCAGGTGTGGGACGAGCGCATCGGCTCGGCGCGCGTGCAGGCCAAAAACTGGCGGCTGATGGCCCTTGGTTCCCTGATCCTGTCGGCAGGCCTAGCATCAGGTCTCGTTTGGCAATCCACGCAGGGAAGCATTACGCCCTGGGTCATTGAGGTCGATCGTCTCGGCGAGGCACAAGCGGTCGGCCCGGCCAATCCCTCCTACCAGCCAACCGATCCGCAAATTGCCTTTCATTTGGCACGCTTCATCGAAAACGTGCGGGGATTGTCGGCCGACGCCATCGTGCTGCGTCAGGACTGGCTGCGCGCCTATGACTTCACCACCGCCGGCGGCGCAGCCGCCCTGAACGACTACGCGCGTGTCAATGATCCCTTTGCCAAACTCGGCAAGTTGCAGATCGCCGTCGAAATATCGAGCGTCATCCGCGCCTCACCGGACAGCTTTCGCGTTGCCTGGATTGAGCGTCGGTACGAGAGCGGACAGCTTACCGCCACCGAGCGCTGGACCGCCATCCTCACCGTCGTGGTGGAAACCCCGCGCAGTGCCGATCGCCTACGCAGAAATCCGCTCGGCGTCTACGTCAATGCCATCAATTGGTCGAAGGAGCTTGGGTAGTGCACACACGCAATGTTGGAGTTGCCAGCCTGTGCAAGAGCAGGGTCATGCATCCCGTTCTGCTTGTCTGTATGCTAGCGCTCAGCGGCTGCGCGACATCCAAGCCACCGCAGATCAGTTACGACGATGATGTTCCGCCACTTCCCAATCCGCCATCTCCAGGCGAGGATCGCCCGCAATCCCTGCACGTCCCGCCCTCCTGGGCGCCTGCGAAGGGAGGCAAGAAGAGGGCAGCAGAAGCTAGCGAGCCGATCGCCCGGATCGAGGCCGCGAATGATGCTGCGCGGGTAGAACCGCGAAAAGACGGTTACTTCAACGCGGTGCAGGTTTTTTCGTTTAGTCCTGGTGCGCTTTATCAGATCTACGCTTCCCCCGGACAGATCACCGACATCGCGCTCGAGCCCGGTGAGCAGCTCACGGGCTCAGGGCCGGTTTCGGCCGGCGACACCGTGCGCTGGGTGGTCGGCGATACCGAAAGCGGAAGTGGCGACACCAGACGCGTCCACATCATGGTCAAGCCAACGCGGCCGTCGATCGAGACCAATCTCGTAGTCAACACCGACCGGCGTACCTACCTCATCGAGCTACGTTCGCGCGAAAAGCCCTATATGCCGTCTGTCGCCTGGTTCTATCCCGAGGATAGGCGCGACCGCGCCAGAGCTGTGCCGCCAGAGCCTGTTTTGCCGGAGGCTTCCCAGCGGCGCTATCGCTATACGATGGAGGGAGACAACCCGCCGTGGCGGCCGGTCGGCGTCTATGATAACGGCCGCAAAGTCTATATCGAGTTCTCGCCTGGCATCGTTCAGGGCGAGATGCCGCCGCTGTTCGTCATTGGTCCGGACGGCAAGCCCGAGATCGTCAATTACCGAACCTATCGCAACGTGCTCATCGTCGATCGATTGTTTGCCGCGGCCGAGTTGCGACTTGGTGGTGAATCCCAGCAAAAGATCCGAATCATCAGAAGCGACGGGAGGCCATCTTGAGCAGTAACCCAACGACGGATATCCGCCGTCCTGGTTCTACTTCGCCGAAGAGCGCTGAGGAGAGTGCCAGCTCCCTGCGGCTGCGACCGGAGCGCCCGCCTGTATCGCGTCTCTCGCGCAAGGCTTTGGCCGGCGGCTCGGCACTTGCGCTCGTTCTTCTCTCCGGAGCGGTGCTGTGGGCCCTGCAACAAAATCGCACGCGTGTTCCAGCTTCCGAAGAGCTCCACAGCACCGATCACCACAATGTCGCCGACGGCCTTGCCGGGCTGCCGCGCGACTATGCAGGTATTCCTCGGGACGTGCCGCCCCTCGGGCCGCCATTGCCAGGCGACCTGGGTCGCCCGATTGTTGCTGCAGCCCAAGCCCAGTCTGGACCGCTTGCGCTGGATCCGGAACAACAGCGTATCAGCCAGGAAAGCGAGGCCGCGCGGACCAGCAAAGTATTTGCCTCAACGAATGTTCGGCCAGCGGCGGCAGCTCCTGCTGCCGAGCCCTCAAACGCCGCATCATCGTCCGATGAGGCGCTTATCCAGAATGGACAGGACCGCAAGCTCGCTTTTGTTAGCGCTTCCGTTGACAGGCGAACCACGAGCCCTGACCGTTTGGCAAAGCCCGCGTCACGCTTTGTGGTGCAGGCAGGGTCGATCATTTCGGCCGCCCTTATCACGGGTATCCGCTCCGATCTGCCGGGTCAGATTGTGGCGCATGTGACCGAACCCCTGTTTGATACTCTGTCCGGCCAACATTTGTTAGTGCCGCAAGGGGCACGATTAATAGGAATCTACGATAGTCACGTTTCACACGGACAATCGCGCGCGCTCCTGGTCTGGACCCGCCTGATCATGCCTAACGGCCGATCAATCGTCCTTGAGCGTCAGCCGAGTTCTGATACCGCAGGCTATGCTGGGCTTCAGGACGAGGTTGATCATCACTGGAGCGAGCTTTCCAAAGCGGCGTTGCTGTCGACCCTGCTGGGTGTTGGAGCCGAACTCGGATCCGGCTCAGATCCTGGAAACGGAAACAGCGCTATTCTTCAGGCGATTCGCCGTGGGGCAGGGGATTCCCTGAACCAAACCGGTCAGCAGATCGTCCGGCGCAATCTCAACATCCAGCCGACACTGACAATCCGGCCGGGTTTTCCGGTGCGAGTAATCGTCAACCGTGACCTCGTGCTCGAACCATACAGAGGCTGAAGGAATATGGCGAAGCTAAAGCTCGGCAGCATAGCCGATGACAAACCAGTAAAGCTCACGGTGGAACTGCCGGCCGACGTCCATCGCAATCTCGCCGCCTACGCCGACGTGCTTTCGCGAGAAACCGGCCAAGCGACCCTGGACCCCGCAAAACTGATTGCGCCGATGCTGGCTCGGTTCATGGCAAGTGACCGAGCTTTTTCGAAGGCTCGGCGCAAGACTCAGCCGGCGCAGGGCAAAGGATAGCGTTCGCTCAGCAGTTTGAGAAACGTAGTGAGAGCCGGGTTATCGTTGTCCTTGCGCCAATGTGCCGAATAATGGACCTGGCTTGGTCCCAAGCCGTCGCGCACCTCGCGATACGTCAGTCCCGCGAAAGTGAGACCTATGTCGGACTCTGCTACCAAGCTGACACCGAGCCCAAGCGTGATGAGGGTTTTAATGATTCCTCTGCTGACGTCGTGGCGCTCGATCTTCGGCCGGTCAGCTGCTGAAACCAGCTTTGCTAACAACAGATCTTCAAGTTCGCGCCCAGGATCATACTGGCTGAGCAGAACCGTCTCCTTACGAAGGTCGGTCCAGTAAATCGCCTCTTTTGTTGCCAAGTGGTGGCCTTCCGGTAGCGCCACCAGAATGCGTTCGCTCCAAAGTCGCAATGTCTTGCTGTCAAAAGCGACGCCTCCGCTTGTCGCGATGACGAGGTCGATCGCACTGTTGCGCAGAGCGCCGGCAAGGCGCATCCGCGATCGCTCGACCATGCCAAGTGATACTTGTGGACAGCGCTGCCTGAACTCCACCAATGTGGCACGCAGATTGCCCGCGGAAAGAGATGTATAGAATCCCACGGTAAGGCGACCGGCTTCTCCTCGGCCGTCGCTGCGAGCTGCTACAACGAGGGCATCCATCTGTTCAAGGATCGACCGCGCTGTTCTAAGGAAGCTTCGTCCGGCTACAGTGGTGCATATCCCACCACTTGATCTCTCAAACACAGTCAATCCGATGGCTTCCTCCAATTGACGTATGCAGCGGCTTAGCGTCGATTGCCGCATCAGCAAGGCCTCGGCAGCCCGGCGAAAGCTGCCATATTCCGCGGAAACCACTGCGTAGCGGAGGTGCTGGAGGGCTACGGTGGACGACTGGTTGCGAAGTGACAAATACTTGTATTCCGGAGCGTCAATCATTTTCGTGCTTCTAAATAGGTAGGAGCATTAACAAATATCGCAATTTGGGTAATTTCATCGACCGGTTGTGTTCTTTGTTTGACCGTTCGCTACCGCCAACATTCGCAAGTCACAGATGAGAATTTTGCCACCGCTTCGCGGCGGGTGATCAAGCAGCGGGAAGCCCCGGCACAGCTTAAATGAGCGGCTGGCCAGCAAGCGCGCGATTGAAGGCAAATAGCGTCAACGCCGCCCACACCACTGCGAGGAGCCAAACCGCCGCAAGCGCTAAGGTCCCAGAGCCGACGCGTTCTATCGCCAGCCCGGCAGCGGGCATCGCTTGCATCATGTGGGTCGCCAAGAAATGGGGAACGCGCAAATCACCGACGGTGCGCGACCAACCGAAAAGCGGCACGCGTGGCGAGTTTGTGCTTTCAACCCCGACGTGATGGTTGAGCGCTGCGCCCATGCGGAAAGCAACGATGAGAGTGAGAAGGGTACCCCCTATCAAACCGAGAGCCAGCGCGGAGCGCGATACCAAGCTTAGATGAGAATTCTCATCGAAAAAAGTGGCCACGCCGACTGCTCCTGCCGCAGCCGTGATCACGAACGCACCCGCAGCCATCAACGAGTACATTGCCGCGTGGAAGGGCGTGGAAAGATTGAAATGGGAGGCTTGCTGACGCGCTGCCTGGACGCTCATGTAGACGATCTCGAAGCCAGCACTGAAAGTCGCGGCGATGGCAACCCCCAACAGCAATGTCGATTCGCGATACGTCGCGCTCAGCGCGCGCGTTGCTAAGGCAAGTGTCGCGAAGTGAAGCGCCAAGGCTGCATCGAACTGCAACGGCTTCGTCCAGACGCTCTCACCTGCCATGAGGCGCTTGTCGACCGTATGCATGCCCAGTGTCACGGCAAACAGCACAAGGAAGGTTCCCGCGGTAATCCAAAAGATCGATTCGGTACGCGAAATGGCATGATCCAAGGGAAACTCCGTTCGGCGATGAGCACCGATGTCATTTGCAGGAAACGCCGAGGCGTTGGGGATGGATCACTTTCAGATCGAAGCTTACGGACGGCCGGTCGGGACCGCGCCGAACACGGCGTTGAGTTAAGAAACTAAAATCAATGGCGTTGGCGCAGCTTGCGGAGAGCCCGATGCCTGTGCCGGGGAATGACCTCCAGCGTCTCGGTAACGTCCTCGCCCAGCTTCGAGAGCCTCGATGACCCGCAGCAGGGACAGCTCTCCGGCCAGTGGAAGGTAATTCAGACGGTGCGCGAGAAGTTCTCGTGCCGGGGCTGCGAGACGATCGCCCAGCCGCCGGCGCCTTTCCACGTGACGTCGCGCGGCTTCGCCGGGCCCAACCTGCTGGCCATGACCCTGTTCGAGAAGTTCGGCCAACATCAGCCCTTGAACCGGCAGAGCGAGCGCTATGTCCGGGAGGGCATCAATCTGAGCCTGTCGACACTGGCCGGTCAGGTCGGCGCCTGCGCGACGGCCTCGCAGCCGCTTCATGTCTGATTGAGCGCCACGTCCTGGCCGCCGAACGGCTGCACGGCGATGACACCACGGTGCCGATCCTGGCCAAGGGCCAGCGGATCAAAGGGCATATCTGGACCTATGTCCGCGACGACCGGCCGTTTGGCGGCCGGGCGCCGCCGGCCGCGCTCTATTACGTCTCGCGCGATCGACGGCAGGAGCATCCCACGCGGCATCTCCAAAGCTTCACCGGTATCCTGCAGGCCGATGCCTATAGCGGCTATAACGAACTGTATGACGCCTCGCGCGCGCAGGGGGCGGTCACGCCCGCGCTCTGTTGGGCCCATGCCAGGCGGCAGTTCTTCGAACTGGCGGACGTCGCCGCCAGTTCGAGGGCCGGCAAGAATGCCGCAGCGATCTCGCCGATCGCCCTGGAGGCGGTCAAACGCATCGATGCGCTGTTCGAAATTGAGCGCGGCATCAACGGCCAAAGCGCCGAAGAGCGTCTGCGGGTACACAAAGAACAAAGCGCCCCGCTCTTGACGGCATTGCAAGCATGGCTGCGCGAACAGCGTGCCCGGCTGTCGAACTCGTCGTCGGTCGCCAAGCCAATCGACTACATGCTGCGCCGCTGGGACCGGTTCGCTCGCTTCATCGATGACGGGCGGATCTGCCTGACAAACAATGCGGCCGAGCGCGCGCTGCGCGGCTTTGCCCTCGGGCGCAAGTCATGGCTGTTCGCCGGCTCCGAACGCGGTGCCGGCCGCGCCGCCGTCATGACGACGCTGGTCATGACGGCAAACTCAACGACATCGATCCGCAAGCCTGGCTGGCGGACGTCCTGGGCCGCATCGCCAATACCCCGCGAGGCCGGCTCAATGAACTGCTGCAATGGAAGGGTCGCCCCCGTTCAGTCCGCCGCCTGATCGGACCACCGCCCCAAGGCAATTATACCGCAGCCTTCACCGGACGGTTACGTACAGCTGTGTTCGAAAACGGCTGCATCGCCGAGCGAGGCGGCCATGCACAACTGTGCGCCAGGCCCGGCGGTCGCTACGGCGGGCTCCACCGGCACAGGCTGGAAGCGCGCAGCGCCGCAAGCATGATCTTTCAAGCACAATCCACTTATTCCAATCATCGCTTTTGACATCTGTGTGCCTTTCGAGATTCGCATGTGGCCCTTCGCCGAATTGCGTTCAGGCGTCTAGTCTAAGAAGTCCGCTTTCTAAGGAGAACCGGACATAACTAGATGAGCGGTCAGACCGCCACTGTGACCACTGCAGATTCGCCGCAAACTGGCGACCTCGGATGAGCACTCTGGTGCCGTTTGCGCTGCAGCCGCTCCGCGTGCAGGGCCAAGTGGGCATCAGCGTTGGCGGCCGGGCCAGATCGCTAGACCTGCGGTCGGGACGTTAGGGAGGACGCTATCTGCGTCATCGCATGATGCGGCGGCCACGAGGTCGTCAATTGCTTCATCGCCCGACGCCGTTGTCGCTGCATCGAGCGGATGTTTCAGCAGTGGCAGGAAACCGGCAAGCCAGAACGCAAACGCCGACGACCATAGCATGCCGCTCAGCGCGTAGTGCCGGCCTGCCAGGAAGGTGCCGATGCCGATTTCCGGTAACACCCTGACGAGGCCGGCAGTGATCATCGCGACCACTGCGGCATGCGCCCGCCAGGGCAGATCGAGCGCCCGGCCGGTATGGCGAAGCCCCGCGATGATGAACACGCTGAGCACGGCAAGGCCCAGGCTGGCGACCGACAACACGTGAAATCCCGTCGCAGGCGCGATCGGCGCTCCCAATCCGGACGCGCCGATCAGCAGGAATCCGGCGCCCGCGAACAGATTGGCGCCGCCCAGCGCGAGCACATGGGTCCGGAATGCCGCGGTCCCGATAAACCATTCGGCGAGGCGATCGAAAAACGCTGCTGCGGCGGCCAGCGCAAGATAGGCCGGCACGGTCGAACCCGGCGCGGCCAGCGCCACGACCGCATAGAGCGCGACCAGCCCTGCCGTCAGGTTCTGTCGGCCGGGGTGCGGGCGGTACGGTGTGGTCTCGCCGCTTGGATCGAGCGCCAGATTGAAGATCGCGACATTGATGCGGGCGATGGCGAGGGAAAAGAACACCACGAACACCACGAGGGCGGTGTGCAGCAGCCGCCCCGCGACATCGGTCATGCCGGCCATCCATGCGAGGCGCACCGCCAGTTCGATCAGCCAGAACAGGCCGACCCAGACGGCAAAGGACGCATGCCGCGTGCTGCCACGGTCGATCAGGGCCTTGAGGACGTACCACAACAACAAGCCGAGGAAGGCCAGGTCGGTCGCCGCCGCCACGGCCACGAAGGCGTCGAGCCCGACAAATCCGATCGCCCGGCCCGGTAGCCAAAGTGCCAGCAGCACCAGAAGGGCACGGCCGCGGCGCGGCCGCGTGTCGGTCCATTCGGGCACCGCCGAGGCCAGGAAGCCGGCGAGCGCGGCGCCATAGGTACCGAAGATCATTTCATGCGCGTGCCATTGGCTCGCGGGAATGGTATGGGCAAACGGCAGCGCGAAGCCGAACCATGCGACCCACACCAGCGGCGATACTAGCGCATGGCATGCGGCGACGGGAAAAAACAGCCGCAGGCCTTCCACCAGCCACGGGCTGGATGCGGATGGTCCAGGCGCGCCGCCACAGTGCACGGTCACCGGACGCGCTCCCGTTCGCCGTCGAACAGCACGCGAAATGCCGGATCGCGCGACCATGTCTCGACGATCTCGAAGATGGCGCGGTCGCTGCGCTCGCCCGGTCTGCCTTCGATGATCCGGCCCGCCGCCGACTCCTCCGCATGGCCGGACATCACGATGAGCCGGTCCGCAACGCGGACCGCCTCCGCCAGATCATGCGTGACGAACAGCGCGGAGAAACGCTCGCGCGCCGCGGCGTCGATCACCAGTTGCTGTAGCGTGCGCTTCAATCCCACATCGACCGCCGTGAAGGGTTCGTCGAAGAACACGACGTCGGGGTTGACCGCCAGCGCGCGGGCGACCGCCACGCGTTGCCGCATGCCGCCGGAGAGTTCGGCCGGAAACTTGTCGAGATCGTTCGGGTGCAGGCCGACCTCGCGCCCGCGCTGCTGAGCCGCCGTGACGCGCTCGCCCGCAGTGGCGCCGACCGCGCGCAGGCCGTAGGCGATATTGTCGCGCGCGGTCATCCACGGCAGCAGCCGCGGCTCCTGGAACACCACGGCGTGGCGCCGATAGGCGCGGCCGACCCGGCCGCGCAACGGGTCGATCAGGCCTGCCGCGATCTGCAGCACCGTCGTCTTGCCGCAGCCTGACGGCCCGATCAGGGCGACCACCTCGCCCTCGGCAAGCGCCAGATCGAAATTTTCGAACACGGGGCGGCCGAGGAAGGAATGCCCGACACCCTGCAGCGCGAGCTTCATCGCTTGACTCCCCAGGGCAGGCCGGCCTCGCGCCAGCTTTCCAGCCGGTCGCGCAACGGATGAAGCAGGACATATTCCGTCATCAGCGCGAAGCCGACGACGGCGACGATCAGCGCCATCACGCGCGGGATGTCGAACAGCGCGCGAGCCGTCGCCAGCTCTCCGCCGATGCCTCCCGAGTTCGATAGAAGCTCGGCCATCACAGTCACTTTCCATGCCGTTCCCGCTGTCGTGGTCCAGGCCGGAAACAGATAGGAGATCAGGTGAGGCGCTGTGATGGTGCGGAAACGCATCCAGTTTCCGGCGCCGAACGAACGGGCCATCGCGTCAAGCGCGCGGTCGCGCGTGGCGACGCCTTCGAGTCCGCCGACAAAGGAGATCGGCAGCGCGGCGATGACCACGGTCATCACGGCGGTAGCGCCGCTCGATCCGAACCAGATCAGCGCCAGCACGATCCACGCAATCGGGGGGACGCTGAGGATTACGGTCACGACCGGACGCATGAGGCGCATCGCGGCAAAGGAATAACCTGCAATGGCGCCGGCAGTGGTGCCGATGCCGACCGCCAGCACGAAGCCCGCGAGCGAACTCTCAGCCGTCTCTTTTGCGGCCTTGGAAAATGAAGGCTCGTGCACGATGCCGGCCAGCGCCTGCGCGGTTTCCAGCGGCGAGGGCAACACGAACGAGCCGTAGAATTCGTGACCGGCCTGCCACGCTGCGGCCAGACAGAACAGCCCGGCCAGGCCAGCCCATGCCGACCAGACGTAGCGGGCAAACCATCCCGCCAATGCAAGGCTGGCGTTCGCCGGATTCACAGGGCGAAGAACCGGTCATCCGGCTGCTTGCCGCCGATAATGCGCGGATCATCCTTTGCCAGAATGTCGAACAGGCCGGTCAGGTCCGCGCGGGCGGCGGAGGCGCTACGCACCACCAGCCTGCTGAACGGGATCGATTTCTCGACCATGGCTGCCGGCAGATCGAGGGCCGGGGCCGCAGTTGCCGCCGCCGCGGCCGGATTTTTCATGACCTGCTGCAGCGTCTGCTCCAGCGCGGCGTGCAACGCGGCGACGCCGGACGGGCCGATCTCGGCCGCAAATCGATCGGCAATCGCGAGCCCGGCCTGGGCGATCGTGGTGGTGCCGGCGACCTTTTGCCATTCCTTCTGGCAGTCGACGGCGCGCTCCAGATTCTTCCAGAACGTGGCGGCCTTGGCGATGACAGCGGTGCCCGCGGGTTCGCTGAGCAGCGCGGCGTCGACGCGTCCCAGCATCAGCATCTGGACCGCCTCGATCGGCGTGCCGGTATATTCGATCGTCAGATCAGATGGTGTCACGTCGTTCGCGGCGAGCAAGCGGCGGAAAATGAAATCCGGCATGTCGTTGCGGAACGGCACCGCGACGCGCTTGCCCTTCAGCCCGGCGACGCCGCTGACGGTGCCGGTGGGCGCCACGACACATAGCAGCCCGTCGGTCAGCACGTTGACGAGCCGGAGCCCGAGGCCGCGGTTGTGCAGGTTGGCGGCGACATAGGTCGGAACCACGGTGGCCGCCATCGATCCGGAACTCAGCCCGGCGCGCATTTCGTCCGGCGTTTTCCAGACCTTGAACGTGGCGTCCGGCACGATCGATTTAAGCAGGCCGCTGTCGATGGCTTGTGCGAGAACGACGGATGGGGTTGCGGGAGGCCCCCAGAACGTCACCGTACCCGCCGCGCGCGCGATCCGTGGCGCAGCGAGCACCGCGAGCGGCAGGCCTGCGATCAATACCCGGCGATTCATCATGACGGTCTCCTCGACAATGCAAGCGGCTTGCCCGGTTCGCCTGCGCTAGAATCTTGCTTTCATTCCCGCATAGAATCCCCGGCCGTCTCCGGGCAGGAAGGCCGCCTGATCCGGCCGTGCCTGGTCGACGACGAGCACTGAGGATGCATAGGTTTCGTTGAACAGGTTGGTGATCTCGCCGAACACTGAGAAGGTCTTGTCGATCTTGTATTCGGTGCGCAGGTCGACCACGACGTAGGGATCGGCGTACAGGGTGTTCATGTTGTCGACGGGAGTCCGGCCCGGACTCCAGCGCATGGTGCTCTGAACCCGCCAGTCTTCCGTGGCCTGGAACTGCAGTACCGCATGGATGAGATGAGGGGGCGCGCCGGCAAGGTGATTGTTGCCGCGTAGCGGATCGTTGTCGAAGCGGAAATCCTGATACGTGTAGGCGAGGCGGCCCGAAAGGCGTTCGGTCAGCCTGGCCCCAAGACCGAGTTCGACGCCGAAATGCGTGGTCTTGTCGGCATTGATCGCGCCAAGCGGTGCGCCGGTTGAATCGCGCAGGCTAAGGAGCTCGTTCGCGACCCAGGAATAATAGGTCACCGCGTCCCAGGAGAACCGGTCGGTACGGCCGCGCCAGCCGCCCTCGACGGTCGTCGCGGTCTGAGCCTTGAGGTCGGGCGTCGCAAACGCCGCGGCCGCCAGGAACGGACTGCCCGGTATCGGCCGGCCCGGACTGGAGTTCGGCGTCCCGTTGATGGTGGCGAGAAGGTCGTCATGCGTCGGCGGCTCGAAGCTGCGGCTCATCGCGGCAAAGACGGTGTTGACGTTGTCGGGCCGGTACGACAGCGCAAGGCTCGGCGTCCACCCTTCGTAGGAACGCGAGTAACTCGTGCTTTGCGTCGGCACCGCGCCGTTGGGCAGCAAGACGTTGGGGTTGGCCGGATTGTAGGCGATAGTCGGCCGCGTCGGCAGCTTGTAGGTATCGTCGTTGTCGCGCGTCGCATGGGCGTAGGAGATCGCCGGCGACAGCGTGAAGGCCGGTGCGATCGGGATATTGAGCCCGGAGTAGAGCGCCAGCGTGGTGGCGTCGAGCTCACTCTGTCCGAACTTCGCGCCGGTCAGGCCGGCCTGGTTGATGTAGTTCTCGCGGCTGGCCGAACCGGCGGTGAGTTGAGCCGTCGTCTCCACGAGCGGCAGAATGGCCGCGCCGGGATTGTAGGTGTAACGCACCAGCCCGGTGAAATCGCCGCCGTTTGTCGTCCGGATACCGGAAGAAATCGGAAAGCGGAATGTGTCGTCGGTATGGGTATATCCGAAGGCGACGTCCACTAGATGAGCGTCGAATGTCGCTGTGGTGCGCGAGCCCATCAGGAACTGGCTGGCCTCACGGCGCGGCTTGTCGCGCGGCACGTTCGGGCCCGGGTTGATCGCGACGCCTCCGACGACGCTCGGTCCGCCGTGGACCTGGCGCGGATCGGCATACATAGCGCTCTTGGTCAGCGGCCCTGCGACATCGAATCCGATGTCGGTATAGCCGGCAAAGAACCGCGTGCTCACATTGTCCGAATGCTTGACGCCGATATTGCCGCTGACGCTGACGCGGTCGGAGCTGTTGTAGGTGCGAAAGCCGTCGCGATGGCTGGCGTCGACCTGAATGAGGCCGTCCACATTGTCTTTCTTGAAACCGCTCTGCACCGTACCGCCGATCTGGCCGAAGCTTCCGCCGCTTACTGCGACCTGGGTGCCCGGCTCGGTCGAGCCGGTCGGCGAGACGAAATTAAGTGCGCCCCCGAGCACGGTCGCTCCAAGGCGATTTGCCGTGTAGCCGCGATAGACCTCGATCGCTTCGGCGAGTTGCGGGTTCGCAAAGCCGACCACGTAGGAACCGTCGGCACGGTTGATCGGCAGGCCGTTCTGCAGCACCAGGATCCCGCGCTCGACCGGGTTTTGTTGCAGGCCCGAACCGCGGATCTGAATCCGGGGCTGATCGTTGCCGCCGAAAAAGTCCTGCACCACGACGCCGGGGACGCCGCTCAACGCCTTCGATACGGTCAGGTTCGCTGTGGCGGGGAAATCCTGCCGCGTCACGAGCGCACCGCCGCCCGCCAGCGCGTTGAAGCGCGCGCGGACGATGGCGTCTGCGGCGGCGTCAGCAACGACAGCGCTCGTGCGAGCGGGTGCCGGTGCGGCGCGTCGCGGACCGGACATTCGTCCGCGCGGGGCTGGCGGCGTGGCGCGTCGCGGGGCTTCCACCGTAACAGGGTCAAGCGCGACCGTGGCGCCAGGGCTGGCCGATTGCGCAAGACCGGCGTTCGAAAAGCATATCTGGCCGGCAGCCGTCGACAGCAGCAGCGCCGATGCCCGCGCCAGCATTTTCGTACCTCGCACACCGCGCAACGATCCGTTGCCCCGCGCCGCCCCAATCGCCCTCTGCGTCACAAACCACTCCTCTTTCTTCCAAACGAAATCGCCACGTCTGCCCAGCCCGTCGCTGAAGTGACGTCCTGGGCAGCGCATGCTCTGAGTTTTTTTGATCTGGATGGCGATCAGGCTGTCTGGATCGGCCGGAACTATGATGCGTGCGATCCGCTGCTCTTTGCGCTGGCGCAAACAACGGCAGACCCAAGATTACTTTCGTTCTAAATTGTTGAAATACAGGCGCTTCGCGGCTCCGAAGGAGAGTCGCCGCCGCCACCTGCATAGGCGACACTTACGTTTTCCGTCTCGATCGAACTCGTGCATGACATGCACGCCGCCTTGCTTGCGGTCGACGTGCTCATGCCTCGTAATGACACCTCTGCCCGGCATGCGGCTGACGCGCTGAGTTTCCCTGCCGCACATCCCGTTGCGAGGTCATTGACGTCGAACCTGACGGTCGCCCATCACGCCACTAGTTGCGGCAGTTTCGACTGACGCCGTGCCGCCATGTCGGCAACATCAAGCGTCTGCCGGCGGCGCTGCCTGCGCTATATCGCCAGCTCACTCAATGCCGGCAGAAAAAACCCGGCGAAGGCCGGGCTTTGAGTATCGAGACAACCGCAAGGGAGAAATGCGTCGCTCGTTAACGGCATTCTCTAAAGCTCGGACTGGCTCGCCGCGTATTGAGCCAGCGCGAGTTCCGAGATGAATCCGTAGTCATACGGGTCGCGATGATCATTCGTGGCATGGTTCGTCATCCAGGTGTCATCGATTGCAATGAAGAACATGCCGTCATCCATGTGATTCTCGCGATGTGGGTTCAGAGCGACGCCCAGTCCGCAAATTGCTGTCCTGATGCGCCGATGCCGCCATCGTTTGGCCCGGAGGCGTCCCGCAGAGCTCGTGGTGAGCATCTTTGATTCTCCCGTGTTTCCTCATCCGTAAAAACTCTAGGGCCGCATGACCATGGTTGATCTGGCGCAGCCTCGGGACTCTCCAACTGGTTCCGCGACCGTTCGGTTTCGTATAGCCTGCGGAGGTGCGGAGGTTCCAGGGATGCCGAAGTCGAAAGAGGTGGTCCCAATACGAGGCCGGAAATCCGGGCCACGATTCGACGCGGCGACCGCAATGCAGATGTCCGACAGACTATCGCAGAGGCTGAGTGAATGGGCGGCTTCGCAGCCTGACAATCCCGACCGCGAAGCCGCAATGCTTCGGTTGCTGAAAATCGGCATCGGATCGCCGGCGCGCCGTAGACCGACGCGCGATTGATGTCGTCGGTATCGTGCTAGACGACCCGGCTGTGGTTGCGGTCGACCGGATGAGATTTGCATCGATGGCGCCTCCGCCGATCGCTGCACCCGAGCAGGGCCTGCCGCCGCTCGTGGTGGCGCCGGGCACCTACATCCATCAGCGCTAGATCTTGCCGCGGAACACGTAGAGGTCGCCGCCGTGCGGGTCGCGCTTGAGAGCTTCCTGCACCAGCAACGCCAGCGAGTTCATGCCGCGCCGCATGTCGGTGTGGACAGTTGCAATCCACACCCGCACGCCCGAAGCAATGGGGATCATCACCGCTGTCCATCGGCCAGCGCTGCGACCGCGGCCTTCAGCATCGCCGCGTCGACCGTACCGGTGATCCGCATCCGAGCCCCAGCCGCAAACTCGATCTCGATCGCCCCGCTGCTGGCCGGACCGACTGGACCAGGCTTCGTCCCCAAGTCCGAGATCATCCTCGCTGGTACAAAGGCCATTTGTTGCGCGGCGGCATCCTTCGGCTCAGGGCGAAACAACCGTCGCCAACGGAGCAGCAACGAGCGCGAAACTCCGTATCGCCGCGCCGTCGCCGCGACCTGGCGCGGCGCCTGGCTTCTCGTCCTCGGAACAGCGGCGCCGCCGGCCGGTCTCACCACTTCAAGCCGTTCGACTTGGGCACTGCGCCTATCACTGTCCATAAGGACAATTCTCAACACCGCGCCTCATTCGGCAAGGTGGCCGCCACCGGATGCGTACGCTGTTTCAGCAGCTGCCGAAACAATTGCTCACTGATTTGCCGTTAGCGTGAACTGCATCTCATATTCTGAACAGCTTTGAAGCTGCAGCGTTGAATTTGTCGCGATCATTGCCCATTCGGCGGATTAAATTCCTAGCCTGTTGCCGCGAAATGTCATGCTTTTTGGCGAATATCCGACCTCGTAGGGCTCGCTGTTTACGATCTTCCGCCGGTTAGGGCTGCCGCGCTTTGATCTGATGTCGGCCATTACGCCTCGCAAAGGGCTGCGCCAGTGGCACTATTTGGCGTTCAAATTCTGCCAGCAGTGCCCGATTCTGCCAATGGCTGTTGGCCTGCGGCCCCGTCGCGTGTGCGCACAGGGGACAGCGACCTCATTCGGCGGAGGTAGCAACCGTAGCGCCTTGCGGCTGTGTCACGAATCATTGACTAAGTCCAAGGCTGAATCCCACGGCTGCGTGCGGCTGACAAATTGGGATGCCGAGCGCGTCGCCTCCGGCGTTGCCCAAGGGACCGTGGTCGCCTTCGTCGGCGGGCAGCACTGACGGCATTCCGTCCAAAAGAGACGGCCCCGAACGGCGAGCCGTTTTTGTGCGAGCCTAATCGGGCTCAGTGCATACGAACCAACCAATAGCCGGCCCACCGATCACATCACGGCGGGAACGGACCACAACAACACGGGCATGGTTTTTACTCCTGTAACGCTGGTGAAGTCCGGCGGGCACGAGTCACTGATCACTGGGCCGGGGCAGTCCACCCATGCGCAATCGCTACATCATCGAAGGTCCGCGGCAGGCGCGAGGCGGACCCGCCAGACCTCCGGACCGCTCTCGAAATAATCCCAAGTGAAGGCATCGGGATATTTCACGTCGAACAGGTAGCGTAATGGGCGGGGGTCATGATCGCTAACGATGTGGAGTGAATCCTTGGGGCCCATCCGATCAAATGTACTGAAGATCAAAGGGTGGCGCACCGGACGGGCGATCTGCCGAACATCGATGATTTTCGGCAAGTTGGGAGTTCTGTACATTTCTATCTCCAGCACGTCGGGCTTCGATACGCTCGCGTAGAGATGACCATTAATCCGCATGCCTTATCTTTGTTGCAGCGCAAACTGCAAACCTTGCGCCGTCATCCTGCTAGAGATGCGATTGTCCGGAGGTCTGCCAGCCGAGCAATGGATCGGGTCGCAAGCTGCTGGGCGAGTTCCAGGCCGCACTGATCGATGGCCCGATCGGCCTCATCGAGATAGATCATAGACAACTGTTCCGCGTGGCGCAGGGCTCGCCGCTTAATCTCCTCGCGCGATCCAGTCTGCGGCCGTGCCACGCCCTCTGCCGAGAGGGCCGGGGATCTCACCTGGCTTCCGATCAGGGACAGGAGACGCGCCTGCTGCGGGGGCGGAGTGTCCTGTGACCAGAGGAGGATGTCGTTGAGAAGAAGGCTTTCCAGCAAAGCCGCGGTAGATAGCTCGCCGGTCGTCGGCCCTTCGGCAGGAGCCGATTTTCGTTCGGCCCGCCAGGCTAACCGGCGTTCGCGGCGAAGCAGATTGCCGTCGCGCAGCGCCTCACGTGCCAAGTCCTCGGCGGAATTCCGCACGGCGACGCTCTCAGCGAGTGCTGCTACGTAAGTCCAGAAGACGAATGCGCGTTCCCGGTGCCGCGCGGCGAGGGCCCATGCGCCATAGGCGGTCGAGAGAAGCGAGTTCTCCACATCGGAGAGCTCTTCCGCCGGCACCAGATCCGTCGGTGTCCAGCGGAGGTCGGTCATGTCAGGCGCGCGTCCGATGGCAGCGAAGCTATCTTTTTTGATCGAGTCGATCCGTTCCAGTTCCCGATGGTTCAATACCTCGAATACACAGCGGACGGGCTCGAAGGCATCGTCGCCGGCTGCCGCAAGCTCGCCATAACGCTGTGCAGCCTTTCCCGCTTGACTGATTGCAATCGCATAAAGTTCGCCGATACTCCGGACGGGAGCGGGCGGCTGGGTAGCCAACAGCGGTTCCTGGCGCATCACAGGCTTCATGCTGGCGGATAGCTTGACCCGATCTGTAGCTCGCGTCAATTTGCGTTAGCGCAAGGACGATCCTGTTTCGACTGTTACTGGGTCGGCTGGCGCCACCGCGAACCAGAACAACGGCGTTCTCAAAAGTTGAAAGCAACGCCTTGCGACGATTTGTCAGTCTCCCTGTCTTGTTAGGATTTGTTCTTGCGATTTTGGGCGAACTCGCCGCCTTGAACGGGGCTCACGCAGCTTCGCGCTTGACCGAATACCTGACTAAAGCTGAGCCGGGCCAATTGATTCCCGGCTCCAACCGGCTGGGCCCGTTGCAAGGCGATCCGGCGATCGCGCCTGCGTACAAGGACGACGATCTTCTGGGGTTCGTGTACCTGAACTCGGATTTCGCAAACGCCACCGGCTACTCCGGAAAGCCCATCCAGCTCCTGGTCGGAATCAGCCCGAAGGGCGTGCTCACCGGCCTCAAGCTGGTCGAGCACAAGGAGCCCATCGTTCTCGTGGGAATTCCGGAAAAACGCATTCTGGAGGTTGTCAACAAATTGATCGGTGCCGATATCGACCGAGTCGTTCGCGGAGCCGCCCCCGCGCCGCAGGTCGATATCGTCAGCGGCGCCACCGTGACCGTGCTGGTGATGGGTGACAGCATCGTCCGTTCCGCCACAAAACTCATCAAGAGCGGTCGGTTAGGCGCTCAGGCAAGCGCGCCTGCCGATACTGCGCATCGAGCCACGAAGGCGATCGACCAAAGCAAAAGTGAAGTCCGCGATTGGGAAAGCCTGGTCGGCGACGGCTCCGTTCGCCGACTGACGCTCTCCGTCGCAGATGTGAATCAGGCCTTCGAGAAATCCGGCAACGCGGCCGCGGCGGCCCGTCCGGAAGACGGCGATCCCGGCGACACCTTCATCGACTTGTACGTCGCCGACGTCGCGGTGCCGACCATCGGCCGCAGCCTGCTCGGCGACGACGGATACAACCGGCTCACCGCGAGGCTCAAGCCCGGCCAGCAGGCGCTGGTCGTTGCGGGATCGGGCCGCTATTCGTTCAAGGGCGCGGCTTACGTCCGCGGCGGAATCTTCGACCGCGTGGAGCTGATCCAGGAGAATAACGGCGTCCACTTCCGCGACCGCGACCACACTCGGCTCGGCAGCCTCGCCGCCGAGGGCGCCCCCGATTTTCCGGAAATCGCATTGTTCGTCGTGCCGACGGAGTTCACGCTCGATCCGACCGAGCCGTGGGCGCTGCAACTGCTGGTACAGCGCGTGGTGGGCAGCCGCGACAAGGCTTGGGTGACCTTCGATGTCGGCTATTCGTTGCCCGAAAGCTACGTCAAGCGCGATCCGGTCCCTCCGGTGCGAGCATCGCCCGCGTCGCCGCCACAAGCTTCCGCCGCCAAGAACCCGGGTCCGTCCACAGCCCCGGCAGGCGCGAGCGCAGGAACTTTTGGTGGCGAGGACGAGCCGCTGTGGATGAAGATCTGGCGCGGCGACGTCGTCAAGATCGGCACGACCGTGTTCGCTCTCGGCGCGCTGACGCTGACCTTCTTCTTTCAGAATCAACTGGTGCGCCGCCCGAAAGTCTATACGTGGGTTCGCCGCGCGTATCTTTTGTTCATTCTCGTTTGGCTCGGGTGGTACGCCAACGCGCAATTGTCGGTCGTCAACGTCCTGACCTTCTCCAACTCGTTGCTGACCGGCTTCAGCTGGGAATACTTTCTTTCGGCTCCGCTGATATTCCTGCTCTGGTGTTCGATTGCCGCCGGGCTGCTGTTCTGGGGGCGGGGGCCGTTCTGCGGCTGGCTTTGCCCGTTCGGCGCGCTGCAGGAATTGCTCAACAACTTCGCCCAGGCGGTGAAGATCCCGCAATATCGGTTGCCGTGGGGCCTTCATGAGCGGCTATGGCCGGTCAAATACATCATCTTCCTCGGCCTGTTCGGAATGTCGCTCTACTCGACCGCGTTCGCGGAGCAACTGGCCGAGGTCGAGCCCTTCAAGACCGCGATCGTGCTGAAATTCGCGCGCGAATGGCCTTTCGTCATCTATGCGCTGACCTTGCTCTCGGCCGGATTGTTCGTCGAACGATTCTTCTGCCGCTACATGTGTCCGCTCGGGGCGGCACTGGCGATTCCTGGTCGCGTGCGCATGTTCGAATGGCTCCGCCGCTGGCCGGAGTGCGGCTCGCCCTGCCAGCGCTGCGCAAAGGAATGTCCGGTCCAGGCCATCCATCCCGAAGGTCACATCAACGTCAACGAGTGCATCTACTGCATGCACTGCCAGGAACTCTATTTCGACGATCACCGCTGCCCGCACATGATCCAGGTGCGCCTGAAGCGTGAGAAACGCCAGGCACTTTCATCTCCCTCGATGCGCAGCGGAGGCAAAGGTCCGAACACTGTCATCACCGCCGGCGGCAAGCCAATTGCCGTACCGCCGGCCGGTGCCGCCACTCCACCCGTAACCTGACCAGGAGACTACCATGAGCGAACACGAAACTGAAAAATCCGTCAGCCGGCGCGCCTTGCTCGGAACGACGGCGGCAGCTGCCGGCGTCGGCCTTGTGGGAGGCGTTGGGTTGTCGACCGACGGCCGGAGTATCGTTGCGACGGCGGATGCGCAGACCAAGACGGCGGCGCCGAAAGCGCCGGCAGCGCGTACCGCTGTGCAGAAGGCCGAAGTGGCGCCCGGCGAATTGGACGAGTATTACGTTTTCTTTTCCAGCGGCCAGTCCGGCGAGATGCGTATCGTCGGTCTTCCGTCGATGCGCGAATTGATGCGCGTTCCGGTCTTCAACCGTTGCAGCGCCACCGGGTGGGGGCAGACCAATGAAAGTCTGAAGGTGCTGACGGAAGGGCTTCTGCCCGAGACCCGCGAGTTCCTGAAGGCCCGTGGCGGCACCTATCTGAACGGCGATTTGCACCATCCCCACATCTCCTTCACCGACGGCACTTACGATGGCCGCTACGCCTTCATGAACGACAAAGCCAACACGCGCGTTGCGCGCGTGCGTCTTGACGTCATGAAATGTGACAAGATCATTCAACTCCCCAATCAGCACACGGTGCATGGCCTGCGCGTGCAGAAGTATCCCCGCACCGGCTATGTTTTTGCCAATGGTGAGGATGGCGTGCCGTTGCCGAACGACGGCAAGATCCTCGACGACCCGAAGCAGTATCGTTCGATCTTCAGTGCGATCGACGGCGACACCATGAAAGTGGCGTGGCAGGTGATCGTGAGCGGCAATCTCGACAACGTCGATGCCGACTATCAGGGCAAATACGCGTTCGCCACCTGCTACAATTCCGAAGAGGGGGTCACGCTCGCCGAGATGACCGCCAGCGAGCAGGACTGGGTCGTCATCTTCAATATCAAACGCATTGAGGAAGCCGTGAAGAAGGGCGACTTCAAGGAGATCAACGGCGTTCCCGTCGTCGATGGCCGAAAAGGCTCGGCCTTTACGCGGTATGTGCCGGTCTCCAACAGCCCGCACGGCATGAACACCGCGCCGGACGGCATTCATGTTGTGGCGGCCGGAAAGCTGTCGCCGACCGTCACCGTGATGGATGTGCGGTTGTTCGACCAGTTGTTTGACGACAAGATTAAGCCGCGCGACGTCGTGGTGGCCGAGCCAGAACTGGGGCTTGGGCCGTTGCACACCGCCTATGACGGCAAGGGCAATGCCTATACGACGCTGTTCCTGGACAGCCAGGTTTGCAAGTGGAATATCGACCTCGCCAAGCGGGCATTCAAGGGCGAGAAAGTCGATCCGATTCTTCAGAAGCTGGACGTCCATTACCAGCCTGGCCACAACCACACCTCCATGGGGCAGACCAAGGAGGCCGACGGAAAGTGGCTGATCTCCCTGAACAAGTTTTCCAAGGACCGATTCCTCAACGTCGGTCCGCTGAAGCCCGAAAACGATCAGTTGATCGACATCTCCGGCGACAAGATGAAGCTGGTTCACGACGGTCCGAGCTTTGCCGAGCCGCACGATGCGACCATCGTTCATCGATCCAAGATCAATCCCATTTCGATCTGGGACCGGGCCGACCCGATGTTTGCGGATGCGGTCAAGCAGGCGAAGGCCGACGGCATCAATCTCGAAGGCGACTCCAAGGTCATACGCGACGGCAACAATGTTCGTGTCTATATGACTTCGACCGCGCCGGCGTTCGGTCTTGAGCAATTCCAGGTCAAGCAGGGAGACCAGGTAACCGTCTACATTACCAATATCGACGCGGTGGAAGATCTCACGCACGGATTCTGCATCGTGAACTACGGCATCGCCATGGAGGTGGCGCCGATGGCGACTGCGTCAGTGTCGTTCTCGGCAGATAAACCGGGCGTATATTGGTACTATTGCTCGTGGTTCTGTCATGCGATGCATATGGAGATGAAGGGCCGCATGTTCGTTGAACCCAAGACGGTCTGAGCCGAGGACAGCACGTGCAATTCCTCAGGCGCTTCATTCCGGCGGCGATCCTCGCCGCCGGAATCTCAAGCTTCGCCGTTGCGGCTGAGCTGGTAGCCGATCCGGGCGAGCCGGGGCTTCAGGCTGTGCTGGACGGGGCGCAGAATGGCGACGTCGTCAGGCTCGAGCCCGGAACCTATCTGGGTTCGATCAGGATCAATCGCAGCATCGTGCTGACGGGCCGCCCCGGCACCGTCCTCAGCGGAGCAGGGACCGGCAACGTAATCACCGTGACCGCGTCCGATGTCACGATCCGCGGCATCACGATCCGGGACTCCGGCCGCGACATGCAGGCGATGAACTCGGGAATATTTCTGGAGAAGACCGCGCAGCGGGCGGTCATCGAAAATAACCGGCTGGAGGAAAACCTGTTCGGCATTTACGTACACGGGGCGTCAGGTTCTCGCGTCGAACGCAATGCCATCGAAGGGCTCAAGGGCGGACGCCGCAACGAGACAGGTAACGGCGTGTCGCTGTGGAACGCACCTGACGTCACCATCGCCGACAATACATTTCGCTTCGGCCGCGACGGCATCTTCACGATCAGCAGCCGCAAGGATCGCTTCGTCAACAATCGTTTCGAAGGCGTGCGGTTCGCCGTCCACTACATGTACACCAACGACAGCGAAGTCAGTGGCAACGTTTCCGTCGGCAATACGGTCGGCTATGCCATCATGTATTCTAACCGTCTGGTGATCCGTAACAACATCTCGGACCGCGACCGCGACTACGGGATATTGTTCAACTACGCCAATTACGCCGAAATCGACGGCAACCGGATCGTGGGCGGACCGCTCGACAACATTGCCGTCAGTCGCGAGGAGGGGCCGGACGAGGAGAAGGGGATGGTGCCCGAGGCGCGGCCGGCGCGGGACGTTCGCAGCGGCCCGGAAAAATGCGTGTTCATCTACAACACCAACCACAACAAGTTCCGCAACAACTGGTTCGAGCAATGCGGAATCGGCGTGCATTTCACGGCCGGTTCGGAAGGCAATGAGATTACCGGCAATGCCTTCATCGGCAACCGAAACCAGGTAAAGTATGTCGGCACGCGCGACCTCGATTGGTCCAGGGGTGGCCGGGGCAACTACTGGAGTGACAATCCCGCGTTCGACTTGAACGGGGACGGCCTCGCCGACACCGCCTACCGCCCCAACGACCTGGTCGATCGCGTGCTGTGGACCGCGCCGGCGGCGAAGGTGCTGATCAACAGCCCGGCGGTCCAGGTGCTTCGATGGGCGCAGGCGCAGTTTCCGGCCCTCTATCCCGGCGGCGTGGTCGATAGCCATCCGCTGATCGCGCCGCCGCCCAAACCATCGCCAGAGCGGGGGCGCAGATGACCGTTACCGTGTCCGTGAGCGACGTCCAGAAGAATTATCGCAAGGTGCGTGCGCTGCGAGACGTGTCGTTCGATCTCGTCTCCGGGCGGTTGACCGCTTTGGTCGGCCACAACGGCGCCGGCAAGACGACGCTGATCAAATTGATGCTGGGATTGATCCGCGCCGATCGTGGCAAGATTCGCGTGATGGGGCAGGACCCGGCGGCGGGTGAATTCTCTGCCCGCCGGCTGCTCGGCTATTTGCCGGAGAACGTTGCGTTCAACACGGCGCTGACCGGGCGCGAGACCCTGACATTTTACGCACGGCTGAAGCAGATCAAGCCGTCGAAGGCCTGGGGGCTTCTCGATCGGGTCGGATTGGCTGACGCCGCCGACCGAAGGGTCGGGACGTACTCCAAGGGCATGCGGCAGCGACTGGGCCTGGCTCAGGCGCTGCTCGGACAGCCACGTGTACTACTGCTCGACGAGCCGACGACGGGACTCGATCCGGCGCTGCGGCAGACCTTTTATGAGATCCTGCACGAACTCAGGGACGTCGGCGCGACGGTCCTGATTTCCTCGCACGCGCTCAACGAACTCGAAGATCGCGCCGAGCATGTCCTGATCATGAACCGGGGCAGGCTGGTGGCGCAGGGCACGTTGGCGGAGCTGCGGTCCCTCTCGCGGTTGCCGATCCGGGTCACTTTCGACCTGGCGGCCGGCACCGACAACAACGCCGCTGTTTCCGTCTCGGGCGAAACCAGTCCGGCCGCCGGCCGCCGGACCGTGTTGGTGCCGGACGAAAAAGGCAAGATGGAGCTGTTGCGCTCGGCCGCGAACGACCCCCGCGTCCGCGACATCGAAATTTCGGCGCCGACCCTTGACGATCTTTATGCTCACTTTCTCAACACGCGGGAGAAGGCTGCGTGAGAACGGTCCTGATCATCGCCCTCAAGGAAATCCAAGAGGGTTTACGAAATCGCTGGGTGCTGGCAACCACGCTCCTGCTGGCTACTCTGGCCCTGTCGCTGGCCTTTCTCGGCAGCGCTCCCACGGGAAATGTCGGCGCTGGTGCGCTAGACGTGGTGGTCGTCAGCCTGTCCAGTCTCACGATTTTCCTGCTGCCCCTGATCGCGCTTCTGATTTCGCACGATGCCGTGGTCGGCGAAATGGAGCGGGGCACGATGATCCTGCTGTTGAGTTACCCGGTGGGGCGTAGCCAGGTCATATTCGGCAAATTCTGCGGGCACGTTCTGATCCTCGCCTTTGCGACGGTGATCGGTTATGGCGCAGCGGCAGCTGCGCTTGCGATCACCGGCGCCTCGGTGCTCGCGGCGAGCTGGTACGCTTTCGCCTCCATGCTCGGGACGTCTATCATGCTCGGAGCGGTGTTCGTGGCGATAGGGTATTTGGTAAGCAGCCTTGTTCGCGATCGCGGCACCGCGGCGGGTCTCTCGGTCGGCATCTGGCTGCTGATGGTGCTGGTGTTCGATATGGCGCTGCTCGGCATTCTGGTGGTCGATCAGGGACGCATCATCTCGGCTTCGGTTCTCGAAGGATTGTTGTTTCTCAATCCCACCGATCTTTACCGCTTGACCAATCTCACCGGCTTCAACGTCAGCCAGTTCTCCGGGATGGCCGGCCTTTCCGGAACCGCGACCACCGGCATTGGCCCGCTGCTGCTGGGACTGCTGATGTGGATCGTGGCGCCGCTCGGACTGGCGACGGCGTTTTTCGCAAGGAGGGAGGTATGAACCCGCGACGGCTCTGCTCGATCGTCATCTCGGCGCTACTGCTCATGGGCTGCAACCAGGACAACGGCAACGTCAAGATGCCGCCGCCCATTGCACTCAACAGCGATGCGATGGGGGTGTTTTGCGGGATGAACCTGATCGAACATCCGGGGCCCAAGGGGCAGATCATCACCGCGAGCCGCATCGACCCATTCTGGTTCACCTCGGTCCGCGATACCGTGGCGTTTACGTTGATGCCGGAGCAACCACGCGACATCCGCGCGATCTACGTCTCGGACATGGCGGTCGCAGCGAGTTGGGAGAACCCCGGGGCAACGAACTGGATCGATGCACGAAAAGCGTTCTTTGTGATCGAAAGCCGTAAGCAGGGCGGCATGGGGGCGGCCGAAGCCGTGCCGTTCGGCGATCGCGCGGCGGCCGAGGCGTTTGCCGCGGACAATGGAGGTCGGGTGGTAGCGTTTGCGGAAATCCCCGCCGCCTATGTGCTGGGCAGCGACACTGTCGGTGATGCTGTCGGTCATGACCATCCCAGCGTCCGGCTCAACTGAAGGGACCTGGGTGATGCGGAATCCGAATCTCACGCGGCGGCGGATGATTGCCATCACGGCAACCGCACTTGGTTCGACCCTTGCCAACGGCGTCCGCGTCTCTCGGGCGCAAGACGCCTTCCGCTGGCATGGTTCGGCACTCGGGGCGCAGGTCTCGATGGAGATTTATCATCCCGATCGCGCCGAGGCCGAGCGGCTGGCCAGGGACTGTCTGCTCGACGTGCGCCGGATGGAGCAGCAATTCAGTCTGTATCGTCCGGACTCCGCGATCTGCACGCTCAACCGCACCGGCACTCTTGTTGCTCCAGATCCCGAAATGGTGGCGCTGCTCAAGCAATCGCTGATCTTTTCGGATCTGACGGGCGGCGCCTTCGATCCGACCGTTCAGCCTTTGTGGCGACTCTATGCCGATCACTTCGCTTCCGACCGTCCGGATCCGGACGGTCCCACCCGGGAGAAGCTCGCTGAAGCGCTGACCAAGGTCGACCGCCACGGGCTGCAAGTGGGAGACGACCGCATCGCGCTCACCAATCGCGGCGCCGCCATCACCTTGAATGGCATCGCGCAGGGTTTCGCGACCGACCGTGTCGTCGAGAAATTGCGAAAGGCCGGCTTAACGACAACGCTGGTGGACATGGGAGAGATCCGGGCAATCGGATCGCGACCCGGGAGCACGCCGTGGCGTATTGGCATCGCAGATCCCGACACACCCGGAGCGATCATAGAGAGGATTGATCTCGTTGATCGTGCCGTCGCCACGACGGCGGGCGCCGGATTCCGTTTCGACCCGGCCGGCCGGTTTACGCATCTGTTCGACCCGAGAACGGGCCTCAGTCCGTCGCTCTACCGAACGGTCAGCGTCGTGGCTCCGACCGCCACCGAGGCGGATGCGCTTTCGACCGCCTTCAGCCTGATGGCCGTCTCACGTATACAGGATATTGTGGCAAGCCGGCCAAACATGATGGTGCACATGATCGATTTGGACGGCGTCTTTTTTGCAATTGGCGCCTGAAGGATTGTATTTGCTGCCGGAACTGAATTTGACTTGGCGATTTCTGTCCTTGTCCGTCAGCAAAGGGGATCGATATGCGTAGAACTGCGCTTATTTCGCTTTTTGCAATCGCCGGAATGGGACAGGCCCGCGCGTAGGATGCTGCGGCCGGCGAAACGGTTTTCGGCGTTTGCAAGGCCTGTCATCAAATCGGCGAGACGGCGAAAAACGGGGTCGGCCCGGCCCTCAACGGCCTTATGGGGCGCAAAGCCGGCAGTCTGCAAGGCTATTCATATTCAGCCGCCAACAAGGACTCGGGCATCACCTGGGACGAGGCAACCTTCCGCGAGTATATCAAGGATCCAAAGGCAAAGGTGCCCGGGACCAAGATGATCTACGCCGGCCTGAGGGATGAGCAAAAGACCAACGACCTGGTCGCTTTCCTGAAGCAATTCGACGCTGACGGCAAAAAGAAGTGACCCGTAAACTCTTCAAGAGATCGTCTGTCAGGCTTGCTTCCAAGCAAGGGCTGCCTCGAAGTTTGGCTCGTAGAGGGATGCGCGTACCGCCAAGTCTCTGCGGTCAAACGAGCCGAGAGCCCTTTCTCAAGCTTCGACCCGAGCCGTGATTTAATGCGCCACATTATTGCATCGTGTGTGCTTCCAAATCGAGGCTAAGACGAGCTGCCAATGGCGGATGTTTTGCCTTTAGGAAGCGCTGCATCATCGTGGGAGCGAGCATCCAAGCGATCGGCGGAGCAACAACGAAGCTGGTGAGAACGACGAGAGGAATCCAAAAAAACGCATTTTCAGCAAGAGTTCGAACCATAAGTATCGTTATCAATCCGATCCCAAACAGCACTGCGTTAACCATAGCAAATATGAGGGTTGCCACTCTCATGCGGGTTTTGCTGTCAGTGGTCATTAGAGCCTCCGTTGGTGAAAGTGTAATTCAGTGCGGGCTTGGAGGTTCCATTAGCGAGAAGGTGTTGCTAACTATCTTGTGCGCCAGGCGTGACGTTAAGCCGTCGTCAGGGTCAAATACGGCGCGTACGATCCCGCGGGGGTCGAGCTCGGCTATCTGTTGTGCGCCGCCGCCGACGCGAGCGGCTACCGGGACTTCTCACGCCTAAAATCTTGGTTGAACCTCGTGCAACCCGCAGGCTATGGTCGGGCGGAGGTTGAGCGCGGCGAATGCCATGAACAGTGCGCAGACTAAATGCGCCATTGGTTTTGGCTGAAAGACTCTTGAGTTAATTGAGTGGATCCTGAAAAGTTCCGTTGTCGGAACGAAACATTGTGCTCGGCTTCACTTGTTCGTCGGCTAAGGAGATCGAACGCCGCGCCGCGAAGGTGACGAGACTTAAGGAGAAGATAGCGAAGGTGAAGAAGCAAATGGGCAAGCTTGCTGTCTACGAGAAGCAGATGCTGGCTTCGCCCGACCAGCAGATATCTCTGACCGACCCCGACAGTCGCTCGATGGCGACCAGCGGCCGCGGCTCGGGCGTCGTCGGCTACAACGTGCAGCTCGCTGTGGATACCGATCATCATCTGATCATTACCCATGAGGTGACGAACAGCGGTTCGGATCGGGCGCAACTCGCCAATATGGCCAGGCAGGCAAAGGCTGTATTGCAGACCGACCCTCGAGGCCGTCGCTGACCGCGGCTGCTTCAACAGCCCGGAGATCCTCGCCTGCCACGAGGCCGGCATCACGATAACCCTGCCCAAGCCGATGACTTCGGGCGCCAAGTCGGACGGACGCTTCGGCAAGCAGGACTTCGTCTATTTGCCGGAGGACGATGCTATCGTGGTCCGGCCGGGGAGCGGTTGCCTTATCGCTATACAAATGAAGAAGCCGAAAGATGCTGCGGCGCTACTGGACCAACGCCTGCAAGAATTGTTCGATCAAATCCCAGTGCACGCCCGGGTCCGAGCGACGGATTACACGATGGGAACACGAGCATCTGCTCGACGCCGTGCAGCAGCGGCTCGATGCGAATCCGCTCGCCATGCGACTACGTCGCGAGACCGTCGAGCATCCGTTCGGCGCCATGAAAGCGCGCATGGGTGCGACGCACTTCCTGACCAAAACTCTTCCTAAAGTAGCCGCCGAGATGGCCCTCTCGGTTCTGGCCTTCAATCTGACCCGGGTTGTGAACATCGTTGGGACCAAGCCGTTGATGGCCGCGACCGCGGCCTGAGGCCGAACGGTCCGACCTTCTCTCCGGCTTCCCCGGAATGGAGTTTTTACACGGCCAAGACCCGAAGCGGACCTTGCAAGAAATAGTTAGTTCACTCTCTATCGCCTCGTAGGCAACCTGCCGTACGCGTGCGCACTTCCGGAATAGTCGAGACGTTCGGCGCATGCGCCTAGGTAATAGGTGTGATGGTCAAACGGCTTTGGTCCTTCTTGCCTCGCGCGATAGATCACCTCAACCGCAAAAACGTATGAACTAAATATGCGGTCGGGAGCAACATCCCGCAAGAAAGGGTCGGCACTCTCTTCGCCTACGTCTTTGATGACGAGGCAGCAATCTGGGTTCCTGGAAATCAGATCTGTGGCACTCGCATATTCAATTCGTTGTTCTATTGCTGCATATGCTCTGTTCGTCCTAACCGCTTCATTTGCTGCCACTGAGATCAGTTGCACATCGGTGAGGTAACGGGATTCTCTGTAGCAGAAGCCAGTTGCATTGAGATACCCAAGCGCAACGAGGAACAGCATCAACGTTCCCACAGCGACTATCATACTGTATTTGGCGAGCTTAGAAATTCTAGATGAATTAAGAGGGGCAGATTGCATCGTCGGATATTCGAGTTCGTTCTCAGAGTTGAAGCAACCGCATTTTCTATCAAAAATCGTCCGTCGACCATCCGCAGGAGGTGCGGGTTTGTCCGGGTTTGTGCGCAACTACCGCTTCCGGACTTGGCCCTTGACGGCTACTACCAGTGACGCAGCTTGAATATCCGCTCCCAAGTGATGAACCGACCTCGGACGACCACGCTTCTGAGGTCAGCTCTTGGCCGATATTGTTGCAAAAGTCGGTTGAGGCAGGCCGAGAAGCGTGATTCCGTTACGTTGGCGCGAATCTCGGCGAGGTCGATCCATGATGGGCCGTCTGAAGAGTGACCAAGGTCAACTGTTCTACGAGTTTTGTCTTGGCGACGCTGTTCCCGAAGATCATCTGGTGCGGAAGATCGATGCTGCTCTAGACCTTTCCTGGCTTCGCGGTGAACTAGCATCTCACTATTCGTCGATGGGGCGCCCGTCGATCGATCCAGAACTGATGATCCGGATGCTGGTCGTGGGGTATGTCTTTGCGATCCGCTCGGAACTGCTGATCTGTCGTGAAGTGCAGGTGAACCTCGCCTATCGTTGGTTCTGCAAGCTCGGTATCGAAGACGCTGTCCCGGATCATTCGGCGTTCTCGCGCGCCCGCAACGAGCGCTTCGAGATGGAGATGTTCTCCGCCGCGTGTTCGAACGGACCGTTGAGGCCTGCATTGCCGCGGGTTTGGTTGGTGGCGAAGGATTTGCGGTCGATGCGAGCCTAATTGCGGCCGACGCGAACAAGCAGCACTCGATCGCAGGTCAGGACTGGCGCAGGGATCGCGATCCGGCCAGGTCCAGCCGCGAGGTGAAGGAGTATCTGGCGACCCTCGATGATTACGGCGTGGGGCGCCGCCAGCGATGTCGTCCGAAGTTTATCTCGTCATCTGATCCGGCAGCGCAGTGGACCGGGGCTCACAAAGGGCCGGCATTCTTCGCGTACTCCGACAACTATCTCATCGACGTGAAGTTCGGCGTCATCGTTGATGTCGAGGCCTCCCGCGCCATTCGCCAAGCCGAGGTCGGTGCAGCAAAGACCATGATCGAACGAACCGAGGAGCGCTTCGGTCTCAAACCAGAGCGACTTGTCGGGGATACCGCATATGGAGCGGCCCCGATGCTGAACTGGCTCGTCGAGGAGAAGGGTATCGCGCCACATATCCCTGTGTTCGATAAGTCGAAGCGGGATGATGGCACCTTCTCGCGGAGCGACTTTCGATATGATCCGACCGACGACATCTACCACTGCCCGGGCGGAAAGCGGCTCGGAACGAGCGGCACCGTGCACGAAGGCAAGACCCTTCTGTATCGCGCCAGCAAGCTCGACTGCGATGTATGCCCGCTCAAACCGCAGTGCTGCCCAAAGGAACCATCGCGCAAGATCCCGCGCGACATCCATGAGCACGCCCGCGACGTCGCCCGATCGTTAAAAGGTACCGAGGGCTTCGAGACGTCGCAACGTGAGCGCAAGAAGATCGAGATGCGGTTCGCACATTTGAAGCGCATCCTGAGGCTAGGTCGGCTCCGACTACGTGGTCCACGAGGTGCCCAGGGTGAGTTTGTTCTAGCCGCCATCGCCCAGAACCTGAGGCGGTTTGCATCGCTGGTCGCACGACCACCACCCGTTCAGGCTCTGTGTATCGCGTAGCGTCGAAGTTGCGTAAAATGCGTGGGGCCAGCGCTTCAGAGCGCGGCTCTCAACGAAAGGCCCAACGCCCAAACCCGTAGCCGCCGACTTTTGCAACAAAATCGGCCCTTAGCCGACATGCAGGTTTGCAGTACTGATGTCCGCTTCATGTTGAAAGCGGACACGGCCAGCGCCAACGGGCAGGTGGGTGATGGGTGCACTTGATGCTGGCGGTTGGCGGTAGTACCAAGTACTCGCTGACGCGCAGCATTGACGGTATTGCAAAGCGCCGACACGGCCGCGCCCGCTCGAATTGCGCAACTAATCGACTTCGATAGTTGTTAAAACCATCGAAGTCTAAGAGCGCAAGAATTTTCTTGTGAATTCAAGAGCAAAGATTTTTGGCGGATTGGCTATCGGCGTTTGACCTTCCGCGGCGGTGACTTGTCGTTGCAAATCAACGTTACGATCGCTTTAAACAATCGAGTGGGAGTAGGGCATTCGGCAGGTAATGCGCGGTTTAGCGTAGCTTCGGTGTGGTGCGTCTCACTCACATGCGAAGAGAGCTGTTGGTCTCCATTTAACTCGACTAAGTTCGGCGCTCCAGCGCGTTTTGGCTGGCGGAGTATCGCGTCGAACCACAGCGTGCAAAAGAGCTGGAGCGTTAAAGCGGAGGCGTTGACTTGAGGCCAGCCGCGACTGCGCCTACAGGCATGAGTTTCCTCGGCACAGCGCTGGCGGAGGGACGATCCAGTGTGCCTCATCCAAGTCGATTTCTATGAGTTCCGCTGCGACGACGAGTCTCGTCGACCAGCCGATGAGCAGCGTCCCAACCGCCTTGGCCTCGTTGACCAAAGGCGCCTTGAATGCCGCCGCCAGGGCACTCGCGATCGAGTGTGCGAGCACTGGTGTCCGCGTCAATGCCGTCTCGCCCGGCCTAATCAAAACGCCGATGCATCCACCAGAAGCGCAACAAGCGTTGGCCGCGCTCCACCCGATGGGCCGATGGGAGACATATCCGACATTGTCGATGCGGTACTGTACTTCGATGGCGCAGGGTTGTGACGGGCGAGATCCTCCAGTTGATGGAGGCAGGCCGCTGGCCACCATCGCATTTAGGCGGGCGCATGAGCTGCTGCCGATTCTATGGAGACCCGGATTGGGTTTTTCATGAAGGTGGATCATGCAGGACGGAAGTTCAGCCCAGGCATGGAAGCCCGACCGGGATTCGCCCATTGGCTGAACCGATCGCCCAGCGTTTCACTCCGATCGCAACCACCCTCTCACGCTGAAATACTTGAATCGTTCCGATCGGAAAAACCTGATCCAGCGGCGAGATCGCGGACCTCATGGAAGTCGTTGGTCGGGCGGGTAACCATGCCGGCAGTCACGAATGCTTGAGCAAGATCAAGGACTACGTCCGTCGCCCGATTATATGCTATGCAAACTGCGTTGCGGCCCGAGAGGTAATTAGATCGGCATGCGGTTCGTCCGTACCATCCTGGCATTCGCGCTCGCCATTTCGGTGGCGATGGTGCCGCTCGGGGTTTCGGCCGCCGGGCACGCAATGTCGTCGGACGACATGAAGGTCAGCATGCAGATGGCGGATCAGGCCGACATGTCGATGGACGATTGCTGTCCCGACGACATGAACGGAATGAATTCCCACTTGTGCGGCGACAAGTGTGGGATGGGTTTCTGCTGCATCGGCGGAGCTCTTGCGATCGGGGACGTCCGGCCCGTCGCGTTCGCGTTTTTCTCCGTTGCGACGGGCGAGGTCGCCATTCCTGCCGACCAAGTGGTCGCCTTCCGCAGGGCCAGTCCCCCCTTCCGTCCCCCTCGAATCTGATCTCGCAAAAGCCTCGCGCTTACGCGCGATGACGACGTGCGCCCACCGCGCCACGGCCGAGTATCAATTCATGAGGACAGGACAATGCTTTCCAGATTCACGACCGCGGCTCTCGCAGCCACCCTTTCGCTTGCCGCTTCTGCCTCCATGGCGGGTGCCGGCGACTACGCCTTCGAGCCCGTCAATCCGGAGATGAAGAAGGGCGACGACGTCACGCTCGCCGTCCGCCTGACCAACAAGCAGACCGGCAAGCCGGTGTCGGACGCCGTCATCTTCAAGACCCGCGTCGACATGGCTCCGGACGGCATGGCCGAGATGGAATCGGCGGTGGCGCCGCTGCCGTCCAAGGAGCCGGGCGTTTACGCCTTCAAGACGGACCTGCCGATGGCTGGCCGCTACCAGGTCACGCTGTCCGCGAAGGTGCAGGGCGAGCCGGAGACTGTCGCCGGCAAGGTCATCGTCAAGGCGACGAAGTGAGCCTTCGGGCGCCGCCCCGACGGCGCCCGAACTCCTCTTTCCCATTCACATGGACTTGCGCCCCTGGGCGCGCTGGATCACGCCATGGATACGCAGCGTCTTCTGACGGCACTCGCACTGACGGGCGGTGTCGCCCTTGGCGGCTACTGGTACTCGACCGGCGAGCGCTGGTCCGTCCATGCCGAAACGTCCACTCCGGCGACCGCCGACCGAACTCCGCTCTACTATCGCGAACCAGACGGGGCGCCGCTCTGGTCTGCCGTCCCGAAGAAGGACGACCGCGGGCGGGACTATGTACCCGTTTACGACGACGACAAGGCGGCTCCCGGACCGGCCAAGCCGAAGCAGCAAGCGAATTCGTCGCGCAAGATCCTCTACTACCGCAATCCCATGGGGCTTCCCGACACCTCGCCCGTGCCGAAGAAGGATTCGATGGGAATGGACTACATCCCCGTCTACGAAGGCGACGACACCGACGACGGCAGCGTCAAACTTTCGCCCGGCAAGATCCAGCGTACCGGCGTGAAGTCCGAGCCTGCCGAGCGCCGACCGATCCGTGTCTCGGTCAAGGCTCCCGGCACGGTCCAACTCGACGAGCGCCGCTTGTCTGTGATCGCCATGCGTGCCGAAAGCTTTGTCCAGAAGGTCGCCGACGTGACCACCGGCACCCGCGTCAAGGCCGGCCAGCCGCTGATGGAGATCTACAGTTCGGCCGTGGCCTCCGCCGCCGCCGAGTATCTCTCGACGATCAACTCCAGAACCACTGGAGGCATCGAAGCCTACGGCCGCGGCTCGAAGCAGCGGCTCATCAATCTCGATGTTCCGGAACCGGTCATCGCCGAGATGGATAGGACGCGCACCGCGCCCGTCACCGTGCGCTGGTCGGCGCCGCGGGACGGAATCGTGCTCGAACGCAGCGCAATCGAAGGTATGCGCGCCAATCCGGGCGATGTGTTGTTCCGGATCGCCGACATCTCGGTGGTCTGGGCTCTCATCGACGTGGCCGAGCGCGATCTCGGCAACATCGCGGTGGGACAGCCCGTGGTGATCCGCGCGCGGAGTTTCGCCGGCCGGACCTTCACGGGCAAGATTTCGGTGATCTACCCGCAAGTGAACCGCGACACCAGGACCGCTCGGGTCCGGATCGAGCTCGCCAATCCGGATGGGGTGCTGCTGCCGGACATGTACGTCGATGCCGACATCGACGTCGCGGATGCCTCGCCGGTGCTGGCAGTCCCGGATAGCTCGGTGCTCGACACAGGGAGCCGCCAGGCCGTCCTCGTCGACAAGGGAGAAGGTCGGTTCGAGCCGCGTGAAGTGAAGCTCGGTCGGCGCGGAGGAGGCCACATCGAGGTGCTCGACGGCCTTGCGGACGGCGAGCCGGTGGTCACCTCAGCCAACTTCCTGATCGACGCGGAAAGCAACCTGAAGGCGGCGCTGAACGGCTTCGCAGAGGCGGCGCCAAAGGCGCCCGATGGCGGCGGCGACCACGCGATGGGAGAGCACAAATGATCGCGCGCATCATCGCGTGGTCGGCCCGCAACCTGCTGCTGGTGCTGTTCGGCACCGGCTTCGCGGCCGCAGCAGGTCTCTACGCGCTCGTCCATCTTCCGCTGGATGCGATTCCGGACCTCTCGGACACCCAGGTCATCGTCTACACCGAGTATCCCGGCCAGGCGCCGCAGGTGATCGAGGATCAGGTCACCTATCCTCTGACCACGGCGATGCTGACGGTACCGAAGTCGAAGGTGGTGCGCGGCTTCTCCTTCTTCGGCGTGTCGTTCGTCTACGTGATCTTCGAGGACGGTACAGACATCTACTGGGCGCGCTCGCGCGTCATGGAATTCCTGAACGGAGCGGCTTCGAGACTTCCGGCCGGCGTCACGCCGACCATCGGACCAGACGCGACCGGCGTCGGCTGGGTCTATCAGTACGCCGTCATGTCCAAGGAATTGAACCTCGCGGACACGCGCACGATCCAGGACTGGAATCTGAAGTTCGCGCTGGCGAAGGCGGAAGGCGTTGCCGAGGTCGCGAGCATTGGCGGCTTCGTCAAGCAGTACAACGTCGTTATCGACCCGCAGCGGATGCGTGACCGTGGTATCAGCATGCAGAAGATCCGGGAAACGATCCGCGCCAGCAATGCCGACGTCGGTGGGCGTACGGTCGAGCTGTCCGAGTTCGAATTCGTGATCCGCGGCAAGGGTTACATCAAGAGCATCAACGATCTCGGCAACGTCGTGCTGAAGACGAGCAACGGCACGCCGGTGCTGCTGCGGGACGTCGCCCACGTAGAGCTTGGGCCCGACGAGCGACGCGGCATTGCCGAACTCAACGGGGAAGGCGAGGTCGCCAGCGGCATCGTGTTGCAGCGCTTCGGCGTCAACGCGCTCGACGTCATCGAGAACGTCAAAAAGCGCTTCAAGGAGATCGCGAGCAGCCTGCCGAAGTCAGTCGAAATCGTCCCGGTCTACGACCGGTCGAGCCTGATCTACGAGGCCATCGACACGCTGAAGCACACGTTGCTCGAAGAGAGCATCGTCGTGGCGCTGGTCTGCATCGTGTTCCTGCTGCACGTCCGCAGCGCGCTGGTTGCGATCCTGATGCTGCCGGTCGGCGTGCTGATGGCGTTCGGCGCCATGAAGCTGCTTGGGCTGGGCTCCAACATCATGAGCTTGGGGGGCATCGCGATCGCGATCGGCGCCATGGTGGACGCCGCCATCGTCATGATCGAGAACGCGCACAAGCACCTCGAGCGGGCCAAGCCCGACCAGTCGCGGGTCCAGATACTGATCGATGCAGCCTCCGAGGTCGGCCCCGCGCTGTTCTTCAGCCTGCTGATCATCACCGTGTCGTTCATGCCGATTTTCACACTGGAATCGCAGGAGGGGCGGCTGTTCAGCCCACTGGCATTCACCAAGACTTTCGCGATGGCCGCTGCGGCCCTGCTGTCGGTCACATTGGTGCCGGCGCTGATGGTGATCTTCGTCCGCGGCAGGATCGTTCCCGAGCACCGGAATTTCATCAACCGCTTCCTGATCTGGATCTACCGGCCGGTGATCAAGGGCGTTCTACGGGCCAAGACGCTGGTGATCCTGGCCTCGCTCGTCGTGCTCGCCGTCACGGTCTGGCCGGCCCGCCAGCTCGGCACCGAATTCATGCCGAGCCTGAACGAAGGCACGCTGCTATACATGCCGACGACCTTGCCGGGGATATCCGTCACTAAGGCGGCTGAACTGATGCAGACTCAAGACCGGATCATCAAGTCCTTCCCGGAGGTCGCATCCGTCTACGGCAAGGCGGGACGGGCAGCGACCGCGACGGATCCGGCGCCGACCGAGATGTTCGAGACGGTCGTGAACCTAAAGCCGAAAGAACAATGGCGGCCCGGCGTGACCATCGACAGCCTCGTCGCGGAGATGGACAAGGCGTTGCAGTTCCCCGGTGTCTCCAACGCCTGGACCATGCCAATCAAGGCTCGCATCGACATGCTATCGACCGGCATTCGGACGCCGGTCGGCGTCAAAGTCATGGGCACTGATCTCGTCGAGATCGACCGCCTCGCCAAGCAGATCGAACGCGTCATCAAGTCGGTCTCAGGCACGTCGTCGGCCTACGCCGAACGGGGCATCGGGGGTTACTTCCTCGAGATCGTTCCGGACCGGGAGGCGCTCGCCCGATACGGCATCCTGATCCAAGACGTCCAGGACACCATCGCGGCGGCCCTCGGCGGCCAGACCGTCACCACGACCGTGGAGGGGCGGCAGCGGTTCACGGTGAATATGCGCTACCCGCGTGATTTACGCGACAATCCCAAGGCCATCGCCAGTGACATCCTGGTGCCGATGCCGGCCGGCGGCGCCGTGCCGCTCGGCGAGGTCGCCAAGGTGGAACCAGCCCGGGGACCGACATCGATCCGGACCGAAAACGGTCAGCTTGCGACCTACATCTACGTTGATATCCGGGATCGCGACATCGGCAGCTATGTCGCCGACGCGCAGCGCGCTGTCACCGAGAGCATCCAGTTCCCCGCCGGCTACTACGTCGTGTGGAGCGGCCAGTACGAATACCTGCAGCGCGCCGCCGCCCGCCTGAAGATCGTCATCCCCGTGACCCTGACGATCATCTTCCTGTTGCTCTACCTGAACTTCAGGGCGATCACGGAGACCCTGATCGTTATGCTGTCCCTGCCGTTCGCGCTGGTCGGCGGCATCTGGATGATGTGGTGGCTCGGCTTCAACTTGTCCGTCGCCGTCGCTGTCGGGTTCATCGCGCTCGCCGGCGTGGCGGCCGAAACCGGCGTCGTGATGCTGATCTATCTCGAGCAGGCTTTTACCGAGGTGAAGGCGAAAAGAGATGCGATCGGTCGGCAGTTGACGCGACAGGATCTGCACGACGCGATCATGGAGGGCGCCGTCGAGCGTGTCCGTCCCAAGATGATGACGGTCGTGGCCATCATGGCCGGGCTGCTCCCGATCATGTGGAGCTCGGGGACCGGATCCGAGATCATGCAGCGGATCGCGGTGCCGATGGTCGGCGGCATGATCTCGTCCACGCTGCTGACGCTGATCGTAATCCCGGCCATCTATGGGCTGGTCAAAGGCTTCCGCTTGCCTCCCGAGCAAAAGACCAAAGGACGATCGCCGGCAATGACGAAGCCGACCGTAATGAAATTGCGAGTGCTGGAGCCTGCAGAGTGAGGTGAGCCATGATGCACGACATAATGTCCGGGGTGAGCGGCACGATGGTGCTCATGTTCGTCCTAGTCGTCATCGTTCTGATCCTGGCAGCGGCAGCGCTAGTCAAATATCTCTTCAAAGGAGATTGAGCATGCATCGCCTCATTCTCGCAGGATTCGCGGTCGGTCTGGCGTGTTCACCCGTTCTCGCGCAGCAGGATGCCGTGACGCGAGGTGAACGGGATTTCCGGGCCTGCATGCCGTGTCACTCCCTTGAGCCGGATCGCAACATGACCGGACCGAGTCTCTTTGGCCTCTGGGGACGCAGGGCAGGCAGCCTGCAAAGTTTCGAACGATACTCCGACGCGCTCAAGTCGTCCGGGATCATATGGGACGATCGCTCACTTGACGCCTGGCTGACCGATCCGGATCGCATGGTGCCCGGCAACGACATGCCCTTCGACGGCATCAAGGACGGCCACGCCCGTGCCGATCTGCTCGCCTTCTTGACGGAGGCGACCAAGCCCGGTGCGAGGCCGCGGCATGCGGCCCAAGGGATGGGCGGGATGATGGGAGGCGGGGGCCGCAATCTCAATTTGAAAGCCACGGAGCCGAGCCTGCAGGTGAAGGCGATCACCTACTGCCACGACACCAACCGCGTCA
Organism: uncultured Bradyrhizobium sp.; assembly: GCA_964609175.1. Classification (GTDB taxonomy): domain Bacteria; phylum Pseudomonadota; class Alphaproteobacteria; order Rhizobiales; family Xanthobacteraceae; genus Bradyrhizobium. Next base: position 51,823 of record CAZSRR010000016.1, read on the forward strand.
CCACCGCGGACGGCAGAACGCGCGCGTTTTGGGAGCGCAATCTGCGCTTGAAGACGGATTCGGGAAAGGATGGTCCGCAAGGCGGCGCGCCCGCGTTGGTGCCTGCGGGCATGATGGGCGATCGCGCCGACGTGATTTTTGCCACGCCGGACGAAATCAGCAATCGGATCGAACAGCGCTGCTAAAACGCAGCTCTGGGAGAGGAATCCCATGTCTAGTCTAGCTTCGATGATGTTTCTGCTTGGCTCGACGGCCGCCTCTGCGCAAACGCCATATGCGGGCATGCAGTCCCGGCAGGTCAAAGCGCTCTTGAATCAACAGATCGCGGACCTTCGAGCGGCGCTGGGCATGGGTCTCGCGCTCGCGGCGGAGCTCAACGGCTTTCCAGGGCCTTGGAGCCGACGTCCGAGCAGCGGAGAAACGTTAAGGAGATGTTTCCTGCGACGCAATGGCGGGACATTTGAATATTCATGCCTCATACCGGGCCACCGGAAGTATAGGATGACCGGGCACGTGGCGGCGAAGTAAAAAAGGGAGCGTAGAATGTCACAGAAATCCAAGCCAATTACACGTCGGTCACTTGCGACGTTGATAGCCGCGGCAGTTCTTGCAGGATCCGCCAAACTCGCGATAGCGGAGGAGGCGACTATCTTGGTCCATGAAGATCCGAACTGTGGATGCTGCTCGGGCTGGGTGCAGCATCTTCGCGACGCCGGCTTCACCGTCAGAGTGGAAGTGACCTCTGATCTCGGAATGATACGGACCCGCCTCGGTGTTCCAATGGAATTGGCGGCATGCCACACGGCAGAAGTCGCCGGCTATCTGCTCGAAGGTCATGTCCCTGCGACCGCAGTAAAGCACCTGCTCGCGGAGCGCCCGAGCGCCAAAGGTTTGGCCGTGCCAGGCATGCCCGTCGGATCGCCAGGGATGGAAGGCGCCCAACCTCAGCCCTATACGGTTGTCCTGTTCGGCCCGGATATCCAGAAGCCCTACATGCGCTTTGTCGGAACCCAGGCGGTCGGCTGACCGCCAGGAACTGCCGGCTGGTCGAATCGGGCTCGATGCCCGACCACGGCGGCGGCGCCGACGACGGCTGAGTTGCTGCGTGCCACTTAACGCTTCGATTTTCTTAGGAACAACCGCGTCGGCGCAGGCCACGGCGATTCTTCGATTTATGAAACAATGCCGAACGGTCGTCTTGTGCTGTATCCAAACTGATCAGCACGCCGGCGTGGCCGAGGTTCCCTCCGACCCGCTGTCGCAGACTGAGTGGTGCTGCACCCCGGTGACTGGGTTACCGACGGAGCAAAGTCGCGGAGCGCCCGAGAACCTATGAATGCATGCGAATGCGGTTCATTGTATCCTCAGAGCGCTCGTCCGAAACTCTGAAGGTGCCCGGATTTCGATCGCCCGACAAGGAAGGTGGCGGCGACGGTTTCGTCGTCCACGAAGACGATTGGGTCATTCTCGGTTTTGCCCACCACGAGCAGCTTGGTCTCGCTTTTGACCTGTTGCTTAAGTCTGAACCCGACGAGACGGCTCTTTCGAAGCGAAATGTGCCGATTGATGAAGTGTGGACAAGCTGACCCTCGGCGCAGCTCGGATGAATCGCTACGAATAGGCCGTGTACCAGTAAACCCTGCGGCGACGTACGCATACGCAATGTCCGCTTTGCCCCTGCAGCGGCCGAGTTCGTGCGGCAGCGCAATATGTCGTTCCGGGTCAAAACCGAACTATTGGTATTAAGGTCGCTAAACCGTCGGCATCGTCTTGGTGGGGATTAATGGGCTCACGTCTCACGCCGAAAAACGCTGAACTGAAAAACCTGCTGCGAGCCCCACGGGGTCGCGTGTTCATGTCGAAGCGTCTCCTTCAACATAAATTCTGGTCCGAGCACCTTTCCGAGGCTCGCTGGGTCATAACGTACCACCGGCAAGCCGCTGCACTTCTCAGGTCCTTCCAATGCGAACGTGGCGATGATGGCGTGTCCTCCCACTTTCAAGGCGCGTCTGACACGTGCGACGTAAGCAACGCAGTCCCTCTTTTCGGTGAGGAAGTGGAACGCCGCCCTGTCGTGCCAAACATCGTATTCTTGAGATGGCTCCCAGGTGGTAGCGTCCGCGATAAGCCAGTGTACAGACGCGGCGCGTTCCCCCAAACGCGTCTGGGCTGCCTTCAATGAAGCCTCAGATAGATCAAGTACCGTTAGGGCGCGGAAGCCTTTCGCTACCAAACTATCAACAAGGCGTGACGCGCCTCCCCCAATGTCGATGATGGCCATGTCAGGGTTCGTCCCGAATTTGGTGATCAACCGCAGCGACGGCTCAGGATTGTCCTGAAACCAGCTAACTTCATTCTCGCCTTTCTTGGTGTAAACGTTTTCCCAGTGGGCCTGACGGCGTTCGCTTGCCACGACACCCTCCGAACGATCCAAGGTTTCGCGCAACATGATCACTCCTTCTATCCTGAACAACAAGCGTGCGTTTCTCCCGTCCGTAGGAGAGGGACACACCGGGAAGGCCAAGCTCTTTAAGAATAGTCCTTGTTATCATACGGAACTGGATACGTTCGAACTGCGGAGTCATCACGTCGGCATTATAGGCCAGTTTGTTGGTGCGTCTTTCGCTGTTCTAGTAGCCGAAGAGCTTTTCGCCAGTGGCTGCAAACTGCTGGTGAGCCTCACGTCAGCAGGTCAGATCGCTCCGGCCGGGTCGCCTCCCTACTTTGTGGTGTTGACCGGGCGCTCCGGAATGAGTGCACCAGACCACTATGCTGCCCCTTCCGAGTTCGCTAAGGCGGACCCCGAGCTAGTGAGGGCCGCCGCTGCCGCGTTCGCAAGCTGCGAGTTGCATTCTGCGATAGGAGCGAGTTGGACGACTGACGCTCCCTTCCTAGAGACGGCTGAGGCTATCGAAGCTGCACGTGAAAAGGGTATCCTCGCGGTCGAGATGGAAGCGGCAGCAGCTCAGTCGGATCGATCGCGGAATGCCCCCAAGGCCTCCGCGAGAAATTTCTAGAACCGTCGCCGATCTCAACCCAGCGGCAGCCGCGGCGACTCCAAAAATGAGTTGTCCGCGCATGCGGAAAATTCGGGTCGGATGATCTGGCTCAATTTCAATCCGAAACAGAAGCGTATTGGTGGCTCATGTGGCTTCCGATCCGCAGCGCGCCGTTCGATCGCGATCTCGAACTGGCGGTCATCGACCGCGAGGGGCCACACGCGCTCGTATTTCCCTGCAGAAGAGTGGTCGGAGGCTGGGTCGATGCCGAAACGGCAAAACGTATCGACGTCCGCCCGACCCATTGGCGCGAGTGGAGAGACCGATCAGCGGCCTGATCGGAGTTTCTGCTGCTTGCGCTTGGCATCGATCGCGGCCAGCTTGGCCTCTTCATCGGCCAAGAGTTTTTCGACGGTCCTGCGCTTTTGCTCGTCAAGGTCCGTCCGGAGCAGCTTCCGATAATGCTCGATATTCAGACCGGCGACCGTCCTGTCCACCTTGCGCTCCACGATGATGCCGGATCGCGGCTCCGTGGACTTTACAGCAATTTCCCCGGATCGGCACGGTAAATTACGGAAGGGACAAGGGGGCATCTGCCGGCTTTCGCCGTGTAGCGAGTTTTTCGCTCGCGCCGAATGTAGTGCCGCTTACCCTTCGACGATGCGCTCTACTGGGTCGTGAACAGGACGACGCCAATCGCCACCGACAGGAGCATTGCAGAGACCGTCGCGACGGTCGACAGCACGCCCATCGCCCGCAGCGCGCCGGCGAAGACGATGATGATGGGGGTTGCGGTGAGAAGGCCTAGCTGCGCTTGCGTCATGTGGCTCCTTGAATCCCGCTGACGATGCGCGGCAACTGTCGGAACTTAATTCGGGTGATGATGCCCGTCTTTGTTGCGGCACAAAGAGCGGAGCCGAGATCCCGGATACCGGTTCATGAACGTGGACCGCCGAAGGAAGCCGATGTCGATCGGAGAGTACGAAGCGCGAGAAGGCGGCTGGGGCATCCTGTCCGAGCTGCCCGGCGAGCCCATGATGTGGGTCCTGATCTTCAGCGAGCTCGCGGTCTTCGGCCTTCTGATCGGAACCTTCTCGGTCGCCCGAGCCGTGCACCCGTCGATCTTCGCGGACGGTCAACAGCTACTGGATCCAGGTCTCGCCGGGCTGAACACGCTGATGCTGGTGGCGAGCGGTTGGGCGGCCGCGCGCGGCGTCAAGTCTGCCTGTGAGGGGCGGCGCGTTCACTGCCGTCGCTGGCTGTTGCTCGCGATGGCGCTCGGAGCGGTATTCGTCGCCATCAAGCTCCTCGAATACGCCGACGAAGTCGCGGCCGGAGCGGGATTTGAGACTAGCACCTTCTTCACACTCTACTTCCTGCTGACTGGCTTCCACCTGCTGCACGTCGTCCTGGGATTGATCATATTGGCCGTGGTTGTACGGGACGCAGACGTTCGCGGGGTCGAGACCGGAACTTCGTTCTGGCACATGGTGGACCTCATCTGGGTCTTGATGTTTCCGATCGTGTACCTGGTGCGCTGAGATGACCCGACGGTCTCCCGAGACGACGTTGTTCGCGCTGATCGGCCTGGCGGGCGCGACGCTCATTGCGTCCAGGCATCTGACGGCGGGGCCATCGGCCGCAGCGATCGTGCTGGGGCTCGCGGTGCTCAAGGGCCGCCTCATCCTGCTAAATTTTCTAGGGCTCGGGGCCTCGTCGCCGGCCTGGCGGGGCCTGGTGACTGCCTGGGTCGTCGCGGTCGCCTCGTTCGCCTGGGCGGCTTCGGTCGTTAGACTGTTCATCTGACGCTTGCTTGTTTGCTCCGGCACAAAGAACCCTTTGTCGGACGGCGTAGGTTGTCGCCACGCTCGCAACAACCGCACCGAAAGGATGGGTGATGGCTGAACGCCTCACGAAAACGGCTGCGCGGAACGTCTTCTACGGCGGCTCCGCCTTCTTCTTCGCGATATTCCTCGGGCTGACCGCCCACAGTCACTACTACATGGTGACCAAATCGACCGATGCCGCGACGCTGACGGATTCGGTCGCGCGCGGAAAACACGTCTGGGAAAAGAACTCCTGCATCAACTGCCACACGCTGCACGGCGAGGGCGCGTATTTTGCCCCCGAGGTCGGGAACGTCTGGGACCGCTGGGGCGGCAGGGAAGATCCCGCGTCCGCCAAGGAGATGGTGAAGTCCTGGATGCAGGCGCAGCCGAGCGGCGCGCCCGGCCGTCGGCAGATGCCTCAGTTCAACTTGACCGATCAGGAATTGAACGACCTCGCCGACTTCCTGCAGTGGACCGACAGCATCAAGCGCCAGAACTGGCCGCCGAACAAGGCGGGCTGATCACCGCATTCCGACAGCCTTCAACAAGGAAACCCTCATGAAATACCAGACTCAAAAGGTCGCGATGCTGTACTTCTACGGCGCGCTGACGCTCTTCCTGGCTCAGGTCGCGTTCGGCCTGGTTGCCGGGACCATCTACGTTCTTCCGAACACTCTGTCAGTCCTGCTTCCCTTCAACATCGTCAGGATGATCCACACCAACGCGCTGATAGTGTGGTCGCTGATCGGCTTCATGGGGGCGACGTACTACCTGCTCCCGGAGGAGACCGAGAACGAACTGTTTAGCCCGCTGCTGGCGAAGGTACAGTTCTGGATGTTCTTCGGCGCTGCGGGGCTCGCCGTAGTCGGCTATCTCTTCCACTATCATGAGGGGCGCGAATTTCTCGAACAGCCGTTCCCGATCAAGGTTGGCATCGTCGTCGTTTGCCTGATGTTCCTGTTCAACGTCACGATGACGGCGCTCAGGGGGCGCAAGACCACGGTCACGAACATCCTGCTGTTCGGCCTGTGGGGTGTCGCGATCTTCTTCCTGTTCGCGTTCTATAATCCGAAAAATCTGGCGGTCGACAAGATGTACTGGTGGTACGTCGTCCACCTCTGGGTCGAAGGCGTTTGGGAGCTGATCATGGCGTCCGTGCTCGCCTTCCTGATGATCAAGCTCAACGGCATCGATCGCGAGGTGGTCGAGAAGTGGCTCTACGTCATCGTCGGCCTGGCGCTGTTCTCCGGCATTCTCGGCACCGGCCACCACTTCTACTGGATCGGCGCTCCCGGCTACTGGCAGTGGATCGGTTCGCTGTTTTCCACGCTCGAAGTCGCGCCCTTCTTCACGATGGTGATCTTCACCGTGCAGATGACCTGGAAGGCCGGCCGCAAGCATCCGAACCGCGCCGCGCTGTTGTGGTCGGTCGGTTGCTCGGTGATGGCGTTCCTCGGCGCAGGGGTGTGGGGCTTCCTGCACACGCTTTCGTCGGTGAATTACTACACCCACGGCACCCAGGTGACGGCCGCGCACGGGCATCTCGCCTTCTTCGGCGCCTACGTCATGCTGAACCTGGCGATGATGGCTTACGCGATCCCGCAGATCAAAGGGCGCGCGCCGTACAATCAGTGGCTCAGCATGGCGAGCTTCTGGATCATGACGACGGCGATGATGGTGATGACGTTTGCGTTGACCTTCGCCGGCGTGGTCCAGGTCCATCTGCAGCGGGTGCTCGGCCAGGGTTTCATGGAAGTGCAGGACGGGCTGGCGATGTTCTACTGGGTCCGCCTGGGCTCCGGCGTCTTCGTGGTGATCTCCGCCGCGATGTTCGTCTGGGCCGTGCTGGTCCCGGGCCGCGCGAGGCAGCCCGCGATGTCGGCCGCGCTGCAGCCCGCCGAATGAAAAGCGATGCGACGGCCGCCTCCTTTCGCGGCCGTCGCCCCTTAGGCACTCCGGAGAACCGTCATGAAATCAGCCCTGCACGCCGTCCCGAATCCCGTTCGGGAAATTCCGGCCTACGTCCCGAGCGGCAACGAATGCACGTTGTTCGAGCACGCCTGGCGGCATCGGTTGCCCGTCCTGCTCAAGGGTCCGACCGGTTGCGGCAAGACGAGGTTCGTCGCGCACATGGCGGCACGCCTCGAGCTTCTTCTCCACACCGTCGCGTGTCACGACGACCTCACGGCTGCGGATCTCACCGGTCGATATCTCCTCAAGGGCGGCGACACGGTATGGGCGGACGGGCCCCTGACCCGCGCCGTCCGCGAAGGCGGCATCTGCTATCTCGACGAGGTGGTGGAAGCGCGCAAGGACGTCACCGTCGTGCTGCATCCCCTGACCGACGACCGCCGCATCCTGCCGCTGGAGCGCACTGGCGAGGAGCTCGCAGCGCCTCCGGGCTTCATGCTGGTCGTGTCCTACAACCCAGGTTACCAGAGCCTTCTGAAGGCGCTCAAGCCCTCGACGCGTCAACGCTTCGTCGCCATAGAATTCGACTTCCTTCCTCCGGAGCAGGAGGTTGCGGTGGTCTCCGCCGAGAGCGAGCTTGCGCCGGACCGCGTGCGCCCGCTGGTGCAACTTGCGGGGCGGCTTCGCGCGCTGAAGGGCCACGATCTGGAGGAGGGTGTGTCGACCCGCCTGATCGTCTACTGCGCCACGCTGGTCGCCGCCGGCGTCTCGGTGGCCGACGCCGTTCTCGCCGGCATGATTGAGCCGTTGACGGACGATGCGGACGTCAAGGCCGCGCTGGTCGAAGTCGCCCGAGCCGTGATCGGTTGAGCCATGCTCGACTTCCTCGAACTCGAGGAGACGGTCGGGCGTGCCTGGCACCGTCTGGTCGGCTCGACCGCGTCGTACCCGGTCCATCCGGAGCATGCGGTCGCGCTCACCGCCGTCCGGAGCCGGATCGCGGTGATGTTTCGCGCCCTCGGCGGCGAGAAGGGCGTGCAGATCGCGGGCTCCAAGGCACGCAAGTCCGCCCACCGGCTCGGCTGGCGACAACGCATCGGGCTCGGTGACGAGGCCCTCGATCATCCCGGTCGCGACGGCGCTACGATATTCCTGCCTGAGAGCATCGCCGTCTTCGCCGATCGCGAACTCAACGCCGAACTTTACCGGTGGCTCGCCGCCTGGTTCGCGGTCCAACCGGTCGCTTCGATCGAGGCTGTCGATCCCCTGCAGCGGGATCTCCTGACGCTGCGGCGGGTATGCGAGACGTCCGCACTGGTCGTGGCCAGGTTTCCTGGACTGAACTCGACCTACCGGCGGCTGGCCGCCGCGATGGCGGTCGCCCGCCCGCAGCGACCGTTGCCGCGGGAGGAGCGGGACGTCGAGTCCATCGTGATGGCGCTGCTCGGGGTCACGCAGCCTTCGAATGGGGATTTCTGGACGGCCGTCGCCGGTTTCGGGGCTTCTCCGAGGGGCGAACTCTGGGCCGCCGTCGTCGGCGCCGGCGAGCCGCCGGTGCACGCGCCGCCCGGATACCGACCGATGCTACCTTGCCCGCTGTGGGGCGACTGCTGGACGCGAAAGGCGATCGCATCCCAAGGCGACGACGACGAGCAGCCGCCCGGTGCGGCGGAGGAAGGCGGTCCCGATACCCGCAAGCGCTTCGCGGTCCGGGAGCAGGAGGACAGGAAGCCCGAACGCGATCCCTTCATCCTCAATCGCTTCGAGAAGATCCTGGCCATGGCGGAGATGGTCAACGTCGATCGCCCGTCCGACGACAGCGACGAGGACGACGCGCGCAAGGCCGCCGACGACCTCGACGAGCTTGCGATCTCCCGCCGCAAGGGCAAGCCCGCGAGCACGCTGAAGTTCGACCTGGATCTTCCTCCGGAAGCCGTCGACGCCGCGCGGCTCGACGCGGGGCGGCTCTATCCGGAATGGAATTACCGCACCGGCAGCTACATGCCGGACCACTGCCGCATCTCGACTTCGGAGGCGAGCAAGCGGGGAGAGGACTGGCAGCCGGACGACGCCATGTTGCGGCGGATCCGGCAGGTGCGCCGCCAATTCGAGGCGCTGCGGCCCCGTCACGAACTGATGAGGGCGCAGCCGGACGGGCACGATCTCGATCTCGACGCCCTCGTTCGCGCCCGATGCGACCTCCGAGCCGGCAGCGGCTCGCTGGACCGCGTGCATCTGGCGATGCGGACGCAGGGGCACGATCTGGCCGTGACGCTGCTGGTCGACGTATCGCTCTCGACCGACGCCTGGGTCGACGGACACCGCGTGCTGGACGTCGAGAAGGAGGCGTTGCTGGTGCTCGCCAACGGGCTTTCGGCGTGCGGCGACCACCACAGCATTCTGACGTTCACCTCGCGTCGCCGCTCCTGGGTCAAGCTCGAGACCGTCAAGGCGTTCGACGAACCCATGACGACGCAGGTCGAGAAGCGCATCGGGGCGCTCAAGCCCGGATACTACACCCGCATCGGCGCCGCGGTCCGACATGCGGCTTCCGAGCTCGCCGCGCAGCCGCAGCGCAAGAAGCTCCTGATCGTCCTCACCGACGGGAAGCCGAACGACGTCGATCACTACGAAGGCCGGTTCGCCGTCGAAGACACTCGCAAGGCGGTCCAGGAAGCCCGACGGCTCGGTACGGCCGTGCTCGGCGTCACCATCGACGCCGCAGCCCAGAGCTATTTTCCGACGCTGTTCGGGAGGGGCGGATACGCGATCGTCGGCAACATCAAGCGATTGCCGGCCGCATTGCCCGCGATCTATCGCCAGCTCACGAAGTGACGTAGGCAAAAAAGAAGCCCGGCTCGTCGGCCGGGCTCAGTATCGAGACAACGCCAAGGGAGGAATGGGTCGCTCGTCTTGATCGGTATGAAGCATCCCGGGCTTCGATTCGATTTGCGCCAGCGCAAGTGAAACTCGGATACCGTATTCACACGGAATGCGCCGGGGACTCAGAGCAGGCTTCGTCGTGGAGATCGTCTTCGAACGGATCGGCGCGATCGTCGACGAACGATTCGCGGCGGTTGACCGTAATGAAATCGGACAGAGCGAACGAGTTTCGTCTGGCGATCCGGTGTCGGCGTCGCCTGGCCCGAATCAGGCTTGCGGAACTGAAGAGCATCGCTCGTCCCCCGTGTTTCGGTCATGAGAACCCATGACCGCTCCGCTGCGGTTGACGTGGCTCAAGAAATGACGGCCGTAATAATACGGGCGTCCCTTCGGGCGACACGATCCGGTCCGGTTTTCTGTTAGGGTGCGCGGGCTGCAGCCATTAGAAGCTGCCCGGGAACCTTCGGTATGTTGCGCTCCGCGAATGTTGCGCCACTCAAGTGCCCGAAGTGCGGGATCGAGGCTAGACTTCTCGGAAAGCTACCTCAAATTGGACTGCGACCGCCGATCTACGTCTACAGGTGCGACCCCTGCCGGGACATGCTCGAGGTCAGGGCGGAGGTCGCGCGGTGAGCGATCTCGATCCGCGCTTCAGACCGCCCGGCTGTGGGTCGCCGTGGAGCGGGAGAGATGAGCGTCGAACGTCGAGGCCAAGCTTCGCACCAGGAATTCGGCTCCGCCGCTCATCGCGATCAGATCATCGTTCACGGTGACCGCACCGTCCGCGACGAGGCTTTCGAGCCGCGAGCGATCCACGACGGCCGCATTCGGATCCCGGCCGTGCGATCTGGCGATCTTGGACAGATCGACGGCCATGTCGCACATGACGCGCTCGATGATGTCGGCGCGGAAGAGGTCGTCGCCGGTGAACGCGTAGCCCTTGGCGGTCGCGAGACGATCCTCGGCGATGCGCGACAGGTAATCGCGGGTCGCGACCACATTCTGCACGAAGCCCTGCGGCATCCGACCGATCGCGCTCGCGCCGAGGCCGATCAGCGTTTCGGCGGCATCGTCGGTGTAGCCCTGAAAGTTCCGTCGCAGCCGGCCCTCGCGCTTGGCGACCGCGAGTTCGTCCGCAGGGAGTGCGAAGTGATCGAAACCGATGCGGACGTAGCCCGCCTCGACGAGCGCTTCCGCGATCGCCTCCGACTGAAGATGCCGTTCGGTGCTGTCGGGGAGCGCGGACTCGTCGATCTTGCGCTGGTGCTTCTTGAACGAGGGCACGTGCGCGTAGCCGAAGACGGAGAAGCGGTCCGGACGAAGCTCGATGCATCGCGCCACGGTGTCGAGACAGGAGTCGACCGTCTGTAGCGGCAGGCCGTAGAGTAGATCGAAGTTCAGCCGGCCGATGCCGTTGCGGCGGAGGTCCTCCACGCACCGGGCGGTCTGATCGAACCTCTGCACGCGGTTGATCGCGCGCTGGACAGCCGGATCGAAGCTCTGCACGCCCAGGCTGGCGCGGTTCACGCCGCTGAAGCCAAGGGCTTCGGTCATGGGCTCGGTCAAGGTGCGCGGGTCGATCTCGACGGCCACTTCGGCGTCGGGCAGCACGAAATACGAATAGCGCAGCGCGCCGACGAGGTCGGCGAAGGTTTCCGGCGTCATGATCGTCGGCGTGCCGCCGCCGAAGTGGATGTGCGAGATCGGCTGCCGATGGCCGATGGCCTCCGCGGCCAGCCGCGCTTCGGTGCGCACGCCCGAAGCGTAGATGGCGATCGGGTCGTCCTTCTTGGTGACCGAGGTGTGACAGCCGCAGTACCAGCACATCGACCGGCAGAACGGCACGTGGACGTATATCGAAGCCGCATGCCGCGACGAGATCGATTTCAGCCAACCGCGATATTTGGCTTCGCCGATCGACGTGTTGAAGTGGGGGGCCGTCGGGTAGCTGGTGTAGCGGGGAAGCCGGTCTTGACCGTACCGCCGAGCGAGTTCCGAGCGCATGTAAACTGTCCTTTGTCAGTGTCATGAATGCCCGAATCGGGCAGTGCGCTCGTTGCGTCAGCTCAAACTGGATCGCGTCAGAACGGCTTGACGGCGACGAGGACGACGACCGCCGCCAATGTCGCAACGGGAAGCGCGCCGACGATTCGGTAGCTGCTCGGGCTTCTCCTCGCCCGGTCGGCGCCGAAGTCTTGACCCATCGTGAGAGGACGCCGTGCACGCCGGATAGGGCGAAGACCAGAGCGAACCACTGCGAAGATGTGCAGCGCTTTCACCCATTCATACATCGGACGGCACCTGGCTCGAGAACGTCAGGCGCGCCGCAGCAACCTGGAGACGCCGCGGACCGCGCCGGCGACAGCGGACGACGGACGCTCGACGACGAGGCGGAAGCCGAGGTTGGTCGGGGGGACGCCGGCCGCGCAGCCTCCGGACTTCGGGTCGCGGATGAAGTCGGTCATGTAGGCTCGGTGCGCACCTTCGACGACACGTACGCCGCAATTGGTGTTGGTCACGTGCTCGCGCTTCCCCTCCAGAGCGACACGCGAAAAGCAGGTATCCGTCCATTCCCAGACGTTGCCGGCCAAGTCGTCGAGGCCCCTACTATTGGTCCCGAACGTACCGCCCGGTTGCGGAGAGGTATCCGCCGGCTTCAAGCGGTTCGATTCGACTTCGTAGCGCGCAATCCACGCCTGGGCGGGATCGGCCGGATCCACCAGCGGGAGCGCTTCGTCGCGCGCCTTCTCGGCCGCGGCGAAGGTCCATTCCTCGTCCGTGGGCAGTCGGTGCTCGACGCCCGTCTTCCGAGAGATCCAGGCGGCGTAGGCGGAAGCATCGTGCCAACTGACCCCAACCATCGGAACGTCTTGGCGCTCGGACGGGGAGCCTACGCTTGGGCAGGCTAGATCCTCGACGCATCGGCCGTATTCCGCGACCGTCACCTGACGCTTCATGACGAGCAGGTCCGCATGCAGTTCGACATCGCGCAGCGGCCCCTCGACGGGCTTGCCGCTTCGGGAGAAGTCGCCGGCGGCGCGGTAGCTGAACGAAACGGAGGTCAGGCGGACCATCCCGTCCGGATCGATCTGGGAGGCAGGCGCTAGGGCGGTGGCGAGCACGGGTGCCGCGACCGCGCCGGCGAGCATCGCGAGCTTCATCTTCATCAACATCAGCATGACGGGGGCTCCTTAAGATGAACGGCCCGCGGCGTGAACCGCGGGCCGCGTCCGGCGCCACTTAGCGGGTGACGGCCACCGGTTCGGCGACGCCGACTTTATCCGGCGGGATCGGGCCAGGAGGCGTGACCTGCTTCATCAGATCCTCGTTCCACTTGCCCTCGACCTTGAAGTGGGCAGCGGCACCGAGTTCGACGGCCTCGATCAGGTTGTGGTTGACGTAGGCGTAGATTCCCGGCTCACGGAAGGTGTACAGCGCCGCGCCCGCCGATCCGCCCCGGACGAACCAGGTCTCGAGATCCTTCTCCGGCGGGTTGTTGAACTTGCCGGTCTCCCAGACGTAGTCGCCGTGACCGCCGATCAGATGGGGCCGGGTGTCGCGATTGGCCTGGGAATGCACGATCATGACGGTCTCGCCGACCTTCGCGGTCATCGCGTTCTTCCCGGTCAGGGATCCCACGCTGCCGTTGAAGACGACGTGGGTCGGAATCAGCTTACGCATCACCTCGGTGGTGTCGGCATAGGACTCGCCGACCGTCTCGTAGGTCTTGTACTTTCCGTCCGCGTCCTTCGGAACGTAGAGATCGTTCTCGCCGATGTAGAAGATCTTGTCGTAGCGCAGCGACTTGCCCGCCGCGTCCTTTAGTCCGTCGCGCGGCAGCACCATGACGGTGCCGTGCATGCCGGAGACGACGTGCCAGGGGATCATGCCTTCCGGCGCGCAGTGATAGACGAAGACGCCCGGGCGGGTGGCCTTCCAGCGCAGCACCACCTGTTCGCCGGGATTGACGTGGGTCAGCGCACCGCCGCCGAGGCCTCCGGTGGCCGAGTGGAGGTCGATGTTGTGCGGCATGGAGTTCGTTGCCGGATTCACAAGCGTCAACTCCATGTAGTCGCCTTCGTGCAGCACCATCATCGGGCCCGGCATCGAGCCGTCGAAGGTCATCGCGTGGAATTTGGTGCCGGCCGCGTCGATGACGACTTCCTTTTCCTGGATCGTCAGCTTGAACTCGACGATCTTCGGACCGGACTTGGTCGCCTGTTCGTGAGGGTGTACGGCGGGCGGGGCCACGAGCGTCACCTTCTCGCGCGGAAGCTTCAGATCGTCCGCGGCGCCGGCGAGCGCCGGCGTGGTCATCATCAACGCCGCGATCGCGGCCCCCATCAAAGCAGTCCTACGCGTGAGCATGTCGCTCTCCATCGGTTGGTCGTTGCAATTCGATAGGTGCATTCGGGCGCTACGATCTTTGCGCTGGAGCAACGTTCGGGATGTTTGCGGAGGTCGAGGCCTCGTCGGGGAGTTTGCGCCGGAGCAAAGATCTCTCGGCCCAAAGCGGTCAACGTGGCGGCATGAAAAATTCCCGCCCCACCAGCGAATGGTCCGTCGACGACGTGATGCGCCGATGGCCGTCCACGATCCGCGTCTTTCTCGATTTCAGGATGCGCTGCGTGGGCTGCCCGATCGCGGCCTTCCATTCGATCGACGAAGCGTGCGAGGAACACGGCGTCGACGCGGCCGTCTTTCTTCCGAGAATTCTGGAAGCGGCGGCCTAGCCTAAGGTCCGCGCCTGCGGACCTGGATGGCTTCTTCGCCTTCGGCCAGTCCCTGCAGCCGATGCGCGTCGCGCAGCACGATGCGCTGCCTCCCGCCTTCGACCAGTCCTTCGCCTTCCCAGGCGCTGAGGATGCGGCTGACGGTGTGCAGCGTCGTTCCGGTCATCTCCGCGATGTCCTGACGGCTGATCGGGAAGTCGATCTCGATCCCGGCGTCCACCTTCCTACCGGCCTGCTTCGCCAGGCGGAGCAGCGCATGCGCGACCCGTTGCTCGACCTGCTCGTTGGAAATCTCGATGACCCGGGCCTGCGTGTCCTGAAGTCGGCTGCCGACCGTCTGGAGCGCGCTCGCCGCGAGCGTCGGATACTTGACGATCAGGCGCTGCCACGACGACGACGGCCAAGCCAGCGCGATGCTGTCGACGGCGGCGACCGAGGTCGCGGGGTAGTGCGTCATGTTCATGGCCTGCGCCACGCCGAAGAGTTCTCCGGCGGAGACGTAGCGCACGACCGTCTGCTGCCCCTGCGGCGTCGTCTTTTCGACGCGGAGGTGGCCGTGCAGCAGCAGAAAGAAACGATCGGCCTGGGCGCCCTGATCGAACACCGCGCTGCCCTTGGTGTAGCGGATCGAGCGCGCTTCGCGCAGCAGTTCGTCCTGCTCAGCCGGAGACAGGCCGGCGAACATCGGAAGATTTGCGACCAGGGAGCGGTCGACAGAAGCCATGATTTCTTTCCTCGGGTCGCGACGGACAGTATCCGGCTCCCATGCAAGCCTCAACGCCGTTGGCAGATCTTACCCCAGGGAACCCGCCGGGAAGTTGCGCTGGCTCAATCTCCGGAAGACCGGATGCGCCTATGTTATTCCTTCAGGAGCCCGGCCTTCCCGGGAGTGAATTCGAAGGAAAACGGCAATGAGGAAGACTGCGATACTGGCCGCCGCTGCGGCGATTTTGATGATGTCGGCCGGCGCCGCCGCGGCTGCCGAGAGCGAAGTCAAGATGCTCAACAAGGGAAGTGACGGCGCCATGATGGTATTCGAGCCGGCCCTGGTGAAGATCGCGCCCGGCGATACCGTCAAGTTCGTTTCGACCGATAAGGGCCACAACGCGGAATCCATCAAGGGCATGCTGCCGGACGGCGCCACCCAGTTCCAGGGCAAGAACGGCGAGGACGTCGTCGTGAAGTTCGACAAGGATGGCATTTACGGCGTGAAGTGCCTGCCGCATTACGGAATGGGCATGGTTGCGATGGTCGTCGTCGGATCCCCCACCAACCTCGATCAGGCCAAAGCCGTCCCGCAGGTTGGCAAGGCCAAACAGGTGTTCGCGATCCTCTTCGACAAGCTCGAAGCCAGCAAGACCGCTTCGAAGTGACCGGCGGGCTATAGCCGCCACGACCGCCAATGCGTGGGATGGACGAGCACCGCCTCGTCCGTCCAGACGTTGTACCAAAGACCAGATTTGCGGCAGCACGGGAATCGCAGCGACTTGATGCCGGCATTGCGGATCTTTCCGAGTTCGAGGTCGCAATCGTCGGGGAGCGAGCGCGATCGGAAGCCATCCGTCGCGGGAAGCGGGAGTGTGCATCCGCCGTCGCTTGTCGGATTGGCGGCGAGATTGCCTTGATCTAGCGCAAGTTGCTGCGCGGTTATGACCGCATGAATGCGAAGTCCGTGTCCGGATCGCAGTTGTCCGCCACGAAGCGGAGCTCGGCCTGCACGTCGGGCACGTCGCGCGTCTTCAGGTATTCCGAAACGACGAGGCCGAGCAGTGCTCGGCACAAGCCGTCGCGGTCGAGCCCGGTGGCATCGGCTTTTTCGATGGCGGCATCGAAGAAATGCCTGGCGACATTCGACGCGGACATTGCAGGGCCTTACCGGTTTTCGGCTTCCGCCGAGCAACACGAGCAGCAGTTCGGCTTGGCGCCGGCCGCCACGACCGGCGTGAGAACCTGTTCATCGCCAGGGCCGAGCAGGTCGGTAAATACGGTCTCGACGAGCCTGCGCTCGATGCCGCTTTCGTTCCGCTCCTTGCCGCGCAGTCTCTCGAAAATCCGCATCCCGTCCTCCGTTGCTGACGGCCGGAAGATAGACGATGCGCGGACCCGCTCTTTGTCGTGCATCAAATAGATCGACGAAGTAAGCGCTAGTTTGCGCCCCGACAAAGAGTGCCCGACGGCCCGCGTCTAGTCTGGCGTCAATTCGATCGGGAAGGACGCCCATGGCGACGATGCAGAAGTTGAGGAACTACAGCGGACCGGCGCTGCTGTCGCATGGCTTCCGGCCGTTCTTCCTGTTCGCCGCCGCCTATGCCGGGGCGGCGGTTCCGCTGTGGCTGGCGATGTTCTCCGGACATCTCTCGCTGCCGACGGCGTTCGCGCCGCGCGACTGGCACGTTCATGAGATGCTGTTCGGCTACGTGAGCGCCGTCGTGGCGGGCTTCCTATTGACAGCGATCCCCAACTGGACGGGACGGCTGCCGATCCAGGGCGCGCCGCTCGCGGTGCTGTTCGGATCCTGGGTTGCGGGCCGTGCCGCGACGTCGTTCTCCGATGCGATCGGCTGGCAGGCCGCGCTCGCGATCGACGCCGCCTTCCTGGTTCTTCTCGCCGCCGCCGCCGCGCGCGAAATCGTCGCCGGGCGCAAATGGAACAATCTGAAGGTCGTCGCGATCGTCTCGTCGCTCGCCGTCGCCAACGTCGCATTCCACATCGAAGCTCACGTCACCGGGCTCGCCGAGTATTCCACTCGGGCCGGCATCGCTCTGGTCGTCACGCTGGTCTGCGTCATCGGTGGGCGGATCGTGCCGAGCTTCACGCGCAACTGGCTCGCGCGCCGCGCTCCCGGGCGGCTTCCTGTTCCCTTCGACCGCTTCGACGCTGTCGCGATGGTCGCCGGCGTCTGTGCCATGGCGGCATGGGTGATCGCCCCCTTCGGCCGGCCGACGTCCGCAGCGCTCGCGATCGGAGGCCTGCTCCACCTGATCCGTCTGGTCCGCTGGGCGGGAGAACGGACCTTCTCCGACCGTCTCGTCCTGATCCTGCACGTGGCGTACGCCTTCGTGCCCGTCGGCTTCTTTCTGTCCGCGCTGTCGGCCGTCGATCTGGTCGCTCCAGGTGCCGGCGTGCACGCCTGGACCGGCGGCGCGATCGGATCGATGACGCTCGCGGTGATGACGCGCGCCTCGCTCGGTCATACCGGTCAGGCGCTGAAGGCCTCCGTGCTCGTTCAAGCCGTCTACGCGGCCATCGTGGTCGCGGCGCTCACGCGCGTCTGCGCCGCGCTCGAGCCGGGGCATTCCGTCCCGCTCCTGACGGTTTCCGGTGTCGCGTGGACGTTCGCCTTCTTCGGCTTCGCGGTCGCCTACGCGCCGCTTCTCTGTCGCCTGCGAAAGTTCTGATCATGCTGATCGGCGCCAGCATATCCCGGTGGACGATGACCTATTTCGCCGCGGCGCTCGTCTGGCTGTTCGTCGCGCTGGGTCTCATGGTGGCTGGCGTCGGATACCCAGCCGCCGACATCGCGTCGACCGATACGCTCGTTCTCGTTCACGCGGTCTGCATCGGGTGGTTGAGCCTGGCGATGTGCGGGGCCCTGTTCCAGTTCGTCCCGGTCCTCGTCGCCAAGCCCCTGTTTTCCGAGAAGTCCGCGCTCCCTGCGCTGCTGCTGCTGGTCGCGGGACTTTGCGCGCTGATCGCCGGTTTCCTGTCCTTGGGCGGACGCCTTCCGCCGACGCGGTGGCTGCTGCCGCTCGGCGCCGTTCTGCTCGTCGCAGGGTTCGGTCTGGTCGTCGTCGACCTCGGGCTCACGGCATGGCTGCGTCCGACGGGGCCGGCGCGCTTCGTGCTGGCCGGCTTGGCGTCGCTCGTCGCGACCGCCGCCTTCGGGAGCGTCCTGGCCTTCGCTCTCGGCGGATGGGGCGGATCGTTTGGCGACGCGGTCCTCGCGAGCGGGATCCCGCTGCATGCCATCGCCGGTCTCGGCGGCTGGCTGACCTTGACGGCGATGGGCGTGAGCTACCGCCTGCTGTCGATGTTCATGCTGGCTCCCGATCCCGACGACCGCCGGACCAAGGTCACGCTCATCGCCGGCGCGCTCGCCGTCGCGTTGACGGTGTTGGGCGGAGCGCTCGCGATCGGCCTCGCGACTGGTCTGAACGCCGTCCTCTCGGCCGCGGCGGTGCTAGGTCTCCTGTGCGCGGCGCTCTATGGGCGCGACGTCGCCGCCATCTTCCGCGCCCGCAAGCGCAGACAGCTTGAGCTCAACATGCGGATGGCCACACTGTCCTTCATGAGTCTGGCGGCGACCGCCTTGCTGGGGGTGTGCCTGGTCGCAGCGGACACCTTCGCGGCACATCTCGGCGCCGTCGCGTTCCTTGCCGTGTTCGGTTGGCTGTCGGGTCTGGTGCTCGCCAAGCTCTACAAGATCGTCGCCTTCCTGACCTGGCTTGAGACGTACGGTCCGGTCATGGGCCGGGCCCCGACACCGCGCGTTCAGGATCTCGTAGCGGAAGGGCGGGCGACGAAGTGGTTCGTGATCTATTATCTCTCCGTCTGGGCCGGGACGCTGTCGATACTTTGCGCCGAGCCGTTCGCATTCCGGATCGCGGCTTTCGCCATGACCATCGGCGCCGTCGGCATCGTCCGCGAGGTCGTCCGGATCCGGAGACTGGCCGACGTCGAGAAACAGTTGCGACTCCCCGCCGGCGCCGTTGCTCCATGCCTGTTGTTCGCCAGAAACTAAGAGAGGATCACTATGACCCAGTACATCGACGTCGACGTCCGCCCCATTCTTCGCGCTGGTGGCGAGCCGTTCTCCGCGATCATGTCGGCGCTGGAAGGCCTCGCGCCGGGGCAGGGCATGCGCCTCTACGCGACCTTCAAGCCGATTCCGTTGTTCGCTGTAATGGAGAGCAAGGGATTCGGACACACCGAACAGGCGCTGGAAGGCGGTGAGTGGGAAGTCCTGTTCACGCCGGCCTGTTCGCCGAACGAGGCGACGACGGTCGCGGCCGTCGGCTCGAACTTCGACGGATGGCCGGAACCGGTCGTCTCGCTCGATGCCCGCGACCTCGATCCTCCGGAGCCGATGGTCCGCATTCTCGCGGCGGCCGAAAAACTCAACCCCGGCGAAACCCTGTCCGCTCTGCTGCGACGGGAGCCCGTCTTTCTGCTTCCGCAACTCGAGAAGCGCGGTTTCCGCTGGCTTGGCGGCTTCACCCAAGACGACGTCACGTACGAATTGACCGTCCGGGCCCCGTCATGACCGAAGACCTTGCCGGTCGCGTGCGGGAGGCGCTGCAGGTCGTGATCGATCCGGAACTCGGCGAGAACATCGTTGATCTCGGCTTCGTCTACGACATCGCCGTCGATGCCGGAGCCGTCGAGATCACCATGACCGCCACGACCCCGGGGTGCCCGGCGACCGGTTTCCTGAAAGAGGGAGCGCGAGCGGCCGCTTCCGCCGTCCCAGGGGTCGTCGTCGCCAATGTGACGATGACCTTCGAGCCGGCCTGGACCCCCGACATGATTTCGCCGGACGTCAAGGCTTCGCTCGGGTTCGCCGCCGTGAACTGAGCTCCCGCCGACTCCGGGCGGTGGCGGTGCGTTCGCCTTCGAGTTTGCGCCCCGACAACGCCGCGACTGCGCGGATCTGAGATCTTGCCTGGAGCGGGGCGACGCTCCCTGCCTGATCGGAGGTCGCAGTGTTCCAAGTGTTTCCGCAAGTCATAATGACGACGGTCCCGCCCTTTTCCGGCTTCGGCGCAGCGAACTGACCGCGCCATGGCCCTGACCATCGAGATCGACCACGCCAAGACCCGAGCCGAGAACCGAGGCAAGACCCGAGCCAACGCCGCTGCCGGCGCAGGACAGCCCGTCGTGCCGCAGGCCGTCAAGGGAAGGATCCGCCGGCTCAAGTGGGCGATCCTGCTTCTGACCCTGTCCATCTATTACGTCACGCCGTTCCTCCGTTGGGACCGCGGACCGAACGCGCCCGACCAGGCGGTACTGCTCGATTTCGCCAACGGGCGGCTGTACGCATTCTTCGTCGAGCTCTGGCCGCAGGATCTCTATCTGGTTACAGGCCTGTTGGTGCTCGCCGCGACCGTCCTGATCCTCACGAACGCCGTGGCCGGCCGCCTGTGGTGCGGTTTCGCCTGTCCGCAGACGATCTGGACCGACCTGTTCCTCCTGGTCGAACGTTTGATCGAAGGCGATAGACGCCAGCGCCTGATGAACATCGGCGCATCTTTGACCCCGAAGCGGACGGCCCAGATAGTCGCCAAGCATGCGGCCTGGCTCCTGATCTCGTTCGCGACCGGCGGCACGTTGAT
The DNA here is from genome assembly GCA_964609175.1 of uncultured Bradyrhizobium sp. GTDB lineage: Bacteria > Pseudomonadota > Alphaproteobacteria > Rhizobiales > Xanthobacteraceae > Bradyrhizobium. Next base: position 72,510 of record CAZSRR010000016.1, read on the forward strand.
CTTCTATTTTACGGACGCGCCGGAGTTGCTGCGGAGCTTCGCGTCCGGAGACGTCTCGGTCAACGCGCTGACATGGATCCTCGTATTCGCCGGGACCACCTACGGTCTGGCCGGCTTCGCACGCGACCAGGTCTGCACCTTCATGTGCCCATGGCCGCGCCTGCAGGGCGCGATCTGGGACCCGGAGGCCTACACCGTCAACTATCGCGACTATCGCGGCGAACAGCGGATGTCGGCCAAGAAGGCCGCCGCGGTCCGCCTCGAGGGCAATCCTGCGGGCGACTGCGTAGACTGCGGCCAATGCGTCACGGTATGCCCGATCGGAATCGACATCCGCGAAGGGCCGAACTTCGCGTGCATCAATTGCGGCCTGTGCGTCGATGCTTGCGACGGAGTGATGAAGAAGCTCGGTCGGCCGCGCGGCTTGATCGACTACGAAAGCTGGAACAACATCGAGCGGGGCCGCAAAGCCGAGCGACCCGTCAATCGGATGGTGAGACCGAAAACGATAGGCCTGACGGCAGCCTGCGTTGCGATGGTCGCCGCAATCTCGTTCGGTATCGGCACCAAGGCAACGGCGACCCTTTCCGTGCAGCACGACCGCGATCCCGTCGCGATCAGGCTTTCGGACGGCTCGCTGCGCAACGCATATACGCTGAAACTTCTGAACAAGTCGGCCGCCGCGCATACCTATGCGCTTTCCATCAGCGGCTCCGACGCGAAGCTCGCCATCGTGGGAGGCCGAAGCGAATCGTCCATATCGGTAGGACCCGAAACTTCCGCTACGCTGCGTGTAACCTTGACGGCCGATGCCGTCGGTCAAGGCGACGTCGTCTTCACGGCGCGCGACGAGACCGGCGCCGTTCTTTCCGCGAAGGATCGGTTCCTTGAGCGTTGAAGGGTGCAAAGATCCCGCGGGCGAGGCGGAATTGGTCGTGGACAAATGTGGTCGGCGGATGGCGCAGCGCGGCCAGATGGACGTCCCGCTTTGGTCTTGCAGCGCGAGCACTCGATCTCGAGCCAGGCGAAGCCGCCGTTGACGGCCTGGTCGACGCTCGGAGACGGATCGATCGGCTCGCCGTCCGCCCACATCCGCTCGTTCCAGCTTTCGCACAGCAGCTTGTCCGCTGTCTGGATCAGCGCTTCCACTGAAAGAGCTCGCGAAGGCGGGCATGGAAACCCCTGCACGCATGAGGTAGCGTTGGTCGGGCTTAGCGCCGGAAATGCAGGCGCTAGAAGAGCTGCGCGGGGTACCTGAATTTTCCGTTGCGCGCGCTGCGCTCTCTTTCGCTCTTCTGACCGTCGATGCAGCAGGTTCCGTCAAGTGCTTCGAACCAACTCGCGCAATTGATGCCGCCTGTTAGCGCGCCTCTTTCATAACTTGATAGCCCGAGTCGCCCGAACGGTCTTAGGGCGTCTTCTTGCGGCTTTCGCCGCAGCGACCTCGGTGTTGGTGCGGCGACGCCGCTTGTGCGGGGCCAGCGGTTTGGCCAAGGCGGCAATTCTGAAGCGGGGATACTTCTCGATCTCCGCGGACAGGGCCGATCCGCATGCGCGCGATCGCGCTTTCGACATCGCCCGCCGGAATCCGCCGCCGGGCATCTCCGCCTGGGCAGCCGTCGTCGCGATCGCGGAGGTGCTGGAATCGATCGGCGATGCCTGCCCGGAAGCGCCTCCGCACGCCCTGCTCGAAATACTCGACTTCACGCTGCCGACCGCGGTCGCGCCGGCGCTTGCGTTACTGCTTGAGACCGCGCCCGCTTTTTCCTGCTCGCGCTTTGCCGATGGATCGATGGCCTGCGCGATCTGAGACTGGCTGCACGGGCCGATCTGCCGGGAGCTGCCCAACCCATCAGTGCCATAAGCATCTTCCTGATCAGCCATTTCGAGCTGTTCGGATTGACCCAAGTGGTCTCGCATTTTGCCGGACGTGTGACTGAGCCGATGAAGTTCAAGACGCCGGGCCTCTATCGCATTCGTCGATATCGAAGTAGTAATTATGAACTCTTGTGGGCACTTTGTTGCCATCGAACCAAAACGGTCGGAGACATGCTCGGGCTTCGGGCTAAAGTGGAGGTAACTACCACGCCCTTGCGGACCCTTGCTCGTGGACAGCGTGAAATACCGAAATCGTTCAAACGTACCCGGTCACCCGGCTTGAATGGGACGGACATCCTTTGTCCTCCGTCTTCGGGTTTGACGTGCTGCAACGTAGGACCAAAGTTCGTAGAACATACGCAGCCTACGTTGGATGTCGACTAGCCGTTGTTCGTCGGCGGCCGTCCAATACTTGTAGCTTCCTTTGGAGATAACGACTTTCCAGCCGTCTTTCTCATCCGGCACTACGGCGAGCGCTGTGCGGGTTTGCTCCTTTCCCCCATCAAGCTCTTCAGAAATGAGCCAACACAATTCGTCGTTGAAAATACGCTTCTTGGCCATTCTACCAGCCGGTAATCACGGTTTTCAGGGCCATCGCAAGCGACCAGGCGATCAAGCCGGAAATAATAGCCAGCAGCAGCGTCTCATTCCGGATCGGTTCTTTCAATTTTCCGGACTCCCAAACTGCGCGTCTTCCGCGTGCCGAATCGGAGCCCCAGCTTATACCCTCGCGCAATGACGGCGGCCTCTGTTCGGCGTTGCGGATCAGGCGGGCCTCGTGGAGTTCTTTCGGAGGTATATTGACCAAACAGCACGAAGTCACGGAGCTGTTCGCTCTCCCACTTGTACCTGATCCTGCGTGTGTTCTGTGCGCGTTCGCGCGTAGCCTGATATAGGGTTTGTATTCTTCAGGCGACAACCATGCGCGGTGGGAGATTTCTGTTCCAGCAAACAGTAGAGCTAGATTGGCAAGGTCCTCGCCGTCAGGGCAACGCAATAGAGGTCGATAGGTGGTGATATTGAAGCATCGCGCCGCGAGAGAAATATTTCTGTGGAATCAGAAGCGACGGATCGCGACGGTCTCGTCGGCGGTGCTTTGGACTGTTCGCGTTTAATTTGCCCAGTAACACCAAAGATATAGATCCTTCGGAGGCAATTGAGTGGGAGTGAGGAATTGTATTAGGGACTGATCGTCGGAAGGGCTCGATAAAGCCATGGGGTTTGGGGTCTTTGTCCATCGATCAGATTCGATCTACGAGGACAGTCCGGCTGAACAGTATCAATTTCCCCGTCAATATCTGCGTCGCGTTGAAGGCTGCGTAGGCGATTGGATTATCTATTACGAACCACGCAAGGTCGCCGACACGCGCGGCTACTTTGCAATTGCCAAAGTTCGAGAGGTTATTCCCGATCCTGGTGCTCCGGCGATGTATCTCGCGTTGATTGAGCCCGGCAGCTATCTCGATTTTGCTAATCCCGTCTCATTCAGCGGAGCGACGGGACCAATCGAGCATGGTGTTCTAAACGAGCACGGGCGGATTTCAGGTCGCGCTCAATCCGCGGTTCGTCCGGTTTCCCCCCAAGATTTTAAAAGGATAATCGAGTTCGGATTCGAGGAAAGGTCGCCTTTGTTGCCGCGGTACGACAATGAAATGCCGCGGCCTGGCTTTAACGAGGAGCAGGCACCCTTTACGTTCGATCAACAGCGCGACCGCATTAGCTTTACTGTGTCGAGGATAGTGCGCGATCGAGTCTTTCGCCGCGTCGTGCTGCGTGCCTATGACGAACGCTGCGCCGTCACGGGGCTAAAGCTGATCAATGGGCGGGGGCGGGCGGAAGTCGCAGCCGCACATATTCGGCCCGTGGAAGCGAGCGGGCCGGATATTGTCAGTAATGGGATCGCACTTTCCGGTACCGCGCATTGGATGTTTGATCGAGGGCTCATTAGCTTGGCCGACGATTTGAAGATATTGATCTCACGACAGGCAAATAATCCGCAGGAAATACAATCGATCATCAACAAGTCCGGTCGCGCAATCGCGCCTTCGCGTGTTTCGGATCGGCCGCATCCGCATTTTCTAGAATGGCACCGTCAGCATTGCTTCAAGCAATGAGTTGTAAGGTGGATTGGTTTGAGGCGGCAAACTATGCCCCCCGAAACGGACTAGCGATCCGCAACCCCCCGTCGAGCTTCATACCGTGCTGCATGTCCTCCGACCAAAGCGTGTCGCAACCGGCGTCGAGTGCGGAGGCGGCGATCATCGAGTCATAAATCGACAGGCCGTATCGTTCGGCAATTCGAAGTCCGGCTTCATGAATCTCGATGGTGATCGGATGAACCGTCAGCAGCCCGCGCAATATGTCGAGGAATGTGTGCGTCTCATCCCAGGTCATCTGCATTTTCCGGCGCGCGACGTTGGCGAACTCGTTCAGCACCTGCACGCTGATCGAGCCACCGCTGGCGATGATCGCTTCCGCCCGGTCGGCTTTCGCGGCGTCGCCGGACGCGAGGTAGACGAGGACGTTGGTGTCGAAGAAGCTAGCGGGCATTCGCCTCGTCCCGGTCGAATTTGAAATCCGCCGGGAGGCGGCCGCGGAAGGCGCGCAGCCGTTTCAACAATTCGTCGCGTCCGGGTTTTCGCGCGACGCCGAAATCTTTCGGGCCGGCAACGTGGATTTCGACCTCGTCGCCTTCCCTCAGTCCAAGCGCTTCGACCACTGCGGCGGGCAGGCGAACAGCGAGGCTATTTCCCCATTTGGCGACTTGCATGGCGGCCTCCGTATGGATATACAATACATAAGATGTATATCCATTACATCGACGCGGGTCAATGCCCGCCTGGCTTGCGAGAAGTCATGTGCACACGATTTCTGCGCCTTAGTTTGGAGCCGCCGCGTTTGGAGCCGCAGCGCGACGGACGTTTGAGTCCCGCCAGCGTCTGGGGGAAACGCCCTCCCAATCGCGGAAGGCGCGGTGGAACGAACTGGAGTCGCGATATCCGAGCAGAAAGGCGATCTCGTCAATCTGCACCTCATCATTGGCAAGCAGGACCTGCGAGAGGTCGCGCCGCGCCTCCGCGAGCAGATCGCGGAAGCTGGTGCCGGCTTCGGTGATCCGCCGCTGAAGCGTGCGGTCGCTCATCCCGAGGTCGCGCGCGACGTGCTTCAGCTCGGGCCGGCCGCTGGGCAGGCTGCGCTTCAGGGAAGAGACCACCAGGCAGGCGATGTTCGCCTGTTGGTCCAACTCCTCGAGCGCAGCGCCGAGGACCGGCGCCATCATGGCGACCAGTTCGGGGTTATGCCCCGGGAAGGGCCGATCCAGGTCGAGCGCATCCAGGATCAGGCGGTCGGCATCGCCGCCAAAGCTGACTGGCGCCTGGAAATAGTCGCGGTACAGGCCGTCGCGCGGGCCTGCCCTGCGATATTCCACGCGCAGCGGATTCACCGGATGCGCCGTTCCGCGCCTCGCGAGTTCGATGATGGTGGCGAAGGCGACATCGACGCTGATCGCCGGCTCCGGTCCGGTCGCGTGGACCCAGCCCAGCTCGATGACACATTGGCGTCCCACCTCGGTGATGTTCAGCACCGCCGGCGTGCAGAGGCGCTTGTAACGCGCGAGCCGCTCGAGACCGTCCCGTAGGTCGCGCGCGTAGAAGGCGGAAAGGCTCGAGGGCGGATGGATGGACGTATCGGCATCGCGGATGAGCTTGATCCCAAGCCCGGGGTCTGGCTGCAGTGTTTCGAGCGCGCGCAGAAGCGCAAAATACTGGTCGGTCGTCAGCATCTGCCCCGGCAGTTGCGTGATCGAGGGCAATCGCGCCTGCCGGATCAGCGCCGGGGCGGGGATGCCCTGCGCCTCCAGTATCCGCCAGAAGGCGACCGGGACCTTGACGCGATCGGCCATCTGTCTGGACATGGTGGACCTCCCCCTCAGCCGATCTGGCTCATGATGATGCGATCGAATGCCCGATCGCCCAGCCAGGAGCGCACCGCGATCAGGGAGCCGGCGAACTTGCCCGCAACATAGCGCGTCCGCGGGCGGCGCACAGCGACGGCCTTGCCGACCACATCGGCAATCAAACTCGGCGGCGAGGCCTGGTTCTTACCATAGCTTGCGCGCGTGGCGGTGGCCACGGCATTGGTCAGCTTGGCATAGGGCCCCGTCCCCGAGCGCTTCACCAGCCCCTCCGATACGACGTCGCCGAAGCCCGTCTCGATGATGCCAGGCTCGATGACGATGACGTCGATGCCGAGCGGCGCGAGTTCCAGCCGCAGGCAGTCGGACCAGCCTTCGAGCGCGTGCTTTGTCGCATGATACCAGCTGCCGAGCGGGGTGTAGATCCTGCCGCCCATCGAGCTGATGACGACGATCTTGCCGGCCCCCTTCTTGCGCATCGCCGGCAGCAGCAGTTGCGTCAGCCGGGCCGGGCCGAAGACGTTGACCTCGAACTGGTAGCGCGCCTCGTCCATGCCGATCTCTTCCATGGGTCCGTAGAGGCCGAACCCGGCATTGTTGACCAGCACGTCGACCCCGCCACGCTCCGTGACGATCTGGGCGACCGCCGCCTCGACCTCGGCTTCGGCGGTGACGTCCATTTTCAGCGGCTGGGCGCCAAGCGACTCCAGATCCCGCATCTTCTCGACTTGGCGCGCCGCCACATACACGTGATAGCCGTCGCGGATGAGCCGCTTCGCGATCTCCTTGCCCATTCCCGACGACGCGCCGGTGACGAGGGCAGTCTTCTTGTTCGAGGTATTCATGGCCTGTTCTCCTTGTTGATGACCACAAGGTAGACGGCGTCGACGCCGGTCACAGCGGCGAAACCCGCCATCCCATATGCAAATGGCGCCAAGTCCGTGACCGAACACGTCAGGCCGGGGCTGGTTCGTCACCGGTCGCCGGTTTGGAAAAGCTGAGCTGGTCCCGTGTCGGCGATTGCCGGTTTTCTGGCGCGCCTTGCCGGAGCGATGCGTCGAACGGTGCGGCATAGTCCGCCAAAACATCGACAGGAGCCCATCGTGTCTGACGAACTGATCGTGATTGCCCGACTGAAAGCCAAATCCGGGATGGAGGACCTCGTTGGCGAAAGCCTCAAGCAGCTGATCGCGCCAACCCGTGCCGAAGCGGGATGCCTGGACTACATCCTCCACCGCGACAACAACGATCCGGCCAGCTGGATTCTGTATGAGCGCTGGGCGTCCCGGGCTGATCTCGATGCGCATTTCCAGCAGCCCTACATGCAGCAACTGCTCGCGCGCGGACCGCAGATGCTCGAGGGAGGTGTCGAAATGACCTACGCTACGGCCATTGCAGTCTGAGCTGGCAGGGCTGCCCACGCTGGGTCACGAGCGGCTGTTGTGTCTCGCCGCAGGTGAGCGCGGCGATCTCGCGCAGATGAACGCGCGACTCGGGCGCCCTGGTACGCCGCGTTAAACAAGAGCGCGGGCCATCGACTGTATCGACCGGGCCAACCGGGCCTCCGAACTCTGCTCGCCGCGCCGGTCACGTCGGCGCAAACGCTGGCTGCACCCCATGCGATGCCGTGTTACGACACGGCACAATTGTCCAGGAGTGAGCCTGATGTCCGCCGCGACCGCCGCCAGCCCTACCGCTACCGCCGCCGAGACCGATCCCGAAGCCCTCGGCTTCATGCAGGGCTTTCCGCCGCCGCCGGACAAACGCATCACCTTTCAGAACGGCTCGTTCCGCAATTTTCCCGAACTGCGCTGGGCCTGGAGCAACATCCGCCAGCTGGTGCCGACGGTGAACGTCTGGCGCGGGGCCGGGCCCGTGTCGGTGCTGCCGCGCGCGGAGCAGGATATCGGCGCGTCCGCCTCCGTCACCATGGACGGCCGGCCGATGACGTTCTCGAAAATGCTCGAGGAAACCTACACCGACGGCATTGCCGTGCTGCACCGGGGCAGGCTGATTTACGAGCGTTACTTCGGCGCGCTGAAGCCGCACAAGCCGCATATCGGGATGTCCGTCACAAAGTCGTTCACCGGCACGCTCGCGGGCATTCTGGTGGCGGAAGGCAAGATCGATCCGCAGGCGCCGGTGATTGACTACGTACCGGAGCTGAAGGCCAGCGCGTTCGGCGACGCGCGCGTGCACGAGGTGATGGATATGACCACCGGCCTCGTCTACACCGAAATCTATACCGACAAGAATTCCGACGTGTGGGGCTTGCGCCGCGCCAACGGCATGGCGCCGATCGAGCCGGGCTACGAAGGCGCCACCAACATTTTCGATTTCCTCTGCGCGCAGAAGAAGCAGGGCGAGCACGGCAGGGCGTTCGCCTACAAGACCGTCAACACCGACGTGCTGGCCTTCATCTGCCGGCGCGCGAGCGGCATGACGCTGTCCGAGCTGCTCTCCGATCGCGTCTGGATTCCGATGGGTGCGGAAGAGGACGCGCATTACCACGTCGACCGCATCGGCACCGAAAGCGGCGGCGGCGGGCTGTCGACCACGCTGCGCGATCTCGCGCGCTTCGGCGAGACGATCCGCAATCACGGCCGCTTCAACGGCCGCCAGATCGTGCCGTCGCCATTCGTCGAGGAGGTCGCACGCGGCGGCGATCCCGAAAAGTTCAAGCCGGCCGGCTATGCCACGTTGCCCGGCGCGTCCTACCGCCATCAATGGTGGGTCACGCACAACGCGCACGGCGCCTTCATGGCGCGCGGCGTGTACGGGCAGGGCCTCTATATCGACCCCAGGGCCGAGATGGTGATCGCCCGCTACGCCTCGCATCCGTCGGCCGGCAACGCCGCCAACGATCCCGTCACGCTGCCGGCCTACATGGCGCTGGCGAAGGATCTGATGGCGGGCGGCTAACGTCCTTCGGCGATCGTAGCCCGCCATGAGCGTAGCGACATGCGGGAACAGCGGTCCCCGGGGTCGCTGCGCTCGCCCGGGCTACGAACGAAAAACCGCCTCGCCTCAGCCCCGCACCGCGGCTTCGATGGTCGCGACGTCGATCTTGCCCATCGGCATCATCGCCGCGAAGGCGCGCTTGGCGACGTCGCCGCCCTGGGCCATCGCGTCGGTCAGCACGCGCGGGGTGATCTGCCACGAAACGCCCCATTTGTCCTTGCACCAGCCGCAGGCGCTCTCGGTGCCGCCATTGCCGACGATCGCATTCCAGTAGCGGTCGGTTTCCGCCTGGTCCTCGGTCGCGATCTGGAACGAGAACGCCTCGCTGTGCTTGAACATGTCGCCGCCGTTGAGGCCCATGCAGGGAATGCCGCACACCGTGAACTGCACCGTCAGCACCTGGCCCGCTTTGCCGCCGGGAAAGTCGGCGGGAGCTTTATGGACCGAGTCGACGCGGCTGTTCGGAAACGTCTTTGCGTAAAACTGCGCGGCCTCTTCGGCGTCGTGGTTGAACCACAGGCAGATCGTGTTCTTGTTCATCGGGCCTCTCCATTGGCCGCGCCGGGGCGGCGATCACGGTTGGTCTCGGCTAAGGACGTTCGGGCGTCCGGCGTTCCGACACCGCCAGCGAATTTCTTGCAGGCCTTGGGAAGGTAAAAGATCCGCGCGGGTTCCGCGTCTTTACGCGTAGCCGACCCAGCCGCGCCAGGTGAACGCGGCGTAGAACATCTCGACGTCCCGAAAGCCGGCTTCGCTCAGGACGCGGGCGTCCTGTTCCGGGTCAAGCAGGCTCAGATGGGCGTCAACGGCGCCGCGCGCTTTCTCAGTCAGTTCCGGATCGGCGCCGGAGGCGATCGCATAGGCGGCGTAGCGCGACAGCCATCGCGCCCGCACGTCGCCGGCTTGCGGAAAACTGGAATGGGCGGCCACCAGGGGGGCGCCGGGCTTGAGACGGCGGTGGATTTCCCGCGCGGTCCGCCGGCGTTCGTCGGCGGCGAGGAAATGCAGCGTCAGCAGGCAGGTTGCGGCATCGAAAGGGCCGTCCGGGGCATCGTCGATATAGCCCTGCTGCAACTCTACGCGCGCGTTGAGCGGCCCGAGTGTCCGCTCGGCTTGCTGCAGCATCGCGGCGGCGGGATCGACCCCGACGAAGCGCCAGCGTGGCTCTGCCTCCGCCAGGGCCTTCAGTTCCAGGCCGCCACCGGCGCCCAGCACCAATATGCGCGCGTCGGGCGCGGCCCGTTCCGCCAACAGGATGCGGGTCATGCGGTGCAGATCGGTAAAGCCGGGCACGAAGCGCGGCGGTCCGTCCGCATATCGCGCCGCGGCCTCCGGATCGGAAAAGGCCGCCACGAACGGTGCGCTGGAAGCGGTATCAAGTGGCATGCGCGATCTCCAGCCGGTGGCGGTTGCGCCGGTCGCCCAGGCGCTTTTGAAAGTCGGCGCTCAGCATCGCGAGCGTCACGCTGCCGAGCCGCGACAGCAGCAGCGCTTCCGCGTCGTCGAGCGCCTGGTCGAGCGCCGCATTCACGGCCTGCTCGACCAGGCATTTGGGAGCCTCCACCCGGTTTCCCACCGCGAACAGCGAGGGTTGGCCGAGCGCGTCGTAGACATCGCGCAGCGATATCGTTCCAAGGTCGCGGGCGAGGGTCCAGCCGCCGCCATGGCCTTTTTCCGACCGGACAAAGCCATGATCCCGCAGCCCGGACATCATCCGGCGTATCACCACCGCATGGGTGTCCATCGCTTTCGCCAGCGCCTCCGACGTCAGCGGCGCCTTCTGTTCCGCCATGTGGAGCAGGACGTGCAGTACGCCTGACAGTCGGGTGTCCCTTCTCATGTAACTAACGATATTACAAGACAAGGCGGAGGGTCAAGCCGGGCGGCTGATGCTCTATAAGTATAAGTCTTGACTTATATAAGTATGTACCGGTATTTCTTCCGCTGGAAGATGCAGGAGTTCCAGGATGGATATCGACGTCGCGAGGGTGTTGGGGCTTGTCACGCGCTCGGTGCGCCATTTCGAGAAGGACGGCAGGCCGGCGAGCACCGTGACGCTGACGCGGCTCTATGACACCAGCGTCGCCGATCTCTGGGATGCGCTGACCAGCAGGGAGCGCATCCCGCGTTGGTTCCTGCCGATAGAGGGCGATCTGCAACCGGGCGGAAAATATCAGCTCAAGGGCAATGCGGGCGGCACCATCACGGAATGCCAGCCCCCGACGCATTTCGCCGCCACATGGGAATTCGGCGGTGCGGTGAGCTGGATCGACGTCGCGCTCGCCGCGGAACGCAGCCAGGCGCGGCTGACGCTCGAGCACACGGCCGTTATCGAGGACCACTGGAATCAGTTCGGTCCCGGCGCGGTCGGCATCGGCTGGGATCTCGCCATCGCCGGGCTGGAGCGCTATCTTGCGACCGGCGCCTCGGTCGATCACGCGACCGCCGAGGCATGGATGGTTTCTCCTGAAGGCAAGGCGTTCATGAGCGAGAGCGGGGAGTCCTGGCGCGCGGCGCATGTGGCGAGCGGGGTCGACCCGGCCTCGGCAAAGGAGAAATCGGATCGCACCATCGCGTTCTATCGCGGCGAGATGCCGCCCGATATCGCGCATCCCGGAACCGGAAGCTGATGCACGCCTTCGAAGTCCTCGCCGATCCCGTTCGCCGCCGCATTCTCGAACTGCTCGGTTCGGGCGAGAGGGCGTCCGGCGAAGTGGTGGAGGCGATCGGCGCGGAGTTCGGCATCACGCAAGCCGCGGTGTCGCAGCATCTCAAGGTGCTGCGCGAGAGCGGTTTTGCAAAGGTCCGCGCCGACGCGCAGCGGCGGCTCTATTCGGTGGATGCCGCCGGCCTCCAAGCCGTGGATGCATGGGTCGGCCGGTTCAGGAATTTCTGGGAGCCGAAGCTCGACGCGCTCGCCACCGAGATCGCGCGTGGCAAGCGCGAACGGCGCAACGCGCCGCTGCCGAAACGTACGGGCAAGAGAGCGCAGGCGTAGCATTCATCCGAACAGGAGATACAGGCAACATGGCGGACGATACCAACGTTCGGAGCGGGCAGTGCCATTGCGGCGCCGTGCGTTTCGAGGCGACGCTGAGCGACGGCTTCAATTCGATCCTCCGCTGCACCTGCTCCTACTGCCGGATGCGCGGCGCCGTCGTCGCCATGGCGGACATGGGCGGGATCAGGATTTTGCAGGGCGCGGACGTGCTGACGAGCTACCGCTTCCACACCGGCGCCGCGCAGCACTTCTTCTGTTCGCGCTGCGGCATCTACACCCACCACCAGCGGCGATCGAACCAGAATTCGTTCGCCGTCAACGTGGCCTGCCTCGACGGTGTGAGCCCGTTCGATTTCGCCGAAGTGCCGGTCAACGACGGCGTCAACCACACCAGCGACACCGGCAAGCCGACACGCCGGGCCGGCACGCTGCGGTTCATTCCGGCGGACGAACGATCGTAGCCGGGCGAGCGCAGCGACCCCGGGACAGCCGTCCCCGCATGTCGCGGTGCTCATGCGGGCAACTTGCGTTATTGTTGGTCGACAGATCGACAGCCTTCTTGTAGGCGAAAGTGCGCCGGCGCACCGGCGCGGAACGGGAGAGTATCTTGAACCTCTATGCAAAACTGCTCGCGCGCGACGCCGAGCGGCGCCCCGTCAGGGTCGGGCTGATCGGCGCCGGCAAGTTCGGTGCGATGTATCTGCATCAGGCGGTGCGGACGCCCGGCGTGCAGATCGTCGGCATCGCCGACCTGTCGCCGGCGCGCGCGATCGAGAATCTGAAGCGCGTCGGCTGGCCCGCCGAGCGCTACGGCGCGGCGTCGCTCGACGATGCGCTCGCGCACGACACCACGCATGTCGGCGACAACTGGGAAGCGCTTGTCAAATTTCACGGCATCGACGTGATCGCCGAGTGCACCGGCAATCCGGTCGCCGCCGTCGAGCACTGCCTGGCGGCGTTTGCGGCCGGCAAGCCGGTCATCAACGTCACCGTCGAGGCGGACGCGTTCTGCGGCCCGATTTTGGCGCTTAAAGCGCGGCAGGCCGGCGTGATCTACAGCCTGGCCTATGGCGACCAGCCGGCGCTCGCCTGCGATCTCGTCGATTGGGCGCGGGCCTGCGGCTTTCCGGTGGTCGCGGCCGGCCGCGGCCACAAATGGCTGCCGAAGTACCGGGAGTCGACGCCCGACACGGTTTGGGATCACTGGGGGCTCACCGCCGAGCAGGCCGCGCGCGGCGGCATGAACCCAAAAATGTTCAACGCGTTTCTCGACGGCTCGAAGCCCGCCATCGAATCCGCCGCGATCGCCAACGCCACCGGCCTGCACGCGCCGTCGCAGGGCCTCGCATTCCCGCCGGGATCGGTCGACGACATCCCTACCCTGATGCGTCCGCGCGCGGAAGGCGGCGTCCTCGAAGCCAAGGGACAGGTCGAGGTGGTGTCCTGCCTCGCGGCCGACGGCGCGCCGATTCCGAACGACATCCGAAAAGGCGTCTGGGTCTGCTTCGAAGGCGACAGCGAATACATCCGCAACTGTTTTCAGGAATACAGCGTCGTGACCGATCCGTCCGGCCGCTACATGAGTTCCTACAAGAAGTGGCACCTGATCGGCCTCGAACTCGGCATCTCCGTCGCCGCCATCGCGCTGCGCGGCGAACCGACCGGCGTCGCCACCTGTTTCAACGCCGACGTCGCCGCGACCGCCAAGAATGATCTGAAGGCGGGAGAAATGCTCGACGGCGAGGGCGGCTATACGGTGTTCGGAAAACTGACGCCGGCCAGCACGTCGCTGGCGCAGGGATATCTGCCGCTGGGCCTCGCGCACAATGTGCGACTGACCCGGCCTGTCGCCAAGGATGCCTGCATCACCTGGGCCGATGTCGCGATCGACGGGACGCTGCCGGCGGTGCGCGTGCGGAGGGAGCAGGAAGCGCTGCATTAGAGTCCCGGCATGTCGGGGCCTTGCCGAAACTCACACGCCAAATCACTTCGGATTATCAGAATCACGTCAACCCCTCCTCACAAAAATATTCCGCTTTCGTTCTCCCCCAAATCAGTCGCATAACTCCGCGCGTCTCACCCGATGAGAGGGGCGCTCGCGAACGTCACGAACGCGCGGTGGGATGCGGTGGACGCTGAGGGCGCGATAGACGGACGCGCCTGAGGCGTACGGTGAAGTCGTGTGGTTCTGGCGTCGCGGTGCTGGCGCCAAGGCTGCGTCAAGGAGCGCAGGCGACGGAGGCAAAACAGCCGTTCTCCGGGAAGAGCACGAGATAAGCCGTAAAACCATTGCGCAGGGAAGGCCGGGATGCTTCCGCCGAACCTGTATGCTCGTGTGCATCTCTTGCAAAGCGCAAACGGCACGCGGGACCGCGGGTGCGGCCAGCACCTGGTCTTCCCTGCGCCCTCTGACCTGTGAGGGCAAAGAAGATGCAAACCTCGGGCAAGCATGTCGCGAGATCGCGAAACTATATCCGCGTCATTGCGAGCGCAGCGAAGCAATCCAGCTCCTTGCTTGCCGCGCGATGGATGGCTTCGCTGCGCTCGCAATGATGCGGAAGCAGCCGGGGCATACCGTTCTCCGCCGTCGCGGGGATGCTTCGAGTTGGTTGCAATGTCGCCAGATGGCTCCATTCGAAACATTGATTTGTCCGGCGTGAAGGTCCAGCATCCGCACAACACCGACCCCCATTCAGGATACCCCGATGTCACGCGTATCGATCAAGACCAAAGCAGACCTCCCGTCCGAAATGCAGCCGCTATGGGACAAGATGACCACCTATGGCGCGTTCGAGAACCAGGCGGGCGTGATGGCGCACCGGCCGCCGATCTTCAAACACACGTGGTCGCTGCTGGTCGATCTCGCCGAGAGCGGCACGCTGACAAAGCGCCATCTGGAGATCGCGCTGGTCGCGGTGTCGCTGTTGAACAAGTGCGACTATTGCGTCTCCCACCACGCGCCGAAGCTGGCGATCCAGGGCGTGTCGGAGGAGGGCGCAGACCGCCTGCTCGACTACGCGGATCATCCGGAACTCGACGCGGTCGACAAGCTCGTTGTCGAATATTCCATCGCCGTGAACAACAACTGGAGCAAGACGCGCGATGAAATCTTCGCGCGGCTTCGCGAACATTTTTCCGAAGCTCAGATCGTCGAACTGACCTGGCGCATCTCGCTGTGCGGCGCCTTCAACCGTTTTACCGACATCCTGCAATGCGAGGTGGAGCAGAACCTCGCGCAGCAAGCCGCCGAGTAGTCCCGCGATGGCCGGCGAACTGAACTGGTTATCTGCGCGCGATATGACGCGGCGATTTGCGGGCGGCGAGCTGTCGCCGGTCGATGTGCTCGACGCCACGCTGGCGAAACTGAGCGAGGTCAATCCGGCGCTGAATGCCGTCTGCCTGCTGGACGAAGCGCAGGGCCGGCGCATGGCCGCGGAGTCGGCCGAACGCTGGCGGCGCGGCGCGCCGCTCGGGTCGCTCGACGGCGTGCCGGTCCCGATCAAGGACACCGCGCATGTTGCGGGCTGGCCGACGCGCATCGGTTCGCATGCGACGCCGACGGCGCCAGCGACCGAGGATACGCCCGGCGTCGCCCGGCTGCGCGAGGCCGGCGCGGTGTTGTTCTGCAAGACGACGACGCCCGAGTTCGGCTGGAAGGGCATCACCCATGGCCCGCTCACCGGCATCACGCGCAATCCGTGGGACACGTCGCGCACGCCCGGCGGCTCCAGCGGCGGCTCGGCCGCGCTGGTGGCGGCGGGCGTGGTGCCGCTGGCGACCGGCGGCGACGGCGGTGGCTCGATCCGGATTCCGGCAGCCTTCAGCGGCGTGTTCGGACTGAAGCCGAGCTACGGCGTGGTGCCGAATTTTCTCGGGCCGATGGGTCCGCTCGCGGTCTATGGCGGCCTGTCGCGCGATGTCGCCGACAGCGCCTTGCTGCTGAACGTATTGACGAAGCCGGACGCGCGCGATTCCTTCGCCATTCCCTATCGCGGCATCGATTATCTCGACGGCCTCGATGACGGCGTGGCGGGGCTCGACATTGCATGGTCGCCCGATCTCGGTTTCCCGGTGGCCGATCCCGCCGTGATCGCCGCCATGCAGCCCGCGATCGATGCGTTGATCAAGGCCGGCGCGAAGGTGCAGAACGTCGATCTCGATCTCTCCGGCGCGCAGCCGGTGCTGGAAGTGATCTGGGGCGCATCGCATGCCGCGCTGGTGCGCCATTTTGACGGCGGGCAACTGGCGGCGCTCGACCCCGGCCTGCTGCGGCTGGTCGTATCGGCGCAGGATATTTCCGCCAGCGAGTTGCAGGCGGCCTATGCCGAGATGCGCGCGCTGAGCCAGACCATGCACGCCTTCCACCGCGACTACGATCTGTTGCTGACGCCGACCGTTCCGATCACCGCCTTCGCCGTCGGCATCGATACGCCCGACGCCGCACGCTTCCCGCAATGGACCGACTGGACGCCGCTGACATGGCCGTTCAACCTCACGCGCCAGCCGGCCGCTTCGGTGCCGTGCGGCTTCGTCGAGGGCCTGCCGATCGGCCTGCAGATCATCGGCCCGATGTTTTCCGAGGAGATCATCCTGCGCGCCAGCCGCTGCGTCGAGCAGGCCTGCGCCACCGGCGCGCGGCCGGATATCAACACGTGATACGCCGGCGCCATCGCGCGCAGGGGAGACGATAGACAGCCGCCATGAGCGACATCTACGACCCGCAATTCGTCAAGGCCGTGTTCGACCGCTGCTCGGACCGCTACATCACTTTCAGCTTGATTTGCTCGTTCGGCTTTACCGAGCGCTGGCGGCGGCAATGCGTGGCGGCGATGCCGGCGCCAGCGGCAGGAAGTGCGCGCGGCTATGATTTGATGTTGGGCACCGGCGAAGTCTGGCCGCATCTGTTGAAGCGGTTCGACGATATCGGGGCGATCACCGCCGTCGATATCTCCTCCGGCATGCACCGCCGCGCCATGGAGCGGCTGCACAGCCATCGCGCCCATCGCATCGCCTTCATCGAGGACGACGTGCTGGCGAGCGAGCTCGAGCCCGGGAGCGCGGATTTCGTCATCTCCACCTTTGGTCTGAAGACGTTCAATGCCGAACAGCATGCGCGGCTCGCCGCGCTGATTGCGCGCGTGCTGAAGCCGGGCGGGGTGTTTTCGCTGATCGAGGCGTCCGATCCCAGGGGTTGGTGGCTGCGGCCGCTATATCTGTTTCACCTCAAGATCGTGCTGCCGCTGGTCGAACGAGCGCTGCTGCGGGGCGCACAGGATTTTTCGATGATCGGGACCTACAGTATCAACTTCGGCGACGCCGGCGAACTCGCGGCGATGCTGCGCCGTCACGGCCTCGAGGTCGATTTCTCGAAATATTTCTTCGGCTGCGCGACCGGCGTCGCCGGCCGCAAGCCGTGAGAGGAATCAACCATGAGCGCGATCAGCGCTACGATTTGCCGCCATTGCAGCCCGCATTAGCTCTTGCGACATGCGGGTGTCAGGGTGGCCCGCATGTCGCAAACGCTCATGCGGGCTTCAATCCCTCTCACCTTCCACGAAGGAGCGCAGTCAGCGCGGCGTGGTGTATTGCGGGCAACGATGGACGTAGTCCCAGGGAATGTCCAGCACGCAGGTGTAACGGAGTTCGTCCGTTCGCCTGACCGGCGGCGCCTCGACCACCGGTTCGCGCACCTCGCTCGTCGCGCCATACACGACGCCGCTGGGGAAGAAGCCGCCGCCGTGATGGTGATGATGCCGGGGAAAGGAAGGGAAGGCCGGGCGCGACGGGGCAAGTCCCGGGCCGCGCGCGGCGCCTGGATCGGCGGATGCCGTGCCCGCGGCCAGCACGAGCGCGACGGCGCCGAGGGAGGCGAACAACGTTGATTTATAGGTCATGGAACACACCTGTCGGCGGGTTATCGGGCTGCATGGCCAAAACGCTAAGCCCTGCCTTTCCCGCCCGCAAAGCCTCAATTAACAAGTAGTTAAGATGTAATCTTAACAGGCGCGTTCAGTTCCGTAATCCCTTGTCGAACCGCTTGATCAGCCGCTCGCGCTTGAGGCGCGACAGCCGCCTGATCCAGAACATGCCGTCGAGCTGATCGATCTCATGCTGATGACAGACCGCGCGCAAGCCCTCGGATTCCTCGGTGTGGAAACCGCCGTCGACATCCTGGTAGCGGACATGCACCCGCGCATGGCGCGTCACCTCGTCGTTGACGCCGGGCATCGAGACGCTGCCTTCGCGATGCAGGATCGTCTCCGGCGAGGCCCAGACGATCTGTGGATTGACATAGGTCCGCGCGCCTTCAGTGGCATCCAGTTCGAGCACCACGACCCGCTGCAAGACGCCGACATGCGGCGCAGTGATGCCGATGCCAGGCGCCGCGCGCATGGTCTGCAGCAGGTCGTGCGCCAGCTCGCGCAGCGCGTCGTCGAACGCCGTCACCGGCTGCGCCGGCAGCGCCAGCCGCGGGTCGGGATAGCGGAGGATGGGGCGGATGGTCACGCCTCGGCCCGGATCAGTTTGATGTCCTGATCGGCGGCCCATCCGGCGACGTCCTCGCGCTTGAGCGCGGTCGCCATCAGGTCAGGAAACTGATCGGGCGTGCAGGCGAACACGGGGATGCCGAGGGCGGCGACCCTGGCCGACAGCGCGGGGTCATAGGAGGGCCGGCCGGTATCGGTCAGCGCCAGCAGCACGATGACGTTGACGCCGCGGACCGACAGCCGCGCCAGCCGGTCGACCAGCGCGTCGGCATTGCCGCCTTCATAGAGGTCGGTGATCAGGATCAGATGCGCCTTCGTCGGCCGCTCGATCCGCTCCTCGCAATAGGCGACCGCGCGGTTGATGTCGGTGCCGCCGCCGAGCTGGACGCCGAACAGCACCTCGACCGGATCGGCCAGTTCCTCGGTCAAATCGACGATCGCGGTGTCGAAGCACACGAGCTTGGTCGCGACCACCGGCAGCGAGGCCATGACCGCCGCGAAGATCGAGGCATAGACCACCGAGGTCGCCATCGAGCCGGACTGGTCGACGCACAGCACCACCTCGTCGAGATCGACGATGCGGCGCTGCTGGCGCAGGAAGCCGATCAGCCGCTCGGGCACCACGGTGCGATGCTCGGCCTGATAGTGGCGCAGATTGGCCTTGATGGTGCGCGGCCAGTCGATGTCCGAGAAGCGCGGGCGGTTGGTGCGTTGCGAGCGGTTCAGCGCGCCGCGGATCGCATCGGCCGTGCGCCGCTTCAGCCGCTCCATCAACTCCTTGACCACCTTGCCGATCACGATCCGCGCGGTTTCCCTGGTCTTGTCCGGCATCACGCCGCGCAGCGCGACCAGGTCGGCGATCAGATTGACGTCGGCTTCGACGGTGGCGAGGAATTCCGGCTCGATCAGCATTTGCCGGAGGCCCTTGCGCTCGAACGCGTCCTTCTGGATCACCTGCACCACCGGCGAGGGGAAAAACTCCCTGATGTCGCCGAGCCATTTTGCGACGCGCGGCGCCGACCCGCCGAGGCCGCCGCGGCCTTTCTTCGGCGCGTCGTCGCCGTCGCCGTACAAGGCCGTCAGCGCGGCCGACATGCGCCGGTCGCTGTCGGACAGCGCAAAGCCGCCCTCGGGGTCGGGATCGACGCCGAGCGCGAGCGTCCAGCGGCGGTTGCGTTCGTCGGTCTCGCTCATCGCGGCGCCCCCGAATTGAGGAGTTCGATGACGCGGGCCTGATGCTTCGGCCAGAACTCCGCCGCGCCCGCCACCAGCCGATAGCCCTTGGCGCCGCCGCCGCGGCGTTCGAACAGCGCATCCATCAGCCGCCGCCGCTCGGCCGGATCGAGCGCGGAGAACACCCGGCGGAACAGCGGCAGGTTGGCCGTGAACGCGTCTTCGTCGAGCGCCATCAGCCAGCCATCGACCGCGCCGCGCAACGCCGCATCGTGGATCAGCCGCTGGCCGGCGCCTTCGAAGAACCCTTCGAAGAATCCGGCCGCTTCGGCCACCGGCGTGCCCGGCGACAGCATCCGCGACAACAGGTCAGAGGCCTGTTCGGCGGTGAGCTGCTCGACTTCATAGAGCAGCCGTGCGGCGGTGCCGGTGACGAGCCGCGTCGCGTGATCGTCGCGCAGCAGCGCCTGCAGTGCGTCACGCCAGCCCGCCACGATCCCGGCCTCGAGCTGGGCCAGCTGGATCGCGTTGTCGGCGGCGAGGATCGCGCCGCGCAGCTTGCCGGCCGCCGCCGCATCGAGGTTGCGCGCGGCGTAGGGCAAAGCGAGCGCGGCCTGCACGACGATGCGTGGCATCAGCGACGCCAGGTGCTCGACGGTGCCGGCGCGCGCCTCGCCATAGCGCAGGATATCGGCCATCGGCGGCAGGGCGGCGAGCAGCGCCTCGCAGTCGCTGGTCAGCGCGGCTTTCTCCTCCAGCGCGGCGATGCCGAATTCGGTGGCGCGCGGCAGATCGGCGATCATGGCGTTGCGCACCTGTGTTGCCAGCGCGCCGAGTTCGGCTGCACCCCGCATCGCTTCCATCACGCGGCCGGAGGCGGCCTCGATGATGGTCGAGCCGTAGATCAGTTTCTCGACCAGCTGCACCGCGAATTCGGGCTCCCAGCGCAACTGCCAGTTCTCGCGAAAGGTGCCGCGGCTGCGCCCGGCGTCCGTCAGCCGTCCCCAGGGAACGTCGAGCGCATTCAGCCGATGCAGCAGCGTCGAGCGCATCAGCCCGCTCTCGCTGCGCAGATCGAGTGTCAACGCCCGCTCCAGCGCCTCGGGCTTGAGCCGCGTCGCCTTCTGCTGGCGCTGCAGATCCTCCAGCAGCGGCGCCAGCGGCGTGGCGGCGGGGATCGCGCCGACGCCTGAGCCGACCAGAAGCTCGGCGGCGATTTCGTTCCAGAGCGCGCGCTCGCCGCCGCACAGGCAGGCGATCGCGGCTTCGCGCAATTCCGCGAAGCCGGGCGAGGGGCGGTCGCGCAGCGCGGCCAGCGCGGTGCCGAGGCGCTGCGCCTCGATGACGGAGGCGGTCGAGACGAAATGGCCGCGGTCGCGCAGGACGTAAGCGACCTTCGCCAGCCACACCGCGCCGCGATCGCCGCCGTCGCGCGTGGCCCATAGATGCGCGCACCAGC
The DNA here is from genome assembly GCA_964609175.1 of uncultured Bradyrhizobium sp. Lineage (GTDB taxonomy): Bacteria > Pseudomonadota > Alphaproteobacteria > Rhizobiales > Xanthobacteraceae > Bradyrhizobium. The sequence goes on from CAZSRR010000016.1 coordinate 93,386, forward strand.
CGGGCGCGACCACGCCCGCGCCATAGCCGCTCGCGCGTGCCAGCCGCGGCGCGGTCCACGGCGCCCAGGTCGCCTTGATCTTCGCCTTCGGCCGCCCCTTGAGCAGTTCGCGGTCCGACGCGAGGCTGCGGCGCTCCAACAGCGCCGGAACATGCCAGGCGCCGCACACCACCGCGATCGCGCCCTCGCACTCCTTCGTCGCCTTGGCGATCTCGATCCGCATATGCGCCTCGCGCGCGGCCTCGCGCGGCGACAGCGGCTTGGTCTCCGCGCGCAGCGCCGTCATCGCATCGGCGACCGCGGCGAACACCGGCCCCGACGCCGGATTCTCCTCGATCACGTCGGACCACCACGATTCGCCGTCGTCATAGCCCGCTGCTGACGCCAGCGCGCCGATCGGGTCGCGGCTGATCGGGTCGTCATCGGCGGCCGTTGCCGCCTCGTCCTCGATGTCGCCGCCGGCTGCGCCGAGCCGGTCCGCTGCCGGCAGGTCGATGAAGCGCAGCGCGGCGCCGTGGCGTACTGCCCAGCGCGCGGCCTGATATTCCGGCGAATATTCGGCAAAGGGGAAGAAGCTGGCGTTGGCCGGATTGTCCTCGGCATAGACCAGCAAGGCCACCGGCGTCGCCATTTCGGGATCGGCGAGCATCGGTAGCAGGTCGGAGGCTTCCGCAGGGCCCTCGATCAGCACCGCAGCCGGCTTGAGGTCGTCGAGCGCCTGCACCAGCCGCCGCGCCGATCCCGGCCCGTGGTGCCGGATCCCGAACAGGGAGACGTGGCCCGCCATCCGTCAGATCAGGTCCGTCAACGACGCGTAGTAGCCTTCATAGCCACGCCGTTTCTTCAGCACGGTCTCCAGATACTCGCCGAGCACGGCGGTGTCCTGCACCGGGTCCTTGACGACGGCGCCGAGCATGTTGGCGGCGAGCGTCTCCGGCGTCAGCTTGCCGTCATTGAAGAACGTGGCCTGGCTGATGCCGCCGATCATCACCGCGATGGCCTCCGCCGTCGAAAGCCCGCCGGAGGGCGATTTCAGCGCGACCTTGCCGTCCTCGGTCGTGCCCGAGCGCAGCTCGCGGAAGATCGAGACCACGCGCGCGACCTCGTCGGCGACGTTCTTCGGCGCCGGCAGATCGAGGCTCTGCGCCATCTCGCCGACGCGCTTGACGATGATCTCGACCTCCTGCGCGGCGTTGTCGGGCAGCGGCAGCACCACGACGTTGAAGCGCCGCTTCAATGCCGAAGACAGTTCGTTGACGCCCTTGTCGCGGTTGTTGGCGGTGGCGATGATGTTGAAGCCGCGCTGCGCGTAGACGGCCGTGTTCAATTCCGGGATCGGCATCATCTTCTCGGACAGCACTGTTATCAGCGTGTCCTGCACGTCGCTGCCCATCCGCGTCAGTTCCTCGAAGCGGCAGAGCTTTCCACCTTCCATCGCGCGCATCAGCGGCGTCGGCACCAGCGCCGCGCGGCTCGGCCCGTGCGCGAGCAGTTGGGCGTAGTTCCAGCCATAGCGGATCTGGTTCTCGTCGGTGCCCGCGGTGCACTGGATGACCAGCGTCGAGTCGCCGGTGATGCCGGCGGCCAGATGTTCCGACACCCACGATTTGGCGGTGCCGGGCACGCCGAGCAGCAGCAGCGCGCGGTCAGTGGCGAGCGTGGCCACGGCGGTCTCGATCAGCCGCTTGTCGCCGACATATTTCGGCGTGATCACGGTGCCGTCGCCGGCCTTGCCGCCCATCAGATAGGTCACGACGGATTTTGGCGAGAGCGCCCAGCCCGGCGGGCGCGGCCCGCTGTCGCCGGCGGCGAGCGCTTTCAACTCGGCCGCGTAGCTGTCCTCGGCGGGCAACCGCAGTTTCTCGCTCATGGTCCTGCTCCCTTGTCGTCCAACGCGGCGTTGAGCCGCAGCATGTCGAGGCGCGGGTCGCCCTGCAGCAGGCCGGCGCCGTTGAATTTCTCCAGCGCCTGCCGCGCGGCGGCGCGCGAGGCGATCAGGCCGAGGGCATAGAACTCGACGTGCTCATCGGCAGGCTTGGCATCTTCGCGTTTGAGCGCCGCCAGCAGCGCAGCACCTGCGGGGGCGGAAAGCGGAGTCTCCAGGCGCGCCGCGCCGCCCGCCAGTGTCTTGGCGATGTCGAAACTGAAGCCGCGATCGTGCAAAAGCCGTTTCGCGAGCGATGATCGCTGGCCAGGATCAAGGCGCGGCGCCAGCGCGTTGAGGAAGAAGCTGGCATCGCTCTGGCTCATGGCTTCGGCGGTCTGGGCAACCAGCGCATCCGTTCCGGTGCGCGCGACGACGCCGATCAGTGCGGCGTCGGCCTGGCGATCGGCATTCCATCTCCAGGCGTCAACCAGCTCTTGCGGTGTCATCGCCAGTGCCCGCGCGAACGCGGCAATATCGACGCTATCGAGCAGCATCGCCCGGCGATGCACCTGCGCTGGCGTCTTGACGTTCTCGAACTGGATCGCCTTCGAGCGGTGTAGCAGGCCCCGCATCTTCACCGAGAAAAAGCCGGCGAGTTCGGCGAGGTCGTCGCCGGCCGCCGCGCCCTTGCCGAGCCGGCCGAGCAGCGATGCGGCCAGCGCCTTGACCTTTGGCGCGCGATCGTTCGCCGCAATGGCTTCGAGGAAGGGGACATCGGCGTCCGATAGTCCGGTGGCCAGCACCGCGAGCAGGGGATACCGCATGTCGGCATTCTCACTGGCGAATTTGACCTCGAGCACGGCACGCGCCGTTGCGGGCTCGTCACGCCGTAATGCGGCGAGCGCCAGCTTGCGTGCCGCCGGCCAAAAGTCTTCCCAATTGTCGGCGGTGAGACGGTCGCCGGCCTGCCGCCGCGCGATGGTGCTCGATGCTGCGATGGCCGCCCAGTCGCGCCATGGCGCGTAGACGTCGGGCGCGTCCTCGTCATTCACTTCGGGCATCCATTCGGCGGGATGGCAGGTCCAGCCGCGCGCAGCAAGGAAATCGAGCAACTCGGCCTTCCGCTGCGTCTCCTTGAAGGCGGCCAGAAGCCGGCGCGTGAGCGGTCGCAACGGTTCCGGCACGGTCGGCAACGCGAGCGACGGAATATCGGGCAAGACGCGCAGCCCGGGCGGCGGCTCTGCCGTGACCGCGACGCCGAGGAACTGGCCGGACAACGCCAGCAGGCGCAACTCGGCTTCGCTGGGCTCGTCGCCAAGCTCGGCACGCCATATCGCCGCAGCGGGTGCGGCCGCCGAGCCCATGGTCCAGCGCGTCAGGACCGAACCCATCGTATCGTAGATCGCCTCAGTCATGGCCGGCGATCCTTCCCCATGACGTCTGGGCGGCCAGGATCGTGAGGCGGTTACCTGACCAGATCGCGGCGGTTCGCTGCAGATCGGTGCCGCACAACAGGCCCTCGGCGCTGCCGGCGACCGGCAAGGTGTTCATGCCGTCGGTCGACTGCCACCAGGGATGGCCGGCGTCGTCGAGAGCGATCCGCCCCGCCGGCAATAGCACGGGAATGTCTGTTGTCCACGGCTCGGCCAGCAGGGGCGCCGTAAAGGAATCTGCGAGTTCGGCCTCCGTTGCCGGCCATTCCGGGTTGTCCGTGTCTTCCACAACTGCGCGTGTGACGAGCAAGGCGCGCAGCGGCTGACGGGACGGATAGAACGCGAGTTCGCCCTGAAACCGCTCGCCCGGTGTGAACACCGAGCCGCGGCGGCCGACGCTGGCCGGGAAGAAGTCGAGCAGCATCGCAAAGCGCGGGCCGTCGGTGTCGAGATTGAGCAGCCACGTGGTCTGCGACACCAGTCCGTCGCGACGTGTCTGGATCTGTTCGTCGAGCACTTCCCAACGCGCGGTGACGCGGAGCGTTTCAGGATGACCGAGCACCGCCTCGCGTGTCTCCGACGCCGCCACGGCGCGCCGGATCTCGGCATCGCGCGGCGCGGCGCGGAAGGCGCGCGCCAGCAGCACCAGCTTGCCGAGTTCGACCACCGCGCCGCGGGGCCGGTCGCCGGCGGGAAGCGCGAGCAATCGGCCCGGCAGCTCGTCGATCCGCCCTGCGAGCACCGCAGCCTTGCCGTCGACCAGCCGCGCCGCGATCCGCCGGCACCGCGCGGTTACGTCGTCGATAAAGACGGAAAGCCCGAGGCGCAATTGATCGCCGATCCATTGTTCGAGCGCGTCGAGCGCATCGAGGATGACACGCTCGGTATCTTCGCTGCGCTTGGCCGCCGCGGCTTCGCGCCGGGCCTTGTCCTTTGGATCTTCGGCCTGTTCCGGTGCGGCGAGTTGCGCGGCGCGGAAATCCTTGGGGGCGGAGGCAGACGCATTGGACGGCGGCTTGGCCGCGCCGCTGCCCGTCCGTCTGCGGCCGAGCCAGTCGCTGACCCAGGCTGGCGTCTCGGCCGGGGTAAACGCCGTGACGGCTTCCGCCTTCATCCACAACAGGGCGAGCACATGCTTGCAGGGGAATTTGCGCGACGGGCAGGTGCACTTGTTGCCGAGATCGCGCAGGTCGGCCATCACGCGGTAGGGGTTGGCGCCGGAGCCTGCGCATTCGCCCCACAGCAGTGCGCCGTCGTGGCTCGCGCCAATCCCCGACCATTTGGCCGGCTTGGCCAGCCCCGCCGCCGCCTTGAGCGAGGCTTGATCCGTGGCGAGTTGCTCGATCGCTTTCAGATCAATCGCCACGCCGTCATCCCGGTCGAATCCGAACAAATGAGCATATATCGGGCTATAGCGGGCGACAATGAACGCCTCATGTCGATCGAGTCAGCGATTGGCATCGTGCGGAACCATATCCCTTCGAATATGGCCAGCATCTGGCGCATCAAGCGGGTCATTGAAAAGATTCGATTGATAACGTGAAAAATGATCAGGATCGACCGTCGACCTGTCGGTTCTGCGCCGTCCCGTTCGTCTTCCACCCGGAAGAATGCGATGGAGACTGCAAATGACCGATTCCCGCTACCGTTGGGTCATCGTCGCGGCCGGCGGCCTGCTTGGCTGCGTCGCGGCCGGCGGCATGTTTTCGCTGCCGGTGTTCCTGCAGCCGATCGCGCAGGACACCGGCTGGTCGGTGACGGGGGTCTCCAGCGCCATGACCATTGGCTTCCTCGCGATGGCCTTCACCAGCATGATCTGGGGCACGCTGTCGGACCGGTTCGGCCCGTTGCCCGTGGTGCTGACGGGATCGATCGTGCTGGCGGCGAGTCTTGGGCTCGCCAGTGTCGCAACATCGCTGGTTGTCTTTCAGTTCGTCTTCGGGCTGTTGGCCGGCGGCGCCATCGCCGCGATCTTCGCGCCGGTGATGGCTTGCGTCACCGGCTGGTTCGATACCCATCGCAGCCTCGCCGTGTCGCTGGTCTCGGCCGGCATGGGCATGGCGCCGATGACGATGTCACCGCTCGCGGCCTGGCTGGTGTCGAATCATGACTGGCGGACGTCGATGCAGATCATCGCCCTCGTCGTCGCTGCGATCATGATTCCGGCGTCGCTCCTGATGCGCCGTGCGCCTGCGCTGGCCGGCGCGGCGTCCGCGCCGCCGGATGCCTCCGCGGAGGCTGACATGACGCTGGCGCAGGCGCTGCGCTCGCCGCAATTCATCATCCTGCTCGCGACCAATTTCTTCTGCTGCGCGACGCATTCGGGACCGATCATCCACACCGTGAGCTACGCTATCAGCTGCGGCATCCCGATGATCGCAGCCGTCACCATCTACAGCATCGAGGGCCTTGCCGGGCTGGGCGGCCGCATCGCCTTCGGCCTGCTCGGCGATCGTTTTGGCGCCAAGCGCGTCCTCGTGTTCGGCCTGCTGGCGCAGGCGTTCGGCGCGCTGGGCTACGTCTTCGTGCGCGAGTTGGCCGCGTTCTATGCGGTCGCCGCGCTGTTCGGCTTCATCTATGCCGGCACCATGCCGCTCTATGCCGTGCTGGTGCGCGAGAACTTTCCGTTGCGGATGATGGGCACCGTGATCGGCGGCACCGCGATGGCCGGCAGTCTCGGCATGGCGACGGGTCCGCTCGCCGGCGGCCTGATCTACGACACTTTCGCCAGCTACGCTTGGCTCTACATCGGCTCATGGATCATGGGGCTCGGCGCGTTCCTGATCATGATGACGTTCCGGCCGGTGCCGGCCGCGCGGGTGGCGGCGCCTGCGCCAACGTGAGTCGGCGGACGAGGGGCAACTGCTTCGATCGACGAGCAGAGTCGCGTCGGTAGACCCCGCGCATCGCGAGAATTCTTCAACCACGTCAGGCGATTCCGTTGTATTCAACCGTGCATAAATCCCGATGTGAGCGATGTCGGGTGCGTCCCGTCGCGAGCGGAAACGAGGAACAAAAGTCCAATGTCCGATGAAGCCAGCGCCAGCCATCCGCTCGACTACCCGATCTGGACCGCGCTGACGACCACGCACCGGGCGCTGGCCGAAGGCGATGCCCGCGCTTGGCGCTATCCGACGGAGGTCACGCCATTTGCCGCGACCGCCGACCTGGCGCCGGAAAGCTTTGCGGCGCTCCGGGCCATGATGTCGCCAAAGGACATGGCCGTGCTGTTCACGCCGGACGCCGTCGCGCCGCCGGCCGGGTTCAATGTCGTGCTGGCCGATACCGGCGAGCAGATGATCGGAACGCCGGTCGAGACGCCGACCAGCGGCGTCGATATCGTCAGGCTTGGCGTCGATGACGTTCCGGCGATGCTGGAGCTGACGGCGCTGACCAGGCCCGGACCGTTCAGTGCGCGGACCCACGAGCTCGGCACCTTTCTCGGCATCAAGGTCGACGGCCAGCTTGCCGCGATGGCCGGCGAGCGGATGCGGCCGGCACACTACACCGAGATCACCGCCGTCTGCGTGCATCCGTCCCATCGCGGCCGCGGCTACGGGCAGATGCTGCTCGGCGCCGTCGCGCGCCAGATCGTCGCGCGAGAAGAGATTCCGTTCCTGCACGTCTTCTCCAGCAATCACTCGGCGATCGCGCTCTACCGCCGTCAGGGCATGGATATCCGGCGCCGCCTGCACGTGACGGTGCTGAAGAAAGCGGACCGATATCCCGCCGTATGATCGCCCGAGCGGTACCGCCCAGGGAACATCACGAAAACGTTAAACCGATCGGTTGACTATTGAGGCGCGCCGATATACTAAACCATATGGTTGAATGTTCACCGGATCTCGACGCTGTCTTCCACGCCCTCGCAGACCCGACGCGCCGCGCGATGCTCGGGCATCTGGCGGTGCGCGAGCGCACGATCGGGGAGCTGGCGACGCCGTTCCGCATGAGTTTTGCCGGCGCGTCGAAACATGTGCGGGTGCTGGAGGGCGCCGGCCTCGTGAAGCGCACGATCCAGGGCCGCAGCCATCTGTGCCGCCTCGAGGCGGCGCGGCTCGCGGAAGCCAATGCGTGGCTGCGCCGCTACGAGCGCTTCTGGAATGCAAAACTCGATGCGCTGGAAGCCCTGCTGATCGACGAGGACAAGGCAAGGAAAGTGAAGGAGTAGACCGATGGATTCAACGAGTAGACCCGATGCCTATGGCGAGCTGATCGAACCGACCACGCTGAGAATTCAGCGGCTATTGCCGGGACCGATCGAACGCATCTGGGCCTATCTCACCGATAGCGACCTGCGCAGCAAGTGGCTGGCCGCGGGCGCGATGGAGATGAAGGTCGGCGCCCCGGTCGAATTGGTCTGGCGCAATAGCGAACTCAACGATCCGCCTGGCCAGCGGCCGGCGGGCTTTCCCGAAGAGAACCGAATGCAGAGTCGCATTACCGAGCTTGAACCGTTGCGCAAGCTGTCGATCGCCTGGAACAACAGCGGCGACGTGACGTTCGAACTGGAGCCGAAGGGTTCCGGCGTGCTGCTCACCGTCACCCATCGCCGGCTGCCCGATCGCTCGACCATGCTCAAGGTCAGCGCCGGCTGGCACATGCATCTCGATGTCCTGGTCGCCCGCGCCGGCGGTACGGAGCCCGCACCGTTCTGGGAGGGCTGGGCCCGCCTGCATCAGGAATACGACGGCCGGTTGCCGGCCTGAACGATCCACGTACGCACATCAACACGAAGACAGGAGAAAGCCATGCAGATCCATGCCGTTTCGGCACAGGAATGGGAAGCCGCGCGCCAAAAACTGCTCGTGAAGGAAAAGGAGCTGACCCGCGCCCGCGACGCGCTGGCTGCCGAACGCCGGCGCATGCCGTGGCTGCCGGTCGAGAAGAGCTATACGTTCGACACGCCGGCCGGCAAGGCCAGCCTCGCCGACCTGTTCCATGGCCGTCGCCAGCTCATCGTGTATCGCGCTTTTTTCGAGCCCGGCGTGCACGGCTGGCCCGAACAGGCCTGTCGTGGCTGCTCGATGGTGGCCGATCAGGTCGCGCATCTGTCGCATCTGAACGCGCGCGATACCACGCTGGTGTTCGCCTCGCGCGCGCCGCAGGCCGACATCGCGCGGCTGAAGGCGCGGATGGAATGGGACATGCCGTGGGTCACCGTGACCGACAGTTTCGACGCCGATTTCGACGTCGGCGAATGGCACGGCACCAATGTCTTCATCCGCGATGGCGGCAAGATCTACCGCACCTACTTCGTCAAGAGCCGTGGCGACGAGCAGATGGGGAGTACCTGGAATTACCTCGATATCACGCCGCTCGGCCGCCAGGAGACGTGGGAGGATTCCCCCGAAGGCTATCCGCAGACGCCACCGTACAAATGGTGGAACTGGCACGACAGCTACGTCGAAGGCGCCGCGCCCGACCAGCGGTGGGTCGAGGTGTCGGATGCGGGCGAGGCGGCGTTCCGCAACGAGGCGGCAGCGAAGCCGTGACCTGGTCCCGTCGCAGCAGCGCGGTGAGATCTGACGACGAGGATGCCGCGGTCGTCCGCGGCATCCTGAAATGGTTGCCGCTCGCAGCCGCGCCGACCTTCGCAATCATGGCGCTGGCTGCAGCGATTACAGACGGCGGTCCGATGGAAAGCCTCTGTTCGGACGCGAGTTCGCCGATCGGCGGAATGGTCCCGATGTACGTGCTGATGAGTGCCTTTCATCTGCCGCCCTGGTTGAATCTGATCGCCGGGCGGCGCGGTCGGGGTCTTCAATCCTGACAAGACTGCGTCGGAATTTCGACACCATCCAGCCGGGATGAGCGGCGTGATGCTAAGGCGCGGCGGTTCGCTGCTCCCAAAATTTGCCTTCCGGTGAGATTACCAAACCGCCGGCTCGGGCGGAGCAACACGGCTTTGCTCGCATGCCGTGTCGCGTTCAATCCGTTCGCGGCGCTTCGATCTGTTCAAGCGATACACAATCCCGTATTGCTATTTGCAGTTGTTGGTCATCCGATCCATCAAAGGCGGTATTTCAGGAGCGTTGCGTGAAAAAGTTGTTCTCCGCGGTTGTCGCGTTATTCGTCCTGGTCGGCTCGCTGCCGGCATTTGCTCAAGGCTCTCCGCCGAGCGAGGCGGCGCGGAAAGCGGAACTGTCGGCGGCGTGGAATGCCGCAAGCACCGCAGGCACGCCGGGACCGGCGGATGTTTCCCTGATCGATCAGGCCATGCTGAAAATCCCGGCCGGTCATTTCTTCGTTCCGAAAGCCGAAGGCGCCCGCGTGCTGCGGGCGCTCGGCAACCTCGTCAATGATGCGAGCTTCGTTGGCCTTGTCGTCGGCACCGGGCCGAACGACGGATGGATCGTGGTGATCCGCCACATCAAGGAAGGTTACATCAAGTATGACGACGCCAAGAACTGGAACGCCGATGACCTCCTGAAGAGTCTGAAGGAAGGGGTGGACGAGTCGAACAAGGATCGCGTCGCACGCGGATTTCCTGAAATGCAGGTGATCGGCTGGGTGCAGCCGCCGAACTACGATGCCGCGACCCATCGCCTGGTCTGGTCGCTGCTCGCCAAGGACAAGGACGAACCTGCCAGCGCCACCAAGAGCATCAACTACAACACCTATGCGCTTGGACGGGACGGCTATTTCAGCCTCAATCTGCTGTCCAACTCCGAGCGTATTGCCGGCGACAAGGCGGTGGCCCACGGACTGCTTGCGGATCTCGCCTACAATGCCGGCAAGCGCTACGAGGATTTCAGCGCATCGACCGATCGCATCGCGGAGTATGGCCTGATGGCGCTGGTCGGCGGCGTCGCCGCGAAGAAGCTCGGCCTGTTCGCAGTCGTGACCGCCTTCGTGCTCAAATTCGCCAAGGTCATCCTGATCGGACTCGGCGTGGCCGGTGCCGGACTGGTCAATTTCTTCCGGCGCAAGCCGCGCAGCGATGCGGCTGACGGGCCGGCCTGAACTTCAATTGCTGCTGAGAAAGATACCCGGGCGCGTGTTGGCGCGCCCGGGGTCGTTGTTGTCGCGGATGCCGTCAGTGCATCGTCTCTTCCGATGCCGCGATCCACGCGATCACGGCTTCCGAGAAGCCGTGCACGCGCGTCCACGAATCGTGGGCGACGCCGTGCTGGTACGAGGCCACGTTCACCATCGTGCCGCGGCCCTTCGGTGCTGGCACCGTGTCGTGGCTCTGCTCGTCGGTGAAGACGATCAGGCGATCGCCCTTGCGGTCGATCTCGCCGATCGCCTTGCCGAGATAGGTCCCGCCGTGCGGCTGCGAACCGACGATACTGTCGCGCAGTGCGAAACCGCGGCGCGGCGGCACCTTCACGACCTCATGGCTGAACGTGAAGATCTCCACCTCGTCGCAGACCTCGCGGGCGAGGATCGCGAGACCGCAGGCCGCGTCGGCACGGGTCATCTCCGACTGCGCCGACAGCGGATAGAACATCGAGCCCGACACGTCGATCAACAGCCGCGTGCGACCCGGAAGCCGCGCGTAGCCCTTGATCGACTTCAGCATCGCGGCTTCGAGCTCGGGCTCGAAATCCGGCGCATGGCGCGCCGCCGTGATGAAGCGGTACGGCAGGACACGGTCCGTCCGCATCGCCTCGATGGCCCCGGCGATGGTGGCGCGAGGCACCTCCGCCTTCTGCATCAGGCGCAGGTTGCGCAGCAGCGCCAGCCCGCCCAGCCGCTTTTCGGCGATCAGCCGCTCGAAGGTCGCGCGCTTGTCCTTGCCGGACGAGAGCGAAACCTCCCAGGTGTCGGGCGAGGCCAGTTCGCCGTCGACGAACTGCTTCCACACCTTGGCCTGGTCCGCGTCCTTTGGCTTGGCGTGGGTCAGGAACAGCACGTCCCTGATCCGCACCGCGCCGTCGCGGTCGTACTTCGCGAGCTGATAGGCGTCGAACTTGGTCACCGCGCGCGCAAGGCCCTTCTTGACCTGCGCCGAGACCGGCTGACGCTTGCGCTGCTGCATCGGCCCGAGCGCATCCGACCAGTAGATCGCAAGCAGCTCCGTCATCTCGTCCGGACGCTGGATCACGCGGGCCAGCGTATCGGCGACCAGCCCACGATGCTTCTCGTGCCGCGCCATCTCGCGGATGACCAGCAGCGGCGCATGCCGCAGCTTCATCGCCTCGCGCGCCTCGATGGCCAAAGCCGCGACCCGCGCGGGCTCGACCTGCGGCACCAGTTCCTTGATGCGATCGGCGATCGCAACGCCGTCCTCGTAGAACTGGTCCTCCCACAGGAGGCAGTTCATCAGCGCGCGCTTCAGCGCCATGTCCGGCGTGAAGCGCTTGGCCTTTGCGCCCTCGAAGGTGAGGGCGCGAACGATCTTGTTCAGTCGGACCATGACGGCCTCCTCCTGGGTTGATGATGGGTTGAAAAGGGTGCCGGGGAACAGGCGAGGCTGTACCGCCCTTGCGGGCCTTGGGCACACGCTCTGCCATTGAGCTACGGACGTAGGGTCCGGAAGGAATCGAACCTTCTACCTTGTGCGTGCGAAGTAACAGAACTCTTCACCACCGGCGGCTTTTAGAACCACGATCCGGGAACAGGCGATGCTGAGACCCCGATCGGCAGCTTACCCTGCCGGCCGGGAAGCGCTCTATCCACTGAGCTACCGGCGCACATGACGCCGGGCGGGATTCGAACCCGCGACCTCTCGTTTCACAGACGATGTAACAGCGATCTTCACCACGGACCGTGGAGAGTGTAGGCGGGGAACGGGCGATGCTGTTCCGCCCTTGCGGGCGACCGTCTTGGAAACGAAGTAACAGACATCTTCACCACCGCCCTGACGATGCTTGCGCATCATCAGTTGAAAGGTACGCTGGGGAACAGGCGATATCGGCCCAGTGACGACAACACAGCGTCGCTCCCTCTCGGCAGCAACACCGCGCCGGGCCGCGTGCAAGCCTTCGCCAGGCCGCATCCCGGTGCGTGTGTCAAAGGCGGGATTCGAACCCGCTTTTTCCATTGGCGCGAAGTATCCGATATCTTCACCACCAGCGTCGGTTTAGCCGCATGACGCGGCAAACCGGATTGAAACAAATTTCATGCGCGGCGCTCGAAACGGCGCCGCTGTCGCGAACCCCGCGGGGTTCGCTCTGCCATCGGTATCCGGCTTTCGCCTCGTTCCCTCCGGCAGGCCCCGCGCTTGTGGACACGCGCCTGTCCGGCGCGAGCCCCGGGATCCGGGTCTCCCGTTCCGGCTTGCGCCGGGATGTTTCTTCGATGAGCGGCTCCGGACAACAAAAAACCCTCCGGAGCGGCTGGCTCGGGAGGGTCCACAACGAGCGGACTGTCGATCTCGTTTACGCGAGATCGCTCCCATGAGCCGGGCGTGCGTCATCGAGTGACCGAAGGTCATTCGATGGTCTGACGCGCATTTCACTTTGGCGGTTCATCGCTCGGCTCATGTTCAGTCGCAAACGCGATGTCTGCGAGGGCGCGGGAGATACGCCCGTAACCTTGGATTGTCAACCCGGTCGACGGAGAAAAATCGCCAATCGCGCTGCGGTAGCGGGCGCGATCTACGTGGGCGGCAGGCCGCGCAGCATTTGCAGACCTGCCGTGACTTGACGCCGCCGCAGGCGCCGATTGAAATGCAGCCGCTCACTGCAACGATATTCAACACAACAACAAGAGGAAGCCCGATGGCACGCGTGCGCTGTATCACCGAGATGGGTATGGGCGTCGACGTTCACGGACGCGATGCCACCAAGGCCGCCCGGCGCGCGGTCTCGGACGCGATCCGCCATTCCAGCCTTGGGTTCTTCCGCATGCTGGGCAAGACCGCCAACGACATGTTCGTCGACGTCACGATCGCCGTGCCGAACCCGGAAAGCGTGGACACCGCTGTCGTCGCCAAGGAGCTGCCGTATGGCACCGTGCAGGTGAAGGCGGTGGCCGGCGGGCTGGAAATTCCCTCCGACATCGGCAACGACCCCATCCTGATTGCGAATGCCGCCGTGATCGTCAGTTTCGACGACGGCAAGACAGGTTGAACGGGAGCATTCCATGACGACGAAGGACAGTAGCACCTATTGGAAGCGTGGGCGCGTCGAACTGCGCGCTGCCGGATTCGATCCGGACCGTGCCGCCCAGACCAGCGCAGTGGTCACGATCGCCAGCGCCTGGACCAATGCGCATCGCTGCAACAATCGTGTGCGCACGATTGCCGATCTGCTGGTAGAAATTTTGGCGGAGCGCGGCGGGCAGGGGCTGGTCGTCGGCGCGCCGGCGGTGTCGGATGCGCTGACGCAGGGCACGCCGACGGCGGGCTACAGCCTCGCCTCGCGCGACACCGTCGCCGACTGTTTTGAGATCGGCCACTACGCGCACCATGGCGACGCCATGATCGTAATCTCCGGCTGCGACAAGACGGGCGCCGCCGCGCTGATGCCGCTGGCGCGCACCAATGCGTTCGGCCTGGTGCTCTATCCCGGCACCAGCACGCCGGGCCGGGTCTCGTTCGGCGCATGGGCCGCCAAGGGCAACAACATCACGATCCTCGATTACGCCGAGGCGCGCGCTGCCAATGAATCCGGCCGCCTCTCCGGCGACGAGCTGCTGGAAGTCGAGCGCAACGTCATGCCGGGCAGCGGCACCTGCGGCGCGATGTTTACCGCCAATACCATGAGCACGATCGCGGAATCGATCGGCATGATGCTGCCGCGCGGCGCCTCGCATCCGGCCGACTATAATGCGACCAGCGACATCCACGCCGACGTCCGCGCGCAGGCCCGCGCCTCGGTCGATGCGCTCTACAGATTGATCGAGGCCGGTATCCGGCCGCGCGACATCATGACGGAGCGCGCCTTCGAGAACGCGATCACCACCGTCTACGCGATGGGCGGCTCGACCAACATGTACCTGCATCTGCTGGCAGTCGCGCGCGAGGCGCAGGTGCCGATCACCATCGAACGCATCCAGGCGATCGGCGAGCGCGTTCCGTTGCTCGTCAATCTGCAGCCGCACGGCCCGTTCGCGATGGGGAGCCTGCACGCGATCGGCGGCGTGCCCGTCGTGATGAAGGAGCTTTTGCGCGCGGGCCTCTTGCATGGCGACGTGATGACCGTGACCAGGAAAACACTGGCGGACAATCTCGCCGACGTTCCGACGCTGGAGCAGATGCCGCCGCAGGAAATCGTCTTTCCGGTGTCGAAACCGATCGCGCCGGCGAACAACCACATCAGCGTTCTGAAGGGCAACATCGCGCCCGAGAGCTGCCTGCTCAAGCTGTCGGGCAAGACCCTCGAGAAGGGCCAATTCCGCGGCACCGCGCGCGTGTTCGAATCCGAGGCCGAAACGATGGCCGCGATCCGCGCCGGCGAGATCGTGGCGGGCAATGTCATCGTGGTCCGCAATGTCGGTCCGGTCGGCGGCCCGGGCATGCCCGAAATGGTGATGCTGACGATCCAGTTGCAGGGGCGGGGTCTCGGCGAGGATGTCGCATTGATCACCGACGGCCGCTTCTCCGGTGTCTCGCACGGCATCCTGATCGGCCACATCTCGCCGGAAGCCGCCCGCGGTGGCCCGATCGCCGCCGTCCGCGACGGCGACGTCATCGTGATCGATCCCGGCGCCCGCACCTTGAATCTCGAAGTCCCAGCGGAAGAGATCGCCCGCCGCATGGCCGACTGGCGCCCGCCGGCATCCATCGCCGCGGTGCGGCCGGGATCGCTGCACGACAAGTACATCCGCCTGGTCTCGTCGGCGCATTACGGGTGTGTGTTGTGAACCTTACGTCTCACGCAGTCTGGGCTGGTGGCTATGAACGGTGTTGCTGGGCCGGACCGGAACGCACCGCGATTGATGCCGCTATGTCGGCGAGGGACCTGAACAGGACAAGCGGATCGTCCTTCGAAGGAGAAAAGCCTCGTCTTTTCCAGAATTGCGCCGCCTCGATATCGACGGCATTGACGATGAGGGCTCGCCCTCCGACCAGGTTGGCCGCTGCGACACAGCGTTGCAACGCATGCCTCAGCAACCCCGTGCCAATTCCTTTGCCGGCGTAATTCTGGTCCGCTGCCAGTTGTCCCAACAGCAGGCAGGGTACGGGATCAGGCGGCTGACCGGTACGGATCGACCGCGGCAGCGTTGCGGGAAGAACGGCCGTTGGCGCAAGGCCATAATAGCCGAGTACCCGATTGGCTTCATGTACGACCATGACGGCCGTGAAGCCGTTCTCCTGGTTGGAGAGCGCGCGCGTCTTCAGCCAGCGATCCAGAGAGGGCTTTCCGCAAGAGAATGTGGAGACGTCATGAACCGCCGAGAGGGGTTCCGGCTCGGAAATAGCCACCGCTCACTTTCCGGCTTTTGCTTTTCCGGCTTCCCAGGGAGCAGTGCGCTGAAAGAGTTCGACCATTTCGGGTACCGGGCGCCCGGGTTGCGCAACAGCTTCAAGAAAGGCTTTGAAGCCAGCAGCACTCATCCGGATAGGCGTCGTTTCCATGAGAACCTCTTCCGCCGCACGTACCGCAGCCTCGCGCACGAAATCGGTGCGTGAGCGGCCACGTAAGCTGGCGGCTCGATCGATAATGGCGATGTCTGTTTCGGGCAGTCGCATCGATAGCGGATGCTCTTTTCGTTTCGTGACCCGAGGCATCTGGAAATCTCCCGCAAGGCTTGCTCGTATTGTAGTTTGCAATACAGCTTTTTCAAGTTGCCAATTGAGTATGTTCGTGATTTGTTCTAGTCTGCCATGGACAAGTTTGCAAGCCAAAGTAGAGCCCGTCTATTCCTCGCGGCCGTGCCCGATCCCGGCACGGCCGCGCGAATTCATCTGCTGGCCGACGCGCTCAAGCGCGCGCACCGTTTCAACGGCAGGCTGATCGCGCCCGAGCGGCTGCACATTTCCTTGTTTGCGCTCGGCGGGCTGGCCGAGGGCAAACATTGCGCGGCGTGGGAGGCGGCGATGGAGGTGCGAACGGCACCCTTCGAGGTGTCGTTCGATCGCACGGCGAGCTTCCGCGGGCGTCCCGGCAATCATCCGTTCGTCCTGGTCGGAGAAAACGGATTGCACGCGCTGCAATCGTTCCGGGAGATGTTTTGCGCCGCGCTGGCGCGAAGAGGGATGAGGCGGCTGGCGACTACGAATTTCGCGCCACATATTACGCTGCTATATGACGCGCACGAGGTGGACGAATGCCCGGTCGAGCCGATCGGGTGGACAGTCAAGGAGTTCGTACTGGTCAGGGGCTTGAACGGCCACGAACATCTGGTGCGATGGCCGCTGTGGGTTTGACCCTCACGTCGTCCCGGTGAGCCGCTGCATCATCTCCTCGATCGAATGGAACAGATGTGTCGGCGCCGCCGCTTGCAGCGCACGCGGAAGGGCGAAGCCCCAGACCACCGCGCCCGAATCCATGCCGGCATCCTTGGCCGCGCCGATATCCCGCAGCTCATCGCCGATACAGATCGTCTCCGACGGTTTGATGCCGAGCTTTCGCGCCACGCGGCGGAATTTCCAGTGTTTGCCGAACATCGCGGCGCCGCAGTCGAATCGATCGATCCCGGCGGCGGTGGGTCCGAGCACCTGGCGCACGGACGCCTCGCTGTCCGTGCTGACGATGGCGGTCTTGATGTCCGCGCGCCGCAATTCGTGCAGCATCGCCGGGATACCCTCGAACAGCATTATCTCGCTCGCGGCGGCGAGCTTGCGCTTTCGCATGTCGCTGACGATCGCCGGCAGTTGCCACATCGATACGTTCAGCCGCGCCATGATCTCGCGCGGGGACAGACCGCGGAGCCCTTCCACCTCGTCGTCGGGGACGGGCGCCAGATCGAACCGCGCGATCATGTCCTGGAACGACGCGCGAAGCCACGGCAGGGAATCCGCCAGCGTGCCGTCGAAGTCGAAGATGGCGAGGCGATAGGGCGGCATGAAATTTCGCGGCTCAGTCGTTCTCGCCGCGAAAATACGCCGGCTTCCCCGTGGTCCAGGTTTCGCCCCAGAGCTGGCCGCCGCCGTCGACCGTCAGAGTCTCGCCGGTGACGAATTTCGCCGACGGCCCGGCCAGAAAGACCGTGGCCTCGGCGACATCCCATGGCGAGCCGTTGCGCATCATCGGGTTCGAGCGCGGGTAGGCGGCGCGCGCCTCCGCCGAATAGACGTCCCAGCCTTCGGTTTCGATCACGCCCGGGGCCACGCAGTTCACCCTGATATCCAGCGGCGCCCATTCGACCGCCACTGCGCGGGACAGCCCGATCACGCCACTGCGTGCCGCGATGCTGTGCGCGATGCCGTACAGCCCGTGCGTGGTTACGACCACGATGTTGACGATGCTGCCGGGATGCCTGCGGTCGCGCCAGCGCTGCGCCGCCGCCTGCATCATGTACCAGGTGCCGTTCAGATTGGTGTTGATGACGGCGTTCCAGCCCTTTACGGAAAAATCGATCGCAGCCTGGGGAAACTGGCCGCCCGCGCTGTTGACGAGGCTGTCAACGCGGCCATGCACGGCCCACACCGTCTCGAACAGCGCGTTGACCGCGTCGGGCTCCCTGATATCGGCGGGATGCGCCGAGGCCTCGAGGCCATGGCCCGCCATGTTGGTCACAAGCGCATCGAGTTTGCTACGATCGCGCCCGACCAATGCGACACGCGCCCCCAGCCGCGCGAACAGCCAGGCGATCGCGCGGCCGATGCCGCCGGCGCCGCCCGTGATGACGACGACCTGATCCTTCAGCGAGCCGGCCGCAAACATGGTCGGGTGAGCGGCAAGTTCCTCATCGGTAGGGCCGAGCCTCGCTGGAGACGGTTGATCGGTCATGAGCGGCGTGCCCTTGTCATGTGCGGCATCGGCCGTACATTAGCCGCGCAACAACAACCATGCAAAACGGGTTCTGATGTCCGATCTCTCCGCCTTTCCGATTACAAGACGCTGGCCCGCCAAGCATCCAGACCGCCTTCAGGTCTACTCGCTTCCGACGCCAAACGGCGTCAAGGTCTCGATCATGCTCGAAGAGATCGAGTTGCCGTACGAAGTGCATCTGGTCGATTTCAACAAGGACGACCAGAAGACGCCGGAATTCCTGTCGCTCAATCCGAACGGCAAGATCCCGGCGATCCTCGATCCGGACGGGCCCGGCGGCAGGCCGCTGCCGCTGTTCGAGTCCGGCGCGATCCTGCAGTATCTCGCCGACAAGACCGGCAAGCTCTTGCCGGCCGATCCGGCGCGGCGCTACCAGGCCATCCAGTGGCTGCACTTCCAGATGGGCGGGATCGGGCCGATGTTCGGCCAGCTCGGCTTCTTTCACAAATTCGCCGGCAAGGAGTTTCCCGACAAGCGGCCGCTGGAGCGCTACGTCGCCGAGTCGAAACGCCTGCTTGGGGTGATGGAGAGCCATCTCGCCGGACGGCAATGGATCATGGACGACGACTACACCATCGCCGACATTTCCATGCTCGGCTGGGTCCGCAACCTGATCGGTTTCTACGGGGCGCGCGATCTCGTCGCCTTCGACACGCTGAAGCAGGTGCCGGCTTGGCTGGAACGCGGGCTGGCGCGGCCCGCGGTGCAGCGCGGGCTCGACATTCCGAAACGGCCTTGAACCCAAGGATATCCTTGACGTGACCATCACCATCTACGGCATCAAGAACTGCGACACCATGAAGAAGGCGCGCGCCTGGCTCGAGGATCACGGCGTGGCCTATGATTTCCACGACTACAAGGCAGCCGGCATCGCTAAGGAAAAGCTCCAACATTGGTCGGACGAGGTCGGCTGGGAGACGCTGCTCAACCGCGCCGGGACCACGTTCAAGAAGCTGCCGGACGGCGACAAGGAAGGTATAAACGAACGCAAGGCGCTGGCCTTGATGCAGGCGCAGCCCTCCATGATCAAGCGCCCGGTGCTCGATATCGGCGGCAAATTGCTGGTCGGGTTCAAGCCCGATGTCTACGGCAAGGAAGTGCCGGCCAGATCGCGCAGGAAAGCCTAGCCGAATTCCAGCGCGTCGCCGGCTGCAATGCGGCCGGGCATGCGATGGAACAGGTCGCGGTCGATGATCGTGAGCAGCTTGGGCACAGGCAGCCTGTCGTTGCCCCGGATCAGGTTCTTGATCTCGAAGCCGCCGTCCTCGCTGATCGCCTTCAGGGAGGCGACGATGTGGGTGACGCCGCCGTCGTCGGAGAACGGCAGCAACAGTCGCTCATAGGCGACGCGGCGTCCGTGCGCGTCTTCCATGTCGGTGATCGTATAGGCGGGCAGGCGGCGCGCGATGCAGGCGTAATAGACCGGCATCACGACCGGCGCGAGCCTCGGGCCGAGATACGCGTCGAGATAGCTGCCCTTGCCGCTGTTGCCATAGGCGCTCGACATCCGCGTGCCGTCGCTCTGGATGGTCAGGCGCGGGGGCTGCAAGCCGTCATCGACGGTAAAGAACACCAGATCCGGCAGTTCGTCCTCGAAGCGCTCCGGCCGGTACTCCGCCATGCGCGGTATCGCCTCGGCCCGGGCGAATAGCCGCAGCCAGGTGATGAGCAGGTCGCGCTGCTTGATCGACTTGATGACCGATGGTCCGGCACTTTGAAATTCCAAGACGGCAATTCCTGACTGTCCAATGGTGCGATGATGCGTCCAAGAGCGGAAAATATTGCTTCAATGTGCCTGATTGCAGCAAAACACCCTTAACTTTCGCTTTCCGGGGAAAGGCAGCTGATGCGTACGGGCGGTGACAGTTCGGGCCGACCAAGCCGGGGCAGTTCGATTATGGCGCATCCGAGCCAGCCCGTGCGCTCCTTCCTTGGGCAGCTTTCCACCTTGCCTAACCCATACTGTTGACGGCATATTCCGGCCCGAAGGCGGCGGGTCCGGGGCAATTTTCCAAGGACGTTCCACAGGGCTTGCCCGTACTAGGGAAAATCGGCCGCGCGCGGGTAAACCTGCAAACACGGCTATGGGGGAAATTTGTTTGGCTGATGAGTTCATTCTAGAAACCCACGGACTGACCAAGGAATTTGCGGGTTTTTTCGCGGTTCGTGATGTCGACCTGAAGGTGCGGCGCGGCAGTATTCATGCGTTGATCGGCCCTAACGGCGCCGGAAAGACGACGTGCTTCAACCTCCTGACCAAGTTCTTGAGCCCGTCGGCGGGCCGCATCCTCTACAAGGGGCAGGACATCACGGCGATGGCGCCAGCCGACGTGGCCCGCCTCGGTCTCGTTCGTTCGTTCCAGATTTCGGCGGTGTTCCCCCACTTGACGGCGCTTGAGAACGTCCGCGTCGCCCTGCAGCGGCAGCACGGATCGTCGTTCGATTTCTGGCGGTCCAAGAGCGTGCTCGACCGCTTCAACGGCCGCGCCCACGAGCTTCTCAACGACGTGGGTTTGAGCGAATTCGCCGGCACCCCGGCGGTCGAGATGCCCTATGGCCGCAAGCGCGCACTGGAGATTGCGACGACGCTGGCGCTCGATCCCGAGATGATGCTGCTCGACGAGCCGATGGCCGGCATGGGCCATGAAGACATCGACAAGATCGCGGCGCTGATCAAGCGCATCTCGGCCAAGTACACCATTCTCATGGTCGAACATAATCTCTCCGTCGTCGCCAATTTGTCCGACATCATCACGGTGCTGACGCGCGGCCAGGTGCTGGCGGAAGGCAATTATTCGGAGCTGTCCAAGGACGAGCGCGTCAAGGAAGCCTATCTGGGGGCCGGTCATGCCTGAGGTGAAAATGGCCGAAGCCGCCAAAACGGCGGGCGCGGAGGTTCTATCCGTTTCAAATCTGGAGGCCTGGTACGGCGAATCCCATATTCTTCACGGTATCGACTTCAACGTGAAGGCGGGCGAGGTCGTCACGCTGCTCGGCCGCAACGGCGCGGGCAAGACCACCACGCTGAAGTCGGTGATGGGAATCATCGGCAAACGCACCGGCTCGATCCGCTTCAATAACGAAGACATCACCCGCGCCACTTCGGACCGGATCGCACGGATGGGCATCGCGTTCTGTCCCGAGGAACGGGGCATTTTCGCCAGCCTCGACGTGCGCGAAAACCTGCTGCTGCCGCCGATCGTGCGCCCCGGCGGACTGTCGCTCGACCAGATTTTCGAGCTGTTTCCTAACCTGAAGGAACGGCTCAACAGCCAGGGCACCAAGCTTTCGGGCGGCGAGCAGCAGATGCTGGCGATCGCGCGAATTCTGCGTACCGGCGCCCGCTTTCTGATGCTGGACGAGCCGACCGAAGGTCTGGCGCCCGTCATTATCCAGCAGATCGGCGAAACCATTGCGCGATTGAAATCGGAAGGCTTTACGATCCTGCTGGTCGAACAGAATTTCCGTTTTGCCTCGACGGTGGCCGACCGCTACTACGTCGTCGAGCACGGCAAGGTCATCGATGGCTTCGCCAATTCCGAACTGTCGGCCAATATGGACAAGCTACATACCTATCTCGGTGTTTGACCTTTAGTTGCGACTCCACCCTGGATTAATGGAGATACTCATGAAACATCGGATTTCAGCCCTTTTCCTCGGCACTGCGCTCGCGCTTGCCGCGGGCGGCGCCATGGCGCAGGACAAGACCGTCAAGATCGGCGTCTTGACCGACAATTCCGGACTTTACTCCGACCTCGGCGGCGCCGGCTCCACGCTCGCCGCCCAGATGGCGGTCGAGGATTCCGGGCTGGCGGCCAAGGGCTGGAAGATCGACGTGATCTCGGCCGATCACCAGAACAAGCCGGACATCGGCACCACCATCGCGCGGCAATGGGCCGACGTCGAGAAGGTCGACATCTTCATGGATGTGTTGAACTCCGGCGTCGCGCTGGCGGTCAACAATCTCGTGAAGGAAAAGAATGCGATCATGATCAATACCGGCGCGGCGACGTCGGACCTGACCAACGCCCAGTGCTCGCCGAACACGATCCACTGGGTCTACGACACTTACATGCTCGCCAACTCGACCGGGCAGGCGCTGGTGAAGGCCGGCGGCGACACCTGGTACTTCCTGACCGCGGACTATGCGTTCGGCCACGCGCTCGAGCGCGACACCACGGCCGTCGTCGTCAAGTCCGGCGGCAAGGTCATCGGCTCGGTCAAGCATCCCTTGAACTCGTCTGACTTCTCCTCGTTCCTGCTGCAGGCGCAGGCCTCCAAGGCGAAGATCATCGGCATGGCGAACGCCGGCGGCGACACCACCAACACCATCAAGCAGGCCTCCGAATTCGGCATCGTCGCCGGCGGCCAGAAGCTCGCCGGGCTCCTGCTGTTCATCACCGACGTGCATTCGCTCGGGTTGAAGGTGGCGCAGGGCCTGAGCTTCACCGAAACCTTCTACTGGGACCTCAACGACGACACCCGCGCGTTTGCCAAGCGTTTCTCCGAGCGCATGAAGAACAAGGCGATGCCGTCGATGGTGCAGGCCGGCGTCTATTCGGGCCTGCTGCATTACTTCAAGTCGCTGGAGGCGATGGGCGGCAATCCGCATGACGGCGCCAAGGTCGTCGCCAAGATGAAGGAAATGCCGACCGACGACAAGCTGTTCGGCAAGGGTTCGATCCGCGCGGACGGCCGCAAGATCCACCCGGCCTATCTGTTCGAAGTCAAGAAGCCTTCCGAATCCAAGGGACCGTGGGACTATTACAAGCTGATCGGCACCACGCCGGCAGAGCAGGCCTTCCGGCCGCTTTCGGAAAGCGCCTGTCCGCTGGTAAAGAAATAACAATGATGGCCTGCCGGCATCGCGCCGGCGGGCCATCCTCGCGTCTAAAACGGGATTGAGTGCGAACAGATGCAAGCTCTATACGCCCAGCTCCTGGTGGGGTTGATCAACGGATCGTTCTACGCGCTGCTCAGTCTCGGGCTCGCCGTGATCTTCGGCATGCTCAACATCATCAATTTCGCCCACGGCGCGCTCTACATGATGGGCGCGTTCACGGCCTATTTCCTCCTGAACCTGACCGGCATCGGCTACTGGTGGGCGCTGTTGATCGCCCCGATCGTGGTCGGCATTTTCGGCATGATCCTGGAACGGACCATGCTGCAATGGCTGACCGGCCTCGACCATCTCTACGGATTGCTGCTGACCTTCGGCATCGCGCTGATCGTGCAGGGCGTATTCCAGAACTATTTCGGCTCGTCCGGGCTGCCCTATGCGATTCCGGACTACCCGCAGATCGGCGACTGGCGCGGCCTGCAGGGCGGCATGAATCTCGGCTTCATGTTCCTGCCGGTCTATCGCGGCTGGGTGGTCATCTTCTCGCTGGTCGTCTGCATCGCCACCTGGTTTCTGATCGAGAAGACCCGGCTCGGCGCCTATCTGCGCGCCGCGACCGAAAATCCGACCCTGGTGCGCGCGTTCGGCATCAACGTGCCGCGGATGATCACGCTGACCTACGGACTCGGCGTCGGCCTCGCGGCGCTCGCCGGCGTGCTGTCGGCGCCGATCAACCAGGTGCGCCCGTTGATGGGGGCCGACCTCATCATCGTCGTGTTCGCGGTGGTGGTGATCGGCGGCATGGGATCGATCATGGGATCGATCATCACGGGCTTTGCCCTCGGCGTGATCGAGGGATTGACCAAGTATTTTTATCCTGAAGCTTCCAACACCGTGGTTTTCGTCCTGATGGTCCTGGTGTTGCTGATCAAGCCGACGGGACTGACGGGACGGGCGGCCTGACATGAGCGCAATGACTGACGACACTCTGCCGGTAACGCCGCGCGCAATACGCGACGAGATGATCGTGTTCGCGGGGATGGCCGTGCTGCTGGCGCTCGTGCCGCTGACCGGCATCTATCCGTTCTTCGTCATGCAGGCGCTGTGCTTCGCGCTGCTCGCCTGCGCCTTCAATCTCCTGATCGGCTATGGCGGCCTGCTGTCGTTCGGTCACGCCATGTTTCTGGGCACCGCGGGCTATTGCAGCGCGCATGCGCTGAAGGAGTGGGGGCTGTCGCCGGAACTCGGCATCTTGGTCGGCGTCGCCGCCTCTGCGGCGCTCTCCGTCGTCACCGGATTCATCTCGATCCGGCGGCAGGGCATCTACTTCTCGATGATCACGCTGGCGTTGTCGCAACTGCTTTACTTCATCTATCTGCAGGCGCCGTTCACCCATGGCGAAGACGGCATTCAGGGCATTCCGCAGGGCTATCTGTTCGGCATCTTCAACCTCGCCAAGCCGACGGTGCTCTACTACGTCGTGCTGGTCGGCTTCCTCGCCGGCTTCCTGCTGATTTTTCGCACCATCAACTCGCCGTTCGGCGAAGTCCTGAAGGCGATCCGCGAGAACGAGCCGCGGGCGATCTCGCTCGGCTACAAGACCGACCAGTACAAGCTGCTCGCCTTTATCCTGTCCGGCACGCTGGCCGGCTTTGCCGGTTCGCTGAAGGTGTTCGTGGCGCAGAACGCCTCGCTCACCGACGTGCACTGGTCGATGTCCGGCGAAATCGTGCTGATGACGCTGGTCGGCGGCCTCGGCACCATTTTCGGCCCCGTCGTCGGCGCCTTCGTCATCATCGCCATGCAGCAATATCTGGCCGGGTTCGGACAGTGGGTGACGGTGATCCAGGGCGTCATTTTCGTGGCCTGCGTGCTGACCTTCCGGCGCGGCGTTATCGGAGAAATCGCGCATTACTTCCGCCGATCCCTGTAAAAAGGTCCGGCCTTGCCGGAATCCTCGGCCTGCAAAAGCGGCGGATGATCCCGTAGCCAGGACGTTCCAAGGCGAGTTCTTCCGTCGGATGGACTACGACAGTCGCCCGGCGGCTGTTTCGGTTGGACGATAAATACCCATGCTGCGCTGGTTTCGTGCCTTTTTGCCCAAGGAGGAGCGGTTCTTCGACCTGTTCGCCCGGCACGCCCAGACGGTCGTGCAGGGGGCGCTGGCGCTGCAGGACATGCTGCGCGGTGGCGACGAAACGACGGCGTTCTGCCAGCGCGTCAACCAGCTCGAAAACGACGCCGACGGCATCACGCGGGAGGTGCTGACCGCCGTCCGCCGCACCTTCATCACGCCGTTCGACCGCGGCGACATCAAGAACCTGATCACGGCGATGGACGATGCCATGGACCAGATGCAGCAGACCGCAAAGGCGGTAATGCTGTTCGAGGTTCGTTCGTTCGAACCGCCGATGGAGGAGATCGCCACGCTGCTGGTCGAATGCGCCAACCTCGTCAGCCGGGCGCTTCCCCTGATGCAGTCGATCGGCAGCAACGTCGCGATGCTGACCGCCATCACCGAGGAGATCGGCAAGCTGGAGGGCCGTATCGACGACCTGCACGACATCGGGCTGAAAGAGCTCTTTCTCAAGCATCGCCACGGGAATTCGATGGACTTCATCGTCGGAGCCGAGATCTACAAGCATCTCGAACAGGTGTCCGATCGCTTCGACGACGTCGCCAACGAGATCAACTCGATCGTGATCGAGCAGGTATGAGCGTGATCCGGAAAAGCGGGTACCGGTTTTTCCGCGCGACAAACGCGAAACGCGTTTGCGCGGTGACCATGCTCAACCAGGCGGTATAGGGCAGGGCCGGTTCTGTGGACGCTGCGCTTGGTCTTCCGATCCTGGTTTTTCTGATCGGGGTTGCCCTCCTGTTCGACTTCCTGAACGGCCTGCACGACGCGGCGAATTCGATCGCCACCATCGTTTCGACCCGGGTGTTGCGTCCTCAATATGCGGTGTTCTGGGCGGCATTCTTCAATTTCATCGCGTTCCTGTTCTTCGGGCTGCACGTTGCCAACACGATCGGCAAGGGAATCATCGAACCCAGTATCGTGGACGCGACCGTGATATTTGCGGCGCTGGTCGGCGCCATCGTGTGGAACTTGATCACCTGGGCGCTTGGTATCCCGTCGTCCAGTTCGCACGCGCTGATCGGCGGGCTGGTAGGCGCCGGGATCGCCAAGGCGGGGCTCTCGGCGGCGGTCTGGAGCGGCCTGTCGAAGACGCTGCTGGCCATCGTGCTGTCGCCGCTGGTCGGCTTCCTGCTGGCGCTGGCGCTGGTTGCGATCGTGTCGTGGCTTTCGGTGCGCTCGACGCCGTTTGCGGTCGATCGGGCCTTTCGCATCCTGCAATTCGTTTCGGCGTCGCTCTATTCT
The DNA here is from genome assembly GCA_964609175.1 of uncultured Bradyrhizobium sp. GTDB lineage: Bacteria > Pseudomonadota > Alphaproteobacteria > Rhizobiales > Xanthobacteraceae > Bradyrhizobium. Next base: position 119,739 of record CAZSRR010000016.1, read on the forward strand.
CTCGGCCATGGCGGCAATGACGCGCAGAAGACCATGGGCATCATCGCCGTGCTGCTGTATTCGCAAGGGTATCTCGGCGCGGATTTCAACATCCCGTTCTGGGTCGTGATTTCCTGCCAGGCCGCGATGGGCCTTGGCACGCTGATGGGCGGCTGGCGGATCGTCCGCACCATGGGGCTGCGGATCACCAAGCTGACGCCGATGCAGGGCTTTTGCGCCGAGACCGGAGGGGCGGCGACGCTGTTCATGGCGACCTATCTCGGAATTCCCGTATCGACCACCCACACCATCACCGGCGCCATCGTCGGGGTTGGCGCGGCGCGGCGCGCTTCGGCGGTGCGCTGGAACGTCGCGAGCTCGATCGTCTACGCCTGGGCGATCACCATCCCGGCGTCGGCCTTCGTGGCAGCGCTGACCTATTGGGTGACGTTGCTGTTACGCTGATCCGCTGACCAGCTTGAGTCCGAGAATGCCGGCCACGATCAGGCCGATGCAGGCAAGACGTGCCAGCGTGGCGGGCTCGCCGAACAGGGCGATGCCCAAAATGGCCGTCCCGACCGCGCCGATGCCGGTCCACACCGCGTAAGCGGTTCCGATCGGCAGCGTCTTCAGGGCGAGGCCGAGCAGCAGAATGCTCCCGGCCATCGCCGCCAGCGTCAGCACCGAGGCGAGGGGCCGCGTAAACCCTTCGGTGTATTTGAGCCCGATGGCCCAACCGACCTCGAGCAGGCCGGCAGCAAACAAGATGGCCCAAGCCATGACGACCCTCCAAAACCTGCAGGGCCGTCCCCGCCAAAATGTGGTGAAATTGGAAGGTCGTCCTTCCGGTGGAGGATATGGGACTGGCGAGCGGGCTTCGCAATCGCCAAATGAGGCTTGAAAAGCCCGACTTTCCCTGCCACACGCTCGATCCTCATGTCCGACATTGCCGCCACGACCGAATCGCCGTCCCGCTCGCCGCTTTCCGAGGAAGTGGCGCGGCGGCGTACCTTTGCGATCATTTCCCACCCGGACGCCGGCAAGACCACGCTGACCGAAAAGCTGCTGCTGTTCGGCGGCGCCATCAACCTGGCGGGGCAGGTCAAGGCCAAGGGCGAGCGGCGCAACACCCGCTCCGACTGGATGAAGATCGAGCGCGAGCGCGGCATTTCGGTCGTCACCTCGGTGATGACGTTCGAGTTCCAGGACCTCGTGTTCAATCTCCTGGACACGCCGGGCCACGAGGACTTTTCGGAGGACACCTACCGCACGCTGACCGCGGTCGATTCCGCCGTGATGGTGATCGACGCCGCCAAGGGCATCGAGGCGCGCACCCGAAAGCTGTTCGAGGTGTGCCGGCTGCGCGATATTCCGATCATCACCTTCATCAACAAGATGGATCGCGAAAGCCGCGACACGTTCGAACTGCTGGACGAGATCGAAAAGACGCTGGCGCTCGATACCACCCCGATGACCTGGCCGGTCGGCCGCGGCCGCGACTTCCTTGGCACTTATGACGTCGTCAATGGCGGCGTCCGGCTGCTCGAAGGCGGCGGCGCCAAGACCGGCGCCACCGAGCAGATCGACATCGCCGATCTGGCCGGCCGCAACGCCAATCTCGACGTCGGCGAGGTCAAGGACGAACTCGCGCTGGTCTCGGAGGCCTGCAAGCCGTTCGATCTGGAGGCCTTTCGCGAGGGCCATCTGACGCCGGTCTATTTCGGCAGCGCGCTGCGCAATTTCGGCGTCGGCGATCTGCTCGAAGGTCTGGGCAAGTTCGCGCCGGCGCCGCGCGCGCAGGAGAGCAATTTGCGCAAGGTCGAGGCCGCCGAGCCGCGCATGAGCGCGTTCGTTTTCAAGATCCAGGCCAACATGGATCCGAACCACCGTGACCGTATCGCCTTTGCGCGGCTGTGCTCCGGCAAGCTCAGCCGTGGCATGAAGGCCAAGCTGGTGCGCACCGGCAAGAACATGAGCCTGTCGAGCCCGCAATTCTTCTTCGCCCAGGACCGCTCGGTGGCCGACGAGGCGTTTGCCGGCGACGTCGTCGGCATTCCCAACCACGGCACGCTGCGGATTGGCGATACCTTGACCGAGGGCGAGGAATTGACGTTCGTCGGCGTTCCCTCCTTCGCGCCGGAAATCGTCCGCCGCGTGCGGCTGACGGATGCGATGAAGGCCAAGAAGCTGAAGGAAGCCCTGCAGCAGATGTCGGAAGAGGGCGTCGTGCAGGTGTTCCGCCCGCGCGACGGCGCGCCTGCGCTGGTCGGCGTCGTCGGTCCGCTGCAGCTCGACGTACTGAAGGCGCGGCTCGACGCGGAATATTCGCTACCGGTGGAATTCGAAATCTCCGAATTCCAGCTGGCGCGCTGGGTCTCCTCCGACGACCGCAAGAAGCTCGACGCCTTCATCGCCGCCAATACTTCCGGCATCGCCGACGACGTCGACGGTGATCCCGTGTTCATGGCCAAGAACGAATTCTATCTCGGCTATACGCGCGAGCGCGCCGAGGGGATCAATTTCTCCAATGTCAAAGACGTGAAGAAGAAGGCGTAGGGCGGGAACGGCACCGTCGTCATGGCCGGGGCTTGTCCCGGCCATCCACGTTCTTGCTTCTGGCTCCAAAGGACGTGGATGCCCGGGACAAGCCCGGGCCTGACGGAGAGTGGCCGCAAAGGGCTCGGTTCCATTGGCTGCTTCTTGAGTGAGACCGTGAAAGACGCGCCAAAAGCGGGCGTCTCGAAGGGTGGCCGCGACCTTCTATGAACGCGTAGATGTGAACATGGCTGCCTTGATGGCGGCCAGGGGGAGCACCAAGTTCGCAAGATTCTGCGCGAGGATCCGCATGATGTTCCGCGTCGCTGTCATTTGCCTGATCACCCTGTTCATCGGGACCGGCGCCGCCATCGCCCAGTTGCGGCGGCAGATCGACGCCACGCCGTTTTCGCACGCGCCCTGCAGCGTGCTCGACGGCCAGCCCTGCACGCCGTCGTTCTGCAGCGTGTTCAACGACGGCCCCTGCATTCCAGAGATCGACTACCCCACCGGCCAGAACTTGCAACTGACGATCGAGAGCGCTCCCCCGCAGGACCAGGCGGCGAAATATCGCAAGCCCGACCACGATGTCGACAGCATCGGCGACCTGTTCGCGGCGCTGCGTTCCTGCTGGTCGCCGCCGCCCGCCGAAACGGCGCGCGTGGGCATGCAGATGTCGGTCCGTTTCAGCTTCAAGCGTACCGGCGAGATCATCGCACCCCCCCGCGTGACCTATGCCACGGCCGGCGTCCCGACCGACACCCGCGCCACCTATCTGAAGGCGATCAATGCCTCGCTTTCGGCTTGCACGCCCCTGAAGTTCACCAGCGGGCTCGGCGGCGCTATCGCGGGCCGGCCGATCGCCATCCGCTATGTCGACAATCGCGATCTCGGCAGACAGGCCAACAGGCCGTGAGGGGGCGGCGTGGCGGATTGCGCACCGAGCCCCTAAAATGTTAGGCGGATAACCAGGCAAACCAGCCGCGCGACGGGAGGGACATCATGGGACTGCTGGTGATGATCCTCGGCCTGGTGCTGTTCTTCGGCATCCACACGCTTACCAGCCTGCGCAAGCTCCGCGCGGACGTCATCGCCGCGGCCGGCGAGGGCGGCTACAAGATCGGCTATTCGCTGGTTTCGTTTGCCGGCCTTGGGCTGATCGTCTGGGGTTTTGCCCAATATCGCGCGACCGGCTGGATCGACGTCTGGTACCCGCCAGTGGCATTCCGGCACATCACGCTTGCGCTGATGCTGCCGGCGGTGATCATGGTCGTTGCGTCCTACATTCGCGGCCGAATCTACACCACGCTGAAGCATCCGATGCTGACCGGCATCAAATTGTGGGCCGCGTCGCATTTGCTCGCCAATGGCGACCTCGGCTCGATCATCCTGTTCGGTTCATTCCTCGCCTGGGCGGTCTATGACCGCATTTCGCTGAAATCCCGTACCGACGCCGGCGGCCCGCCTATACCCGTCGGTGGTCCCGGCAACGACCTGATCGCGATCGCTGTCGGCCTCGTCGCCTACCTGGCGCTCGCCTTCGCGTTCCATCCGGTCGTGATCGGCGTCCCCGTGGTTGGAGCCTAAGCATGTCTGTTCAGTCTGCCATCAAGCGCAAAACCGCGCCTGACATCCGCGCGCGCAAGAACGGCGAGCCAATCGTGATGCTGACGTCCTACCATGCCCATACCGCGGCCCTGGTGGACCGGCATTGCGACGTCATTCTGGTCGGCGATTCCCTCGGCAATGTCATGCACGGTTTCGAGACCACCGTGCCGGTGACCCTCGACATGATGATCCTGCAGGGCCATGCGGTGATGCGCGGCTCCAGGCACGCGCTGGTCGTGGTGGACATGCCGTTCGGCTCCTACGAGGCCTCGAAGGAACAAGCGTTTCATTCCGCGGTACGGATATTGAAGGAGACCCATTGCGGCGCGGTGAAGCTCGAAGGCGGCGTCCGCATGGCGGAAACGGTCGCCTTCCTGTCCGAGCGCGGCGTGCCCGTGATGGGTCACATCGGATTGACACCGCAGTCGATCAACACGCTCGGCTCGTTCCGCGCCCAGGGGCGGGACGAGGGCAGTTGGGACCCGATCCTGCAAGACGCCCAGGCGATCTCGGACGCCGGTGCGTTTTCGATCGTGGTCGAGGCTGTCGCCGAGCCGCTGGCGCGCAAGATCACGCAGACCATCGCTGTCCCGACCATCGGCATCGGCGCCAGTGTCGCCTGCGACGGGCAGGTGCTGGTGCTGGAGGACATGCTCGGCCTGTCGCCGCGGACGCCGAAATTCGTCCGCCGCTACGGCGAACTCGGGCCGGCGATTGAAGCCGCGGTCCAGCGCTATGCCGGCGACGTTCGCTCGCGCGCGTTCCCTGGGGCCGAGCACGTCTACGAGATGAAGAAGAGCTGATAAAGGGCGTGCCATGGACTGGTCGCAGCACTGCATTCCGGCGATGCGGCTCGAACCGCGGTTCGGCGACCGCATCGTCCCGGCGTTTTGCGAACGGCCCGGCAGCATTTCCGCAATGGTCGCCGAAGCCGTGGCGCGGAACGGCGATGGCGAGGCGCTGGTCTGCGGCGACGCGCGGCTGACCTGGCGCGAACTCGCCCAGCGCTCGGCGCAGATCGCGGCGGGCTTTGCAAGGCTCGGCCTCACGCGCGGCGACCGCGTCGCGGTGCTGCTCGGCAACCGGATCGAATTCGTGCTGACCATGCTGGGCGCGGCGCATGCCGGGCTGGTGACGGTGCTGCTCTCGACCCGCCAGCAGAAGCCCGAGATCGCCTATGTGCTCACCGATTGCGGCGCGCGGCTTCTGGTGCACGAGGCCGCGCTGGCCGACCGCGTGCCCGATGCCGCCGATATTCCCGACGTGGCGCATCGGATCGCGGTCGATGACGATCCAGGACTTTCGCGCTTTGCCGAACTCGCCGACCACGCGGCGATGACGGCGCCGGTCGCGGTCGGCGAAGAAGACACCGCGATGATCCTCTACACCTCGGGCACCACGGGCAAGCCGAAGGGCGCGATGCTCGCCCATTGCAACATCATCCATTCGGCAATGGTGTTCGTTTCCTGCCTGAAGCTCACCGAAGCCGACCGCTCGATCGCGGCGGTGCCGCTCGGACACGTCACCGGCGTGGTCGCCAACATCATGACCATGGTCCGTTGCGCCGGCGCACTGATCGTCATGCCGGAGTTCAAGGCCGCCGAATATCTGAAGCTCGCGGCGCGCGAGCGCGTCACCTACACCGTGATGGTGCCGGCGATGTATAATCTCTGCCTGCTGCAGCCGGATTTCGACAGCTACGACCTGTCGAGCTGGCGGATCGGCGGCTTTGGCGGCGCGCCGATGCCGGTGGCCACCATCGAGAAGCTCGACAAGAAAATTCCCGGCCTGAAGCTGGCGAATTGCTACGGCGCGACCGAAACCACGTCGCCTTCGACCATGATGCCGGGTGAGCTCACCGCCAGTCACATCGACAGCGTCGGCCTGCCGTGCCCGGGCGCGCAGATCGTGGTGATGGACGCCAATGGGCGCGAACTGCCGCGCGGCGAGATCGGGGAAATCTGGATCCACGGCGCCTCGGTCATCAAGGGCTACTGGAATAACCCGAAGGCGACGACCGAAAGCTTTACTGCCGGCTTCTGGCATTCCGGCGACCTCGGCTCGATCGATGCCGAAAACTTCGTCCGCGTCTTCGACCGCCAGAAGGACATGATCAACCGCGGCGGACTGAAGATCTATTCGGCGGAGGTCGAGTCGGTGCTGGCCGGCCATCCCGACGTGATCGAGAGCGCGATCATCGCCAAACCGTGCCCGGTGCTGGGCGAACGCGTTCATGCCGTCGTCGTGACCCGCCGCGAGCTGGAGGCCGCGACGCTGCGAACATGGTGCGCGGAGCGGCTGTCCGACTACAAGGTGCCGGAATCGATCGACGTCAGGCTGGAGCCGTTGCCGCGCAACGCCAACGGCAAGGTCATGAAACGCCAGCTCCGCGAGGCGTTTGCGGCGCAGATCTCGGCGGAGGCGCGGGCGTAAGAAAATACCCGCCGCGTTCTATCGAGGCTGTTTGGGTTTGGGATAATGCCGATCGACCACAACGGCGTCGGGATGCGACACGATGGTCATGAACCAGACCAGGCTCACCGCCAGCGACCAGAACGTATTCCAGTAGACCCAGTTCATTTTCCTGCCCGCCTTAATTTCAATGGCGTTTTCTAGCGAAAGCTTGCCCCGGACTTGATCCGGGGTGGAACCGGTTCGCACCAAGAAAACGCGTCAGAACAAGAATCCAGCCGCAGATCAGGCAGAAGCTATGCCCACGAACTCATCCAGATACACAGGTATATCGTACCCTTCGATGTCGCAACGGCAGCGGATTTCTGTCGCGACCGCCTTGGACAAATCGTCGCTCCAGTGCTCCAGCGTGTTGAAGGCGATCACTTCGACCGGATCGCTGAACTGTCCTGACATGAGGTCGGCGATCACGGTCTCAAGGTCGGCGCGCTCGGTTTTCCGGGCGATGCGATCGGGCCCCGGGCGTTCCACGACCAAATACATCGTCTGGTCGGCGCCATAGGGCACTTCGCGAGGAAATCCGTGCATTGCCCGATCTCCGTTGAACCAAGAATCAATGGCAACGAAGTCCAAAAGTTCCGCGATGTGCCGGCTAAAGCTTCGGGGTGCTACCCCTCGGCGCCGCGCCGTCGCTCGGGCCGGCGGCCAGCGCGGCACCATCGATCGCGGCAGCGCTCAGCAGCTGCTTGACGTCGAACAGGGTGAATTGGGCGATGCCGACGCGGCTGGCCGGCGTGCCTGGCACGAGTTGCACGCTCAGCACGCCGTCACAATTGGCGCCCTTCGCGTCGGCCAAAAGCGCGCTCGGCTCTTTGGCCTTGGTTGGCGCGCGCTTGACCACCGCCACGCAGCTGCCGCGAACCGTGTCGCCGTTGAGCTTGACGGCGGCCTTCGGGTCGAGCGGCTTGTCGATCGCATCCAGCGCGGTCGCTTCCTTGTATTTGCCGCCGACCGACATGATCGAGCCCTTGCGGTAGATGTAGTAGAGGTGTTGATCGCCGACGATGGTCGGCACGCCGTATTTGCCCATGACCTCCTTGATCATGTCGGCTTTCGACGGTTGCTGGTCCGGCGCAAACGTCAAATGGCGTGCGACCAAATAGGCGCGGTTGGCGCTCGCCGGCGAGGAGAAGCTGGCCGAGAGCGTCTCGCCGTTCTGCTTTGGACCGGGAGGGAGCATGAAATTCAGCGCGGCGACGTAGCTGGTGTCGCCGAGTTTCTGCTGCTGGATGTCGGTCTTGGTGTCGTTGCGCCCCTTGTACACGGAATCAAAGACGGCGCGCGCGGATTCGGCGGTCGATTCGTTCGAGATACCGAGGATGTCGGGGCGGATTTTGCCGGAGAAGGCCGTTTCGGGCGTCTTCAACCTGACGTCCTCGGCCAGCACCACCGCCGGGAGGGATACCAATCCTGCCATTACGCTCATGGCACGCATTGAAACCAGCGCATGGCGAGACATGAAACACCCGGAAAATCGACAACGAACCAGCACGTAAGGGAACGGGATTACGCCAAACTTTGAACCGCGATGTCAACATCGCTGGCCGGTTTGGCGGCCGATCGCCGTGCCTGTTAACGCTTTGATACACCTCACTTTGCCTTGCCACCGCCATACCGATAGGCTACGTCGCGCCGACGCGGGGATCGGGCGCAAGATGCTGCCGCCCCGGCTGCGGTTCCCCAGGGATGGGATTTCACTAAGTGTCTGAATTATTTGATGAAGTAGACGAGGAGGTCCGTCGCGATCAGCTCAAGAGGCTGTGGGACCGGTACTCGTTTTTTATCATTGCCGCGATGATTCTGTTCGCCGCCGCCGTCGGCGGCTGGCAGTGGTACAAGTATCTGGAAGCCGAGAAAGCGGCCGCGGCCGGGGCCGCGTTCGACAAGGCCGTCGAACTCGCCGAAGCCAACAAGCACGCCGAGGCTGAAGCCGCCTTCGCCGATCTCGCCGCCAAGGCCCCCTCAGGCTATCGCGTACTGGCGCGGTTGCGCATGGCGACCGAAGTCGCCAGCCGCGATACGCAGGCCGCGGCCAAGCTGTTCGACGAGATCGCCGCCGACCGCAGCGTCGGTGTTGCCGAGCAGGACCTGGCGAAAATTCGCGCCGCGCAGTTGCTGCTGGAAACCGCCGGCTATGCCGACATGAAATCGCGCCTCGAGGCCGCCGCAGCGCCGGGCGCTACTTTCCGCCATACCGCGCGCGAATTGCTCGCGCTGTCGGCATGGCGCGCCAACGACGCCGCGGCGACGCGGCAATGGCTGGATGTGATCGCCAATGACGGCGAAACGCCGCCGAGCCTGCGTTCGCGCGCCGAAGCGCTGCAGGCCCTGCTGCCGCCGGTCGCCAAAAGCTGACGCGTACCAATCGATTTGAGTGGGAAAAAAGTATGCGCCGCCCGCAACGTTTGATCGCAACCGCCGTCCTCATCGCGCTGTCGGGCGTGCTCGCGGGCTGCGGCAGCACGGCCGGCTTCGATCCGTCCGACCTGCTCGACTTCCTCGACACCAAGAAGAAGCTGCCCGGCGAGCGCAAGCCGGTATTCCCGGACGGCGTACCGGGCCTTGAGCAGGGCGTGCCGAAGGATCTCTACCGGGGCGCTCGCCAGCAGGACGATCCGAACGCGCAGGCCGCTGCGGCGCCTCCGCCGGTGGAGGAGCCGAAAGCCAAGCGAGGCGCAAAATCGAAGGGCAAACAGGCTGCCGCGCCCGTGGACCCCGACGCCGTCCCCGAGGAGGAAGGCAGCACCGCCGCCGCGCCGCCGCCTCCCAAGCCGGCCAAGATCGCACGCAAGCGCACCACCGCGCCGCCGCCCGATCCGTCGCCCGCGCCCGCGCAGGCTCCGCAGCAATCCGCATTCCCGGCCCCGCTGCCGAGCGGCACGTTTACACGCTGATTGTTCATGGCGTTTTCAGGCGAACCGGAAGCCTGGCTCGCGTGAAGAAAGCGCGACAAAAATATCCGTTCGATTGACACGCCCCTCAAAAAGGGGCGTTTGGCTCATTCATGTCCTTTACGATCGCCATCATCGGCCGGCCCAACGTCGGCAAGTCGACGCTGTTCAACCGGCTGGTCGGGCAGAAGCTCGCGCTGGTCGATGACGCGCCCGGCGTCACCCGGGACCGCCGCGAGGGCCACGCGCGCCTCGGCGATCTCGAATTCACCGTGATCGATACCGCCGGCCTCGACGAGGGCGCCAAAGGCTCGCTCACCGCGCGGATGCAGGAGCAGACCGAAACCGCGATCGGCCTCGCCGACGCGCTGATGTTCGTGATCGACGCGCGCGCCGGCCTGACGCCGAACGATCGCGCCTTTGCCGATTTCGCGCGCCGCGCCAATAAGCCGGTGGTGCTGGTCGCCAACAAGAGCGAGGGCAAGCACGGCGAAATCGGCGCGATGGAGTCGTATGCGCTGGGGCTGGGCGATCCCGTGCAGATTTCGGCCGAGCACGGCGAGGGCATGGGCGAGCTTTACGACGCGCTTGCCGCGCTGATGCCGGCGCCGGCGGAAATGCCTGAAGAGTTCGAGGACGACGACATCATCGAGTCCGACGAAGACCTCGCGCAGCGTCCGATCCGCGTCGCCATCGTCGGACGTCCCAACGCCGGCAAGTCGACGTTGATCAACCATCTGCTCGGCGAGGAACGGCTCCTGACCAGCGCCGAGGCCGGCACCACGCGCGATTCGATTTCCGTCGAGATCAACTGGAAGGGACGCGACTTTCGCGTGTTCGATACCGCAGGGCTGAGGCGGCGATCGCGTATCGAGGAGAAGCTGGAAAAACTGTCGGTGGCGGACGCGCTGCGCGCGGTGCGTTTCGCCGAAGTCGTCGTGATGATGATGGATGCGCAGAACCGGTTCGAAGAGCAGGATCTGCGCATTGCCGACCTGATCGAGCGCGAGGGGCGGGCGATCGTGCTGGCGGTCAACAAATGGGATCTGATGGAGCGCAAGCCGCATCTGATCTCGGCGCTGCGCAACGATGCCGATCACTGGCTGCCGCAGGTCAAGGGCGCACCCATCGTCGCGGTGTCCGGCCTGATGGGCGAGGGCATCGACCGGCTGATGACCGCGATCCAGGATGCCTACGCGGTCTGGAACAAGCGCGTGCCGACGGCGGCGCTCAATCGCTGGTTCGAGCAGGCCGTCGCGGCCAACCCGCCGCCTGCAGTGTCCGGCCGCCGGTTGAAGCTGAACTATATCACGCAGGCCAAGGCGCGACCGCCGAGCTTCGTCCTGTTCTGCTCGCGCGCCGACGCCGTGCCGCAATCCTATCTGCGCTACCTCACCAACTCGATGCGCGAGGCGTTCGACCTGCCGGGCACGCCGATCCGCATCGTGCTGCGTGAGAAGGCCAACCCGTTCGCCCACAAGCGCAAGCGGCCTTCATGAGCGAGGCAGCGCCCGCGCAGACCACCGCCACGCCGCCGGTGCGCAGCGGCGCGGCCGCTTTCATCTTCGTCACCATCCTGCTCGACATGCTGGCGCTCGGCCTGATCCTGCCGATCCTGCCAAAACTGGTCGAAGGCTTCGTCAATAACGACACCGCGACCGCCGCGCGGATTTTCGGCCTGTTCGGCACCGCGTGGGCGCTGATGCAGTTTCTGTTCTCGCCGATCCTCGGCGCGCTGTCGGATCGCTTCGGCCGGCGGCCGGTGGTGCTGTTGTCCAACTTCGGACTGGCGCTGGATTACGTGCTGATGGCGGTGGCGCCGTCGCTGCTGTGGCTGTTCATCGGCCGGGTAATATCCGGCATCACGTCGGCGAGCATCTCGACCGCCTTTGCCTACATCGCCGACGTGACGCCGCCGGAGCGGCGCGCGGCGGTGTTCGGCAAGATCGGTGCGGCGTTCGGCGCGGGCTTCATTCTCGGTCCCGCGGTCGGCGGCCTGCTCGGCGGCATGGATCCGCGGCTGCCGTTCTGGGTCGCGGCGGGGCTGAGCTTTGCGAATACGCTGTACGGCTGGCTGATCCTGCCGGAGTCGCTGCCGCCGGATCGCCGCGCGCCGTTCCGCTGGAAAAGCGCCAGCCCGCTCGGCGCGCTGCATCTGCTGCGCTCGAACCGGATTCTTGCCGGCCTGTCGCTGGCGAACTTCTTCGCCCAGGTCGCGCATGTCGTGCTGCCGTCCACTTTCGTGCTGTACGCGACCTACCGCTATGGCTGGGATACGACGACGGTCGGGTTCACGCTGGCCTTGGTCGGCATGTCCGCCATGGTGGTACAAGGCGCGGGCGTCGGTCCGATCGTCAAGCGCCTAGGCGAACGGCGTGCGCTGCTGCTCGGCTTGGCTTCCGGCGGGCTGGGCTTCTTCATTTACGGTGCGGCGCCGACCGGCACGCTGTTCTGGGTCGGCATTCCCGTGATGGCGCTATGGGGCGTGGCGGGCGCGGCCGTGCAGGCGCTGACGACGCAACTGGTGGCGCCCGATCAGCAGGGCCAGCTTCAGGGCGCGACCAACAGCGTCAACAGCATCGCGCAGATGCTGGGACCGTTTCTGTTCACGCTGACCTTTGCGTATTTCATCAGCGACCAGGCGCCGTTCAAAATGCCGGGTGCGCCGTTCCTGCTGGCGGCGGTGCTGCTGGGGTTGGCGGTGTTGATTGCGTGGCGCACGTTGACGCCCAAACGCTGAATCACAGGTTGGGCAAAACGCAGCGTGCCCACCACGTCAGCGACGGTGCAAACGTAAAAAAGGGTGGGCACGGCGCAAGTGCGCCTTCACCCACCCTACGCTCGTGTCGACTCTTACTTCTTCACCAGCGGGCAGTCGCTCGTTTCCAGCGGCTTGGCCGCGTCCTCTGGAGCGATCGTGGCGACCAGTTTGTAATAGTCCCACGGCCCCTTCGATTCCTCGGGCTTTTTCACCTCGAACAGATAGGCCGGGATCAGGCGGCGGCCGTCGGCGCGCAGCGGGCCCTTGCCGAACAGGGGATCGTCGGTCGGCAATTCCTTCATCTTGGCGACGACCTTGGCGCCGTCTCGCGGATTGCCGCCGAGCGCTTCCATTGCCTTCAGATAATGCAGGATCTCCGCATAGAGACCCGCCACCGTCATCGAGGGCATCGAGCCTTTGGGCGAGACCTTCTGGAAACGCTTCGACCATTCCCGGGTTTTGTCGTTGAGATCCCAGTAGAACGATTCGGTGAAGGTCAGACCCTGCGCGGTCTTCAGGCCGAGCGCATGCACGTCGTTGATGAAGAGCAGCAGCGCGGCGAGCTTCTGGCCGCCCTGAACGATGCCGAATTCGGATGCCTGCTTGATCGAGTTGGTGGTGTCGCCACCGGCATTGGCAAGGCCAATGACCTTGGCTTTGGAGGACTGTGCCTGCAGCAGGAAGGACGAGAAGTCCGAGGTGTTCAACGGATGCCTGACCGCGCCCGACACCTTCCCGCCGGTCTGGGTGACGACGCTGCCGGTGTCACGCTCCAGCGCATGGCCGAATGCGTAGTCGGCCGTGAGGAAGAACCAGGTATCGCCGCCGGCCTTGGTCAGCGCCTTGCCGGTGCCGTTGGCGAGCATGTAGGTGTCGTAGGTGAAGGAGATCGTGTTCGGCGTGCAGGCCTTGCCGGTAAGATCGGCGGTGGCGGCGCCCGAATTCAGCAGCACCGAGTTCTTCTCCTTCACCAGATTGTTCACCGCCAGCGCGACGCCGGAATTCGGCGTATCGGCAATGGCGTCGACCTTGTCGGCATCGATCCACTGCCGGGCGATGTTCACGCCGATATCGGGCTTGTTCTGGTGGTCACCGCTGACAACCTCGATGGTCCAGCCCTTCTTGGTGAGGCCGGAATCGTCGACGGCCATCTTGACGGCGGCGACCGAGTTCGGGCCGCCGATATCGGCATAGAGGCTCGACATGTCGTTGAGCACGCCGATCTTGATGGTCTTTTCCTGGGCCATCGCCGGCGCCGCGAGGCCGAGCGCGGCAAGCGCCACCGAGGTGGCAAAGCGCCGCGCAAATCGTTTGGTCATGGGTATTCCCTCCAGAATGGATGTTCGCCGGCTCTCATTTTGGCACCTGCCAGCTGCCCTGCGATAGTATTTCTCGCGCGCGGGGGCAATCCGCTTATGGTAGGCGTTCGAGAGGAGCCTAAAAACTAGCCGCCTGCGGTACCATTCCCCGTTCGATTACCCCGAAGCGGGGTGCCAAAGGTGTTCAATACCAGGTCCGCCGGGGCGGAACGGGGCGACGAATGGCCGATCACGCCGGCGGACGAAAACTCATGAACGTCCGCGTCCCGTAATCATACAACTTGCCGGTTTCGGTCCATGCCGGCGCGCACATCGGCACGATGAATTCCGCCGCCTGGTCCGGCGTATCCAGCGTCATCGGGTCTTCGCCGGGAAACACGCCGGCGCGCATGCGGGTGCGGATCGGCCCCGGGTTGAAGAGGTTGACGCGCAACTTTGTCGTCAGGTTCTCGTTGGCCCAGCATCGCGCCAGCGTGTCGAGTGCGGCCTTTGAGGCGGCGTAGGGTCCCTGATAGGCGCTTGCCTTGCTGGCGATATCCGACGTGACGAAAACCGCGCGGCCGGCGTCGGACAATTTGAGCAGCGGGTCCATGCAGCGGATGAGCTGAAAATTCGCGGTGACGTTGATCGCCATCACGTCGTTCCACGGCTTCAGCTCGA
>CAZSRR010000017.1:0-130602 GCA_964609175.1 uncultured Bradyrhizobium sp.
GCAGTCGCCTTGACGCCGAGCGCTTCCATCTTGTTGCGCGGCGGGCGGGCCAGCTCGGCTTCGTCGTCCTCCGCGGTCGGCAATCCCAACTGGCGCGCCAGCTCCGGATCGAGCATGGGGATGGTGGCCGAGGTGCCGTAATTGGCCTGCGGGGCTTCCTCGAGCCCTTGCGGATTGTCGCGCGCGCCCGGCGGCTTCGTCGAGGCGCGCGCGCGATGCGCGGCCGCCTCGCCGCCGGCGCGGCGGTCCCACGAATTGTCCGGCGGCGGCTGCAATCCGGTGCCCGAGCCGGTGCCGGAATCGCCGCGGTTGATCGCGGGATTGAGCAGTTCCGCCAGGGCCGGTCCGATCGGCTGCATCTCGGGTCTCGACGCCTTAGAACCTGGCGCCTTGGATTTCGGGGTTTTGCCGGGCTTTTTGGGGAGGTCAGGTTTCTTCGCCATCGGGCGAATATGGGATGAGTCAGCGGGCGAGAAAAGAGCCAACGACCCTGCGCCCCGCGCTGAGCAGACCATGTCAGCAGTTGTCAGCAAGGCCGATCGGGAACCGGTCGGTCAGGCCGTCAGCGGTGCGTCCGCGGGCTGACGATCTCCAGATGAATCCCGCCGCAGTCGGTGCAGCGCATGGTCCAGTATTCGGCGCCGGCGCGGCCGGGGATGACGCGCAGCACGGCGAGCGAGGCGTCGCAATCCGGACAGGTTGAGAGGATCGGCGACGACTGCAAGGTCCGTTCTGGAAGCGGCAACGAAATCTGGCCGCCCGCCCCGCGATCTAGGGACTCGCGAAGCGCGGCCTGAAACGATCGATATGGGCTTTCGCGTCCGCGATTGCCGCTTCCGGATTCGACCACGCGAAACCGACTTCGAGGGTCGGGAACGTTATCCCGTCGATCACCACCGGCGTCTGGTCCGCCCGTTGAATCCTGGCGTGCCATAACCCTCTCCCTGCCTCGAACGACTGAATTTCAAAGCCGCCATAGAACATGGCCCGCTCCCCCGGATGGTCCCATCGCGTCGAGCAGAGCACGGACATGCCGGGGTGCTTTGTGAACCGCTTCACATGTGCATGGATTTTTTCGTGCAGCTCTCGAGGGAACTGCCGCTCAGCGACGGCCCATGATATGGTCCGCGAGCACGGCGGCATCGTCGCCGACGCCGGACAGGAACGAGGAATTCATCTTCGACAGCCATTGCAGGCCGAGGAAATACAGGCCGGGTTCGGGGGAGATGCCGTTGCGGTGCACGGCATCGCCCTTGTCGTCGATGACCGGAAGGTCGATCCAGCCGAAATCGACGCCATAGCCGGTGGCCCAGACCACCGCCGAAATGCCCTCCGCGGCGAGATCGAGACGGGTCAGCGGTGCGGTGACGCATGGCGGGTCTGCCAGCGTCGCGCGCGCCTCGGGCTCTTCGGGCAGATCCATGCGGCGGCGCCTCACATAGGCGTCCACCGTGTCGAGAAAGGTGGAGTAGACGAGGTCGCCGTCGGCCATGCTCTCGGCGAGGCCCGGCGCAATCTCGATCACGCCGTTCTCTGCCGCCTGGACGCGCCCGACCAGGATCATGCCGTCGGCGGCGAAGTTGCGGAAGTCGATGGTGCGGCCGCCATTGGCGCCCGATATCACCGGGGCGAGGCGCGCCGGTCCGCGCTCCTCCGGCGTGATCTGGTCGAGCCGCATCTCGGCGAGCCACCACACGAGGTCGCGTCCGCGGTAACGCCGCGGCATGCGGCGGTGCCGTCCGATCGAGAGATAGACGCGGCGGCCGGCCTGCTGCAAATCCTCGGCGATCTGCGCGCCCGATGCACCGGCGCCCGCCACCAGCACGGCGCCCGGCGGAAGCTGCTCGGGATTCTTGTAGCCGGCGGAATGGACCTGGAACACGGGATGATCTTGCAGCAGGTCCGGGACGATATTGCGCTGATAGGGGCCGGTCGCGACGACGACGGCATTCGCTGCGATCGTGCCGTCGGTGGTCGTGGCGGCGAAGCGCGCGCCGTCGCCCTTCGACAGCCGCGTGACCGTCACGCCGCAGCGGATCGGCGGCGCGACGAAGGCGGCATAATCCTCGATGAACTTGATGACGTCGCTGTTGTCGGCAAACGCGTCCGGATCGCTGTGCGGAAACGGAAAGTCCGGCAGCCGCACCGACCAGTTGGGAAACTGGAATTTCAGTCTGTCCCAGCGTTCGCTGCGCCAGCGCTCGGCGATCCGGCCGCGCTCCAGCACCAGATGCGAAAGCCCGCGCTGCTTGAGCTGGTGGCTCATCACGAGACCTGCCTGGCCGCCGCCGATCACCAGCGTATCGATCTTCTCATCCGGCATGTCTCTGGCCCCTGCGCCGCGCTGCAGGCTCCGCCGCGGCGCGGACGATCCAGCGCCGGAACGCGGCGAAATCGCGCTGTCCGGTGCTAAACCCCCGGTAAACGAGATACCAGCGCATGCCTTTCGGCACGCTTAACGCGAACGGCGCGACCAGCCGCCCGGCGGCGAGGTCGTCGTCGATATAGGGCCGGATGCCCATGGCAACGCCGAGTCCGTCGACGGCGGCCTGCAGCGCCTGGCCGTAAAACTCGAATTCCGTTCCGCGGGCGCTGATGCGGGCGGCGCCGGCGGCCTCCAGCCAGGATGGCCAGTCGCCGGGCGAATGCGCAACCCGCAGCAGCGTCGGTCCCTTCAGGTCGGCCGGGCGCTTGAGCGTGTTGGCGAGCCGCGGGGCGCAGACCGGCAGCAAATCGGCGGCGAACAGCGGCTCGGCGAGCAGGCCGGGCCATTCGCCGTCGCCGAGCTTGATGCCGCAGCTCCAGTCCTCGCCGAACGGCACCGCGGCGCCGCCGGTGGTGATGCGGACGTCGATATCCGGCTCGTCCTTGCGGAAATCCGCCAGCCGCGGGATCAGCCATTTCATGGCAAATGTCGGCCCGACGCCGATGGTCAGCACCCGCATGCTGGAGGGCGCGGTGACCTGCGCGGTCAGGCTCGCCAGCGCGTCGAACAGCGGGGTCAGTCCGCTCTGGTAGGCGCGGCCCGCCGCCGTGGTGGCCAGCCGGTTGGCCTTGCGCTCGAACAGCGCGACCCCGAGCCGTTCTTCCAGCAGATGCACCATCCGGCTGACCGCGGCGGCCGATACGTTGAGTTCCGTGCCGGCGGCGGCGAAGCTGCCGGTCCGCGCCGCGGCCTCGAACGCCTTGATACCGTTGAGAAAGAGCAGCCGGCGCACGACACCCTCAGGAAAACTGATGCCACGGCAAGATAACTCGGTTTGCGTGGGAACGACAAGCGAGGCAGAAGAATGCGCGAGAGATAGAGACGCGTGAATCGGTTGGTGCGGCTGGCCCCAAACTTCTCTCCGCTCTTCGCGGGGAGAGGGAGAAGAGACGGGAGACTTTTATTGACGCCCCTGATGATTGCAGCCCTCGGCGTGTTGATGGTGGCGACCGCGTTTCTGTCGGGCCTGTTCGGCATGGCCGGCGGGATGATCCTGATCGGCGTGCTCCTGATGCTGATGCCGCTGCCGACGGCGATGGTGCTGCATGCGATCACGCAGATGGCCTCGAACGGCTGGCGCGCCTTTCTGTGGCGGGCGCATATCCGCTGGCGGCCGGTGTTCGTCTATCTGATCGGCTGCGGGCTGGCGCTCGGCGTCTGGTCGCTCGCCCGCTACGTGCCCGACAAGCCGATCGCGCTGCTGCTGCTCGGCGTGACGCCGTTCATGGCGCGGCTGATGCCGAGGAATCTGAAGCCCAATCCCGACAGCGTCGTGCAGGGCTCGTTCTACGGCTTCATCTGCATGGGGCTGATGCTGATGACCGGCGTCTCCGGTCCGCTGATGGACACGTTCTTTCTCGGCGGCAATTTCGGCCGCCGCGAGGTGGTCGCGACCAAGGCGACGTGCCAGGTCGCGAGCCACCTGACGAAACTGATCTATTTCGGCGGCATCATCGACCAGGCGGCGACGCTGGATCCGGTGCTGGCGGCGATCGCGATCGCGGCCTCGATGCTCGGCACGACGCTGGCGCGGCGTATCCTGGAAGCGATGAGCGACGCGCAATTTCGCACCTGGGCGAACCGGCTGATCACCACCGTCGCCGGCTACTACATTCTCTACGGCGGCTGGCTGCTGGTCACGCGCGGCAGCGCAATGGCGTTTTGAGTTTGACGGCTTCTATCAGGAGGCGCGGATGGCCGAGGCTATCGATGCACTGGTGCTGGACCTCGTCGAGTGGATCGGCCGCGAGCCACGGCCCTATTCCGAGGTGATCGAGACCTGGCGGACGTCATGCCCGCGCCTGACGATCTGGGAGGACGCGGTGGATCGCGGCTATGTCGCACGCCGCAGCGTCGCCGGGCAGGGCGTTCATGTCGCGATCACGGCATCCGGTGAAAAATTCTTGCGGCAGCACGGCCGCATCGGCTGATCGATCACATTCCTGCGCGAGACGCGGCGGCGGCATTGACTCGCGGGAAGCGATCGGGCCAAATCCATGCAATCGCATGCAATTGGATTGTGTACCGCTATCCAGACGGGAAACGCCCATGATCGATCTCTATTACTGGACCACGCCGAACGGCCACAAGATCACGATTTTCCTCGAAGAGACCGGGCTGCCCTACAAGATTTTTCCGGTGCAGATCGGCAAGGGCGAACAGTTCAAGCCGGAATTCCTCGCGATCTCGCCGAACAACCGCATTCCCGCGATGGTCGATCACGAACCGAAGGGCGGCGGCAAGCCGATCTCGATCTTCGAGTCCGGCGCGATGCTGGTCTATCTCGCCGAGAAGACCGGAAAATTCCTGCCCGCCGATCTCTATGGCCGCTACGACGCGCTGCAGTGGACGTTCTGGCAGATGGGCGGGCTCGGCCCGATGGCCGGTCAGAACCATCACTTCCGCAACTACGCGGTGGAAAAGATCAAATACGCCATCGACCGCTACGTCAACGAAACCAACCGACTCTACGGCGTGCTCAACAAGCGGCTCGCGGATCGCGAATTCATCGCCGGCGATTATTCGATCGCCGACATGGCAAGCTATCCCTGGATCGTGCCCTACAAGAATCAGGACCAGAACATCGACGATTTTCCGCACCTGAAGCGCTGGCTGGAAACCATTGCCGCGCGGCCCGCCACCGTGCGCGCCTATGCCAAGGCGAAGGAGGTCAATCCGAATTTCGGCCAGCCGGTGAACCGCACCGAGGAGGAGCGCAAGATCCTGTTCGGGCAGACCGCGGCCGTGGTGCGATAGGCAGGTGCGCGCGGAGACCCGCGCTCGACGAACCCCATTCCAGGTCCGACACATCCGGGCTTTCTCCGTCCAATCCCGGATATCCATCCCAAGGACGTACAGGCATTATCGGCGAATCGCGGCGAAATCGCGGGATGAGCGCTCAACTTTCGCCGGGTCAAGGCGTTATGGGATTGCAGGACTCATTGTTGCGGAGACGATTGTGGACACCACACTCAAGCTGAAGCCACGCCCAGCCGACGTGGCATTGATCGCCTGGCAGTTCACCGGGCAACCGCTGCACGAATGGCCAAACTGGGTACAGTCCAGTTGTTTAATGCAGCGAGGCGATGATGGGCATCTCGAGCTTCGGCATGAGCGGCAGAGCGGAGCCCAGATCGTCTATCTCGAGGAGTGGCTGGTGCGCGATCTCGATGGCGGTGTGTGCTTCTACACCGACTCCGAATTGCGCAGAGAGTTCGACATCACATCGGCTAAGTGAAGTCGCTCACACAAAGCGAAAAATAAACCGCTGGCAGCGTCCTCCGATTGGTCACAGTCTGGAGCCGGGTTTTGCTGACTAAACCCTTTACGAGGGGTATCGATCGGATTTTGCTGAAACCTTTGTATTGACCTGACATTGCGACACACCGGTACCCCTCTTCTCCCAACATCCGATTGGAGGAAGTGATGGCAACACAAGTGAATGTCCAGCCTGGCCATGGCAAAGGTGGCCGACAACCGAACCGGCAATTTCTTGATTCGCTTTCCGGTCACGAGGATCCCGGAATGTTCGGGCGGATGTTTCCGAACCTCGAGCCGCTCGCCGTCGATGACGCTCCGCTGAAGGAACTTGCCGACGCGATGAAGGACGCCAACCCGGGCGATCCCGGCGGCAACAACACCAAGGTTCCGGCCGGCTTCACCTATCTCGGCCAGTTCGTCGATCACGACATCACGCTCGACCTCACCTCATTCGGCGACAAGGAATCCGACCCGATGGCGGTCGAAAATTTCCGCACGCCGGCGCTCGATCTCGACAGCGTCTACGGCCTCGGTCCGGACGGCAGCAGGCAGCTTTACGCCCGCAATCCCGGCGATGCCGACGGCAAGACGCCAGGTCCGAAGCTTCTGATCGGCAAGACCATCAGTGTCGACGACATCACGATCACGCCGCGCAACGACCTGCCGCGCAACCCGGAGGGCTTTGCGCTGATCGGCGACCATCGCAACGACGAAAATCTCGTCGTCGCGCAGACGCACCTGGCGATGCTGAAGTTTCATAACAAGGTCTGCGACCATCTTGCCGCCTCCGGCGTGCCGGCCGGCGAACTGTTCGAGCAGGCGCGCCAGACGGTGACCTGGCACTATCAATGGATGGTGCTGCACGATTTCGTGGAGCGCGTCACCGAGAAGGGCATCGTCGCCAAGATCCTCGACCAGGGACGCCGCTTCTACCGCTTCAAGAAGACGCCCTACATGCCGGTCGAATTCTCCGCGGCGGCGTACCGTTTCGGCCACAGCATGGTGCGCGAAGTCTACAGCCACAATCGCAAGTTCACGCCGGGCGGCGGCATTCCGGCCACGCTCGACCTGCTGTTCAGATTCACCGGCCTGTCGGGTGGAATCATCGGCGATCTCGCGCCCGATCCGGTGCAGCCGCCGCTGCCGATTCCGGTGCTCTCAAGCAACTGGATCATCGACTGGCGTCGTTATTTTGAGGTGCTGGCGACCAATCCCCCCGACGTCCGGCTCAATCCCTCGCGCAAGGTCGATCCGTTCCTGATTCCTCAACTGCACGATCTGCCGGGTGGAGGCGGCAGTCTTCCGTTCCGCAATCTGAAGCGCGGCGTCATGCTGGGCCTGCCGTCCGGACAGGACGTCGCCACGGCGATGAAGATCAAGAATCCGCTGACTTCGGCCGAGATCGCCAAGGGAACGGACGGCGCCGTGGCAAAGAAGCACGGCATGCACGAGAATACGCCGCTCTGGTACTACATCCTCAAGGAGGCGGAGCAACGCGGCGGCGGCGAAAAGCTCGGGCCGGTCGGCGCCACGATCGTGGCGGAAGTGTTCGTCGGCCTCGTGCACGGCGATCACCAGTCGTACCTGTGGCTGAAAGGAAAGAACTGGAAGCCGACGCTGCCGTCCAAGACTCCCGGCGATTTCACCATGGCAGACCTGTTGAGGTTCGTCGGTGACATCAGCCCGATCGACGGCATTTCGACGGTCTAGGCGTCCCGGCGCCTGCCGTGACGTTCATGATTGCTGAGATGGCATGGCGGAAGCGCCATGCCATCTCAGCAAGGTTCAGAGATGCTGTCGCTCCAGGCGATGGTTCACCTCCACCGCCATCGCAGCCGCCGGCATTCCGGGCTGGCGCTTGTGTAATCGCCCGGTTCGCGCAATATATCGCCATGCCTCTCAAGCTCTACGAACTCGTCGGCGCCGACCCATCCCGCCCGTTCAGCCCATTCTGCTGGCGCACGCGCATGGCGCTGGCGCACAAGGGACTGGCGGCGGAAAGCATTCCGTGGTGTTTCACCGAAAAAAGTGCGATCGCGCCGCACGGCTCGGAAAAGGTGCCGGTACTGCTCGACGGCGAGCGGGCCGTGATCGATTCCTGGACCATCGCCAACTACCTCGAAGACGCCTATCCGGACCGGCCGTCGCTGTTCGGCGGCGAAGGCGGCCGCGCGATGGGACGGATGCTGAACTGGTGGGGCGACGGGGTGATCGGCGGCATGTTTCCGCTGATCATTGCCGACATTCCGCTCAACCTGAAGGCGGAGGACGCGGCCTATTTCCGCAAGAGCCGCGAGGCGAGGTTCGGCAAGCCGCTGGAAGAGATCATGGCCAACCGTGACGAGGCGGTCGAAGGCTTTCGCAAATCGCTCGATCCGTTGCGGCTGACGTTGCGGACTCAGCCCTTTATCGGCGGCACGGCCGCAAACTATGCCGACTATATCGTGTTCGGCGCCTTCCAATGGGCGCGGGTGGTGAGCCCGTTCAAGCTGCTGGTGGAAGACGATCCGGTCCATGCCTGGCGCGAGCGGCTGCTCGACATGTTCGACGGGATGGCGCGGAAATCGCCGAGCTATCACGGCTAGCGTCCGGCATAGCGCGGCGGACGGCGCTCCATCCAGGCGTCGAGGCCTTCGCCGAGATCGTGGCTCGGTACCAGCGCCGCGAACTGTTCGCTCTCGACCTGCAGCCCTTCGCCGATACCCATGTTCAGCCCGCGGCTGACAGCGGCGATCACGGCGCCGACCGCAAGCGGCGAATGGCGAATGATGCCTGCCGCGAGTTCGCGCGCGGCCGGAAGCAGCGCGTCGTGCGGCACAACCTTGTTGATCAGCCCAATCTCGAGGGCCTGTGCCGGCGTGAAAGGATTGCCGGTGAGAAGCAATTCGAGCGCCCGCTTGCGCCCGGCCAGCCGCGGCAGGCGCTGCGTGCCGCCAAACGTCGGCGGCATGCCGAGTTTGATTTCCGGTTTTGCGAACTGCGCGCGCTCGCTGGCGACGGCGAGATGCACGGCCTCGGTGATCTCGCAGCCGCCGCCGAACGCCAGGCCGTTGACGGCGGCGATCACGGGCTTGCGGAATGCTTCGAGCCGCGCGGTCATGGCCTGTCCGCGCCGGACGAAGTCGCGGACCGCCGTGTCGCGGCCATGTCTGACGCTCGTCGCGAATTCGTGGATGTCGGCGCCGGCGGAAAATGCGCGCTCGCCCGCGCCGGTCAGGATCACGGCGCGCACGGAAGCGTCGGTCTCGATCGCGTCGAGCACCGCCATCAGGCGGTCGATCAGCGCGTAGCTCAGGGCATTGAGCCGGTCGGGCCGGTTGAGTGTGATCAGCGCAATGTCGTCGCTGGTCTCGAACAGGATGGGATCGGACATCGGGGGCTCCAAGGCTGCTGGTGGCTGAACCGAACCCTACGGGCCGCGCCGCATTGTGTATATTCACTGGTTAGTATACATCAGGCCATGGCACGATCCGGCATCCCGACGCGTGAACGGATCATTTCCGCGGCGAACGCGCTGTTCTACAATGACGGCATCCGCGGCGTCAGCGTCGATGCCGTGGCGGCAAAGGCCGGCGTCACCAAGCGTACGCTGTACTATCATTTCAAGAGCAAGGACGAATTGGTCGCCGCCTATCTCGCCGGGCGCGACCAGCCGAACCTCGCGCTGTTCCGGCAATGGTTCGATGCGGCGCCGGGCGGCCTGCCGGAAAAGGTCGAGGCGATCTTCCGTCATCTCGCCCGTTCGGCGCGGCATCCGAAGTGGAAGGGCTGCGGCTTCCTGCGCACGTCGGCCGAACTCGCCAACATGCCCGGCCACCCCGCGATCAAGATCGGCGCCGCGCACAAGAAAAAATTCGAGGCATGGCTGTGCGCGACGTTCGAGGCGGAAGGGATTGCCGAGCCGTTGCGGCTGGCGCGGCAGATCCTGCTGCTGCTCGACGGTTCGTTCGCCGTCGTGCTGCTGCATCGCGATCCCGGTTATATGGAGACGGCGGGCGAAGCAGCGCACAAGTTGATCGAGGCGGCGCTGCCGGTGCGAGCAAAATAAAGGCCGCGATTGCGGCGATGACGGGTAGAGTTCGTAGGGTGGGCAGAGGAGCGTCGCGACGTGCCCACCATTCATCACCCGCAGCGGCAGGCTTGGCTAGCGTTCGAGCGCGCCGCGTTGCCGCAACATATCCAGCACCGCATTCAAATCCGGCAACACCGCTGCGCATCTCGCGCGCGTCTCGTCGGTTGGCGGAACCATGTCGGGCACCATCAGGGTGATCGCACCGGCGTCGGAGGCCGCGGTCACGCCGTGATTGGAATCCTCCACCGCCACGCAGGCATCCGGCGCATGGCCGAGGCGCGCGGCGGCGAGGAGATAGAGGTCGGGGCTCGGCTTGCCGCGCGTCACGTCGTCGAGCGTCAGGATGGTATCGAAGCGCGCGCGGATTCCGGCGAGCGAAAGATGACGCTCGGCGTTGCGGCGCGACGAGGAGGTAACGATTGCCATCGGGCAATCGGCGGCGGCGAGCCCGTCGAGCAGTTCCAAAGTGCCGGGCTTCAGCGGCAATCCTGCTTCCATGGATCTGTCGCGGTTGGTGACATAGGCGCGGTTGATCTCGGCCAACGGAAAGCGATCGCCGTAGCGATCGAGCAGCATGGCCTCGCAGGCCGGGCCGGGCAGGCCGACCATGGCGTGGCAGAGTGCGGTGGCGCCGTCGGCAAAGCCGTGCTCATGCAGGGCCGCGACGAGACTTTCAAAGTAGATCTTTTCGGTATCGAGCAGCGTGCCGTCCATGTCGAGCAGCACGGCGCCGACGTTCCATCTCGCGGTCACGTCGCGGTACCGGTGCCTGGTTGGGCGAGTTTGCGCAGGCACTCCGGGCAGAGGCAGTCGCCGCCATCCGTGGGCATCGGCATGCGGAACGCTTCGTCGGAACACCAGCAGGGCCCCGACAGGCTGCAACCGAATTCAGTGCCGCATCTGGCGCAGGCGAGGCGGCGCGCAGGCGGGTGTTCCAAGGCATGTGTCATCAATGGCCGCATCCTGACGCCGAATTAATCCCGGGTTCACACCTAACCGGCTTATATTCAGCGGCGATTATACGCCGGTGAAATTTCAAGGGAAATCCGATGGCCCGCGATTCGCAAGCTGCCCTTGTTGCGCTCAACCGTTTTGGGCTGGGCGCGCGGGGCGGGGCCTCCGGCGACTTTCTCAACGCGGCGTCCGATCCGCGCGGTTTCGTCAGGGCCGAACTCGCCCGTCCCAATGGCGTGCTGCTCGAATTGCCGGGATTGCAGTCCACCGCGGCGCTCGGCCAGGCGATGTTCGACTATCAGTTTGGGATTCAGCAGGCTCGCAACGCCGCCGCAAAGGCCGCGACGCCGCCCGCCACCGATGGACCGCCGGCGCCGGATAAGGCGCAGCGGCGAAACCTTTCGCTCAACAGCATCGCGATGGACATGGCGCCGAAGGAAGCGCAATCGGAACCGGCGAAGCCCGCCGACAATCGCGACGCGGCAATGGCATCCGCCGAGACGATGCGTCCGAATGCGCCAAGGCCGCCGCCGGCGCCGCTCAACATCATCCAGAAGACGTTTCGCGCCGAAGCGCTGGCGCGGCTGCAGCGCAGCGTGGTCGCCGAATGCGGTTTCGCCGAACGGCTGGTGGCGTTCTGGTCCAATCATTTCTGCATCTCCGCCAACAAGGGCGGACCGGCGCGGATGTGGGCCGGCGCGTTCGAGCGCGAAGCGATCCGGCCGCATGTGCTCGGCCGTTTTGGTGACATGCTGAAGGCGGTCGAACAGCATCCGGCGATGCTGTTCTTTCTCGACAACCAGCAATCGTTGGGTCCGGACTCGCGCGCGGGGAAGAACCGCAGCCGCGGCCTGAACGAAAACCTCGCCCGCGAAATCCTGGAACTGCATACGGTCGGAGTCGGCAGCGGCTATTCGCAGGACGACGTGACGGCGCTGGCCAATGTCATCACCGGCTGGACCTATGCGGGGAGACAAGGCCGGCTCGGCGCGCCCGGCACCTTCGTGTTCAACGCCAATGCGCATCAGCCCGGCGCGCAGCGCGTGCTGGGAAAAGTCTATAGTGCGGCGGATGTGACGCAGGGCGAAGCGGTGCTGGCGGATCTCGCGCGCCATCCGTCGACGGCGAAATTCATCGCGACGAAATTCGCGCGGCATTTCGTGGCCGACGAACCGCCTCAGGCTTTGGTGGCGCGGCTCGCCGATGTCTTTGCGAGGACCGACGGCGACCTCAAGGCGCTGGCGACGGCGCTGGTGGATTCCGACGACGCCTGGAAGGCGCCGCTCTCAAAAATGCGCTCACCTTATGAATTCCTGGTGGCGTCCGGCCGGCTGCTGGCGCAGGTCCCGAACGATCCCGGCCGCTATCTCGGCGCGCTCAACACGCTGGGGCAGCCGCTATGGTCGCCGGCCGGTCCGAACGGGTTTGCAGATAGCAACGCGGCCTGGGCCGCGCCGGAGGGCATCAAGCTGCGGCTCGACATCGCCGCGCAGATCGCCTCGCGGCTCGCCGATGGGGTCGATCCGCGCGGCCTGCTCGAGCTCGTCGCCGCGGACGCGGCCTCGGTCGAAACGCGGAAAACCATCGAGCGCGCGGAATCGCGGCAGCAGGCGCTGGCGCTGCTGCTGATGTCGCCGGAATTCCAGAGGAGGTAGTGGCCATGGAAGCGATCAACGAATGCTGCGAGGGCCTGAGATCCTCGATCGTTTCCCGGCGCGGCGTGCTGCTCGGCGGCGCGTCGTTTGCGGCGTGGGCGTACTTGCCGAAATTCGCGCACGCCGCCGACGGCCGCGACCCGCGGCTCATCGTGGTTATCTTGCGTGGTGCGCTGGACGGACTCGCGACCATAGCCCCACTCGGTGATCCCGATTATGCCGGGCTGCACGGTGCCATCGCGTTGACCTCGAGCGGGCCCAATGCGGCGTCGCCGCTGGATTCGTTCTTCGCGCTGCATCCGGCGATGCCGGAATTTGCGCGGATGTACCGCGACAAGCAGGCCGCGGTGATCCACGCGGTGGCGACGCCCTATCGCGACCGCTCGCATTTCGACGGACAGGACGTGCTCGAAAGCGGTTTTGCGGGGCCGGGGCGGGTGCAATCCGGCTGGCTCAATCGCGCGCTGGAAGGTTTGCCGAGGGGCGATCGGGTGACTGGCGGCCTCGCGGTCGGGCCGACCACGCCGCTGGTGCTGCGTGGTGCTGCGCCAACCGTCGGCTGGGCGCCGGTTGCGCTGCCGCAGGCAGCCGAAGACACCGCGATGCGGCTGGTCGAACTCTACTCGCACCGCGATCCCGCGCTTGCCTCCGCGCTGAAGCAGGGCCTCGCGCTCGACAAGGCCGCCCAGGGTGACGACATGAAGCCGAAGCCCGGCGCCAATGGCGTGGCTGCGATGCGGCTGGTGGCGCGCGGCGCGGCGAAGCTGATGGCGGCCGACGATGGCCCGCGGATCGGCGCGGTCGCCTTCGACGGCTGGGACACCCATGCCAACGAGGGCGGCCCGGTCGGTCGGCTGGCGCAACTGCTCGGCGGCCTCGACGGCGCGCTGGCGGAATTCGAAAGCGGGCTCGGCGCGCGCTGGCGCGACACCGCGATCGTGGTTGCCACCGAATTCGGCCGCACCGCGCGCATCAACGGCACGCAGGGCACCGACCACGGCACCGGCACCGTCGCGCTCCTCGCCGGCGGCGCGGTGAAGGGTGGCCGCGTGATCGCGGACTGGCCCGGGCTGAAGCCGGCCAACCTCTACCAGGGCCGCGACCTCGCGCCGACCACCGACCTGCGCGCGGTGCTGAAGGGCGTGCTGAAGGACCGGTTCGGATTGGCCGATCGTGTGCTGGCGGAGAGCGTATTTCCGGATAGCGGCGCAGTGAAGCCGATGCAGGGGTTGGTGGGGTAGGAGTCTTTTCAACCTCTCCCCGCTCTTCTGCGCGAAGAGATCGGATTGTTTAGCAATCCGGGTGAGGGGGATGGCCGCAACGAAAAGACCATCCGAATCGCACGACCGCTGCGCGTCAATCAAACCGATGCCGAGACCATCCTTGGAATCGTATCCGCAACCGGCAGATCGAAGGGCACAAGCTTGTACGGCCAATGCCGATTCCGGCCTTACATCTGCGATTTCGTTTGCCGTGAACGAAAGCTGATCATCGAGGTGGATGGCGGGCAGCACAATGAATCAGTCGCTGACGCAATCCGTGATCGTCGTCTGAAGCACGAAGGTTATCGCGTGCTGAGGTTCTGGAACAACGACGTGCTCGGGAATATCGAGGGAGTTCTGATGGCGGTTCAAGCCGAGCTTCTGAAATCACCCGGCGCTACATGCTCGACCTCGCCCCGCTTGCGGGAGGGCAATCGCATATGGCGCTGCACGTATGGAGGGGCTGCTTTTTCTCGTCATGGCCGGGCTTGTCCCGGCCATCCACGTCCTCGCTTCCGACGCCAAGCACGTGGATGCCCGGGACAAGCCCGGGCATGACGGAGAGTTGCCGCAAAGGCCAGGCGAGCATCGAAGCCTTTTCGATGCTCGCCTATGTTTGGCGGAGGACGCGCGACCCAGAAACAGGTGCCGCAGGATTTCGTCCATATGCGATTGCCCTCCCGCTTGCGGGGAGAGGTCGGATCGCATCGCAGATGCGATCCGGGTGAGGGGGTCTATCGACAGGGACGGACTCGCGGAGCGAGCCCCTCACCCCGACCCTCTCCCCGTGAAGGACGGGGAGAGGGAGCGAGAGAGCCCGCCCGCATCACTTCGTGATCTCATCCACCTCGGCCATCTCTTCCGCGCTCAGCGTCCAGCCGATCGCCTTCACGTTCTGCTCGACCTGTTCGACGCGGGTGGCGCCGGCGATGACGCTTGAGACCTGCGGGCGTTGGGCAAGCCAGGAGAAGGCGAGCTCCAGCATGGTGTGGCCGCGGGCCTGGGCGAAGGCCTGAAGTTTCTCGACGATGTCGTCGTTGCGGGGTGTGACGTAGCGGTCCTTCAGCGCCGGCGCTTTTGCAAAACGGGTGTCGGCGGGGGCCGCGGCGCCGCGCTTGTACTTGCCGGTGAGCAGCCCGCTCGCCAGCGGGAAGAACGGCAGCAGGCCGAGCTTGTATTCCTGCGCGGCCGGCAGCAAATCCCTTTCGATGCCGCGAACCACGAGGCTGTATTCGTCCTGGCATGAGACAAAGCGGTTGACGTTCATCTGCCGCGCCAGCATCTCGGCTTCGGCAAGGCGCCACGCCGGAAAATTCGAGTTGCCGATGTAGCGCACCTTGCCCTGGCGGACGAGATCGTCGAGCGCGCGCAACGTCTCTTCCATCGGCGTCAGCGGATCGTAGTCGTGCTGCTGATAGAGATCGATGTAATCGGTCTTCAGCCGCGTCAGGCTGGCCTCGACGGCGGACATGATGTAGCGGCGCGAGGCGCCTTGCTTGGTGCCGTCGGTCGCCATCGGCTTGGAATATTTCGTCGCCAGCACGATGTCCTTGCGGCGGTCGCCGAGCACGGTGCCGAGCACGGTCTCGGAGCCGCCCATGCCGGCATAGATGTCGGCGGTGTCGAACAGGGTGATGCCGAGATCGATCGCCTTGTGGATCACCTTGCGCGAGGTTTCGAGGTCCGTGCGCTGGCCGAAATTGTTGCAGCCGAGGCCGACGGCGGAAACGCGCAGGCCTGAGCCGCCGAGGTTACGAATTTGCATGGATCGATCCTGTGGGATGGTCGCGGGAAGAAAACATTGTGACCCGCGCTACCGTGTCCCGCAAGCATCCGAGCTGCGTCTGGCAGCCATACGGCGTAAAAAGTGGCGGCCCCGGTCAGAATGCGGCAACTGACGGGGGCCGCTTGGGGGCGTGTGATCTGAGACGGGGGGCCTTGATCAGACGCGATTACAAGCTAACCGCGCCTTGTTACGCGGCCGTGACAGCCGGACTTATCCACAGGCGGTTCACTCCGCTCCTTGCATTCGGCTCAGAGCAACCGGCGGTAGACCACGAAGCCGGAACGCTCCGCCACCTTGTCGTAAAGCTGCATCGCGGTGTGGTTGGTCTCATGCGTTTGCCAGTACACGCGCGATCCGCCGGCGAGCCTGGCCTGCTCGTAGACGCCGTTGATGAGGGCGCGGCCGACGCCCTTGCCGCGCGCCGCGGCGCTGGTGAACAGATCCTGCAGATAGCAATTGGGCTCGATCATCGTCGTGGAGCGATGAAACAGATAATGCGTCAGCCCGAGCAGTTCGCCGCCGCGCTCGGCGACCAGCGCGTGTACCGGCTCGTAGCCATCGAAGAAGCGTGCCCATGTCATCGCGGTGATCTCGTCCGCCAGCGCGGTCGGGCCGGAGCGGCCGTAGAAGGCGTTGTAGCCGTCCCACAGCGGAAGCCATTGCGCGTAATCCTGGCGCGTAACGAAGCGGACAATGAGGTCGTCGCCTGACATTGCGTGTTATCCGTTGCGATGAGGACGGCGCTGGCGCGCGGTATCATCAGTAAAGACATCGCGCGAGGAGATCAACGCAGCATCGGGCTCGCTGCATATCTGGCTATTCCGCGGCGCCGAGCTGCCCGGCGAGGCTGCGGGGGCTGCTGCGCAGGGCCTGGAAGTAATCGCTGCTGGCGGGATCGTCGCCGTGGCGAACGAGATCGGTGACAGGCGTGTAGCTCAGCATGCGGCCGCCGTCGGGCAGCGGCGTGCAGATGAAGCGCAGCACCCGTCCATCGGCGAGGCGGATGTCGAGCGGCGTGGAATCGCCGGCCCGGATCATCTCGGTGCGTTTGGCGATGAACGCGTCCAACTCGTCCTCCGGCATTTGCCAGGCCCCGGTGTCGCGTCCGTGATACATCAGCGCAATGAGCGGCGGCTTGCTGTCGGCCTGCTCGTCGGACAACCCGAAATAGTCGCGGAAGGCGCGGTTGATGAATTCGGCGCGGGTGTCGGCGTCGAGCAGCACGATGCCGATCTCGACCTGATCGAGCGCGGCCGACAGGCGGGCGGCGGTGGCGTGATGTTTGGTCTCCCAGACAAAGGCCTCGACCCATTTCTGCCGGAGCAGTCCGGTGATCAGCGCGGTGCCGCCTGCGGTCGCCGCCAGCAGCAGCATGCGCGCCAGGTCCGATGCATCGTAGCCCGGCGCGGCGCGATGGTTGAGGAAGAGCAGCGCGGAGGCCGCCACCGAAATGGCGGCGCTGGCCATGCCGGAAGCGATGCCGCTGGTGGAAGCTGCAAGGGCCACGATGCAGACGAACAATGGCGCCGGATTGGGAACGGGGACGACATATCGGTCGAGCAGGAAGGCTGCCACCGCCGTCGCTGTCGTCAAAACGGGACCTGAAATTGCGCGCCAGTTGAACTGCATTGCCGTTTTCGTCGCTTGGCGGGAACAAGCCACAAGCATGCCCGATTGTTGAGACCTTGCACGCCTTTTCGCCACCAGTCTTAAGGAGTCGTTGCCGCGATGCCGCGGGCTTTCGTCTTTTTGCAATCAAATGCTATCGAATACGGAACGGGGCCGCGGCCCCGGCGATTGATCCGCACGATACTTGCACTGAGGACGTCGATGCCAACCGTTTCCCCGACGCTATTGCCGATCTTGATGCTGTTCGCTTCCAACGTATTCATGACCTTTGCCTGGTACGGCCATCTGAAGTTCAAGGACAGCGCGCTTCCGCTGGTCGTGCTGGCGAGCTGGGGCATCGCCTTCTTCGAATACTGGCTGGCGGTGCCGGCCAACCGCTGGGGCAGCGCGGTGTATTCGGCGGCAGAGCTCAAGACGATTCAGGAGGTGATCACGCTTGTCGTGTTCGCCGGCTTCTCGGTGCTCTATCTGAAGGAGCCGCTCGGATGGAATCACGCGCTCGGATTCCTCTTCATCGCGATCGGCGCGTTCTTGATTTTTCACAAATGGGGATGAGCCGTCACCTGGCGGCCGGCGCCACCCGCAGGACGCGTCCGTTCGAACTGTCCGTCAAAAGCCACAACGCGCCGTCCGGCCCCTGGCGGACGTCCCTGATCCGCTCGTTCAGGTTTTGCAGCAGGCGCTCCTCTGCAGTCACCGTGTTGCCGTTCAGCGTCAGCCGCACCAGCATCGAACCGCGCAGCGCCCCCAGAAACAGGCTGCCGTTCCAGGCCGGGAACAGGTTTGCCGTATAGAAGGCCATGCCCGACGGTGCGATCGACGGCACCCAGTATTTCAGCGGCTGCTCCATGCCGTCTTTCGCGGTGGCGTCGTGGATTTTCGCGCCGGAATAATCGATGCCGTAACCGATCACCGGCCAGCCGTAATTCCTGCCCTTGCCGATCAGGTTGACCTCGTCGCCGCCGCGCGGACCGTGCTCGATTTCCCAGGGGTCACCGGTGACGGGATGGATCGCGAGCGACTGCGGGTTGCGGTGGCCATAGCTCCAGATCTCGGGCCTGGCGTCGGCGCGCCCGGCGAACGGGTTGCCGGACGGCACCGAGCCGTCGGGCGCGATCCGGATCACCTTGCCGAGATGATTGTCGAGACTTTGCGCCCGGTCGCGGTGGGCGAAGTGCTCGCCGAGCGTCACGAACAGATTGCCGTCGCGGGCCTGCGCGATGCGGCAGCCGTAATGGTTGCCTGACGACAGCGGCCCCTGCTGGCGGAAAATGACTTTGACCTCGTCCAGCCCGTTATTGGCGCGATTGAGCTTGGCGCGCGCCACTGCGGTGCGCCCGCCGCCGTCGGCGCGTTCTGCGAAGCAGAAATAGATCGTGCTGTTCTGCGCGAAGGCCTGGTCGGTAACGACGTCGAGCAGGCCGCCCTGGCCTGACGCCCACACTTCGGGCACGCCCTTGAGCGGCGGCGAGATCTGTCCGTCGCCGGTGACGATGCGCATGCGGCCCGGACGTTCGGTCACCAGCATCGTGCCGTCGGGCAGGAACGCCAGCGCCCACGGATTGGCAAGGCCCCGTGCAACGGTGCGTACCTCGAGTTCGCCCGCCGACGAGCCGAACGCCGGCGCCTGGCCGCGTGTGCCGGTGGCGATCAGGAATGAGGCGGCAACCAGCGTTGCGACCGCCAGGGCGGCGGTGACCAGGCCTACCGGTGTCTTCATGCTCATCCCATCGCGATGTCGGTCATCGCGGGTGCGCCGAACGATGCCAATGGCTGCTGAAACCGTCAGGGAATAGGCATTGCGACGGTGGCCCTGATCGACAGCACCGTCAGCGTGACGACGAAACAAAGCGAAAGCGTACCGATCGCCAGCGACGTGGCGATGGCACCAAGCAATCTGGAAGAAGCGACTGGCGCTCGGCTGCTATCGAAGCCGACCACGCCGGATGACCGTATCATGGGCCTAGATCCCTGCAACAACGGACGAATCACCGCGACTCACGCGATGCCGGAAACTTGCAGTCATCGCCGGCAACAATACGGCGATCTCAGGCTGAAAATGGCGGAATCTAGGCAAAGGTTAACAGAAATCGGCCTTATGCCCACTATTATTAACCTTTGACCCGTGCTCGCGCAAAAGTGAACGGACAAAAGTTGATTTTTACGCGCCCGCGGCGATGCCGGCGGAGTCGTCGACCTCGGCGGGCTTCCAGTCCATGGTGACGAAGCCTGGAGTCTGCTCGACCCGCCGCAACCAGGCGCGGATCGCGGGGAAGGTCGCGAGATCGTAGTCGCAACGGTCGGCGACATGGGTGTAGGCATACAGCGCGATGTCGGCGATCGTCAGTTGCCCGGCGGAAAAATAGGCGCGGGTCTTGAGATGGTTTTCCATGACCTGCAACGCGGCATAGCCGCGTTCCATCCAGTCCTCCAGCGCATGCGTTTGCAGGTCGCGGCCGCCCTTGACCAGCGACAGCCAGAAATACGCGGCGCCGATATTGGGTTCGAGCGCGTGCTGTTCGAAGAACATCCATTGCAGCGCTTCGGCACGCCCGACGCGCGACTCCGGCGTGAGAGAGGTGCCGCCGCAGACATACCAGAGGATGGCGTTCGACTCGGCGAGGTAGCGTCCTTCGGCCACTTCCAGCAGCGGCACCTGTCCGCTCGGGTTCTTCTCGAGAAACTCAGGCGTGCGGCTTTCGCCGCGAAGGATGTCGACTTCGATCGCCTGGTAGGGCGCGTTCAGCAACGCCAGCGCAAGGCGGACCTTGTAGCTGTTTCCGGAGCGCTGCATCGAGTAAAGCTTGTACATCGTCGTTGAGGTCACTTGCGATCGAGGGGACGCATGGCGGGAGTGAAAGTACGCAGAGCTCTCGCGCCGCAACGTGGCTAAACAATGTAGCCGATACGAATGCGTCGCAAGACCCGCGGAATGGAAAAAGTCGAAATCCTCTACTGCAGTGCACGCGCAGCATGGCATGCCATGAGGCTGACATCACGTGGACGAGAGCAGACAGGCAGACCGCTTCAACACTCGATATCGTGTCGGATCGAGCGCCGCCATGCGAGGCGTTTCAGCAGGATCGAGGGCAGGTGCGATCAAATGGGCCCGCTCGCGGTGGTAGCATCGCCGCGTCTGCGCAGAACTCAGTCCCGGAGCGTCAGTGCTCCGGACCCTTTATTGCCCGTTCCCCGGTTATGTGCCGATTCGATGCGGATCTTTGCGAATGTTGCCGATATTGCTCCGATCGTACCGAGCCGCGTCGCGTGTTCCGCAAAGTTTGCCGGCGATGCGGCCAAGCTTCTTGCGATGCAGCGCCCAGCGCCGTAGGGTGCGCCGTTCCCATCACAAAGAGTCGTGCATTTCAGACGTCACGACGTTTGCCAGGAGATGATGATGCCCTTCCTGTCCGCCGCACTCGCCCGCGTGAAGCCGTCCGCGACCATCGCGGTCACGGATAAAGCGCGGGCGCTGAAAGCGGCGGGGCGCAATGTCATCGGGCTCGGCGCCGGCGAGCCGGATTTCGACACGCCCGCCAACATCAAGCTGGCGGCGATCCATGCCATCGAGGCCGGGAAAACCAAGTATACCGATGTCGGCGGCATTCCCGAGCTGAAGGAAGCGATCATCGCCAAATTCCAGCGCGAGAACGGACTGACCTACAAGCCGAACCAGATCATCGTCGGCACCGGCGGCAAGCAGGTGCTCTACAACGCGCTGATGGCGACGATTAACCCCGGCGACGAGGTGATCATCCCGGCGCCGTATTGGGTCAGTTATCCCGAGATGGTGGCGCTGGCCGGCGGCGAGTCGGTCCCGGTAGTGTGCCCGGCCTCCAGCGGCTTCAAGCTGCGTCCCGAGGATCTGGAAAAGGCGATCACGCCGAAGACCAAATGGATCATCCTGTGCTCGCCGTCGAACCCGACCGGCGCCGCCTACACCCGCGCCGAGCTGAAGGCGATCACCGACGTGCTGGTCAAGCATCCGCATGTCTGGGTGATGACCGACGACATGTACGAGCACCTCGTCTATGACGATTTCGAGTTCGCCACGCCCGCGCAGGTCGAGCCGAAACTATACGACCGCACGCTGACGGTGAATGGCGTGTCGAAGGCCTATTGCATGACGGGCTGGCGCATCGGCTATGCCGGTGGTCCTGCCGAATTGATCAAGGCGATGGCGACGATCCAGTCGCAGTCGACCTCGAACCCGTCGTCGATCGCGCAGTGGGCGTCGGTGGAAGCGCTGAACGGTCCGCAGGATTTCATCCCCGTGCACAACAAGGTGTTCAAGGAACGCCGCGATCTCGTGGTCTCGATGCTGAACCAGGCCAAGGGCATCGAGTGCCCGCGGCCGGAAGGTGCGTTTTACGTCTATCCGTCCTGCGCCGGCACCATCGGCAAGACTGCGCCATCCGGCAAGGTCATCGCCAATGACGAGGATTTCGTCACCGAGCTGTTGGAGAGCGAAGGCGTCGCCGTCGTGCAGGGCTCGGCGTTCGGCCTCGGCCCGGCGTTCCGGATCTCCTACGCGACCAAGACCTCCGATCTCGAAGACGCCTGCAAGCGCATCCAGCGCTTCTGCGGCAATCTGCGATAAGCAACATTCTGCAACAAAGGGCCGTCCCGCAATCACATGCGGGGCGGCCCTTTTCTTTTGCGCGACGAAAGCACGGCAGAAAATGGTGTCGCATCGCATCGCACGTAAACCTCGCGATGTTTTGATCGCTTCTTTGCAAAGCGCCACGATTTTTGGCTAAGCGCCATGTTTTCGACATCGCGCTTCCATCCTGTCCGCTCCGCCGAATTCGTTCATCAACTTGCGGAGATTGGACCACATGCGACTTCTGACAATCACACTCGCCACGGCGGCGCTGATCGCGCCGCTTGCAAGCGCCAGCGCGGCGCCGCCGGTTCGCGCCGGCATCTTGCAATGCCAGGGCGGCCAGAATGTCGGCTTCGTCGTCGGCTCGGTGACCAGCCTCGAATGCGTGTTCCGCAGCGAAGGCCGCCGGCCCGAACCCTACATCGCCAAGGTGCAGCGCATCGGTCTCGACCTCGGCGTCACCGCGCAGACCCAGTTGTCCTGGGCCGTCAATGCGCCGACCACCCGGCTCGGGCGCGGCGAACTCGCGGGCAGCTATGGCGGCGTCGGCGCCAACGCCTCGATCGGCATCGGCGGCGGCGGCAATTTCCTGGTCGGCGGTCCCGCCAACGCCTACGCGCTGCAGCCGCTCAGCGTGCAGGGCCAGACCGGCCTGAACGTCGCCGCCGGCATCGCCGGCCTCGAACTGCAGCCGGTCGAATTCGCCCCGCGCCGCGGCCACCATCGCCGGCACCACCGCCGCGGGTGAGGGCAGTTGAGACAGTTTCGGAAAGGGCCCGCGCGAGCGGGCCTTTTTTTTTGGGAAGGCCGCACGATGTGGCGGCAAATTGTGGCACGGGCTGTGACGTTGTGGCATAGAGTCGGCCGCGCCGCGGGCACGGCGCGACTTTTCTATCTCTGCTCGCATCACATTTTCAGCCGGAGATTACTTCATGCGTCGTTCACTCATTCTCGCCGCCGCGCTCGCTGCGCTGGCTTCGTCGACCGGCGGCGCGTCCGCGCAGCAGATGACGCGCGTTCAGGTCGGCGTGCTGGAGTGCCGTGGCGGCGCCAGCATCGGCTTCGTCGTCGGCTCGGTCACCAATCTCGGCTGCGTGCTGCGCGCCGAGGGCATGCCGGAGGACCGCTACATCGCCACCATCCGCAAAGTCGGGCTCGACCTCGGCATCACCCAGGAATCGGCGCTGGCCTGGGGCGTGTTCGCGCCGGTGGCGCGGCTCGGGCCGGGCGACCTCTCCGGCAATTATGTCGGCGCGCAGGGCAGCGCGACGCTCGGCATCGGCGTCGGCGGCAACGTGCTGGTCGGCGGCTCCGCCAACTCGATCGCGCTGCAGCCGCTCAGCGTGCAGGGCCAGGTCGGCATCGCCATTGCCGCCGGGCTGGAAAGCCTGGAACTGCGGCCGGGTCGGTAGTTTTTTTATAGTGCTGCAGCCGTAGCCTGGATGAGCGTAGCGACATCCGGGTCTTTGGCACCCCGCATTTCGCTACGCTCATGCAGGCTACAGGCTGAGCGGTATAAGTTGGCGTCAGCATTGCTGCCGGATCGGCAATGCTCATCGCTGTTCCATTCGTGATGCTCACGCCGCATCGCAGCGGATTTTTCCCGCTTGCCAAATCGTCAGGACAGGCGGAGCATTGAGAGTCGCCGACCCAATCACGGGCCGAGCTCCAGAGATCAGGAGGCGGCAATGGGACAAGACGTCAGAAGTACCCGAGGTCCACGGTGCATCGCGCTGGTGGGCCCGTTCCAAAGTGGTAAAACGACTCTTCTCGAAGCCATCCTGGCCCGAACCGGGGCCATCAAGACCGCCGGCAGCGTCGATGCCGGAACTTCCGTCGGTGACGCCAGTCCCGAAGCGCGCCATCACAAGATGGGCGTTGGCCTCACGGCCGTGACGACCACCTTCATGGGCGACAGCTACACTTTCATCGATTGTCCCGGCTCGATCGAGTTCGCGCATGACATGCGCGCCGCGCTGCCTGCTGTCGATGCCGCGGTCGTGGTCTGCGAGGCGGACGAGAAGAAGCTGCCGCAACTGCAGATCATCCTGCGCGAGCTGGAAGAGCTCGGCATTCCCCGCTTCCTGTTCCTCAACAAGATCGATCGCGCCAGCAAGCGCATCCGCGAGACGCTGGCGACGCTGCAGCCGGCCTCGCGCGTGCCGCTGGTGCTGCGCCAGATCCCGATCTGGAACGGCGATCTGATCGAAGGTTTTGTCGATCTCGCGCTGGAGCGCGCCTTCGTCTATCGCGAACACAAGCCGTCCGAAGTCGTTGCGCTGGAAGGCGGCAATCTCGACCGCGAGAAGGAAGCGCGCTTCTCGATGCTGGAAAAGCTCGCCGACCACGACGACGCGCTGATGGAACAATTGCTGGAAGACATCCAGCCGCCGCGCGATGCCGTGTTCGATGATCTCGCCCGCGAATTGCGCGAGGGGCTGATATGCCCGGTGCTGCTCGGCGCAGCGAGCCGCGAAAACGGCGTGCTGCGGCTGATGAAGGCGCTGCGGCACGAGGCGCCCGGCGTGGCCGAGACCGTGAAACGTCTCGGCGCAGCGCCGCGGAAGGATGCGCTGGCCTATGTGTTCAAGACCATGCATCTGCAGCACGGCGGAAAACTCTCGCTGGTGCGGCTGCTCGCCGGCCACCTCGACGACGGCGCCACGCTGCAATCATCGTCCGGCGAAGCCGGTCGGGTCTCCGGTATTCTCGCGGTCAGCGGCGGCCACGACACCAAGCGCGCGTCGGCGGAAGCCGGCGAAACCATCGCGCTCGGCAAGCTCGATCCGGTCAAGACAGGCGACACGCTGTCGGGCGGCAAGACCGCGCCGCCATCGCTGGTGAAGGTCGAGCCGGCGCCGCCGGTGCTTTCGATTTCGATCGCCGCGATGGATCGCAAGGACGACGTCAAGCTCGGCCAGGCGCTGCTGCGGCTCAACGAGGAAGACCCCTCGCTGACCATGATCCAGAACCCGCGTACCCACGACACCGTGCTGTGGGGGCAGGGCGAGATGCACCTGCGGGTCGCGCAGGAGCGCCTCAAGGACAGGTTCGGCGTCAACGTCAAGGCGCAGCCGCCGGCGATCGGCTATCAGGAGACCATCCGCAAGCCGATCACCCAGCGCGGCCGTCACAAGAAGCAGTCCGGCGGCCACGGCCAGTTCGGCGACGTCGTGTTGGAGATCAAGCCGATGCCGCGCGGCTCTGGCTTCGAGTTCCACGAGAAGGTGGTCGGCGGCGCGGTGCCGCGCAACTACATCGGCGCGGTGGAGGAGGGCGTGGTGGACGGTCTCGCCAAGGGGCCGCTCGGCTTCCCGGTCATCGACCTGCATGTCACGCTGACCGACGGCTCCTATCACAGCGTCGATTCTTCCGATCTAGCGTTCCGCACGGCGGCGCGGATCGGCATGAGCGAAGCGCTGCCGCAGTGCCAGCCGGTGCTGCTGGAGCCGATCCACCTGGTGGAGATCGTGTGCCCGACGGAGGCGACCGCGAAGGTCAACGCCATCCTGTCGGCGCGGCGCGGCCAGATCCTGGGCTTCGACACCCGCGAGAACTGGCCGGGCTGGGACTGCGTCCGCGCCACCATGCCGGAAGCCGAGATCGGCGACCTGATCGTGGAACTGCGCTCCGCCACCGCCGGCGCCGGCAGCTTTACCCGATCGTTCGACCGCATGGCCGAAGTCACCGGCCGCGCCGCCGACCAGATCATCGCCGCGCACCGGGTGGCGGCGTAGCATCTGGCGACGTTTTCCTCGCGTCTCTCTCCCCGCCCGAGCGGGGTGAGAGTGCCCCGGTCGCACGCTTGACAGGCGCGGCTGGACACGAAATGGATCGCCTGCAAGACGTGCAGGAAATAGCCGTGCCCATCCGGGCTGCAGAGAACGATCGTGCCTAAATCTCCCGCCGCGTGCCTGATCGGATGGCCGGCTGCGCATTCGCGTTCGCCGCTGATCCATCATTACTGGCTGCGCACGCTCGGCATCGAGGGCGGCTATGTCATCGAGGCGGTGCCGCCGGACGAGTTCAAGGATTTTCTGCTGCGGCTGTCGCTGCGTGGCTTCGTCGGCGCCAACGTCACCATTCCGCACAAGGAGCGCGCGCTGGCGCTGTCGAAGCCGGACGCGCGCGCCCGCGCGGTCGGTGCGGCGAACACATTGTGGTTCGCCGATGGCGAATTGTGTTCGACCAATACCGACGTCGAAGGCTTCATCAACAATCTCGACGCCTGCGCGCCGGGCTGGGACGAAGCCGGGGATGCGCTGGTGCTGGGCGCCGGCGGCTCGTCGCGCGCGGTGCTGTTCGGCCTGCTCGACCGCGGCATCAAGCGCGTGCATCTCGTCAACCGCACGGTCGCGCGCGCGCAGGCGCTCGCCGATCAGTTTGGTGAACGCGTTGCGCCCGTAGGATGGGATACGGTCGGCGAGCTGCTGCCGCGCGCAGGGCTTCTGGTGAACACGACGTCGCTCGGCATGAAGGGGCAGCCGCCGCTCGAGATCGATGTCGCGCTTCTGCCGTCGCACGCCGTCGTCGCCGATAACGTCTATGTGCCGCTCGAAACGCCGCTGCTCGCGGCCGCGCGCGCGCGTGGCCTGAGGACGGTCGACGGGCTCGGCATGCTGCTGCACCAGGCGGTACGCGGCTTCGAATTGTGGTTCGGCCGGCGGCCCGAAGTGACGGCGGAACTGCGCGCGCTGGTCGAGGCCGATCTCACGAAGAACTGAATGGCCGCTCGCCGAAATATGCGCCGGACCCATGCGAAGAAATCGCAACGGTACGCCCGGCATCAGAGCGACGGCTTCGTGAAGAAGTGAAGGAATACCGTCTCCCGCGTGGTGTTTGGGTTGCGTTGGCACCAAATCACCTCGGGAGAAAACCATGCTGAAATCCTCGTCATGGCCGCGGATGCTTGCGGCCTCGCTCGCTTTTGTCACCTTGATCGGAACGGCGGCGTGGGCGCAGCAGCCGCCGATCGTGCGCGTTCGCGGCACGCTTGAAGCCGTCGATGGGCCGACGCTGTCGATCAAGTCGCGCGAAGGCAATGACGTGAAAGTGAGAATGACCGACAAGATCGCGGTCTTCGGCGTCGTGAAGACCGAACTGTCCGAGATCAAGGAAGGCTCCTACATCGGCGTCAGCGGCATGCCGGAGCCCGACGGCACCCAGAAGGCGGTCGCGGTGCATATTTTTCCGGAGAACCAGCGTGGCGCGGCCGAAGGCTTTCGCCCCTGGGACCTGCGGCCGAACTCGACCATGACGAACGCCACCGTCGCGCAGACGGTAAAGGGCACCGAAGGCCAGAACATTCTGGTCAAATACAAGGATGGCGAAAAGAAAGTGGTGGTGCCGCCGGATACGCCGATCGTGACCTTGGTCGCGGGCGACAAGTCCGAACTGAAACCCGGCGCGAAGCTTATCGTCTTCGCCGTGAAGAAGGACGACGGCACACTGGAAGCCGTCCGCGCCAATGTCGGCCGCGACGGCGTTACGCCGCCGATGTGATACGCTCTTACCCTCTCCCCTTGTGGGAGAGGGTGGATGCGATGCGCAGCATCGCAGACGGGTGAGGGGTTCTCTCCCCCGCAGGTATCTCTCGTGCGGAGAGAACCCCTCATCCGGCGCTGCGCGCCACCTTCTCCCACAAGGGGAGAAGGAAGAAGCGAGCATCGCTCGCTAAAGCAGTCTCACACCGCCAGCAGATTATCGTCGATCTCGGCGACCGTGTTCACCCCGCACAGCCCCATCGTGGTGAGCATTTCCTTCGCGAGAATATCGATTGCCTTGGCGACGCCCTCC
This sequence comes from uncultured Bradyrhizobium sp., assembly GCA_964609175.1. Classification (GTDB taxonomy): domain Bacteria; phylum Pseudomonadota; class Alphaproteobacteria; order Rhizobiales; family Xanthobacteraceae; genus Bradyrhizobium. The sequence goes on from CAZSRR010000017.1 coordinate 27,507, forward strand.
TGTCCGCCGGCGCCCAGCCCGTAGGCATAGGCGCGGCCGATCATGCAGGATTTCGCGCCGAGCGCGAGGGCGCGCACCACGTCCATGCCGGTGCGGATGCCGCCATCGAACATGATCTCCATCTGCGAGCCGACGGCGTCGACGATTTCCGGCAGCACCTCGATCGACGACGGCGCGCCGTCGAGCTGGCGGCCGCCATGGTTGGAGACGACGATCGCCTGCGCGCCGGTCTTGGCCGCGAGCTCGGCGTCCTCGACGTCCAGGATGCCCTTCAGGATCAGCTTGCCCGGCCAGATCGAGCGAATCCAGTCGATGTCCTTCCAGTTCAGCGAGGTGTCGAACTGCGACGCCGTCCATTCCGAGAGTTTTGTGAGATCCTCGGTACCTTTGACGTGACCGACGATGTTGCCGAAGCTGCGGCGCTTGCCGCGTAGCACGCCGGCGACCCATGACGGCTTGCTGGCGAAGTCGAGCAGTTTCGACAGCGACCATTCCGGCGGCACCGACATGCCGTTCTTGATGTCCTGATGGCGTTGCCCGATCACCTGCAAGTCGACGGTCAATACCAGTGCCGAGCATTTCGCCGCCACGGCGCGCTCGATCAGCGACTTGATGAAGCCGCGGTCCTTCATCACGTAGAGCTGGAACCAGAACGGCTTGTCGACGCTGGCTGCGATGTCCTCGATCGAGCAGATCGACATCGTGCTCTGCGTGAAGGGAATGCCGGCGGCCTGCGCGGCGCGGCAGGCGTGGATCTCGCCGTCGCCATGCTGCATGCCGAGCAGGCCGACCGGGGCCAGGATCATCGGCATCGCCGCGGGCTCGCCCAGAATCGTGGTGGAGAGATCGCGTTTGGAGACGTCGACAAGGATGCGCTGGCGGAACTTGATCTGCTGCAAATCCTCGGAATTGGCGCGCAGCGTGTCCTCGGTATAGGAGCCGCGGTCGGCATAGTCGAAGAACGCCTTCGGCACCCGCCGCTTGTGCAACTGGCGCAGATCCTCAATGCAGGTGATGTGCTTCATGGACGTCCCGGCCCTTCTTGATTTCCTTGTTCGAGCCGTCATCTAGCATGGTTGGAAGGCGAGCCAAATCGTCTGGCCATGCCGCTCGGAGGCTGAAACGCCATGACTGCACCGCGCAACGATCGTCCCCATGCCACCGTGACGCCCGCCGAGGAAAAGCGTCGGCTCGACGACGCGCTGGAGGAGGGTCTCGAGGAGACGTTTCCGGGGTCGGATCCGGTCAATGTCACCCAGCCGCCGCCCTCGAAGCAGGATCACCACGTCAAGCGGGGCAGCTAGAGGGGCACGTCTCGGTTCATCGCCATGGAAAAATCAAGCGATATCAATGTGATGGTCGCGCGACATGGCTAACCGACCGTAATGATTCATCATATTTCTTGAAGTCATCTTAGCGGCGGAGGGACTATAACCCCCCGGACAGTATTCGAGGGCGTTCGGCGATTCGCGGCCTGATGGGCCGGATCCCGGGATGGCTTGGGGGTTTCATGAGCCGCAAATATTTCGGTACCGACGGAATTCGGGGCCGCGCCAATGGTCTGATCACGCCGGAGCTTGCGCTCAAGGTGGGGCAGGCGGCAGGGCTGGTGTTTCAGCGCGGCGAGCATCGCCACCGCGTGGTCATCGGCAAGGATACGCGCCTCTCCGGCTACATGATCGAATACGCCATGGTGGCCGGCTTCACTTCGGTCGGAATGGACGTGCTGCTGCTCGGCCCGATGCCCACGCCGGCAGTCGCGATGCTGACCAAGTCGATGCGCGCCGACCTCGGCGTGATGATCTCGGCCTCGCACAATTTGTTCGAGGACAACGGCATCAAGCTGTTCGGCCCGCAGGGCTTCAAGCTGTCCGACGACGTCGAAAAGCAGATCGAGCAGATGCTCGACGAGCCGATGGACCGCAAGCTCGCGCAGAGCGCCAGCCTCGGCCGCGCCCGCCGCATCGACGGCGTCCATGATCGCTACATCGAATTCGCCAAGCGCACGCTGCCGCGCGAACTGTCGCTCGACGGGCTGCGCGTCGTGATCGATTGCGCGCACGGCGCCGCCTACAAGGTGGTGCCGGAAGCGCTGTGGGAACTGGGCGCCGACGTGGTTGCCATCGGCGTGGATCCCGACGGCTTCAACATCAACAAGGAATGCGGCTCGACCTCGCCGGAAGCGCTGGCAAAGAAGGTGCGCGAGATGCGCGCCGACATCGGCATTGCGCTCGACGGCGACGCCGATCGCGTCATCCTGGTGGACGAGCGTGGCCATGTTGTCGACGGTGATCAGCTGCTCGCGGTGATCGCGCAGAGCTGGAAGGAAGACGGCCGGCTCGCCAAGCCCGGCATCGTCGCCACGGTGATGTCCAATCTCGGGCTCGAGCGTTTCCTCGAAGGGCAGGGCATCGGCATGGTGCGCACGCCGGTCGGCGACCGCTACGTGCTCGAGCAGATGCTCAAGCAGGGTTACAATCTGGGCGGCGAGCCGTCGGGCCACATCATCCTGTCCGACTACGCCACCACCGGCGACGGTTTTGTCGCCGCGTTGCAGGTGCTGGCCGTGGTGCAAAAGCTCGGCCGTCCGGTGTCGGAAGTCTGCCGCCGCTTCGATCCGCTGCCGCAGATCCTCAAGAACGTGCGCTACCGTTCCGGCAAGCCGCTCGACGATGCCGAGGTGAAGTCGGCGATCTCGGACGGCGAAAGCCGCCTCAACGGCCACGGCCGGCTGCTGGTCCGCTCGTCCGGCACCGAGCCGGTGATCCGCGTGATGGGCGAGGGCGACGACCGCGACCTGGTCGAGGACGTCGTCGACCAGATCGTCAGCGCGCTGGGCCACGCCGCCGCGGCGTGATCTTCTTCGCGATGGAAAGGCACGAGCACGCGCGTTGGCGCGCACGTGTTTCGTCGGCGCTTTCGCAAGGCGAGGGCGCTATATCAACAAAGCCTTAACGGCCTCGGGGCGCGCCTCTCGTCAACACATCGTTAGGATGTTCGCCGCGATCGACTCGTGCGCGCAGACGGCGTCGTCGCGAAAGTCACGAATTGTCAACCTTAATAATTAGGGTTAAGTGCCGCTTAAACATTTAATGGCATCGTCCGCCCGTGAATTTTGAAGTGGGGCCGCTGGAAGCAAGCCTCTTCGGACAAAGGACGAGCCCAATGCGTAGCGTTAAGTATTTCATTTCCGCCGGTGCAATCACATTGTTGTCGCATGCCGCGTTCGCCGCCGATATGGCGATTGCGCCTCCGCCTTACGCAGCACCCGTTGTCGAGGATTTCGGCGGCTGGTATCTGCGCGGCGACATCGGATTTTCCAATCAGCGCGTCGACCGCCTGAACAACGCGCTCGATGCCACGCTCACTTCCTCGGTGCAGACCAACAATTTCAACAGCGCCGGCATCTTCGGCCTCGGCGTCGGTTACAAGGTCAACAACTGGTTCCGCGTCGATGCGACCGGTGAGTATCGCGGCAATTCGCAGTTCTTCGGCACCGATCGCATCACCTATGCCGGCGGCGTCGGCACCGACACCTATCACGCGACCAAGAGCGAGTGGGTCGTGCTCGGCAACGCCTATGTCGATCTCGGCACCTGGTGGGGCATCACGCCGTTCATCGGCGCCGGCGTCGGCGGCGCCCGGGTTGCGATCAACGGCTTCACCGACCAGAGCATCGCCTTGAATGGCGGCGTCGGTCCTGCGCTGTCGGGTCTCGCCTACGGCGACAGCGTCGCGAAGTGGAACTTCGCCTGGGCCGCGCATGCCGGTCTCGCCTACCAGGTCACGCCGAGCTTCACCGTCGAACTGGCCTACCGCTATCTCGACATGGGTGACGGCCTGACCGGCGACCTGCGTTCGTTCGACGGCACCAACAACATCAACAACCCGATGACCTTCAAGAACATCACCTCGCATGACCTGAAGCTCGGCGTGCGCTGGGATCTGACCAGCCCGGCAGTGTACGCGCCGCCGCCGATCGTCCACAAAGGTTAATCGCGATCTCCATTCGTTAACGGTTGCGAACGGCGCGGGATATCTCCCGCGCCGTTTGCTTTTGGCGCATGACGACCGACGGACTACGTCGCGCGAAAATGTTTGTCGGCTTTCCGGCAGCACTGTGCCGAAATCGTGCGCGCAACAACGATTGATTAAGGTTAACAGGCGATGATCGCCGCAAGTTCAGTGTTTTGCGGATGGAGCGTAGCGATGCGTCGATTGTTGCTGGTAGCTGCGATGTGTGGAGCGGCGGGCGTCGCCCAGGCGGCCGACATGCCGGACCTGCCGGTCCTTCGCGGCGGTTTCACCGATGGGCTCAGCTCCACCACGGTGAACTGGCAGGGCGGATATATCGGCGCACATGGCGCCTACGGCACCTCCAACATGAATTTCACCGGTTCGACGCAAGACGTCGCCGCGCGCCTGATGGACGGCCTCGAGATGGAGCAGGTCCAGCGCATTTCGGAATGGCCGGTGATGGGAAAGGTTTCGGTGCACGGCAGCGGCTTCGGCGGCTTCGTCGGCTACAACTGGCAATGGACCGATACCGTCATCGGCGTCGAACTCAACTATACCCACGGCAAGTTCGGCGGCTCGCAGACCGGCAGCATGTCGCGCTTCTTCACGCTTCCTTCGGGCTACACGGATTCCGTCACCTACGAAGGCACCGCACGGATGAACGTCAAGGACATGGGCACGCTCCGCATTCGCGGCGGCTACGCCTACGGTTCGTTCCTGCCCTACATGTTCGCCGGCATCGCGCTGGGGCAGGCCGATATCATCCGCACCGCCCGCGTGTTCGGCGTCCAGGTCAACCCGGCCGCGGCGCCGGGCTTCCAGAACGTGCCGTTCGACATCAGCGCGACCGATGCCCAGTACGCCCATTTGATCTACGGCTATTCGGTGGGCATCGGCACCGAGGTGATGCTGTTGTCGGGGCTGTTCATGCGCGCAGAGTGGGAATATGTGCGCTTCACGACATCGATCGACACCGGCATCAACACCGTCCGCGCCGGTCTGGGCTACAAATTCTGAACGCGCCGCGGCGGCGGCGATCCCGCCGCCGTTGACAGAACAACCGCCGCCTGTTGCATTGCCCGCCACGAGACGAGGGCGGCGCATGAAGATCTACGGCGATATCAATTCCGGCAATTGCCTGAAGGTGAAGTGGGTATGCGATCATCTCGCGCTGCCCTACACCTGGATCGCCGTCGATACGCTGAAAGGCGAGACGCGTACCGCGGATTTCCTCAAGCTCAACGGCGCCGGTCAGGTGCCGGCGATCGAACTCGACGACGGCCGGGCGCTGGCGCAATCCAACGCCATCATCCGTTATCTCGCGCGCCGCTCCCACCTCATTCCGCAGGATGCGTTCGCGGAAGGGAAGATGGACGAATGGCTGTTCTGGGAACAGTACAGCCATGAGCCCTATATCGCCGTCTGCCGTTTCCAGATGTTTTATCTCAAGAAGTCCGCTTCCGACCTCGATCCCGAGAAGGTCAAGCGCGGCCATGCGGCGCTGGCGCGGATGGAGCAGCAGCTTGGAGTCACGCCGTTTCTGGCCGGCGAGGTCGTTACGCTCTCCGACATCTCGTTGCTGGCCTACACCCGCCTCGCGCATGAGGGCGGGTTTGATCTCGAAGGCTACGCCGCGCTGCGCCGCTGGATCGCCGCGACCGAAAAATTCCTCGGCCTGCCGCCGGCGCGCTGACTTCTCCGGAAATCGTCATGACTGAAACTTCACAGGTTACCATTCGTCCGACCCGCGCCGAGGATGTCGGCGTCATCGTCGCCATGCTGGCGGACGATGCGCTCGGCGGTCCGCGCGAGCGGATCGAGTATCCGTTGCCGCAGTCCTATTTCGCGGCGTTCGAGCGCATCGTCGGCGATCCGAACATTCAGCTCGTCGTCGCGGAGGATGGCGAGGGCGCCGTGGTCGGGTGCTTGCAGCTCTGCATCCTGCCGGGGCTGAGTTCGCAGGGCGCTTCGCGCGGGCTGATCGAGGATGTCAGGGTCGCCAGCCGCTGCCGCAGCCGCGGGATCGGCGAGCAGATGGTGCAGTGGGCGGTGGCGGAAGCACGCCGGCAGGGATGCAAGGTGGTCGAACTGCTGACGCATCACACCCGCGTCGATGCGCAGCGTTTTTACGAGCGTCTCGGCTTTGCGCGCAGCCATGTCGGCATGACCGTGCGGTTTTGATCCGACACGGCAGCGGTTGCCGCGAATTCCTGTCGGATACTTCAGGTAGTCGTCGCTGCGCGATCCGGTTAACAACCGATAAACTACACGCGCGGCCGTGATTTTACGGATCGGAACGCGTCAGCTATGCCCGCGTAACCCATGGGGCCTGGGCAGCTTGGGGATTTCAGATGAAAAAATATTCGGTCGTCCGGGTTGGAAGCGAATATGTCGTGCAGGCCGGCGAGACCAGCATTTTGAAGGTTTCGAGCCGGCGGGAGGCGGACAAGCTGGTCACCGATGCCGCCGGGCTGCTGCAGCAGGAGCCTGCGCCGGCCGCGGACGAGCCCCCATCACGCGAGCGTGAAAAGCCCAAACTTCCTTGACGGCCGGATGCGATTCCCATAATCACCGCCGCGGGACACCTCCCCCCAACGGGAGGCTTACTATCTGGAAGGATAGATCATGACCGTGGCGAAGCCCGCTTCGCGGCCGACCGTGCCGCATTTTTCCTCCGGCCCCTGCGCCAAGCGCCCTGGCTGGAATTCCCAAAATCTCAAGGATGCCGCGCTTGGCCGTTCGCACCGCGCGAAGGTAGGCAAGGCCAAACTCAAGCTCGCGATCGAGTTGACGCGCGAAGTGCTCGAGGTGCCGGCCGACTACAAGATCGGCATCGTGCCGGCGTCCGACACCGGCGCGGTTGAAATGGCGCTGTGGTCGCTGCTCGGTGCGCGCCCGGTCACCACCATCGCCTGGGAATCCTTCGGCGAGGGCTGGGTCAGCGACATCGTCAAGGAATTGAAGCTGAAGGACGTCACCAAGCTGCATGCCGGCTATGGCGAGATTCCCGATCTCTCCAAGGCCGATCCGGCGTCCGACATCGTCTTCACCTGGAACGGTACGACGTCGGGCGTGCGCGTGCCGAACGCCGACTGGATCAAGGCCGACCGGCAGGGCCTCACCATCTGCGACGCTACCTCGGCCGCGTTTGCACAGCCGCTGGATTTCGCCAAGCTCGATGTGGTGACGTTCTCCTGGCAGAAGGCGCTGGGCGGCGAGGCCGCGCACGGCATGCTGATCCTCTCGCCCCGCGCGGTGGAGCGGCTCGAGACCTACAAGCCGGCCTGGCCGCTGCCGAAGATTTTCCGCCTCACCAAGGGCGGCAAGCTCAACCAGGGCATCTTCGAAGGCGAGACCATCAACACGCCGTCGATGCTGTGCGTCGAGGATTATCTCGATGCGCTGAACTGGGCGAAGTCGATCGGCGGCCTCAAGGCCCTGATCGCGCGCGCCGACGCCAACACCAAGGTGCTGTCGGATTGGCAGGCGAAGACGCCGTGGATCGATTTCCTGGCGAAGGATCCGTCAATCCGCTCCAACACCTCGGTGTGCCTGAAGTTCACCGATCCCGCCATCACCTCGCTGACGGCGGATGCGCAGGCGGAATTCTCCAAGAAGCTGGTCGCGCTGGTGGAGAAGGAAGGCGCGGGTTACGACTTCGCCTATTACCGCGATGCGCCGGCGGGCCTGCGGATCTGGTGCGGCGCCACGGTAGAAGCGTCCGACGTCGCGCTGCTGACGCAGTGGATCGACTGGGCGTTCGCCGAGACCAAGGCGGCGCTGCCGAAGGCGGCTTAACTCGTCCCCTTAGTGTCGTCCCGGCCAAGCGAAGCGCGAGCCGGGACCCATAACCACAGCGCCGAGTATGGGTCCCGGCTCTACGCGCCAAGAGGCGCTTCGGCCGGGACGACGATCGATTTCCAAAAGGATCATTCCAATGTCCAAACCCAAAGTTCTCATTTCCGACGCGCTGTCGCCCGCCGCCGTGCAGATCTTCAAGGATCGCGGCGTCGAGGTCGACTTCCAGCCCAATCTCGGCAAGGACAAGGACAAACTGGCCGAGATCATCGGCAATTATGACGGCCTCGCGATCCGCTCCGCGACCAAGGCGACCGCGAAGATCATCGACAAGGCGACCAAGCTGAAGGTGATCGGCCGCGCCGGCATCGGCGTCGACAATGTCGAGATCCCGGCGGCCACGGCCAAGGGCATCATCGTGATGAACACGCCCTTCGGCAATTCGATCACGACCGCCGAACACGCCATTACGCTGATGCTGGCGCTGGCGCGCGAGATTCCGCAGGCCGACGCCTCGACCCAGGCCGGCAAATGGGAGAAGAACCGCTTCATGGGCGTCGAGATCACCGGCAAGACGCTGGGCGTGATCGGCTGCGGCAATATCGGCGCGATCGTCGCCGACCGCGCGCTCGGCCTGCGCATGAAGGTCATCGCGTTCGATCCGTTCCTGTCGCCGGAGCGCGCCAAGGACATCGGCGTCGAGAAGGTCGAGATCGACGATCTGCTCAAGCGCGCCGATTTCATCACGCTGCACACGCCGCTGACCGAGAAGACGAAGAACATCATCGACGCAGCGGCCATCGCGAAAATGAAGAAGGGCGTGCGCATCATCAATTGTGCCCGCGGCGGCCTGGTCGACGAACAGGCGCTGGTCGATGCGCTGAATGCCAAGCATGTCGCGGGCGCGGCCTTCGACGTGTTCGTCGAGGAGCCTGCTACCAAGAACGTGCTGTTCGGCCATCCCAACGTGATCTGCACCCCGCATCTCGGCGCCTCCACCACCGAAGCGCAGGAGAACGTCGCGCTGCAGGTCGCCGAGCAGATGTCGGACTATCTGTTGACCGGCGCGATCTCGAACGCGGTGAACTTCCCGTCGATCACGGCGGAGGAAGCGCCGAAGCTGAAGCCGTTCATCGAACTGGCCGAAAAGCTCGGCTCGTTCGCCGGCCAGCTCACCGAGAGCGGGATCCTGAAGACGGAGATCACCTATGAGGGCGCCGTCGCAGAGATGAAGATCAAGGCGATCACCTCGGCGGTGCTGTCGGGCCTGCTGCGGCCGATGCTGGGCGAGGTCAACGTGGTCTCCGCGCCCGTCGTCGCCAAGGAGCGCGGCATGGTGGTGGACGAGATCGTGCGGGCGGCGCACAGCGACTACGAAAGCCTGATCACCGTCACCGTCCAGACCGAACGGCAGGAGCGCTCGGTGTCCGGCACCGTCTATCACGACGGCAAGCCGCGGCTGGTCGACATCAAGGGAATCCGGGTCGACGCCGAGTTCGGCAAGTCGATGATCTACGTGACCAACGAGGACAAGCCCGGCTTCATCGGCGCCTTCGCCGGCCTGCTCGGCGATGCCAAGCTCAACATCGCCACTTTCCATCTCGGCCGTGTCAAGCAGGGCGGCGACGCCATCGCACTCGTCGAGATCGACGGCCCTGTGCCCGCCGACGTGCTCGGCAAGGTGCAGGCGCTGCCGCAGGTCAAGCAGGCCAAGGCGCTGGTATTCTAGAAGAGAGCGTCGTTCCTTTCCGCCGCGGCCTCCGCGGCGGATCAAGATGGACATCCGATCGAACCGGTTCCTGCCTCGCTGCGTCTCATGACCGGGAGTGGTGGGCAGGTTTTCCCGTCGCCGCCGGGCGACCGGTTCAGGAGGGTATTCATGCGATTGATTTCGAACGGCTTTTTGACGACGAGCCTCGTCGCCTTGGCGGCGTTCGCCGCAGGCCCTGCGCGCGCCGTCGATGTGGCGGCCGCCTCCGCCGTCGATGCCGTTACCGTCTATCCCGATGGCGCCAGCGTCACCCGCGTCGTGACGCTGGACCTTCCCGCCGGCGACCATTCGGCCGTTCTGAAGGATTTTCCGCTGACGCTCGATCCGGCCTCGCTCAGGGTCGAGGGCGAGGCGGGCGCCAAGCTCACGATCGGCGCGATCGACGCCAAACCGCCGCGCGCGGCTCCGCCGGCCAACCTGCCCGAACTCGACAAGCGCATCGAGGCGCTGAAGGACGAGCGCGTCAATCTGCAGGGTACGATCGATGCCGCCACCGCGCGTCGCAAATTCGCCGAACGCTTTGCCGAGACGTCTCCGGCCGGCATCGGCGACAAGGGTGAGGCGAGGCCGATCGCCGAATGGCGCGCCGCCTTTGCCGCGGTCGGCGAGGAGGTCGCCAGTGCCGATACTGCGATCCGCGACGCCGAACGCAAGCAGCGCGAACTCGATCGCGAAATCGCCCGTCTCGAACAGGACAAGGCGCAGAAGCCGCCGAGCAAGATGGAGGTGCGTATCGAGCTTGCAGCGGCCGCGCCGACGAAAGCAACGTTGCGCGTCACCTACGCCGTGCGCCATGCGCGCTGGGCGCCGCTCTACGACGCCCGCCTCGACACCGGCGCGAAAGACCGCAAGCCGGCGCTCGAACTGGTGCGCCGCGCCGAGATCACGCAAAACACCGGCGAGGACTGGTCGAACGTCGCGCTCGCCGTTTCCACCGTGCGCACCGCGCGCGGCGGCAACGCGCCCGATCTGAAGCCGCTCGTCGTTCAATATCCTCAACCGCCGCGCCCGGTCGCGGCGGCGCCGGCATCGGTATCGGATATGGTGGCCATGCAATCGCCTGCGCCACCCCTGCAGCGACAGCTCCGTTTTGGTGCAGGGAGGAACGACGAGCCCGCGATGGAGAAGGCGGTCGAGCAACAGGCCGCCGCTGAGATCAGCGGCTTTCAGGTGGTGTTCAGGCTTCCCGGGCGCGTCAGCCTCGGGGCCGGCGAGGGCGCCAAGGGCCTGCGCGTCTCCAGCGCGAACATAGCGCCCGACCTTGCGGTCCGCGCCGCGCCGGTGCTGGATCCGACCGCGTTCCTGGAAGCGAGCTTCAAGCAGACCGAGGATGCGCCGCTGCTGCCCGGCCGCGTCGCGATCTATCGCGACGGCGTGTTCGTCGGCCGCGGCCATATGGCCGCCGCCGCCAAGGACGAAACCGTGCGGCTCGGCTTCGGCGCCGACGAGAAGATCAAGATCGAGCGCAACGTGCTCAAGCGCAACGAGGGCTCGGCCGGCCTGATCGTGACGACCTCGAAGACCGACGAGCGTTCGTTCAAGACCACCGTGCGCAACGGCCACGATTTCCCGATCCGGATCGCGATCGAGGACCAGTTGCCGGTCAGCGAGAACGAGGACATCGTCGTCGAGATGCTGCCGTCGACCACGCCGCCGTCGGCGACCAACATCCGCGACAAGCGCGGTGTGCTGGAATGGGCCTATGAGGCCAAGGCCGGCGAGGTGAAGGACATCAACTTCGCCTGGCGGATCCGCTGGCCCAAGGACAAGAGCGTGGTGATGACGCCGTCGGGCTGAACCGGCGAAGGCGGTACGCGGCCTTTCGATCCTCCGTGACAAGGCGGAGGATCGGAACCTTCAGCCTGCAACGCGCGCGATCCAGCGCTCGCCGACCTTTCGATAGCTGTGCTTGACGGCGGCCCAGGCGACGCGATGTGCCGTGCTCTCGCGCCCAGACGGACCGCGAGGCGCGTATTGCTCGAAGGCGCTGTTGAACGCCGCGAGATAGATCTCCTGCGCGTGACGCGGCAAGTGCGCGCGGACGGCGGAAGGCAGGTCGTCGATCGAGGCGTAGGGCAACCGAGGCTCCCTGTGGCTGTATCAGACCTCCGCGCGCCGAGGCCGATCAGGCCCAGCCGCCGCCCCGATTCATGATCAGATGATCGTGCACGGCGCCAACCCCGGCTGTCGATTCTGCCACGACCCTGATCGCCTTTCGCTCGGCATCGGACTGTGCAATGCCCCAGATATCGACGATGCCGTTGGCGACCGTAATGTTCAACAGTCCGCCGTGACTCCAGTCCTCCTCATTGAGACTGGCCAGGATGCGATCGCGGATCGCCTTGTCGGTCGGCGCGACGTCGAGCAACTGGCGTGCGCTGGCCACCGCCTGAAGCAGATTGGCCCGGCTCACCACGCCGACGAGCTGGCCGTTTTCGAGCACCGGCAATCGCTTGACGGCATTTCTCTCCATCACGGCGGCGACTTCGTGAAGCGGCGCCTCGGGCGAGGTGGTGATGACCTCCCGCGTCATGACGTCCGAAACCTTGCGGCTGTGAGACTTGACGTAATCGAACGCCAGCGTATCGCTGTCGGTCAGGGCGCGAAGCCACCAGGAACGATGCCGCTCGGTGCCGGCCTCGACGCGGTGCAGCAAGTCTCCTTCGCTGACGATGCCGACCAGCTTGCCGTTATTGTCTACCACAGGCACGGCGCTGATCTGCTTTTCAAGAAACAGTTTTGCCACCTCCTGCACGGTGGCGGAGGAACCCACGGTGATAACGGGGGCAACCATGACGTCACGGACAAGCATCGCACTTCTCCTATCGATGGAGTGACAATCAGAAGCCCGGGGGCCACGCCTGTCGTTGATTCAAGTCAAGCCTGACGGGAACGGAGCGGCTACTGCTTCTGCGATCACGACCAGCATCGAAGCGGACGGTGCCGCGGGCTGACGAAGCGGAGAACTTGATGGAGTCCGACCCCTCATCGCGCAGGCAGGCGGTCATCGTCGGGTATCTCCTGGCCGCCGGGATCGGCATGTTGGTGCTGCAATGGGTGCTGGCGACCTACAATACGATCGAGACCATTCCCTATAGCGAGTTCGAGCGGCTGGTCGGCCAGGGCAGCGTCACCGAGGTCTCAGTCGGTCAGGATGCCATCCAGGGGAAACTGAAGGACAAGCTCGCCAGCGGCAAGTCTGCCTTCGTCACCGTGCGTGTCGATCCGGCGCTGGCGGAAAAGCTGGAGAGCAAGGGAATCGTCGTGACCGGCGTTCCTTCGGGTGGACTGCTGCAGGGCATTCTGTCCTGGGTCGTACCCGCGGTGATGTTCTATCTGATCTGGGTGTTTCTCGGACGCCGCCTGGCGGATCGTCAGGGCTTCGGCGGCCTGATGTCGATCGGCAAGTCGCGCGCCAAGGTCTATGTCGAGAAGGACACCAAGGTTACCTTCGCCGACGTCGCCGGCGTCGACGAAGCGAAATTCGAGCTGCAGGAAGTCGTGTCCTTTCTGCGGGATCCCAAGAGCTACGGCCGGCTGGGCGCGCACGTCCCCAAGGGAATCCTGCTGGTCGGACCGCCCGGCACCGGCAAGACGCTGCTCGCCCGCGCGGTCGCGGGCGAAGCCGGGGTGGCATTCTTCTCGATCTCCGGCTCTGAATTCGTCGAGATGTTCGTCGGCGTCGGCGCCGCCCGTGTGCGCGATCTTTTCGAGCAGGCGCGCAAGGCCGCGCCCTGCATCATCTTCATCGACGAACTCGACGCGCTCGGGCGCAGTCGCGTCGCCGGCGCCTTCGGCGGCTACGACGAGAAGGAGCAGACGCTCAATCAACTGCTCGCCGAGCTTGACGGCTTCGACCCCAGCGCCGGGGTGATCCTGCTCGCGGCGACCAACCGGCCCGAAATCCTCGATCCCGCCCTGCTGCGGGCCGGCCGGTTCGACCGCCAGGTGCTGGTCGATCGTCCCGACAAGAAGGGCCGTCTCGACATCCTCAAGGTTCATGTCCGCAAGATCAAGGCCGGCCCGGACGTCGATCTGGAGAAGGTCGCCGCGATGACGCCGGGCTTCACCGGCGCCGACATCGCCAACCTGATCAACGAGGCCGCAATTGCCGCCACCAGGCGCAACGCGGATGAAGTCTCGCTTGGCGATTTCACGGTTGCGATCGAACGGATCGTCGCCGGGCTGGAGAAGAAGAGCCGGGTGCTCGGCAAGGAAGAGCGGCGAAGGGTCGCCTATCATGAGATGGGCCATGCGCTCGTCGCCGCGAACCTGTCCGGCGTCGATCCGGTGCAGAAAGTGTCGATCATTCCCCGCGGGGTCGGCGCGTTGGGATATACGCTGCAGCGGCCGACCGAGGACCGCTTCCTGCTGTCGGTGAGCGAGCTGAAGAACCGGATCGCGGTGCTGATGGGAGGGCGTGCATCCGAGCGGCTGATCTTCGACGGCGACGTTTCGACGGGCGCGGCCGACGATCTGCAGCGGGCGACCGAGATCGCGATCGAGATGGTCACCAAATACGGGATGGACGCGAAAGTCGGACAGCGGACTTACGCATCCCGCCCTCAGGCATTCCTGCAAGCGGCACAAGACGCCGTCGTCAGCGCGGCCGAGACGACCGGGCGAGAGATCGACCTGGCGGTGCGCGATCTGGTCGAGGCGGGCGACGCCTGCGCGCGCGCCATTCTCGAACGGCACCGGCGCGATCTGGACGAAGGCGTCGCCATCCTCATCGCACGGGAGACGATCACGGCGGAAGAATTTGCGCCGCTGCGTCCGGTCCCGGCGCGTGAAACGGCCCCCGTGACGTGAGGCGTCGTCCACGATCCCCGCGACCGCGGCCGTGTCGATCGGCTTGCGATGGGCGATCGTGACTTCGATGCCGATCTCGGGCAAGAAGACGCCAGGGATCGAACACAGGTCCCGGTTAGGGAGAAGCCACGATGTCATTTCAACACATCCTCGTCGACGATCCCCGGCCGCGGGTTCGGCGCATCACGTTGAACCGGCCCGAGAAGCGCAATGCGCTGAACAACCGGCTGCGTGCCGAAGTGTTCGAGGTGCTGGAGGCGGCCGACCGCGATCCCGGTGTTTCGATTTCGATCATTCGCGGCGCCGGTCCGTGTTTCTCGGCGGGCTACGACCTGTCCGCCGATAATCGCATCGATCAGCCGTATCATTCGGCCGGCGGCCCTGGGCAGTGGTCGCGTCACGTCGTCGAGGGCTGGTTCTCGATCTGGGATCTGGCAAAGCCCGTGGTGGCGCAGGTGCACGGCTATTGTCTCGCCGGCGGCACCGAACTCGCCACCGCCTGCGATGTCGTCTACGTCGCCGACGACGCCCAGATCGGCTACCCGCCGGTGCGGCTGATGAGCCCGCCCGACATGCAGTATCATCCCTGGCTGGTCGGCATGCGCCGCGCCATGGAACTGATGCTGACGGGCGATGCGATGTCCGGCCGCGAGGCGGCCGAATGGGGTTTTGCGACGCGTTCGTTTCCGCTCGAAGAGCTCGACGCCCGCACGCTGGATTTCGCCGAACGCGCCGCAAAAGTGCCGGTGGAACTGCAGCAGTTGAACAAGCGCTCGGTGCACCGCGCGATGGAGATCATGGGCGCTCGCGCGGCCATGCGCGCCGGCACCGAAATCCAGGCGCTGGCGTTCACGACGGAGGCGAGCCGGAATTACATGTCGACCTTCCGCCGCGACGGATCGAGCGTGAAGTCGCAGCTCGACCAGCGCGACACGACCTTCGGGGATTACCGAACGAAAAAGCCGTAATTGTTCCCACGGGCGCAGACGCGCAGAGGAAGCTCGCTTTCCATCGGCTTCAGGCTGCGCGTTCGGGCGCCGATGACGCTGGTCGTGATGCCGGACGCATGAGATCGACAGGAGAAGATGCAAGCTCAACGGCCTGATACAGAACGGCGCGTGGCGAGTTTTTCCTGCTGAGTTCTGGAACTTTGCCGATTCCGGATGATTGTCGAGTTCAGAACTGGCGCGGGACATCAGGAGGAAACCATGAACGGTCTTATCTATCTGGTCGGCTTGATTGTCGTGATCCTGGCGGTGCTGTCCTTCTTCGGACTTCGCTAGGGCTTCGCGGATGTCGATAGAAAACACTGCGCCAGCGGCGCGACGCGATATCGCGCCGCGTTTTGTGCAATGGTCACCGATCGTGCTTGGTGCGTTCGCGGCCACCGCGCTGTCCTCGGTATTGCTGACCTTCGCCGTCACCATCGGCCTCGGCGTCACATCGACGGCGCCTACCTGGCGTGACGCCTCAGCGGCACTGGCGATCCTCTCGGGTCTGTTTCTGGTCATCCAGGCCGTGCTGAGTTTCGGCCTCGGTGGCTACATCGCCGGCCACACCCGCATCCCGACAGCGTCGGATGCGGTCGGCACGGCGGCGGTGGAGGAAACCGAACATGTGGACGGCGCGCATGGACTAGGAAGCTGGGCGCTGGCCGTCGTGATGGGCGCCATCATCGCCACCTGGATCGGCGCGGCTACCGTCAACCGGACATCGCCGGCGCGAAGCGCGGCGCAAACCAGCGCGGCCGAACCGCTTCTGAGCTACGAACTGGACCGCCTGTTCCGCGTAAGCCGACGCGCGCCGAATGTCGATCTCAGCGCCGAGCGTGCCGAGGCGGGGCGAGTCCTGCTTACGACCTCCAGCCATAGCGGCATGAGCGCCGATGATCGCACCTATCTGATCCAGCAGGTGATGGCGTTGACCGGCCTGGCTGCGCCCGACGCGGAGCGCAGGGTGGATAGCGTTATTGCCAGCGCCTCCACGGCCATTGCAAGGTCGCGGCGCAGCACCGTCATCCTCGCGTTTTCGGTGGCGACTGCGCTGATGCTTGGTGCCGTAGCCGCCTGGGCTGCGGCCTGCGCGGGAGGGCGGCATCGCGACGGCGAAGCCCTGCCGGCCTGGATGCTGCATTCACGCGCGCTCGACCGGCGCCGGGCCGCTGTCGTGCCCTGACAGCAGGATCTCGCTCTCGATGTATAAATGATATCAACCGCACTCATCGCCCGGTCGAAACCGGGCGATGACGCATTGGTGCTGGCGAAGGGGGTAGGCCCTCACTTCGCCTTCAGGAAATCCGCCACTTCCAGCAACACGAACTCGTTGTCGTCGGCCTTGTTGGGGTCGCGGCTCGTCGAGAACGGCAAATTGTTGTCGTTGCCGACGATGATGTGCGTTTCGTCGACGCGGTCGACGTTCTCGATGGTGAAGAACGGGAACGTCAGCACGCCGTCATTGAGCGGCTTGCGCGCCTTCTTCTCCGGATCCCTGATCTTCATCAGGTCGATGTAGCCGATCTTGCGCACCGCCTTGCCGGCGTTGGCGTCGGAGAGTTCGATCTTGTAGATGCGCTTGAACTTGGCGAGATCGGCAAAGCAGTTTTCACCGCGCTGGCCGGCCGGGCAGGCCTTGTCCGCGGTGCCCTCGCCATTGTCGCGCTCGATGACCAGGCCGTTGGTGGCGTCGATCATGTTGAAGTCGCCGATGGCGTTGCCGTTCTGCTCGAACACGTAGTTCCAGTAGCGCCCGGTGAATTTTTCCGCGGCGACGTCGAACTCGAGGATGCGCGCGGCTTCCTTGCCGTCGACCTTTTCGACGTCCTTCTTCTCGGCGTCCCACAGCGGCCCTTCCAGCAGGCCGTAGAGGAACTTGCCGTCCTTGGAGCCGGCAAAGCCTTCGTAACCCTTGGAGCGGCGCAGATTGACCGTGGTGTAGCTGGCGCCGGGGGCGGCGGGGGACTGAACCGACCAATGGTCGGGCGAGCGCACCGGCTTGCCGTCAGCCATGGTGTCGAACACCGCGAGGATCTTGCCGGTCTTGTCGGCCTTCAGCACATAGGGGCCGAACTCGTCGCCGATCCAGAAAGCGTCGCCGACGATCTGAAAACCTTCGGTGTCGAAATCCGCGCCGGTCAGGTAGCGCTTCGCCGTGCCCTCATGCACGATGCGGAACGGCACCTTCTTGTCGGGATCGTGCAGGAAGATGGTTTCCTGCCGTTCGATCTTGCCGCTGGTCCAGTCGATCTTGTGGCGGTTCAGATACAACATCGAGTCGGGCGAGTTGGAACGCGCGCCCATGCCGTTGTCGGTCAGCACCCAGAACGAGCCGTCCGGCATCACCTTGATGCCGGAATGGCCCTGCAGCGGCTGGCCCTTGAAGGGCAGCGACACGCCGGTGGGACGCTCGTAGGATTTCCCCATGACGGTGCCGACGGCGTCGACCCGCTTGCCGGTGGTAAACTTGCCTGCGATCTTGAGGTCCTCCGGTGCGTCGGCCGGTGCCTCGATGAAAGTCTGCGCCGGAAGCACGGCGTGGCCCTTCAGCGTGGCGGGGAATTCGCCTTCGCCTTGCGCAAAGGCGGTGCTGGCCAATAGCAGGGAAGCGACGGAGCAAAGCAATGACACGCGCATGGTGGATCTCCTCGAGATGATCGTGCGTTATGTCTTGCGAAGCGGCTGTTACATTCGGCTGACAGTTCCGTGACGGGTCTGTAACGCCGTAGGATAAGTGTGCGGCGTTATGCCGTTGAGGTGTCTGCCGGCCGCATGGTCTGCGGCAGCAAGAACGGCACGCCAGCCTCAGTGTAATCGATCGTGACGTCGACCTCGAAAATCCGGCGGATGGTCGCTGACGTGATGGCCTCGGCGCGGCCGCCATCGACGGCGAGCCTGCCGCGATGCATCAGCACGATCCGGTCGGCAAAGCGCATCGCGAGGTTGAGGTCGTGCAGCACGGCGATGACGGCGGTGCCGTTCTGCGCGCGCCGCCGCGCCGTCTCGACCAGATCGATCTGGTGGCGCATGTCGAGGCTGGAGGTTGGCTCGTCCAGCAGCAGGAGTCCCGGGCCATGTTGCCGTTCGCCGCAGGCGAGCTGCACCAGCACGCGGGCAAAATGCGCGCGCTGCTGTTCGCCGCCGGACAGCGTCGGCAGTTGTCGGTGGCTGAATTGCGACAGCCCGACCTCGGCAAGCGCCGCATCCACCAGTCTTTGCGCCGCGGCGCGCCCGGTGTCGCCCGCGCCCATGTGGACGATTTCCTCGACGGTGAACGGGAAGGTGACGTTGACGTGCTGCGACAGCATCGCGCGGTGATGGGCGAGCGCACGGGGCGCATAGGTCTGGATGTCGCGCTGCTTCAGCGCGATCCGGCCTCTGGTCGGGCGCAGGTCGCCGGACAGCATCCGCAGCAGCGTCGATTTGCCGGCGCCGTTGGGACCGACGATCGCGACCATCTCGCCGGCCGCGATGCCGAGGTCGATGCCGTCGACCAGCGTGGCGCCGCCGACGGTCATCGAGACCGACTGCGCTTCGAGGATGGCGGTCATAGCGACACCAGCCCGCGCTGGCGCAGCAGCATGGCGAGGAAGAACGGCGCGCCGATCGCCGCCGTCAAAATGCCGATCGGCATTTCCGCCGGCGCCACGATGGTGCGGGCCAGCGTGTCGGCGCCGACCATCAGCACGGCGCCGAGCAGCATCGAGGCCGGCAGCAGCAGCCGGTGCGCCGGACCCACCACGAGCCGCAGCAGATGCGGCACGACGATGCCGACGAAGCCGATCACGCCGCAGACCGAAACCGCCACGCCGGTCATCGCCGACACCAGCACGATCGAGATCCGCTTCAGCCGCTCGACGTCGACGCCGCTGTGAAACGCCTCGGCCTCGCCCAGCACCAGCACGTCGAGCCCGCGCGCGATCGAGACGCAGGCGACCAGGGCGAGCCCGAGCACCGGCGCCAGCATTGCGAGCTTCGGCCAGGTCGCGCCGCTCAAGGAACCCAGCATCCAGAACGTGATGTCGCGCAACTGGCGGTCGTCGGCGATGAAGACGAGGAGGCCGATGCCGGCATTGGCGATCGCGGCGATCGCAATGCCGGCCAGCAGGAAGATCGCGATCGAGGTTCGTCCCGAACGGCTGGCGATCGAATAGAGGATCATCGTGGTGACCAGCGAACCGGTGAACGCCGCGAGCGGCAGCAAGTGATGCTGCATGAAGCGGAGGCTTTGCCCGATCTGGCTGTCGGTGAAGACGATCGCGGCCGCTGCCGCCAGCGCGCCGCCGGATGACACGCCGACCAGTGCGGGGTCGGCCAGGGGATTGCGAAACAGCCCCTGCATGATCGCGCCCGACGCGGCGAGCAGGCCGCCCACCATCGCAGCCGCAGCGATGCGCGGAATCCGGATCGACCACAGCACGAGCTGGTCGCGCGCCAGCGTCGGACCGGCTTCTCCCCACAATCCCAGCGCGGCGGGCAGCCGCGCCAGCGGAATGCCCGCCGCGCCCATTGTCAGCGCGATCAGGGCCGCGCCAATCAGCGCGATCGACAGGCCGACGAGGGTGACGGAGGCGGGCGGCCGGAACGCGTATCCGCTGCGCGGCTTCGCCCGCGCCGTGCTGTCGGAAAGGACGGTCACAGCCGGCAGTTGACGGTAGCGGCAGCGGGCGTGAATTTCTCGGCCTGCGACGCCAGTTCCGGATAGAGCTTGACGGAAAGATCGCGGGCGGCGGCCGCCGTGCGTGGCCCGAAGCCGAGCAGATAGAGGCCCTCCATCGAAATGAAGCTCTTGTTGGCGGCGACCGGCGTCAGTGCGAAGGCCGGGTGGACATAGACCGCCTCCGCGTCGACCGAATCCTTGCCGCGCTGGATCGAGAGCACCACATCGGGCTTCGCCGCGATGATCGATTCGTCGTTGATGATCTTGTAGCCGTCATAGCCGTCGATCGCGTTGACGGCGCCGGCGAGCGCGATGATCTCGTTGGCCGCGGTGTTCTTTCCGGCGGCCATCGCCCGGCCGTTCAGCAGCGACATCACGAACATGACGCGCACCGGCTTCGTTACCCTGGCGCGCAGCTCACGCAGTTGCGCCAGGTCGTTGGTCACCGTGGCGGCCAGGCAGGCGGCGCGCTCGTCCGCGCCCATGGCACGCCCGACCAGCCTGATCTTGTCGAGCAGGCCCTGTTCGGAAAAGGTTTCGGGCACCAGCACCAGCGGCACCTTGGCCGCTTCCAGCACGTCCATGGTTTCCTTGGGCCCGGAGCCCTGCATGGCCAGCACCAGCGACGGGTTGAGACCGAGCACGCCCTCAGCCGAAAGCTGCCGCATATAGCCGACGCTCGGCTTGCTGAGCGCGGCGGCCGGATAGAGGCTCGTGGTGTCGACGCCGGCCAGCCGGTCCTCGAAGCCGAGCGCATAGAGAATTTCGGTGATCGCGCCGCCGATCGAAACGATTCGCGCCGGATCCGATATCGTCACGTCGCGGTCGCGGGCATCATGCACCGTGATGCCGGCGGCGACCGCCGCGCCGCCGAGCAGGAATCCGGCGGTGGCGGCCGACAATGCGAGCATGCGACGAAAGGTCATCCTAATCGGCTCACTTGGTCAGGATCAGCTTGTTCTGCGACGTCAGCCGCAAGCGATAGCTTTCCTCGCCGTGCGCAATGATGATCTCGCGCTCGGTCGCGAACAGTTCGCGGCTGTCGATCCGGCTGCCATTCATGGTGAGAAGGCGCTTCGCCGGCGACGCCTTTTCGGCATGCTTGCCGGCTCCTCCAACTTTGTCTTCCGAAGGTGCCGTCATATCCGCAGTTGCGTCCCTGTGTTCCCGAGCAGTCGTTTGTATAATTTGATCGACGAGCATTCCAAACAGCTGCACTTTACAATCGATATAAACTGCGCCTCCTCGTGATTGACCGGTTCTGCAACGCGGCGTAACCAAGGCACGTGCGATACGTGCCGGGGGGCCGGTCGCGAACATTTGGTAGCCAGCAAGCAGCCGCATTCGCGCGGTGCCCGCCAGCCAGACCCAAGAGATAAAACAACAGGTCGGGGCAGTATGGCTTTCGGGGTCAGGCATTCGCGCGCCTTCGTTTTGGGCGCGACGGCGTTTTCTTTTGCATTGATGTCGTCGGGCGCGGCGTTCGCGCAATCGGCTGGATTGGAGACCGTTACGCGCGCATCAGACAAAAAGCAGAAGCAGTCCAAGCGCAAACCAGTGGCGCCGCAGCAGGCCGGGCAGGCCTCGGGTCCTGTCCGAAGCGCGATGGCGCAGATCGGCAGTGGGCCGGTGCAGTCGCTCGACACCATCACGGTGGCGGCCTCGAAGACCGAGGAGCGCGCGATCGACGCGCTGGCGCCGGTCAGTTCGGTGTCGATGGAGCAGATTCAGGGTCTGCAGCCGAACCGGCTGTCGGATGTCTTCTACAACGTTCCCGGCGTGTCGTTTCAGGAGCGCGGCGACGATCCGGCGACCGTGATCAACATCCGCGGCCTGCAGGATTTCGGCCGGGTCGCCGTCGTGGTCGACGGCGCGCGGCAGAACTACCAGCGCTCCGGGCACAATGCCAACGGCTCGTTCTTCCTCGATCCAGAGCTGGTCGGCGGCGTCGACGTGGTGCGCGGACCGACGTCGAACATCTACGGCTCCGGCGCGATCGGCGGTCTGGTGTCGTTCCGTACCAAGGACATCGACGACGTCGTGCGCCCGGGTGAACGCTGGGGCGTCGACATGAGCGGCTCCGGCGGCACCAACAACGCGCGCGGTCTCGGTTCGATCTTCGGCGGCGTGCGTGCCAATCCCAATGTCGACGTGTTCGGTGGCGCCGTGTACCGCACCTCGGGCAACTACAAGGACGGCAACGGTACTGAAATCGGCAACACCGGCAACGAGCTCGCGGCCGGCCTCATGAAGGTGACCGTGCGGCCCGCCGATGGCCATGAGGTCAAGATCGGCGGCGTGTTCCAGGACTACCAGTACAGCATCGGCCAGCAGAATCGCGGGCCCACCACGACGACCGCGCCGCTGGCGGCGATCGCGGGCTCATCGGTCTACGCGTCGGATGCCAAGAACTATCTCGGCACGATCACCTACAAATACTCCAGGCCGGACGACAATTGGTTCGACTGGAACGCCACGGTGTACGGCAACCGGGTCGAGAACGACCAGGTCAAGACCTACAACAACCGCATCACCACCGGTGGCGGCGTCTGCCCGATCGGCAATCCCGGCAACAACATCTCGGGCTGCGTCGGCGATCGCCGTGGCTATGTGCTCGACACGCTCGGCATCGACGTCAACAACACCACGCGCTTCAACGTCGGCGACTGGCGCAACGCGGTGACCTACGGGTTCGATGCGTTCCGCGACGACGTCGCGACGAACGACGCCCGCGGCAACTCCGAAATCACGACGCCGAGCGGCGTGCGCACGGTTTCCGGCGGCTTCATCCAGTTGAAGCAGAACTATTCGACCTGGTTCGAAGCGATCACCGCCATCCGTTACGATCGCTACGACCTGGATTCGCGGACGGTCTCCACCGGCGGCGATCGGTTCTCGCCGAAGATCACGCTCGGCGTGACGCCGGTCGCGGGCTTCACGCCCTATGTCAGCTATGCCGAAGGCTATCGCGCGCCGTCGATCACCGAGACGCTGATTGCGGGCGGCCACGCCACCGGCGGCGGGCCGGCGCTGTTCGCCTGCCCCGACGGCACCAGCGGCCTGTTCTGCTTCCTGCCGAATCCGGGGCTGCGGCCCGAGGTCGGCAAGAACAAGGAAATCGGCCTGAACCTGAAGTACAATGACATCTTCACCTCGGGCGACAGCTTCCGCGGCAAGTTCAACGTGTTCCGCAACGACGTCGAAGGCTACATCGATCTCGTCGCCTCGACGCCGACCCCGGTGCCGCCGTTCGGCTCGTTCTCGCAGTTCTACCAGTACCAGAACATCGCGCACGCCCGGATCGAGGGCTTCGAGGCCGAGACGATGTACGACGCGGGCCTGTGGTATGTCGGCGTCTCCGGTCATTTGATTCGCGGCAAGAACGTCGCGACCAATATCGGGCTGGCGACCATCACGCCGCGCAAGATCACCACCACCGGCGGCGTCCGGCTGCTCGATCGCCGGCTGATCCTGGCGGCGCAGTGGTCCTCGTTCGGCGCCAACAACGATTTGCCCGCCGGCTACTTGCCCTCGACCGGCTACGAGCTGGTCAACCTGTACGCCACCTGGCACGCGACCAAGGACATCATGTTCACGGCGTCGATCGACAATTTGTTGAACCAGTATTACCGGCCCTATGCCATTCCCGGCAGTTCCACCGACGGTACCTCCCAGAACGACGTGCTGTGGTCGAGCCCCGGACCGGGCCGGGTTTACAAGGCCGGTTTGAAAATTCACTTTGGCGGAGTGTAGTTCGACGAGCTGACAGACCATCCAGCTGCATCGGGCCGCGTTGATGCTCCAGCGCGGCTTCGGTGCGTTGATCTTTCAACATGACTGAAACGATACGCCAGGCGCAACCCAGCAACCCAGCAAAGGAGATTCTGAAATGTTTATCGCAATGAACCGGTTCCAGGTGAAGATCGGCGCGGAAGCGGCGTTCGAGAACGTCTGGCGCTCGCGTGAATCCTATCTCGGCAACATGGCCGGCTTTGTCGAGTTTCACCTGCTCAAGGGCCCGGTTTACGACGACCACACGCTGTATTCCTCCCACACAACGTGGGTCGACAAGGCCGCCTTCGAGGCCTGGACCAGATCGGAAGAGTTCCGCCGGGCGCACGCCCGCGCCGACAACAAGACCGGCGAAAGCCTCTATCTCGGCCATCCCAAGTTCGAGGGGTTCGAGGTGATCCTGAGCGAAGGCAAGTCCAGCGCCGCCGCCTGACGGGAGGGTGCCATGGTGAGCACGGAACTGGCCGCCCTCAGGGCGCATATGGCCGAGAATCCGGGCGCGGTGATCGAGGACGTGGCGCGGGAGCACAAGGTCGCTCCCCGCGCGGTACTCGAGGCGATGCCCGTCGAGATGATCCGGATCGGCCCCGGCGGTGAATTCGGCGCCGTCATGAACGATGTCGCGCAGTGGGGCGAGGTGACGCTGATCGTCCACACCGATGACGCGATCTTCGAATTCACCGGCGCGATCCCGCCGGGCGAGGTCGGGCGCGGCTATTTCAACCTGATGCAGCCGAAGGGGCTTCACGGCCATCTCCGCCATGAGCGATGCGCGGCGATTGCCTTTGTGGAGCGGCCATTCATGGGTAAGTCGTCGGCCTTCATCGCCTTCGTCAATGTGGATGGCGGCATCATGTTCAAGGTGTTCGTCGGCCGCGACGAAACGCGCGCGTTACGCGCCGATCAGTTGCAGCGCTTTCATGCGCTTGCCGAAAGGATCGCGCCAGCCCGCGCGGCGTAGCGGCTTCTTGCAGTGTCAGTCCTGGAGGTGGTCATGCAGCGAAAGACGCTGGACCTTGTGATCCGTTGGTATGCCGCAGCCGGCGTGGCCGCCGTCCCCGGCGTGGCCGCCGTCCCCGGCGCGGCAAACGCCGCCACCGACACCGCGCTGCTGCCGCGCAACCTCTCGCCCTGGAACATGTTCGTGAATGCGGACATGGTGGTGCAGGCGGTGATGGTCGGGCTGGCCTTCGCCTCGCTGGTGACCTGGACGATCTGGCTCGCCAAGACCATCGAAGTCCGCCGCAAGACGACACTTGCCCGCCGGCGCCTGAGCCTTCTGGAAGCCGATACGGTGCTCGCCAAGGTCGAGCAGGAGACACGCGGCGGCAAGGACGCGGTGGCGCAGATCATCCAGTCCGCCGCGCGCGAGGCCTCGCTTTCCGACGGCTATTTCGACGACGGCCTGAAAGAGCGCGTGGCGCTGCGGCTGGAGCGGGTGGAAGCGGCGATGTCGCGGCAGATCGCCCGCGGCACCGGCGTGCTCGCGACCATCGGCGCCACTGCGCCCTTTGTCGGGCTGTTCGGCACGGTCTGGGGCATCATGAATTCGTTCATCGGCATCTCCGAGGCCAACACCACCAATCTCGCCGTCGTCGCGCCCGGCATCGCGGAGGCGCTGCTGGCGACTGCGCTGGGGCTGGTGGCGGCGATCCCGGCGGTCGTGATCTACAACCATCTCACCCGCACCATCGCGACCCACCGCGCGCTGCTCGGCGACGCCTCGGCCATGGTGCTGCTGATGATCAGCCGCGAGGGCGACCGCGGTTCGTTCCGCCTGGCACGCGCGGCCGAATAGACGACGGAGGGTGGAGCGATGGGCGGAAAACTCGGACAGACCGTCGGCGGCAGGGGGCGCGGCGGCGTCGACGATCTCGTCGAGAACCACGAGATCAACGTCACGCCGTTCATCGACGTCATGCTGGTGCTCTTGATCATCTTCATGGTCGCAGCCCCGCTCGCCACCGTCGATCTCGGCGTCAATCTTCCCGCCAGCGCCGTCGAGCCGACGCCGCGCCCGGACAAACCGGTGTTCGTCACGGTGAAGCCGGATCTCTCGGTCGCGGTCGGCGAAGATATTGTCGCGCGCGACGCGCTGACATCCGCGATCGATGCGGCAGCCAGGAGCGACAAGAACGAGCGCATCTATCTGCGCGCCGACAAGGCCGTCAGTTATGGCGACCTGATGGAAGTGATGAACCTGTTGCGCAACGCCGGCTATCTCAAGATCGCACTGGTCGGCCTCGACGGCCGGAGCTAGGTGCATGATCCGGGAACGTGGGCACCGGTCACAAGCCATCGCAGTGAACGCGTTCGCGCTGCACGATCTTTCGGATCGGGCGATCATCGGGCGCTGGGGCGTTTCGGCGCTCGCGATCGCAGCGGTGCATGTCGCCCTGATCGCGCTGGCGATCAACTGGTACACCCAGCGGCCGGCGCCCGGTGTTTCGCTGCCGGCGATCATGGTCGACATGGCGCCGGTTTCCGCCGCGCCGGAGCAGACGCAGATGGACCTCGCGCCGGGTCCGGTGATGCAGCAGGCGGACGCTTCGCCGCCCGAGCCCGCGGCGGCGGAAGCCGTGCAGGAACAGATCGAGCCGACCCCGCCGCAGGAAAAGCCCGAAGTGGTCGCGCCGCCGGAACAGAAGACCGAACCGGCCCCGCCCAAGCCGGAGCCGGTCAAGGCCGAGCCCGAGAAAAAGCCGACGCCGGTCAAACCCAAAGTGGTTCGCGCCGACGCCAGGAAGCCGACCGACGCGAAGCCTGCCCCGCGCACGACGGCCTCACCCAAGGCCGAACGCCAGGCGCCGGCCGCGTCCGCCGCCAGCGCCGGCGCATCGGCAGCGGCAATGGCGTCCTACCGGCAGATGGTCGCGGCGCATTTGCAGCGCTTCAAGCAGTATCCGCCTTCCGCCAAGGCCGCGGGCCAGCAGGGCACCGCGCGGGTCAGTTTCACGCTCAGCCGCAGCGGCGGGGTACTTTCCGTCAGCCTCGGCGGTTCGTCGGGCCATTCGCAACTGGACGCCGAGACGCTGGCGATGGTGCGCCGCGCCCAGCCGTTCCCGGCGTTTCCCGCCGATATGAAACAGTCGTCGATGCCGTTCAACGCTCCGGTGGCGTTCTATATCAGGTAGGCCGTCACCCTCGCCCCGTGAAGTGGAACGGGGAGAGGGTGAAGAACTTGCTCCTTCACCGCGCCGGTCAGCGACGACACGTAGTCGTCGACGAACAGCGCGACCGGCAGCGAGCCGAGCAGGAGCCCGCCATCAGCGCGCCGCACTGGTAGACGTCGCCGGTGACGAGTTCGGTCAGGATTGCGACCGGCACGGTCTTGTTCGCGCCGCTCTGGATGAAGGGAACAGCAGGATCGGCACGAAGCAGGCCAGCGGCAGATGGATCAGCGCGTGCAGCCGTCTAGCTGTTCGGGCCGCGATCCATGCTGACAGGTTGCCAGCGTCGAAGCGAGGTGTTTTGCAGCACCGACGGATTGACACAGCTTACCGGCCACATGCCGGAAAGGACCAGTGACAATTCGTAGCCTACCCGTCGCTTGCGCGCCTCGTCAAAACGTGCCGACGCAGAGGCGACATGCGCCGTCAGCGTGACGTTCTCCATCGACAGTAACGGATTGTTGTGGGACGGCGGTTCCTTCTCCAGTACGTCGAGGGCGGCATGGGAAATCCAGCCTTCCTGCAGCGCCTTGATCAGCGCTTCCTCGTCCACGGTGGCGCCTCGGCCTGTATTGACGAACACGGCCGACTTTTTCATCTGCCTGAAGTGCTTCTCCGTCAGCATGTGATGCACTTCAGGGCGCGCCGGCGCGTGCATCGAGACGAAGTCCGATTGCTGCAGCACCTCGTTCAGCGTCGCCGGGATCACGCCGTGGTCGTACATCAGCGTTTCCTGGATGAAGGGATCGTAGGCCATCATGCGCAGCCCGAACGGGGCGGCGCGCTTGGCGACCGCACGCGCCACCCGGCCGAACGAGATGAAGCCGAGCGTCTGGCCCATCAGCCGCGGGATCTTCAATAACGCCGGGCGGCCCTCCGACCAGCGGCCGTTGCGCACCATCCTGTCCTGCTCGACCAGCCGCCGGAACCCCGCCAGCAGCAGCATCATGGCGTGGTCGGCGACTTCCTCGATGAACGTGTCGGGGATGTTGGTGACGGGGATGCCGCGGGCGGTGGCAGCCTTCACGTCGACCGAATCGACGCCCACGCTGCCGAGCGTGATCACTTTGCAGTTTTCCAGGGCGTCGATGATCGCCTTTGTGATCGGCATACCCTTGGCGTAGATCGCGTCGGCAGTCCTGGCCGCGGCGATGAAGTCCGCCTCGTTGGCCGGCGCCTCGACGATCTCGGCCCCGATCGGGTCGAGCGCTTCCTTTTCGTAGTCATAGCCGCCGCCAGCGACCGTGAAGCTCGCGCCCTTCGGCGTCACCACCCTGAAATTCGGCATTTCCTGCTCCCGATTTCATCTTCGGTGTTGTTGGAGGCGGCGGGCGCCGCCTTTGCTTGTTTGACCGATTTTCCCCTTTTACGCGACCTGATTATTATCCGCTACAATCGGCGGTTGATTTCTTCAACAAAAGCACGGACTTGCCTGTCCTTCGTAACAAACCGCTAAAGGGTCTCAGAATACCGTGCGCGCATCGATCGACCGTCGCATGTCCTTTCTGGAGATATCCCGTGAAGCTCACCAACCTCAAGATTACCCCCAAGCTCGGCATTCTGGTGGGTGTGACCCTGCTCGGTCTCTGCATTGCAGGTATCCTCGCGGGCTATCTCATGCAACGCGAGATGCTGAACGGGCGCGTCGAGCAGACCAGGGCGATTGTCGACATGGCGCGCAACATGGCGCTTGGCCTGCAGAAGCAGGTTGCGGCGGGCCAGATGACCAAGGAAGCGGCGATCGCCGAGTTCAGCAAGCGCGGCAACACGCTGACCTTCGACAACGGCAATGGCTACGTGTTCGCCTACACCATGGACGGCGTCGCCGTGCTGGCGCCGGTGCCGAGCCAGATCGGCCAGAACCGACTGGATATCGACACGGGCGGCCGAAAACTGGTGCGCGAACTGCGCGACGGCATCCTCAGGGACGGCGAGGTCACGCTCCGCTACGAATTCCGCAAGCCCGGGCAGGAGGAATTGATCCGCAAATTCTCCTATGCGGTCCCGATTCCCGGCTGGAACATGTTCGTCGGCACCGGCGCCTATCTCGACGATCTCGACGCGCGGATGAAGCCGCTGGCCTGGCTGCTCGGGCTCGCCATCCTCGGCATCGCGCTGGTGGCCGGCAGCATCGCCTGGCTGATCGGCCGCAGCATCTCCAAACCGCTCGCCCAGCTCGGCGCCCGCATGCAGGCGCTTGCCGAGGGCAAGCTGGACGGCGACATTCCCGGCATCGGCCGCGGCGACGAGATCGGCGCGATGGCCGCGACCGTCCAGATCTTCAAGGACAATGCGGTGCGCATCCGCGGCCTCGAACAGAAGGAGGCCGACGTGCAGGCGCGCGCCGAGGCCGAGCGCCGCGCGGCGATGGAACGGATTGCGAGCGATTTCGAACGCAGCGTGACCGGCATCGTCCGCTCGGTGTCGACGGCGGCGGCCGGCATGCAGACCACGGCGCAATCGATGACGGCCACCGCCAGCGACGCCAGCGCGCGCGCGGCGACCGTCAGCTCTGCGTCGCAACTCTCGTCGGACAATGTCGGCACGGTGGCGTCCGCTGCCGAAGAGCTCTCCAGCTCGGTCGCCGAGATTTCCCGCCAGGTCGCTCGCTCCAGCGAGATCGCCAGCAAGGCGGTCAGCGACGCCGAACGCACCAATGCCACCGTCGGCGCGCTCTCGACCGGCGCCGAGAAGATCGGCGAAGTGGTCAAGCTGATCCACTCGATCGCGGCACAGACCAACCTGCTCGCGCTCAACGCCACCATCGAGGCGGCGCGCGCCGGCGATTCCGGCCGCGGCTTCGCCGTCGTGGCGTCGGAAGTGAAGGCGCTCGCCAACCAGACCGCGAAGGCGACCGAGGATATCTCCTCGCAGGTCGCGGCGATGCAGGCGTCCACCAGCGAGGCGGTGGCCTCGATCGGCGGCATCACCGAAACCATTTCGCAAATGAGCGAGATCACGCTGTCGATCTCGACCGCCGTCGAGCAGCAGGGCGGCGCGACGCGCGAGATCGCCAAGAACATCCAGTCGGTGGCGGCCGGATCGAACGAGATTTCCAGCCATATCGGCGGCGTCACCACGGCAGCCGCCGCGACCGGCAAGGCGGCGTCCGAGGTGCTGTCGAACGCCCGCGAACTCGACACCCAGTCCGGCATGCTGCGCAGCGCGGTCGACGAGTTCCTGGCCAAAGTGCGCGCGGCATAGGCAAAAGCGGTACAAGGGTTGGCAAAGGCGCGCTTGCGCCGCGCCCACCATCCGTCGAAGAGTCTTTTGCGCGAATGGTGGGCTCGCTTTCTGCCTTCGCTCTTCGGACGATGGCAGTCGCTCAGCCCACCCTACAAAGCAACTTCGTCATGCCCGGGCCTGTCCCGGGCATCCACGCGCTTGCGAGCCGCGAAAAAGGAAGACGTGGATGGCCGCGACGAGCGCGGCCACGACCGAGAGAGAGGACGCTGGTCCTACTGCTTCTCGATCCCGGCGTCCTTGATCAGCTTTTCCCACAGCACGAGCTGCTCCTTCAGGAAGGCGTCGAACTCCTCCGGCGTACCTGAAAACGCTTCCATGCCGCGCTCGGCAAGCTGGTTCTTGATGTCGGGCCGTTCGATGACCTTGCGGATTTCAGCATTCAGCTTGACGACGATGTCCTTTGGCATGTTCGCCGGGCCGAGATAGCCCTGCCACGAGGTGATATCAAAACCCTTGACCGTGTTGTCCATGGTCGGCAGTTCGGGCAACAGCGCCGAAGGTTTCTTGGTCGTCACCGCCAGTGCCTTGAGCGCCTTGGCCTTGACATGGGGGAGGCCAGTCGGGACGTCGATGAACATCATCGAGACGCGGCCGGCGATCAGGTCGGTCAGCGCCGGAGGCGAACTCTTGTAGGGCACGTGCAGCAGGTCGATGCCGGCCAGGCGCGCAAAGGTGGCGCCCGATACGATCGCCGAGGAACTGCCGCTGGCGTAGGAGTATTTGCCCGGATCCTTCTTGGCCAGCGCGATCAGCTCTGCCACGGAGTTTGCGGGAATGTCCGGATGGATCACCAGCATGAACGGCAGGTCGCCGGTCCGCGCGATCGGGGTGAAATCCTTGATCGGATCGTAGGTCATGTTCTTCAGCAAATACGGATTTGCCGAATGCGTGGTGTTGGTGGTGACGAACAGCGTGTAGCCGTCCGCCGGCGCGCGCGCCACGTAGCTTGCCGCGATCGAGCCGTTGGCGCCGGCCTTGTTTTCGATCACGGTGCTTACGCCGAGCGCGGTGCCGAGTTCCTTGCCGATCAGGCGCGTCGTGGTGTCGGTGCCGCTGCCGGCGGCGAACGGCAGCACCAGCGTGATGTTGCGATTCGGGTAGGGCGCCTGGGCGGCTGCCGTGGCGATCGTTGCCAGCATTAGGGGGGCCACGGCGGCCAGACGCCGGCATCGATTCAATAACGCAAACATGTAGTCGTTCCCTCGTTTGTTTTGTTGGGCCTAATCGGCGGGCAAGCTAGCCTGCCCGGGATGAAAGTGAAAGCCGGCAAGACGCTGGGTCGCAGACCCGCTCACGCCTTCCTGGCGGAGGCCCGCCGGGAGGCGATCACGACGCCGGCCAGGACCAGCACATAGCCTACGAGGTGGAACAGCCGCAACTGCTCGCCGAGCAGCAGGATCGCCATCGCCGAGCCGAATACCGGCACCAGGTGGAAGAACGGCGCAGCGCGGTTGGGCCCGATCAGCGCCAGCCCGCGGTTGAAGAAGGTGTAGGCCAGCGTCGACGGAAAGATCACGACATAAGCCAGCGCCGTCATCGAGATCAGGTCGAACTTCAGCGTGACGCCGGTAGAAAACTCCCAGAGCGAGAACGGCAGCAGCATCATCGCGCCGCAACAGGTGGTGAACGAGATCAGCGACAAAGCGTGGGTCACCGGCCGCCGCGGCATCAGCGCCGAATACAGCCCGAAGGACACCAGCGAACTGGCAAACATCAGGTCGCCGCGGTTGAAACTGATGCCGGCCAGCGCGGCAAAATCGCCGCGCAGGATGATGGTCAATACGCCGGCGAGCGAGATGGCGATGCCGGCGAGTTGCGCCCCCGTGAGGCGGACGCCGAACAGCGCCAGCGACCACAGCGCAACGAACAGCGGCCCCGCCGACTGGATCAGCAGCGCGTTCAGCGCCTCGGTGTACTGCATGGCCCAGTAGGAAATCGCGTTGTTGTAGGCGAAGCCGATCGCCGACAGGAAAACCATCATCGGCAAATTCGCGCGCAGCACCCGCCAGTCGCGCTTCAAATGCGGCCAGGCGAACGGCAGCAGAAGCAGGAAGGTGCCGATCCAGCGCAGGCAGGACAATGTCAGCGGCGGCACATGGCCGGCGACATGGCGCGCCAGCACGATGTTGCCGGCCCAGAACAGCGAGGTCAGGCTCAGCAGCAAATAGGGCTGGTTGTTCAGCCACCTGAAGGAAGCGAAGGCAGGCGGCGCTGGTGCAGGCTCGGTCATGGTCGCGTGCCGCCGATAGGGCCGGATTTTCCGATGGGCGACAAGTCCCGCGCGCGCAATGCTACAATGCCCGGAAATTTCCGGAGGTATTTCGATGGCCGTGGATTTGCTGAACGTGATGGGCTTGCAGGCGCTGGATGCGCAGGCGCCGGTGGTGATGGTGAACCTGATGCGGTTTCGCGAGCGGTCGCTCGACGGCGACGGATCGGGCTGGGACGCCTATCTGCGTTACAGCGCGCTTACCGTGCCGATGATCAAGGCGCGCGGCGGCACGCTGCTATGGACCGGCGATGCCAAGGCGATTGCGCTCGGCCCGCAAGACGGCAACGAGTGGGACTATCTGGCGCTGGTGTATTATCCCACGGTGTCAGCGTTCGTCGACATGATGACGTCGCCGGATTACGAACAGCGCTGCGATCCCCACCGCACCAACGGCTGTGACGAGCACGTGATCATCGCGACGAAGGAAGCGTACAGCAAATTCAAGACGGGATAGAGTTCGGTGGCCCGGATCAGCGCAGCCGCATTGGGGATAACTGTATCCGTGGATGCGCTGGTCCCCGATGTCGCTCTGCTCATCGGGGCTACCAGCCACGAACTTCGCTTCAATACTTCCGCACCAGGTCGGGCGTGATCTCGCTGATCGAGCGAATACCAAGCAGCGCCAGGTCGCGGTCGATCTCGGCCTTCAGGAGCGCGATCGCGCGCTGCACGCCGGCCTGGCCGCCGGCGATGGCGGCGTAGAGGAACGGCCGGCCGATCCAGACGAAATGCGCGCCGAGCGCCAGCGCCTTGATGACGTCGGTGCCGCGGCGGATGCCGCCGTCCACCATGATGGTCATGCCTTTTGCCTCGATCGCGATCTCCGGCAGCGTGCGCAGGCCCGATAGGGTGTAGTCGAGCTGGCGGCCGCCATGGTTGGACAGCATGACGCCGTCGACGCCGCTCTCGCGCGCGATGCGTGCGTCCGCCGGCGACACCAGTCCCTTGACGACGAGCTTGCCGTTCCAGCGTTTGCGGATCAGTTCGACATGCTTCCAGGCGAGTTGGTCGCGCGCGCCGATGTTGCGCATCAAATTCTTGGCCAGCACCGGCGGGCCGCGCTTGGCGTCCATGTTCTCGAAATGCGGCATGCCGAAATTCTTCACGGTGCGCGCCCAGGTGCCGAACAGCCAGTGCGGATGCGTGACCGTATCCCAGGCAATTTGCGGCGTGATCGCAAGCGGCACCTGAAAGCCGTTGCGGATGTTGTTCTCGCGGTTCGGCGGCACCGGCACGTCGGCGGTGACGACGAAGGTGTCGTAGCCGGCCGCCGCGACCCGATCGACCAGCGGTTCGATCCGCTCGGGCAGGCCGGCGAGATAGGCCTGGTACCACGCCGCCTGGTTGGCGGCGCGCACGTCCTCCAGCGTGATCAGCGAGGAGGCGCTCAAAATCATCGGCACGTCCTCGGCCTTCGCGGCCTGCGTCAGCACGATGTCGCCGCGATAGGCGCACAACGCCGAAGAGCCCATCGGCGGAATGCCGAACGGCGAGGCGTAGGTCTTGCCGAACAGCGTCGCTGTCTGGTCGCGGCCGGAGACGTCGTTGAGCACGCGCGGCACGAAGCCGTATTCGTCGAAGGCGGCGCGGTTGTCGCGCACCGCAGCGTCGGTCTCCGCGCCGCCGGAAATATAGCCGTACAGAAATTTCGGAATCCGCCGCCGCGCGGTCGCCTCGAAATCGTCGAGCGAGAGATATTTCTGCAGATGTCGCGGCACCGTGCTCTCGACGCGTGTCACGGTGGCGGGCGGGGCGGCGGTCGCGGCGGTTGATTTGTCTAGCACGTCGGGCGTTTCCGTTATTCTTGGTTCTTGATCGGGTCAGCGTCTGGCGGGCGGGCTGCCGAACTTGCTGGTGTTGATGGACTGGCTGAGCTCGCCGAACATTTTTCGGGTGTCTGCGATGACGGCGCCCGACTTCTTGTCAAAGCTCTCGATCAGTTCGCGCATCGAGATCACGGTCGGCAGCAGCTCGCCGCCATACTTGTCGCTGGCGAGGCTGCCGAGGAAATCCTTTGTCTTGTCCAGCGCGCCGTCGACCGCGGCGATGCTGTCCTCGGCGGTCGCGATCACGCTGGTGATCTTCGCGCCGTTGACGGATAGCGACGCGGTGAAGCTTTCGAAATTGCGCAGCGTGTCCTTCACTGCCACCTCATTGTCGACGATGATCTTGTCGACGTTGCGCAGCGCCACGCGGATCTTCTCCTGGGTGTTGAGCGTCCCGTCGGGGTCGGCGGTCAATTCGGGAATTCCGTCTGCGCCTTTCGGCGGCGGCGGCGCCTCGTCGGAGCCGCCGGTAAACGAGATCGCGGCAATCCCCGTCAGCCCCTGGAATTCGAGGCCGACCTGGGTGTCGCTCTTGACCGGCGTATTGCCATCGATCATCGCGAGCGCCACGACGCGGCGCGGATGGTCGAGTTTCAGCGACACCACCTCGCCGACCCGGATCCCGGCAAAATTCACGCTGCCGCCCTTCCGCAGGCCGCTTGCAGAACCTTCGAAGATGACCCGGAACGCGGTCTTCTGCTTGGCGCTGATGAATTTCTGATAGCCGAGCCATCCCCCGAGCCCCCCGCCGATCAAAGCGAGGGTCAAGGTACCGATCATGACGTTGCTGACGCGCGCTCTCATCGAAGACCTTGCGAAAAGAGTTCAACAGATAGCGGATTTGTGAGGGCAAGTCACCGCGTCCTCAACCTCGCCCCGCTGTTGCGGGGAGGGGTCGGCGAAGCGCCGGCTGAGGGGCACTCTGCGCGAGTCCGACGGCTCATGAACTCGCGGAAGCAGCAGATCACGCCTTCCGCGACGCCACGAATACCCCGGTCAGCACCAGCGCGAAACCGATGAAGTGAAACACCTGCGGATTTTCGCCGAGGAAGATGATCGACATCACGGTGCCGAACACCGGCACGACATGGAAGAACGGCGCGGCGCGGTTGGCGCCGATCAGCTGGACGGCGCGATTGAAGCAGAGATAGGCGATCGTCGAGGGAAACAGCGCGACATAGGCCAGCGTCAGCAGATTGGCGGTGTCGATCTGCATCGGCGGCCGCGTGAACAGTTCGACGACAAACGGCGGGATCAGGCAGGCCGCGCCGGCGCCGAAGGTGAAGGCGACGAACGACAGGCCGTGAATGGCGGGACGTTTGAACGACAGCACCGAATAGAGCCCGAAGATCGCCAGCGCGACCAGGAAGATCAGGTCGCCGCGGTTGAACTCGATGTTGGAAAGCTTGGTGAGGTCGCCGTGCATCAGGATGATCAGCACGCCGGTCATCGACAGCAGGATGCCGGCGGCCTGCGCCAGCGTCAGCCGGACCCCGAGCAGCAGCAGCGACCACACCGCGACCAGCAGCGGGCCGGCCGATTGCAGCAATAGCGTATTCAACGCCTGGGTATGTTCGAGCGCCCAGTATTGCAGCGTGTTGAATGCGCCGATGCCGGTGACGGACAGCAGCAACATCAATCCGAGGCGCCCGCGGATCGCAGCCCGATCGCGCATCAGGTGCCTCCAGGCGAACGGCAGGATGATCAGGAATGCGAGCGACCAGCGCAGGAACGACAGCGTCACCGGCGGGATGTGGCCGGCGGCCAGCCGTCCGACGATGGCATTGCCGGCCCAGCAAAGCGCGGTGACGCTAAGCAGCAGATAGGGCTGGTTGGCGAGCCAGTTGCGCGATGCTGCGGATGAAGTCTGATCGGTGGCCGTCATGGCAAGGCCCGGTTCATGGCGCCGCAGCCCGCCCGGCAGAAATCGCCAGGCCGGAGGAATTAGCCCGGCATTCCCACAGACACGGGATTGCAGCGCTCATCAATGGTGCAGGATGCATCGCGACTATGCAGGCAATTCTTCATCATGTTCTTGTTTCTCGTCTGCTATTTGGGGTTGCCAGCAAGCAGCAAAATGTGCAATCAAAGAGCGATCAGTTCATGCAATCCAACCTTTGTTTGTTTTATGGATGCATGTCGCGGGTTATTCAGGGATAATTTCAGGTAGGGCGTTCGATCGCTGGGACCACGGGTTTTGCATGCGAGGGCTGCTCACAAGCATCCTCGTCTGCCCGTGAGGTCGAATTTCGAGAAGTGGATCATTCCTTTGAGCAAGCCAATGTCGGCCGAAGCCGAAGCAGAAACGCGTCACCAATTTGCCGTTCGCGCCAATTCCATCCTGGCGTTCATCGAGTGCGATGAGGAGCAGCGCCCGAAACTGCGCAACGCCATCATCGAGGCGATGCTATGGGCGCAGACCCAGCCGAAGCTCTCTTCGTAACCCGCCTTCGAACCAATCCTGCTCACGCCACCAGCGGGCGCGCGATGGCGTCTACCGCCCTTACGGCGTCCTGCGGGGCAAGTTCGACCTGCAAGCCGCGCTGGCCGCCGTTGAGGAATACGCTGGCATGGTCGAGCGCCGCGATCTCGATCGCGACCGGGACGCGCTTCTTCTGCCCGAACGGCGAGATGCCGCCGACATGGTAGCCGGTCAGCCGCTCGGCGTCGGCTGGCCGCATCATTTTGGCGGTCTTGCCCCCGAAGGCGCTGGCGAGCTTCTTCATGCTGACCTCGCAGTCCGACGGCACCGCGGCGCAGACCGGCCTGCCGTCAACCTCCGCCATCAGCGTCTTGAGCACCCGCGAAGGGGATACGCCGAGCGCTTCCGCTGCCTGAAGTCCGATACTCGCCGCGTCCGGATCGTAGGGATAGCTGTGCAGGGTGAACTTCACGCCGAGCTTTTCCAGCGACTGGGTGGCACGGGTGGTTTTCGACATGGCCGTTCCGTCATTGCCCAATGTTAATAAATCCGGGTCCACGCGGTCTTGGATTTTACGGGGATATCAATGGGTTGAAGCGGTTCCAAGCCCCCCCTGAAACCGCCTTCTTGCTTGCCTAGAGCACCCGCTTCCTTTATCCGGTGGGGCTGCCTCGCGAGCGAACGGCCCACCGGCCGTGATTGTGGCTGGGAAAGCTATAGTGTTTTCAGGGGAAGCGGGTACCGGTTCGCGTGCAGAAAACGCATCAGAAATTGACGAAGGCATGATCAGCGAAAGTGGATGCCGGTTTTCCGGAGAAGGTCATGCTGGGACCACCAGAGAATTGCAGGGAATACCGTAGATATGGCCAATGTTGTCGTCGTCGGCGCCCAGTGGGGCGACGAAGGGAAGGGCAAGATCGTCGACTGGCTTTCGGAGCAGGCCGACATCGTCGTGCGCTTCCAGGGCGGCCATAATGCCGGCCATACGCTCGTGATCAATGGCGAGACCTACAAGCTGGCGCTGCTGCCGTCAGGCGTGCTGCGGCCCTCGAAGCTGGCGGTGATCGGCAATGGCGTGGTGTTCGATCCGCAGGCCTTCCTCGACGAGGTGGCTAAGCTGAAGGGCCAGGGCGTCGCCATCAGCCCGGACAATTTGCGCATCGCCGAGAACGTCACCCTGATCCTGCCGCTGCACCGCGAACTCGACGCGTTGCGCGAATCCGCCAACACGGCCACCGCGATCGGGACCACGCGCCGCGGCATCGGCCCGGCCTATGAAGACAAGGTCGGCCGTCGCGCCATCCGCCTGATGGATCTTGCCGACCTCGACACGCTGCCGCACAAGATCGACCGCCTGCTGGCGCATCACAATGCGCTGCGCCGCGGCCTCAATCTGGAGGAGTTCCACGCCGGCTCGATCCTGGAGGAACTCCGCGCGCTGGCGCCGAAACTGTTGCCCTATGCCGAGACGGTGTGGCGGCTGCTCGACATCAAGCGCCGCGAGGGTAAGCGCATCTTGTTCGAAGGCGCGCAGGGCGCGCTGCTGGACGTCGATCACGGCACGTACCCTTACGTCACCTCGTCCAACACGGTGGCGGCGCAGGCGGCGACCGGCACCGGGCTTGGCCCCGGCGCGGTCGGCTACGTGCTCGGCATCTGCAAGGCCTACACGACCCGGGTCGGCCAGGGCCCGTTTCCGACCGAACTCAACGACGAGATCGGCGAGGAAATCGGCCGCCGCGGCAAGGAGTTCGGCGTCAACACCGGCCGCAAGCGCCGCTGCGGCTGGTTCGACGCCGTGCTGGTGCGCCAGACCGTTCGCACCTGCGGCATCGCCGGGCTGGCATTGACCAAGCTCGATATTCTCGACGGCTTTGAAACCATCGAGGTCTGCACCGGATATACGCTGGACGGCAAGGAAATCGACCATCTGCCGGCAGGCGAGGGCGCCCAAGCCCGTGTGGTGCCCATTTATGAGACAATCGAAGGCTGGAAGCAGCCGACCGCGAACGCCCGGTCCTGGGCGGATTTGCCGGCGCAGGCCATCAAATATGTCCGCCGGGTCGAGGAACTGGTGGGTTGTCCGATCGCATTGCTTTCCACGAGCCCTGAACGCGAAGATACTATTCTGGTACAGAACCCGTTTGAGGCTTAACGAGACCTTACCGCCGGGCCTGCAATATTGATGAACAATGGCTGACTATTACCCGCTCATCGCACGTGCCATCGCCGGCCTGGACCCCAATGCTCCAGGCGAGAGCAGACGCGCGCTCTATGAGCGAGCCCGTACCGCGCTGATCGCCCAGTTGCGCAGCGTTCAGCCGCCGCTGTCCGAGTCGGAAATCACCCGCGAGCGGCTGTCGCTTGAGGAGGCCGTCCGCAAGGTCGAATCGGAAGCCGCCCAGCGCGCCCGCGAGGCCAACCGCGGCGGTGGTACCGCCCGCAGCAACGAGAATTTCCGCCGCCCTAATGCCCGGCCGCCGGAGGATCCAGGCGGCCATCCGGGCGTGCCGCCCGGCCCGCCGCGCCAGCGTCCGCCGTCGCAACCGCCCGGACGCGACGGCCGGCCGCCGCTCGGCCAGGACGAACAGCGCCCGCCGCGCAATCTGCGCGCCGATATACAGGCGGGCGGGCCGCGCCCGCAGTCGTCGCCGATCCCGATGCAGGATGCCGACCTGCCGCCGCCGCCCCTGCGTGGCAATGGCCCTCGCCGTGGCCCCGACGATGGCGGCCCGCCGCTGCCCGGCATGCGGGGCTTCCGCGACATCGCCGCCGATGCCGACGACCTCGGCCGCGCCGCAGCGCAAGCCAATCGCGCCGCGCGTAAAACCTATGCCAACGTGCCGTCGCCCTCGCCGGAATTCGACCGGCTCGAGCCGAGCATGGAGAACCGCGGCGCCGATCCCGACGCGGCCTATTCGTACGACGAATCGCTGGAGGAGGCTGACCGCTACGCGGGCCAGCCGCCGCTTCAGCCCCCGCGCGAGCGCCCGCGGCTGACGCCGGACCGCGAGCCGAAGAAGGCCCGCACCGGCGCGGCGTTTCCGTTCAAGAGCGCGATTGCGGTCGGCATCGTGCTGATTCTGGTCGGTGCCGGCATTTTGTGGGGCAAGTCGGCGGTCACCGCCGTCAGCAGCCTGTTCAAACCCAACTCCGTGGCGGAGGCGCCGAAGGATCCGGCTGCGCCGCAGTCGCGCCCGAAGATTCCCGATCGCGTCGGCCAGCCGGGCAGCGAAATGGCGCCAGTGGCGCAGCGCGTCGTGCTGTATGACGAGGATCCGTCCGACCCCAAGGGCAAACAATATATCGGCTCGGTGATCTGGCGCACCGAACCGATCAAGGCCAGCGGGAACCAGAAGGCGGACGTCGCGGTGCGCGCCGACATCGAAATTCCCGACCGCAAGTTCAAGATGACGATGTCGTTCCGCCGCAACACCGATACCTCGCTGCCGGCGAGCCACACCGCGGAACTGACCTTCATTCTGCCGCAGGATTTCTCAGGCGGTGGCGTCGGCAACGTGCCGGGGATCTTGATGAAGTCGAACGAGCAGGCGCGGGGCACGCCGCTGGCGGGACTTGCGGTGAAGGTCACCGACGGCTTCTTCCTGGTCGGGCTCTCCAACGTCGATTCCGACCGCGCCCGTAATTTGCAGCTCCTGAAGGAACGCTCCTGGTTCGACGTGCCGCTGGTCTACGTCAATCAGCGCCGCGCCATCATCGCGATCGAAAAGGGCTCTCCCGGCGAGCGCGCATTCAACGACGCGTTCGCGATCTGGGGGGAATGAGGAGGCGGGGCCGGCCGTTCTTGGGTCTAGCTGATACTTCTCGGTCTTCGGATCCCCCGCCGGGCACGGCAAGACCATCCAACATGCAAAAGAACCGGCCTCGGCGCTGAGCTGAAGCCGTCCGAATGATGCTTGGCGTCGGCTTAATCGCCGGTGGCGGCCGCGCGCCGGCGTGCGCGGTTGTCGCGGTCCATCACGGCGCGGCAGCCGGGGCTGACGTTGGCGCGCTGCTTGTGCATGCAGGCGGTGATGCGCTGGATGTTGGGGATTTCATGGCCGCATAGCCGCATGGCGTCGCCGCTGCACATCTGCTGCGCGTCCGACGCGAAGGCAGGACCGGGACTGGAAGAAACCGCAAATGCCGCGAAGGCCGTCGCGGCAAGAAGAGCTCTGCTGCTAAGATGAAAAGTCATCGATGCGTTCCCCAAGGTTGCACGCGGTGCTGGTCGCTTTCGTTCGAGGACGTTGCACGCGGCTTGGGCGATCGCGCACGTTGTCCGTCACGCGGGTATCACCCGGTGCGGTTGCTCGAATTCCGCCGATGTTCGAATCAAACGTGCTGCGTCGCCCCACGTTAATTATGCGTCAATGTTTCGAAGCTGCAATGGCTCGCATCAACACTTCTTTGACTGTTGCGTGCTCGACACGCGATCGCGGCGAAAGATCGCGGCGACGTGGCGTTTTCGTGAACGCCTTCGGCGCCGCAAAAACTCAGTAGAAATGCGGAAGCTCTGGACGCTCGTACAACCCGCCGTTAGGGAAGCCGGGTTACGATGCGTGGCCATTGCTCGCACCCGGCCCAAGAACGAGTTCAAGAACGACGTTCAGGGCCGCGCGTGGGAGCGAAACGGCTGGCGGCGGCGGACTTGGAATGGCTTCGAGACGCTTGTTCATTCTGCTGCCGACAGTTCACGAGCACCCCGGCCTCATTGCGACGGCACGGCGGCGGCAAGGAAGCGCTTCGGACCGTGGGCGTAAGGGAATGACGCGAACTTCCGGAAACAGGGGCAGGCGGCGAGCCGGGACGACCGGCGCGGAGGCGGCATAACCATGACCGCCGCGACGACGGACTTGCGCAAGGAACTGAATGGCGCCGAGGAGGACGGACCGGAGCACGACGCCCGGATCTTCGGCGAGGTGACCGATCTGTTCTTGTCCAATGTCGGCCGCCTCGCCGATTCGCAGATCGCGGCCGTCGATGGCGTGCTTGCCCACCTGGTCGGCCGGGTCGATCCGGAGATTGTGATCCAGCTCAGCGAAGCTCTGGCGATGATCGAGCGGGCGCCGATCCAGACCGTCCGCGAGCTGGCGTTCCACGAACAGCCCCGTGTTGCGGCGCCCGTGTTGCGAAGCTCCGTCTGCCTGTCGGATGCGGACCTGCTCGAAATCGTCAAGACCCGCGGCCAGCAGCATCTGCTGGCGATCTGCGACCGCAAGACGCTCAACGAGGCGCTGACCGACGCGTTGATGCGGTTCGGCGACGTCCAAGTCTCCAACGCGCTTGCCCACAACACCGGCGCGCGCTTCTCCGAATGCGGTTACGCGACGCTGGTTGGGCGGGCGGAGAAGGACGAGCGGCTGGCCGAAAAGCTCGGCGTCCGCCTGGACATCCCGGGCAGCCTGCTACGCGAACTGATCAGCAAGGTCGCCGACGTGGTCCGCGCGCGGTTCTTGACCGCACCGCGCCCGGGGACGCGCTCGAAGGCCCAAGCCGCCGCCGGACAGCACGTCGCCCCGAGCAAGATCGACTACACCGAGGCCCACAACGAGGTCGTGGCGCTCAATCGCGCCGGCAAGCTGAACGATTCGGTCGTCAACCGCTTCGCGGTGCGCGGCGAATACACCTATGTGGTCGCTGCGATTGCGCTGAAGGCCGACGTCAAGGTCGAGGCGATCGAGCCGCTGCTCGAACCCGACCGGGTCTACGGGCTGATCGTCGCCTGCAAGGCCGCCCGGCTGACCTGGTCGACCACCACCATGATCGTCCGCAACCGGCCGAACTGTCCGCCCTCGACCGACCGGGAACTCGAACAATGCGTAGCGGTTTATGAAACGTTGCTGTTGTCGGTGGCCCAGTGGACCATCCGATGGGGCGCGGATCGTCTCCTCGCCAGGAACACCGAACCGGCCTCAACGGCTGCCTCCGCAAAGCAGAGCCGGTCGGCCTGACGACGGCTTCGGCTTGCCGCTTGACTCGGCCATCACCGGCTTTGAGATTGTCTCGGCCCGGGTGTCGACATGGAGGTGGCCATGAAGCGCTATCTGATCTTCGGCTTGATCGGCCCGCTCGTCGGCGGGTTCCTGATGCTGTTCGCAACCACGGTGGTTTCTGGCTACTGGCACACGACCAATTGGTCGGAGATCGGAAAATTCCTCGGCGCCTTCATCAAGACGCTGCAGTACAGCTACCTGTTCGGCATCATACCCGCGCTGATGATCGGGGCGATCGACGACATCCTGTTTCACGTCAAGCGCCTCGCGCCTGCGGTACGGATGCTGATCGTGGCGGGCATCGGCTTTGCCGCTTCGTCGCTGCTATATGGTTCGCGCGGGCCGGATACCGGTGTGACGCAGTTTCTGCTCTTCGGCATCGTCGGCATGGCCCCTGCGCTGCTGTCTTCCTTTCTGGCCCATCGGTACGCCGACGAGCCGCAGCCCGCGCACTCGACGTAACCGTCCCTGGTCGCGTTCCCGCCGGCTTTCCAGGGGCGGAACCCGGCGCGGCGCAGTGTCAGGATTTTCCTGACCGCACCTGCCGATATATGGCTTGGCAGATCCGGGGCTGGCTGATCGGATCGGCGTTGAATTGAAGGGAGCGCATAGCGTTGTCCGTCATCGCTGGCAAAAACACATGCCCGCAACCGTGATTGCGGAACTGGGGAGCAGGCTTTCCACCGTTTCCGGTCGGCCAAAGGAGGGCGTATGGCTTCTCAGTGCCCTCGTTCTGACGGCTGCCATTCCGGTTCTGCTGCTTGGCGGATGGATGGCCTACATCACCGCCGATCAGGAGCGCAGCTATGCCCGCAAGGCCGCCACCGAAGCGCTGACGCAGGTAGCCCATCGCATTGAAGGCGAG
Organism: uncultured Bradyrhizobium sp.; assembly: GCA_964609175.1. Classification (GTDB taxonomy): domain Bacteria; phylum Pseudomonadota; class Alphaproteobacteria; order Rhizobiales; family Xanthobacteraceae; genus Bradyrhizobium. The sequence continues at coordinate 71,146 of CAZSRR010000017.1, forward strand.
ATTTCACGCGAATCCCAAGTCGCGGAGACACTTGCGAGTTCGGCAGCGCTCGACCGGGGGAATCTGCAGGATTTCTATCGCGAGGCTACCCGGATCGTAGCCGCCCGCCCGCTCTGGGAAACCGCCTCGCTCGCCAAGCCGGACCGGGAGCAGGTTCTGAACGTCCTGCGGCCGCTCGGCGCCCCGCTCGATCCGGTGATCGACACCGAAAGCTTCAATGCCGTGGTGCGAACGCGCAAGCCGGTGCTCGGCGGGCTCGGTCCCTATCAGGCCGCGATCGGCAAGCAACTGGTGTCGCTTCGTGTCCCGGTCATCAGGGAGGGGGAACTCCGATATGTCCTGACGATCGGGCTGTTGCCCGATCAGTTCAGTACGATCCTGGGCCAGACCGGATTACCGGTCGGGTGGGCCGGCACCCTGATCGATGCCAAGGAAAAGATCGTCGCGCGCACGCCCGACACCAAGATTGCCAAGGCGGGCGCAACCACGCCTTCCGTGCAGGAAGCCATGGCACGCGGCTCGAACGCGCCACGAACGCAGACGCGCGAAGGCGTCGATGTCGAAACGATGCACCGCAGGCTTGCCGGCACGGAGGGCTGGTCCGTTCATGTCGGCGTGCCCGTGACGGAACTGAATGCGCCCGTGTCCCGTTCGTTGCGGCTGCTGTTCGGCGGCACGCTTGCGAGCGTGGGGCTTGCGATCGCGCTTGGCCTGGTGATCGCCCGCGAAATCGCCCAGCGGCGGCGGCTGGAGGCGCTGCAGTCGGCGGCGGCGCTGCTCGACAGCGAAAAGCGGGGCGCGCTTGCGATTGATGCGGCCGAACTGGGAACGTGGCGCTGGGATCTGTCCGCACATGAATTCAGCGGCTGCAATCGCTTTTGCGCGCTTCTGGGCTTGCCGGGCGCCCGATCGGGGGAAAGCCGTTGGCCGGCCGACCGCATATTCGCGCTGGTCGAACCGCCGCACCGGGCGGCACTGGCTTCTTTCGCGACCGAATGCCTCGACAGCGGCAGGTCGAGCAGCGTCGAGTTTCCAGTGCAATCGCACGATCGCGGAGAATACTGGTTGCGGGCCGCAGGAAGGGCCGAGGGGCCCCCCAACCGGCGTCACGTGATCCACGGCGTGCTGGCCGACATCGACATTCTCAAACGCGCGGAGGCGGAACGATCCCATCTGCTGCGCCGTCTGGCTTCGGCCCAGGAGGAGGAGCAGCGCCGGATTTCGCGGGAACTGCACGACCAGATCGGGCAGACCGTGACAGGGTTGTCGCTCGGCCTTAAGGCCCTGGAGCAGGGATTGGCCAAAGGCAGCAGTGGCGAGGCCGCGACCGAGCAGGTGCGTTGGCTGGAACAGCTTGCCGCAGAAATCGGCCGCGACATTCATCGCACGGCTTCGGATCTGCGGCCGACGGCGATTGACGACCTTGGCATCTTCAAGGCGATCAAGGCCTATGTCGCGGAATGGCAGGAGCGCTTTGGCGTTCGCGTCGATATCCAGACATTCGGGCGCGACGATTCCTTGCCTGCCGATGTGGCGACCGTACTCTACCGGCTGGTGCAGGAAGGCTTGACCAACGTGCTGAAGCACGCCAATGCGAGCAAGGTAAGCATCGTGCTCGAGCAGAAATCCGACGGGCTGGCCCTCGTGCTCGAAGACGACGGGGTCGGCTTCAACCCCGACAGCGTCGGCTGGGTCGTGCCCGGCGGCAGCCGGGGCTCGGGGCTGGGTCTGTCGGGCATGAAGGAGCGGGTAGCGCTCCTCGGCGGCACGATCGTCATCGAATCCGAATCCGGAAAGGGCAGCACGATTTTCGCCAGGATACCGCTTGAAGCTTCGGAGGCCGTCGCATGACACCCGTTCGCGTCGCGCTCGTGGACGATCATCCGGTCGTCCTTGCCGGCATTCGTGCGCTGCTTCAGAGCGTGCCCGAGGTCGAACTGGTCGGCGAAGCCAGCACGGGGGAGTCCGGCCTGAAGGCGATTTGCGATTGCGCGCCCGACATTGCAGTCATCGATCTTTCGCTGCCCGACTTCAGCGGCATGGAGCTTGCGCGTCAGGTAAGCCGGCTATGCCCAGGCGTAAAGATCATTGCGCTGACCGTTCATGAGGACCGCGCCTATGTGCATCCGGTGCTGGACGCGGGGGCGAGGGGATATCTGTTGAAGCGTTCGGCCGGCGAGGAATTGCTTCGCGCGATCCGGGCCGTCAACCGGGGCGACATCTATCTCGATCCCGCGATCGCCGAAAAGGCGGCGGCGGCCGCGCCCGAACTCGCCCTGCCCGGAGATGGCGAGGGCGGTGAACTCAGCCGGCGCGAAGAGGACGTGCTGAAGCTGGTGGCGCAGGGGTTCAGCAACAAGCAGATCGCCGGCCAGCTGGATGTCAGCGTCAAGAGCGTGGAGACGTACAAGGCACGGGCATCGGAAAAAAAAGGCCTTCACAGCCGCGCCGATATCGTCCGCTTCGGCATCACGCAGGGTTGGCTGGCGCCGCCCAATTGAGAGGCGGAGCAAGGTTTGGGAACCGGGTTTCCGACCGATCAGGCCCGAAGGATAAGTTGGGATGATGCTCCGTCCGATTGCATCATGGCCCGACGTCAGGGATTACCTGTCAGAACGATCCATCCGGCGCTGCGTTGCCCGTCATGTGCGCGTGAGCCGCACCGATAACGCATGCGACGCGGAGACCCCGTGTTGCGTGCCTGAAACAGGAGCGTTCGAATGAATTCATGGAAGATTGTCGCCGCCACGATCGTGCTCAGCGCATCGTTCGCGATGCCGGTTTCACCCGCGGCGGCTGCGCCAATGATCCCCCCAGCCTCCTCGGATATGCTGGCGGCGGCGCCATCCGCCGTGACAAACGTGCAATATCGCCGGTGGCATCACCGGCATCATGGCTGGCACCATCGCCGCCACTACGGTCCAGGCGCTGCGGCGCTCGGCGGTCTCGCCGCCGGCGCGATCATCGGCGGTGCGATCGCCAACAGCCAGGCTCGCGCGAGTGATACGGTCGCCTACTGCGCGCAGCGCTATCGTTCCTACGATCCGGCCTCGGGCACGTATCTGGGATATGACGGCAACCGGCATCCCTGTCCGTAACGCAGGTGCCGCGCGGGGTCGCGGATGCGGTCCGCGGTTCCGCGCATCTGCGATCGCGATGCCGGTCGCCCCCTATTTGACGGCTGTCGGCAGCGCCACGCCCTGCAGATCGCTCATGGGCACACAGCTTTTCTTCCGGCGCTGGTTGCGGTGCGCACCCTGGACCTTCAGCACCTTGCCGGCCGAACATGCGCCGTTGTCCACATAGACCGTCGCGCCCGGGTCGATCATCGTCGGCTCGGAGGGGTAGAGCTTCTGGGCGAAAGACGGCTCCGCCGCCAACGGGATCGCCAGAAGCGCTACGATGCCCGCGACGTTGCGCAGCACGATGACCAGCGTGGCAAGTCCGCGCTTCGCCTGAACCATCGGCATGTCATCAGTTCCCCTGACCCTTGCGTGTCTCGGCTGCCGTGTGCGGGGCCCGCGATCTGCTGTGAATGACATCCGTCACCGCGATGAGATGGCGGGCATAGGTTTCACGCAGCCTTCCAATAACTTCACGGGTTTCTTCCGACGTATGCAAGCCGAAAGTTCCGTCCTGGCGGTCAAGCAGGCCGTCGCGGCAGAGCCCGTCGAGCGCCTTTGCGGTCTCGGTTTCGTTGGCGTAGATGCGCGCCGCAATCTGCGAGATACCCCACCGCTTCTCCGGGGTGGCCCATATCAGCAGCAGGGCTTCGATCTGCGCAACCGAGGCAATGTACTTCAAAATGAAGTCCCTGATGTCGTCCGGAACGTATTGCGTTGCCATCTCGCGGGCCGATGTTGGGTGTTCGAGCATAACGGATATCGCGGTCCGGGATTCTCGGAGGGGGACGAAGAAGCGCGGTAAGTCCGCTCTCCGGCGCAAAAAAAGTTTCCTCGATCGTTCGATCCGCCGGCGCGCGTCAGGCCGGCGCACCATCCCCCCGAAGGGCGGCAGTTTCGGCTTCCAGCGCCATGCTCGCCGCTGCACTTTCGTACTCATCGACGAGGCCCTGAAGCTTCGCCGCAAATTTCGGATCGGCTGCGCCGATCGCGAGGCGTTTGAAGAAAAAAGCCCGTTCGTGCAGTTGCTTGCTTCGGAGCCGCTTGAGCGATGGGTCGTCTGTCTGATTCACCATGTCCCCTTGGAGATGCATGCCCCTGCTTGTCGGCGCCATCCTAGAGCCCAATTCCGGGTCGGCGCGTCAGGAAAAACCTGTCAAGTTTCCTGGCGGCGACGACTGCGGAGGCGGGGCGATGCGCGCTTATTGCAGCGTTGGCTGGGCTGCAGCTTGGCAAGCTGCCTCCTTGCGCGAGTCGTTGTTGCAGACCAGGCAGATGGCCCTGGACGTCAGCCGGCCGTTGACGCCCAGCCGTTCGTAACGATGCGGCGTCCGCTCCGAACATGGTGTGCAATAGGCGGACGGTTGTCTCTCGACTGTTTTGCTGCAGAGCATTCAAACCCCCATTTGACGTGCAGAATTTTGGATCGTCCGGATCGGTTCCCCTTTGAACTCGCCGAGATGAGTGCAGCGGACGTCAATGCCGCGGGTGCAACGCCGGGTCCGTAGTGCATGAAGAGCCGCCATCCCAAAGGCGTTCAAACCGGCGCTCGCGATGAAGCACCTGAGCACAATCGCCAGATCCATGATTCTGACGGCCCGTTCATCTGATTATTCCTCGCTGATGAGAAGCTGGATCGTCACGAGTCCAAAGATGAGGGCCGCGGAGATCAGCGCCTGTTCGCGAAGCGCGGAGGCGGGAACGTCGAGATAGTAATGCGCAGTGTACGCCAGGCTGTACGCGACAAGCGCTGCACTTGCCGTAGCGAAAACGAATGAAATTGCGAGATAGGCAAGCTTTCCCATCAGCGGTCACCTCGTATGGCCGGCATGCCCAGCCCGTGGCGGCGCCGGTCGGTTGTTGTTTCGCGCCCCGATCGTCTGCGTTCAGGTGGACATATTAGGATGGGGGCCGATTCTGAAACGTCAGGAAAATCCTGTCAGAATCAGTGGATTGGCCGGCCACACGCATGAGAACGGCGCACCGCCGCAGCGGCAGATGCAATTCATTGCACGACGAAAGTTCAGGCGCCGTTGAGGCGGCACGCGGCTTCGGCCTGACCAATTTCAAGCGATCATTTGACGCAACTTGTGGCTCTCCTTCGCGTTACCATCTGATGAGGATGGCAAACGACGACATCTATATCCCGCCGCGTCCGCGCAATGGCGGTGACCGGCCGTTCCGGGAACGCGCTGCGGGCCGTGGACCGGTGATCGACCAGGAAGGCCGCGAGATCCCCGATGCTGGCCCGCGTGCCCAGTTCGAGGGGTTTCGGTTCGATTTCGGCCCCGGAGGCGCCAATCCGTTCGGCGAACTGACGCGCGAGCAGCGGCTGGCGCGGCTGGACGCCATCGCCAGACTGCTGGACGTCGCCTTCATCGTGCCTGGCACCAATTTCCGCTTCGGCATTGACGGGCTGATCGGCCTGTTTCCGGTGGTCGGCGACATCATCACGACGGCGATTTCGCTGTGGCTGGTGCGCGAGGCCCGCGCCCTCGGCGCGCCCTGGCATATCACGGCGCGGATGCTCGGAAACGTTGCCGTCGACGGCATGGTCGGCCTGATCCCGGTCGCCGGCGACGCGTTCGACGTCATGTTCCGCGCCAACGTCCGCAACGTGCGCATGCTCAAGCGCTGGCTCGACAGGCAGCCGCGCTAGATTGCGGCGAAAAAAAACGCCCCCGGAATTGACTCCCGAGGGCGCTTGTTGGGATATCCGAAAAACTCAAGCCGCGTCGGCTTCGTCTTCAGTGGCCTCCGGGCGCGGACGCCGAGGCAGCGGGAAAGCTTCGCTTTCATAGAGCGAGCGGATGCCGCTCTGGTCGAAACGGGCTTCCTCGACCTGCAGATAGGCGCCGTTCAGCGAATCCGCCGGCAACTCCTCGATCGCAAAGCGGACCGCTTCCGCCGCGGTGCCGAAACGCCGATAGGCGAACCCGGCGCGCTTCTTCTTGCGGATCGCAGCTGGAAAGAGTTCGGCGGAGGTGTTGTAGCTGAAGGGACGCATGGTCGGTGACCTCAATCTTTTTGGCTCTTCTGGATGAGCAATGGGGATTGGATGACGGTGGGCCACAGGGCGGCGCGCCGTGCACGTCATTTCTGGAGCCAATATAAGCTCATTTGACAGAAATGCGACCCCTGAAGCGACCGATCGGGGGTGATGATGAATCCACGCATGGCTGCCGGGGATGCAAATTTAGTCAAGTTATTTCAATGGTTTAGTTGGCTCAAATCTTGCCCAGCAGGACCAGTATCAGCAGCACGATCAAAATCACCCCGATCAGCCCCATTCCGGAGCGGCCTCGGCCGTAGCCACGGCCCCGGAAGCGGCCGGAGAAGCCGCCCAGCAGGAGGATGATCAGGATGATGACGAGTATCGTCCCAAGCGACATGACGCGCTCCCCCGAAGGCCTGCGGGGCGTCCCCAAACGCTGCCGCGATGCGATCAAAGCATGTTTCGGGCCGCGAGTCGTGTTTCCCCTTCTCCCCTCATGTCCGCCGAAGGCCCGGCGAAGGTAGGAGAAGGGAAAGAAGTGTCACTTCTTCGTCTCGTCGATCGGCAGCACCTTTAGTGGCGTCGCATAGGGCTCGACGCGGATGCTGTCTTTTGCGATCAGGCCGATCTTGTGCAACGGCGCCTGTTCGAGATCGCCGCCGGCGGATTTGCGCACCGCATATTGCCACGCGCTCATCGAGCCCTTGGCGACCAGCATCTTGGCGACGCCCCCGGCGTTCTGGCCTTCGATCTGGGCAAGGTCGGCCTCGCTGATCCCGATCACGATCTCATCTTTGGAAGTGATGACCTTGAACAGTGAGACCTTGTCGGCGGCAAGGGCGGGGTGGCTCACGACGCCTTGCATGATGAGGGTGGCTGCGCCGAGACCGAGCAACCGGCTTTTGTAAATGTGCATTTCGAAATTCATCCTTGTCCGCGCGCCGGGCCGACGGGAAGAGCGCCCATCAAACAGAAACCCCGCGCGACCAGCTTTGGTCGCGCGGGGTGCCAACAGGTTCGAGCGTGACTTGAACTATTTCGGTTGCAGCTTCAACGCCGCCGAATTGATGCAGTAGCGCAGGCCGGTAGGGCCGGGGCCGTCGGGAAAGACGTGGCCAAGATGGCCGTCGCATTTCGAGCACAGCACCTCGGTGCGGATCATGCCGTGGCTGACGTCGCGTTCCTCGTCGACATGGCTGTCCACGGCCGGCGCGGTGAAGCTCGGCCAGCCGCAGCCGGAATCGAACTTGGCGTCGGATTCGAACAGAATCTGGCCGCAGCCGGCGCAGGTATAGGTGCCCTTGCGGTGCTCGTGCTCATACTCGCCGGAAAACGGCCGCTCGGTCGCCTTTTCACGCAGCACTGCATACTGCATCGGCGTCAGTTCCTTGCGCCACTCGGCCTCGCTCTTGACGACCTTGCCTGTGGTTTTGGTGTCGGACATGCGATCTCCTCAGGTTCACTGTCATTCCGGGGCGCGAAGCGAACCCGGAATCTCGAGATTCCGGGTCTGGTCCTTCGGACCATCCCGGAATGACGGGGGCGTATCAGTTCGTGGCCTTGGCGCTGCTCACCAAAGTCGGTTTCTCGATATAGTTCTCCGCGAAGATCTTCTTCAGATTCTCGATCTTCGGAATGTCGTTGAAGACAATATAGGGCTGGTTCGGGTGCAGCGTCAGGTAATCCTGGTGGTAGTCTTCCGCCGCGTAGAACGCCTGCAGCGGGCCGACCTTGGTCGCGATCGGCTTCTTGTAGACCTTGGCGGCGTTGAGCTGGGCGATGTAGGCCTCCGCCACCTTCTTCTGCTCGTCGTTCACGGTAAAGATCGCCGAGCGGTATTGCGTGCCGACGTCCGGGCCCTGGCGGTTCAGCTGCGTCGGGTCGTGCACCACCGAAAAGAAGATCTGCAAAATCTTGCCATAGCTGATCTTCTTCGGATCATACTTGATCTCCACCGCCTCGGCATGACCGGTCGTGCCGGTGCCGATCATGGTGTAGTTCGCGGTCATCTTGCTGCCGCCGGAATAGCCGGACACGGCGTTCAGCACGCCAGCGGTGTGCTGGTAGACGCCCTGCACGCCCCAGAAGCAGCCGCCTGCGATCACGGCGGTCTGAATGCCGTCGGCGGCCTGAACGTCGATGGCGGGCGGCGGGATGACGACGGCTTCCTCGGCGGCGCGCAAAGGGCTGACGGCAAGGGCGGCAACGGCCAGCGCGCCGATGGCGGCGGCACCAAGCGACAGGCGGCTGAGAAGGCGAGGGGACATGGTTTCCTCTTTCGGTAATGGTTGAGGTTCAGTCTAGGGCGTGACAGGCGTTTCGCAATCGATCAGGTCTGCGCGGCCCTGATCCGCCCGATGCCACAGATACGGCGCGAAGGGCTGGTTGTTACAGGCCGTGCCACACGAGTTCGTGAATAGCCGCGCCAGCGCAAGGCCTTAAGGGAGACCGTTAAACTGCGCCTGACCGCCGCAGGCGGGGCTTTCCACAGTGAACCGCCGGTTTGCGCGCCGCGACCAAAATCCATGCACCGGAGCGCCTTATCGATGTTGCGGGCCTTGTTGCTCGGTCTCGCCATGCTCGCCGCCACCGGCCCGGCGTCGGCGGCCGGCGATGTCGATGCCTGCCGGAATAATTCCGCGGAACCGGTCGCGCGGCTGGCGGCCTGCGAACGCGTGATTGCCGACGACAGGATCACCGGCCCCTCACGGGCGATCGCGTTCGCCTATCGCGGCGACACTCTCGTGAAGGAGCGCGATTACGACGGCGCGATCGCGGCCTACAGCGCCGCCCACGAGATCGCACCGCAGAACGCGAACATCGTCAATGCGCGCGGCATCGCCTACAGCTACAAGGGCGAATACGAGCGGGCGCTGGCCGATTACGATTTGTCTCTGCAACTGCGTCCAACCTTCAGCAGCGCCTACAATAATCGCGGCCTGATCTTCATGCGCCGGGGCGAATTTCAACGGGCGCTAGACGAGTTCAACCTGGCGCTCAAGCATGCCTCGAACGACCAGAGCCGCTATTTGCACCACTACAACCGCGGCCGTCTGCACGGATTGCTGAAAGCCTACGACGCCTCGCTCGCCGATTTCGCCGAGGCGCAGAGATTCAATCCCGACAACCCGCAGGTTCGTTCCTACCGGTGCCTCACCTATATCGGCATGAACCGGTTCGACGACGCGCTGGCCGACTGCAATGCGGCGCTGGCGAAGTCGAACAATGTCTTCACCCTGACCAGTCGCGGCAACGCCTGGCTCGGCAAGGGCAATCTCGACGCCGCCCTCAACGATTACGAGGCCGCGCTCAAGATCAACCCGAACTACGTTCGCGCCTATGTCGGCCGGGGGCAACTCCACGAGAAGCGCCGCAACCTCGCCGCCGCCCGCGCCGATTACCGCATGGCGGCCAATAGCGTGGCGGCACGCCGCGACGACATCGACACCACGCTGGCCCGCGCCCTCGCCAGGTCGCGGCTGGACGCCCTGTTGGGAACGGCCGCGCCGGCGAGCAAGGCTTTGCCGTCCGCGCAGCCGTCGGGGCCGCGCAAGGTCGCGCTGATCGTCGGCAACGGCGCCTACAAGAACGTCGCGCCGCTCGCCAACCCGCCGCGCGACGCCAGACTGATCGCCTCGACCTTTCGCGATCTCGGCTTTGCCGCGGTGACGGTGGCGCCCGATCTCGGGCGGGACAAATTCTTCGCCGCGCTGCACGAGTTCGGCATCGAGGCCGAAAAGGCCGATTGGGCGGTGGTCTATTATGCCGGCCACGGCATGGAGATCGGCGGCGTCAACTATTTGATCCCGGTCGACGCCCGGCTGAAGGCCGACAGCGACGCCGAAACCCAGGCCGTGGCGCTGGAGCAGGTGATCGCGGCGGTGGCCGGCGCCAAAAAGCTCCGCCTCGTCATGCTCGACGCCTGCCGCGACAACCCGTTTGAAAAGACCATGCAGCGGACCATCGCGCTGAAGCTCGTCAACCGCGGTTTTTCCAACATCGAGCCCGAAGCCGGCTTCATGGTGGTCTATGCCGCCAAGCACGGCGAGACCGCGCTCGACGGCGATGCGCAGAACAGCCCGTTCGCGTCAGTGCTGGCGCGGGTGATCAAGGAGCCGAAGCTCGAGGTGCGAAAGCTGTTCGACGTCGTCCGCGACGACGTCTGGAAGGCGACCAACCGCACGCAGCAGCCGTTCACCTACGGCTCGCTGCCGGGTAGGGAGGATTTCTACTTCGTGGCGGGGAAATAGGGTGATTGTTGTCATTCCGGGGCGATGCGAAGCATCGAACCCGGAATCTCGAGATTCCGGGTCTGGCGTTTCGCACCATCCCGGAATGACGGACGTGCCTATACCACCACGCTCAGCCGCTTTGCCGCGCGCGTGATCCCCGTGTAGAGCCAGCGTGCCCGGCTGTCCTGGAACGCAAAGCTCTCGTCGAACAGCACCACGTCGTCCCATTGCGAGCCCTGCGACTTGTGCACGGTCAGCACGTAGCCATAGTCGAACTCGTCATAGGGTTTTCGCTGTTCCCACGGGATCGCATCGATGCCGCCCTCGAAGCAATCGTGGCGCACGGAAACTTTTGTGACCTTGTGGCCGAACTCCTCGTCGGGCGACAGCCGCATGGTCAGGATCTTCGATTTGCCCCGCGGCTGGGTGCGTGATTTGACCCGCCACAGCCCGCCGTTGAACAGCCCCTTCTTGCGGTTGTTGCGCAGGCATACAAGTTTGTCGCCGGCCACCGGGAAGGGGTCTTCGATATTCTGCTTCTGGCGCACCCGCATATTATAGGCGCGGCGGGTATTGTTGCGGCCGACCAGCACCTGGTCGGCGCCCATCACCCGCTCCGGATCGAGCTCGCTGCGCAGCACCACCTCGCTCTCGCCATGGCGGCCGATCTCAAGTTCGCGGCCCTCGCGGATATCCATCGACATCCGCACGATCGGGTCGTCCTGGGCCTGGCGGTGCACCTCGGTCAGCATCGCGTCGGGCTCGCAGTCGGTGAAGAAGCCGCCACCCTGGATCGGCGGCAATTGCGCGGGATCGCCGAGCACGAGCAGCGGGCAGTCGAACGACATCAGGTCGCGGCCCAATTCGGCATCGACCATCGAGCATTCGTCGATCACGATCAGCTTGGCCTTCGAGGCCGGCGCGTCGTCCCACAATTCAAAGCTTGGCTGCTCGACGCCGGACTCTTTGGCGCGATAGATCAGCGAATGGATGGTCGAGGCGTTGTCGCAGCCCTTGTTGCGCATCACCAGCGCCGCCTTGCCGGTGAAGGCGGCGAACTTCACCTCGCCGTTGACGCCCTCGGCGATGTGCCGCGCCAGCGTGGTCTTGCCGGTGCCGGCATAGCCGAACAGCCGAAACACCGGCGGCGTGCCGTTGCGGCCGGGCTTGGCCTTGAGCCAGTCGGCAACGGCTTTGAGTGCGGCATCTTGATGGGGCGTGAAGGAGGTCATGGCTCGGGCGAGGGGACGATACCGGCAGACCGCCGATTCTCGAAACCCTAAAGCTAACCCTTGGACATGGCGGCGCAAGCCATGTCGAGGCACCCGCGCTCGTGGGAAAAGAGCCGCATTCTCAATCTGTTCCGCAGGCAAGTCGGGTGCCGATGGCGGTCATCTTTGATTTAGCGCAAGGCGCCTCGGTGGCCTCCAGTTTAGATGGGTTCCAGGACAACGGCGTCCCCCGGGGACTCGCGCATCGGCGCGGCCTCTTCGTCAATCTTTTGGGGGCACGGGCTTCGGCCCGTGGGGAGCCATGCCTTTGTCGCGACGCGCGTTATTGTCAGCCTTCTTTCCTTCGGCACCTGCTGATGGCTCGGCCGCTTCGGACGCCGGTGGGGCGCCGAATCTACGGCTGCTGGCCACCATGTCCACCACCAACACCTGCGTCGAGCGACACGGCGTGAGCTGCCGGCGTTGCGCGGAAGTCTGCGATCACACCGCCATTCGAATCCTTGCCCGGGAGCGGAGGGGAGCGGTGATCGATGCCGCGGCCTGCACGGGCTGCGGTGACTGCATCCCGGTCTGCCCCGTCGAGGCGATCGCGCTGCTGCCCCGCGAGCGGGTCGAGCTCGCTTCCGAAATGGCGAGGTTGGTGGCCGGTCATGGCTAATTCCCAGAACATCTGCGGCGTTGCGGTGTACCTCGCACCGGGCGCCGGTGCGGATCTGACCGCGAGGATCCGGGCGCTGCCCGGCGTCGAACTGCACGCGGCCGCCGGCGAACGGCGGCTGGCGGCAACCATCGTCGATACGCCGACCAGCATGGCGATCGATCAGATCGCGGCCATCCATCGCCTGTCCGGCGTCGTGGCTGCCTCGCTGATCTTCCATGCGGTCGATGAACCGGACGACGGGGCCGCGCCCCGTCACGACCATGACTGCGAAGACCATGCGGCGTGCTGTGCGGGCGCCAGCCCGGCCGGCCGGCCGACCCGGCAATCAGAGATTCGTTGAGCGGAGAGCGAACGATGGACCAGCAAGTGACCGATGCCACCGAACTGCAAACCACGCGCCGCGAGGCCTTGAAGGCCGCGGCTGCGGTCGCCGCCGCGTCCACGATCGGGGCCACGCTGCCGGACGCGGCGCTGGCGCAGGCCGGCAAGACCGACGGCATCCGGTGGGACAAGGGCGTCTGCCGTTTTTGCGGCACCGGCTGCGGCGTGATCGTCGGCACCAAGAACGGCAAGGTGGTGGCGACCCAGGGCGATCCCGACGCGCCGGTCAACCGCGGCCTCAACTGCATCAAGGGCTATTTCCTGTCCAAGATCATGTACGGCGAGGACCGGCTGACCCAGCCGCTGCTGCGCATGAAGAACGGCAAGTTCGACAAGAACGGCGAATTCACGCCGGTGTCCTGGGACGATGCCTTCAAGATCATGGCCGAGAAGTGGAAGGCGGCGTTGAAGGCGGGCGGCCCGTCGACGGTCGGCATGTTCGGCTCCGGCCAGTGGACGATCTGGGAAGGCTATGCTGCCGCAAAGCTGCTCAAGGCGGGATTCCGCACCAACAATCTCGACCCGAACGCGCGCCATTGCATGGCCTCCGCCGTCGCCGGCTTCATGCGCACCTTCGGCATCGACGAGCCGATGGGTTGCTACGACGACCTCGAGCAGGCCGACGCGTTCGTGCTGTGGGGTGCGAACATGGCTGAGATGCACCCGATCCTGTGGTCGCGTCTCACCGACCGCCGCCTGACGCATGAAGGCTGCGAGGTCCACGTGCTGTCGACCTTCGAGCACCGCTCGTTCGAACTGGCCGACAACGGGATGGTGTTCACGCCGCAGGGCGACCTGGCGATCCTCAACTATATCCAGAACTACATCGTCAATTCGGGGGCGGTGAACAAGGATTTCGTCGAAAAGCACATCGAGTTTGCTTCCACCGTCACCGACATCGGCTACGGGCTGCGGCCGACGCACGCGCTCGAAATGAAGGCGGTGAACGCCTCGCACAAGGCAGGCAAGGAGGGCGCGCTCGATCCGGCGGGCATGAAGGACAAGATCGGTCTCGACGAATACAGGAAGTTGCTCGAACCCTATACGCTCGATTACGCGGCCAAGGCGTCCGGCGTGCCGAAGGAGAAGCTGGAGCGGCTCGCCAAGCTCTATGCCGATCCGAAGAAGAAGATCATTTCCTACTGGACGATGGGCTTCAACCAGCACACGCGCGGTACGTGGGTCAACAACATGATCTACAACGTGCACCTGCTGACCGGAAAGATCTCGGAGCCTGGCAACGGGCCGTTCTCGCTGACCGGCCAGCCGTCCGCATGCGGCACCGCGCGAGAGGTCGGCACCTTCTCGCATCGCCTGCCGGCCGACATGGTCGTCACCAATCCCAAGCACCGCGCCGACACCGAGAAGATCTGGCAGCTCCCTGAAGGCACGCTGCCGGGCAACATCGGTTACCACGCCGTGGTGCAGCACCGCATGCTGAAGGACGGCAAGCTGAACGCCTACTGGGTCCAGTGCACCAACAACATGCAGACGGCCCCCAACATGAACGAGGAAGGCTATCCCGGTTATCGCAACCCGGCCGCCTTCGTCGCCGTTTCTGATCCCTATCCGACCGTCACGGCGCTGGCCGCCGACCTCATTTTGCCGACCGCGATGTGGATGGAAAAGGAAGGCGCCTACGGCAACGCCGAGCGGCGCACGCAGTTCTGGCGACAGCAGGTCAAGGCGCCGGGCGAAGCGCGCTCCGACCTCTGGCAGCTCATGGAGTTCTCGAAACACTTCAAGCTCGAGGAAGTGTGGCCGGAAGATCTGATCGCCAAGAAACCGGAATGGCGCGGCAAGACCCTGTTCGACGTGCTTTATGCCAACGGCGAGGTGAACAGGTTTCCGGTCACCGAATGTCAGAAGGGTTTTGAGAATTCCGAGAGCGCGGCCTTCGGCTTCTATGTGCAGAAGGGCCTGTTCGAGGAATACGCTAAATTCGGCCGCGGCCACGGGCACGATCTGGCAGATTTCGAGCAATACCATCAGGCGCGCGGCCTGCGCTGGCCGGTGGTCAACAACAAGGAGACGCTGTGGCGCTTCCGCGAAGGCTACGATCCCTACGTCAAGCCGGGCGAGGGCGTCTCGTTCTACGGCAAGCCGGACAAGAAGGCGCGCATCATCTTCTGCCCGGTCGAGCCTGCGGCGGAATCGCCGGACAAGGAGTTTGATCTATGGCTGTGCACCGGCCGCGTGCTGGAGCACTGGCATTCCGGCTCGATGACGCGCCGCGTGCCCGAACTGCATCGCTCCGTGCCGGCAGCGACGCTGTTCATGCATCCGGACGACGCGGCGGATCGCAAGTTGCAGCGCGGCCAGCCGGTCAAGATCCAGACCCGTCGCGGCGAGGTGGTGACGCGGGTGGAGACCAAGGGACGCAACAAGCCGCCCCGCGGGCTGGTCTACTTCCCGTTCTTCGACGAGAGCCAGCTCGCCAACAAGCTCACGCTCGACGCGACCTGCCCGATCTCGAAGGAGACCGACTTCAAGAAGTGCGCCTGTCGTGTGGTTACCGCCTGATCCGATCGGCTGACCATGGCGGATTCGGGCACAGGCATTCCGGGCGACCCGCGGCGCCGCAAGGCGCTGCAGGAGATGGCGCGTTTCGGCGGCGGCGCAGCCGTCGCCGCGACGATGCTGGCCGCGTTCGGCGTGTCCTCCCGCGCCAAGCCCGCGCAGGCCTTGCGGCCGCCGGGCGCCTTGCCGGAGAAGCAGTTTCTGTCGGCCTGCGTCCGCTGCGGCCTCTGCGTTCGCGACTGTCCCTATGACACCCTGAACCTCGCGGACTGGGCTGACGGTCCGGCGGTCGGAACGCCGTTCTTTGTGGCGCGTACCGTGCCTTGCGAGATGTGCGACAACATCCCGTGCGTGAAGGCGTGTCCGACCGGTGCACTCGACCACGCGCTCACCGACATTGCCAAGGCCAAGATGGGCGTGGCCGTGATCACCAGCCGCGAAACCTGCCTCAATCTGCAGGGGCTGCGCTGCGACGTCTGTTATCGGGTCTGCCCGGCCATCGACAAGGCGATCACGCTGGAAACCTCGCACAACGCCCGCACCGCCAAGCACGCGATTTTCGAGCCGGTCGTTCACGCCGAATACTGCACCGGCTGCGGCAAATGCGAAAAATCCTGCGTGCTGAACGACGCCGCGATCAAGGTGCTGCCGATCGAGATCGCCGCGCTGAAGCAGGACGAGCACTATCTGCGCGGCTGGGAAGAGAAGAAAAAGACCGGCGCGCCGCTGGTCGATGCGCCGCTCAAGCTGCCGGTGCGCAAGCCCGACGCGGGAGGCGCGCCATGACGGCCAACGCCAGGCCATATCTCGAAGCGCGTGCGCAAAAAGGCCTTTGGGCGTCGTCGCGCTTTCTGGTGCTGCGGCGGATCGGCCAGTTGCTGTTCCTGGCCCTGTTCCTGTCGGGACCGCTGCTCGGCATCTGGATCGCGAAAGGCACGCTCGCCTCGTCGATGACGCTCGGCGTGCTGCCGCTGACCGACCCCTTCATTTTGCTGCAGTCGCTGGCGGCGCGGCACTGGCCCGAGGGCGTTGCGGTCCTGGGCGCGGCGATCGTGCTGGGCTTCTATCTGCTGGTCGGCGGACGCAGCTATTGCGCCTGGGTCTGCCCGGTCAATCCGGTGACCGATCTCGCCGCCTGGCTACGGCGTCGGCTGGGCATCACCTGGACGGCCAGGATCCGTCCCGAGCTGCGACTCTATTTTGTGGTCGGCGTGCTGGCCGCCTCCGCCGTGTCCGGCTCCGTTGCCTGGGAACTCATCAACCCGGTGACGGCATTGCACCGCGCGCTGGTCTTCGGCCTGTGGTTCGGCGCGGGGAGTACGGCGGCGATCTTCCTGTTCGATCTGTTCGTGGCCAAGCACGGCTGGTGCGGCCATCTCTGCCCCGTCGGCGCGTTCTATGGCCAGATCGGCAGGGTCGCGTTGTTGCGTGTGGCGGCCGACAACCGCGCGGCCTGCGACGACTGCATGGACTGCTTCGCGGTCTGCCCGGAACCGCACGTCATCAGCCCCGCGCTCCGGGGCGAACGTACCGGCGCGAGCCCGGTCATCGTGTCGGGCGACTGCACGCTGTGCGGCGCCTGCATCGATGTCTGCTCCAAGCGCGTGTTCAATCTGGGCCTGCGCGCGCGAAGCGGCGCGGCCTCACCCAATTCGGCGACGGTGACGGCTTCCGCGCCGCGCGTCGCGCCAACACGTCGCAGTCCTGAAAGGGTTGTCCCATGAAGTTTTCCCGATTCCTGCCGCTGGTCGCGGCGTTGGCCGTCATTCTTGCAGCCCCCCTCGCCGCTATAGGACCGCAGGCCCAGGAGGCCAAGGCGCCAAAGGCGCTGCGTGACGCGCCGTTGACCGATACTTCGGCCGCGCCCGACATCGGCAAGCAATCGGTGCCGGCCGGCGGCTTCGAGCGCGCCTATCGCCAGCAGCCGCCGCTGATCCCCCACAAGATCGACGGCTATCAGATCACCACCGACAACAATGCCTGCATGGGCTGCCATGACTGGCCGGGCAATGCGCGCGTCAACGCGCCGAAGATTTCCGAGACCCACTATGTCGACCGTCAGGGCGTGCGGCTCGATAAGGTGGCGGGCACCCGCTACTTCTGCCAGCAGTGCCACGTGCCGCAGGCCGACGCCAAGCCGCTGGTAGGCAACCTCTTCAAGAACGCGACGCAGGCGAAGTGAGGCGACCATGGCCGATACCGATACTGTCGCTGCTCCGGCAGCCCCGCGTCCGGGCCTGCTGACCAGGCTTTTCCGCTGGTTCCTGTCGCCGACGGCGCGCTTCGCCTGGGGCCTGATCATCATCGCAGGCTTTGTCGCCGGCGTGATCTTCTGGGGCGGCTTCAACTGGGCGATGGAGGCGACGAACACCGAGCAGTTCTGCATCTCCTGTCACGAGATGAAGGACAACGTCTACGCCGAGTACCGCAACACGCCGCATTATTCGAACCGCACCGGCGTGCGGGCGAGTTGTCCGGACTGTCACGTGCCGAAGGAATGGGGACACAAGGTCGTGCGCAAGATCCAGGCCTCGAACGAACTGTATCACAAGGCGCTGGGCAGCATCGACACGCCGGAGAAGTTCGCTGCGCACCGGCTCGATCTCGCCAAGAACGTCTGGCGCGCGATGAAGACCACCGATTCGCGCGAATGCCGCAACTGCCACAAGTTCGATCACATGGAGTATTCGGTGCAGGAGCCGCGGGCCTCCAAGCTGCACCAGACCGCATTCGCGCAAGGCAAGACTTGTATCGACTGCCATCAGGGCATCGCCCACAAGCTGCCGCCGAAGGCGCAGGAAGCCTATCGCGACATGCTCGACAACATCGACAAGGTCGGGCCGCTGCAGAAGCTGATCGATTTCCTGCAGGACGCCGACGTCGCCCGCGCGAAGGCGGCGCAGTAGCCGCAACCGCGCCGGGTCCCGGCGGGTCACCGGCCGGCGGTGCGCCGATCGAATCGCGCGCATCGCCAGTTCTCCCGCCAAGCGGAATTGCCGAGCACTGGACTCAATCGCCCGCACGGCTAGACTGACGACAACAACAAGATCGTCGCGGGAGAGAGAGCATGAAATTCGGCATCTTCTACGAGTTGCAACTGCCGCGCCCATGGGAAGAGGGCGATGAACTCCGGCTCTACCAGAATGCACTGACTCAGCTCGAAACCGCGGACCGGCTCGGCTACGACTATGCCTGGGTGGTGGAGCATCACTTTCTCGAGGAATACTCGCATTCGCCGGCGCCGGAGTCCTTTCTCGCCGCCGCCAGCCAGCGCACCAGGAACATCCGGCTCGGCCACGGAATTCTGCAGCTCACCACCAACCATCCCGCCCGCGTCGCCGAGAAGGTCGCCGTCCTCGATCTGCTGTCGAACGGCCGTTGCGAATTCGGCATGGGCGAGAGTGCCTCGATCACCGAACTGACCCCGTTCGGCCGCGACATGGAAACCAAGCGTGAGGTGTTCGAGGAAGCGGTCCAGGCGATCTTCCCGATGTTCACCAAGGTCGGCACCGAGCATCACGGCAAATATTTCGACATTCCGCTGCGCAACGTGGTGCCGAAACCGGTGCAGAAGCCGCATCCGCCGTTGTGGATGGCCTGCTCGCAACTGCCGACCATCGAGCGCGCCGGCGAGAACGGTTTTGGCGCGCTGGGCTTCCAGTTCGTCAGCGCGGACGCGGCACATGCCTGGGTGCACGCCTATTACAACGCGATTACAAAACGGTTGAAGAAGCTCGCCGATTACGAGATCAACCCGAACATGGCGCTGGTGTCGTTCTTCATGTGCGCCGAAACAGATGAGGAGGCGCGACGCCGCGCCGACGGCGCCACCTTCTTCCAGTTCGCGCTGCGCTTCTATGGCGCCTCGCAGAACCGGCAGCGGCCCGATCCCGGCACCGTCAACATGTGGGACGAGTACAACAAGTGGAAGCGCGAGAACCCGGAAGCGCAGGAGGCCGCGCTGCGCGGCGGCCTGATCGGCTCGCCGGAAACGATCCGCAAGAAACTGCGGCGCTTCCGCTCCTCGCACATCGACCAGGTGATCCTGCTCAACCAGGCCGGCAAGAACACCCACGAGCACATTTGCGAGTCGCTGGAATTGTTCGGCAAGGAAGTGATGCCGGAATTCCAGAACGATCCCGAGCATGACGCCTGGAAGAAGGGCGTGCTGAGCGGCGCGATCCAGCTCGAGGAGATCGACACCGAGGCGTTCAAGGATCGCTACGGCAAGCTGGCGGTGAACGTCGCGCCGGCAAGGAAGGTGGCGGTGGGGTAGGGCAGGCGTCATGCCCGGGCTTGTCCCCCGGGCATCCACGTCCTTTGGCGTCAGAAGCGAGGACGTGGATGGCCGGGACGAGCCCGGCCATGACGAGAAAAAAACAACTGCTCCTCAGGACGTGCAGCGCGATGTGCGATAGCCCTGCGGCGTAGGGGGCTCGTGCTCCGATGCCGCTGGCTTTTGCTGGGGTGCCGATCTAGAACCGGGGCATGAAGCGGGTTGGAATCTGGCTGTTCTACGCCGTCGGCGCGATCGCGATCGCCTATCTGGCGCTGTATGCCTATGCGCTCTTCACCCAACCCGATCTCAAGCCCGGCGATCCCATCCGCATCTTCCGCAAGCCGGATGCACCGAAATATTCGTGATGTGCCGTCATTCCGGGATGGTCTGAAGGACCATATCTCAGATGTGCAATTGCACATCGGGGAATCTCGAGATCCTCAGGTGCGCAATTGCGCAAAATAGTTCGATGCTTTGGATCGCCCCGGAATAACGCAGGGCTATCGCGTAGGGAGCTGCTTTTTTCTCGTCATGGCCGGGCTTGTCCCGGCCAACCACGTCCTCGCTTCTGACGCCAAAGACGTGGATGCCCGGGACAAGCCCGGGCATGACGGAGAGTTGCCGCAAAGGCGATTTCGACTGGATGCGATAGCCCTACGGAATGACGGGAGAGGGCGCCAACCTACCCCGCCGTGACAAACCGCTGCTGATCGCCGGCGCCCGCGGGCGTGATCGGAATGCCGCCGTCGGCATATTCGTTCAGCTTGTTGCGCAGCGTGCGGATTGAGATGCCCAGGATATTCGCCGCATGGGTGCGGTTGCCGAGGCAGTGTTTCAGCGTCTCCAGGATCAGGTCGCGCTCGACATCGGCGACGGTGCGGCCGACCAGGGCGCGCGTCACCTGCTCGGCGGCGAAGGTCGCGTGCGCGACCGCCGGCGCGGTCTTGGCGAGGTCGAGGCGGTCGCCGTCGGGGGTGAGGATCGCTTCGGGGCCGATTTCGTCGCCTTGCGCCATCAGTACCGAGCGGTGGATGGTGTTTTCAAGCTCGCGGACGTTGCCCTGCCAGCGGTTCGAGGTCAGCACGCGGCGCGCCTCGGCCGAGAGCGGGCGCAGCGGCACGCCGTTGGCGTCGGCGTACTTCTTGGCGAAATGCTGCGCCAGTTCGAGGATGTCGGCCGGGCGGTCGCGCAGCGGCGGGATCTTCAGGTTGACGACGTTCAACCGGAACAGCAGGTCTTCGCGAAAAGTGCCTTCGCGCACGGCGTCGGCGAGGTTCCGGTTCGAGGTCGCGATGATGCGGATATCGACCGGGACCGGCTTGGTGCCGCCGACGCGGTCGATCACGCGCTCCTGGATCGCGCGCAGCAGTTTGGATTGCAGGCGGACGTCCATCTCGGAGATTTCGTCGAGCAGCAGCGTGCCACCGGAGGCCTCCTCGAACTTGCCGATGCGACGCGCGACGGCGCCGGTGAAGGCGCCCTTCTCGTGGCCGAACAGCTCGGACTCCAGAAGATGTTCCGGGATCGCCGCGCAGTTGATCGAGATGAACGGCCGTTTGGCGCGGTTGGAGCGCGAATGGACGTAGCGGGCCAGCACCTCCTTGCCGGTGCCGGATTCGCCGGTGATCATGACAGAAGCGTCCGAGCCCGCGATCTGCTGCGCCACCTTGATGACCTTGCCCATCGCCTCGTCGCGATAGATCAGGTCGCGCGAATCATTGGCGACCGCGGCGAGCACGGCGGCGATCAGTTCCGGATCGGGCGGCAGCGGGATGTATTCCTTGGCGCCGGCATGGATCGCCGCCACCGCGGCGCGGGCGTCGTTGGAGATGCCGCAGGCCACGATCGGCACGTGGATGTGCTCGGCTTCCAGCCGCATCACCAGGTCGCGGATGTCGAGGGCGACGTCGACCAGCAGCAGATCGGCGCCCTTGCCGCCGCGCAGCACGTTCATCGCCTGTTCGACCGCCTCGGCATGGGTGACCGAAGCTCCGTTCTGCATCGCGATCTTGGTGGCGGTCGTAAGCTGGCCCTTCAATGTGCCAACGATGAGAAGCCGCATGTCAATCTCCTGTCCGTCTGTTCGCGCCGTTCGCAGCGCGTATCGCCAAAATTGTTAGCCGCGTTCCGCCTTGATGATTTCCGTCATGGTCACGCCGAGCTTTTCTTCCACCAGCACCACTTCGCCGCGCGCGACGAGGCGGTTGTTGACGTAGATGTCGATCGCCTCGCCGACCCGGCGGTCGAGTTCGAGCACGGTGCCGGGACCGAGCTTCAACAGTTCGCCGACGTCCATCTTGGAGCGGCCGAGCACGGCCGAGACCTGTACCGGCACGTCGAACACGGCCTCGAGGTCGGCTGCGATGCGCGAGGCCTGTTCGTCCTCGTTGTAGGCGATGTCGTCGACCGGCGGCGCATCCGCGGCGTTGAGATCGGGTAGCGGTACCTGTCCGTCGGTGTCGCTCATGGCTCAGTCCTCATGACACTTACGTTGCGGCCGGACCGCGGGACGCCAGATAGCGTCCCACGAGTTCGCTGATCTTGGCTTCGATGGCCACGCGCTCCAGCACGACGCCGCCGTCGGCCCATTCGATCCGGCAGTCTCCGGTCGCGATGCCGGGTTCGGCGAGAATCACGAGCCGGCCCTCGAAACCGCTCTGCGCGGCCTGCCGCTCGATCTTCTCGCGGGCGGCCTCGTACAGCTGCTCGTTGATCCGGACGACCAGATGCGGGGTCGCGACCAGATGGGAAAAGCATTCGCTGACCAGCGCCATGACCTCGGCGAGCGGCTCGCGCTGTACCAGTTCGTTGCACAGCTTGCGCGCCACCGCGACCGCGACGTCGACCGCCTCGGTCTCCATCCGGGCCTCGATGCCGGCAAAGCGCTGCGCGATGCCGCGGATGGCGATGCCGACCTCTTCCAGCGCCAGCGCCGAACGGCGGTCGCTCTCGACCTTGGCTTCCTGCTGGGCCGCCTCGTAGCCCGCGCGGTAGGCGCGCGCCTCGGCTTCTGCGACCTTCTGCGCGATCTCGGCCGCGGTCGCCGCGCGCTCGCGCGTCTTGTCGGGCGCCGCGAAGTCGGTGTCGAACAGGAATTTTGCGGGAGTGGCCATCAGTACACCAGCTCGTCGTCGGCGCGGTTCTTGGTCAGGGTGATTTCACCCCGCGCGGCCATGTCCTTGGCGAGGTTGACAAGCAGCGCCTGCGCCTCGTCGACGTCGCGCAGCCGCACCGGTCCCATCGCCGCCATGTCGTCCATCAGCATCTTGCCGGCGCGCGAGGACATGTTGCCGAGGAAGAAGCCGCGCACCTCCTCATTGGCGCTCTTCAGCGCGACGCCGAGCTTGTCCTTGTCGACGTTGCGCATCAGCGTCTGCGCCGAGGCGGAATCGAGCTTGATCAGGTCGTCGAAGGTGAACATCAGCGCCTTGATGCGCTCGGCGGATTCGCGGTTTTCCTCTTCAAGCGAGGTGATGAAGCGGGTTTCGGTCTGGCGGTCGAAATTGTTGAAGATTTCTGCCATCACCTCGTGGGCGTCGCGGCGGCGAGTCTGCGACAGGTTGGACATGAACTCGGTGCGCAGCGTCTGCTCGACGCGCTCGATGACTTCCTTCTGCACCGCTTCCATCTTCAGCATGCGGCCGACCACGTCGAGCGCGAGGTCCTCCGGCAGGATCGCCAGCACCCGCGCGGCGTGCTCCGGCTTCAGCTTCGACAGCACCACCGCGATAGTCTGCGGGTACTCGTTCTTGAGGTAGTTGGCGAGCACCTCCTCCTGAACGTTGGAGAGCTTTTCCCACATGTTGCGGCCGGCGGGACCGCGGATTTCGTCCATGATGCCGCTGACGCGTTCGGACGGCAGGTACTGCTGCAGCAGCCGCTCGGTGGCGTCGAAGGTGCCCATCAGCGCACCGGAAGCCGACATGCGCGAGACGAATTCGAGCAGCAGGTCCTCGACCACGTCGGCCTCGACGGTGCCGAGCGTCGACATGTGGATCGACAGTTCGCGCACCTCGTCGTCGTCGAGCTGCGCCCAGACCTTGCCGCCGTACTGCTCGCCCAGCGCCAGCATCAGGATGGCGGCGCGCTTCGGCCCGCTCATCGGCTTGGTCTTGGTGCGGCCGGCCTGGCGGTTCGCCAGCGCCGAGATGACGGTGGTGATGTCCTGGGCATTCGAGGCGTTCGGTAAGGGCGGCATGTCAGGTCTCGGCGGGTTCGCTCAGCCATTGACGAACAATGGAGGCGGTCTCGTTCGGGTTGCGTTCGGCCAGTTCGCCGACCCGGTGCACGGCCTGGGCGTGGACCTGGCCCTGGACCTGGGCGACGTCGATCAATTGCGCGGCCCCGGGGCCGGCGATCGCGGCCTGTCCGTTGGCGCCTTCTTCCTGCGTGCCGTCGGTCAGGGCGGGCAACGCTTCGGCCGCTCCGGGGACGACTTCGGCGGCCAGGATGCGCTTGACCAGCGGACGGATCACCAGGAACAGCACCACGAGACCGAGCAGCATCATGACGCCGAGTTCGATGACGTGCATGACGTCATCCTTGGTGAACTGCAGCAGGCTGAGCAGGCCGGTCGGCTCCGCCACCGGCGGCACCAGTGGCGCTTCGGCAAAGCGAAGGTTGACGACCTCGACCTGGTCGCCGCGCTTCTGGTCGAAGCCGATCGCCGAGCGGACCAAGGTGGCGATGCGGTCGAGCTCTTCCTTGCTGCGGTCCTGATAGACCATCTCGCCCTTGTCGTTCTTGGTATAGGCGCCGTCGACCAGCACCGCGACGGAGATACGGTTGACCCGTCCGGCCTCGGTGACTTCGGTCTTGGTGGTGCGGGAGATCTCGTAATTGTTGGTCTCTTCGCTCTTCTTGCTCTGGTCGCGGGCGGTGGCGGTGGCGTTGGCCTGGTTGCCGGGAAGTTCGTTGTTGACGGTGACCTGGCCGCCGTCTCCGGCGCTGGCGGAGGATTCCTCGCGCGTCTGGCTCGAGCGCAGCACGCGGCCTTCAGGGTCGAACTTGTCCGAGGTCTGGGTCACCTTGTTGTAGTCGAAATCGGCGGTGAGCTGGACGCGGGCGCGACCCTGGCCGACCACCGAGGAGACGATCGCCTCGACCTCGTTGCGCATCCGCTTCTCGAACGCGGTGCGGCGCTCCTCGCCCTCGGCCATGTCGGCTTCCTTGCCGGCGCCGTCGGCCAGCAGCCGGCCGGCTTCATCGACGATCGAGACGCGCTGCGGCTTCAGCCCGTTGACCGCGGAGGCGACGACGTGGCGGATGGCGCGGATCTGTTGCGGCTCGAGGCTGCCGCGCACCCGCACCACGATCGAGGCCGAAGGCTCCGGCGCCTCGCGCGCGAACAGCGGGCGTTCCGGCAGCACCAGATGGACGCGGGCGGCCTGGATGCGGTCGATGGCGCGGATGGTGCGGGCGAGTTCGCCTTCCAGCGCGCGCAGATGATTGATGTTCTGGACGAAGCTCGTGGTGCCGAGCGCGTCCGACTTGTCGAAGATTTCGTAGCCGACGCTGCCGCCCTTGGGCAGGTTGCTTTCGGCCAGCTTCATCCGCAGCCGCGTGACCTTGTCCTTCGGCACCATGATGACGGCGCCTTCGTTGCGAATCTCGAAGGGGATCGCCTGGCGTTCGAGGTCCTTGATGATCAGCGAGGAATCTTCGGGGGCCAGGTCGGTGAACAGCGTCGTCATCTGCGGCGTGGTGACGCGCATGATGACGAAGCCGAAGAAGCCGATCAGCGCGGTCGTGACCGCGACCATGGCCATCAGCCTTCCCGCACCCAAGCTCTTCAGAAAAGCAACGAGACCTTGCACCAACTGCCCCCAAGGATTCGGACCCAGGATTCGTTTCGGGGACCGACTGGGCAATTATTGCCTAGGCGATGGTTTCGATATGGTTAACAGGCGTTAAGGCCGGCGTTAATTGTTGCGGCATGAAAAAAACCGGCTTCGCGAAACGGAGCCGGTTTTCATCAAATCTTTCGGGGTGGCGGGCGCCTACTGCCGGTATTGCTGGATCCGGGTGGTGCGCAGGCCGGCCAGACCGTGCTGATCGATGGAGAACTGCCAGGACAGGAACTCATCGACCGTTAGCGTATACCGGCTGCAGGCTTCCTCGAGGGAGAGCAGCCCGCCACGGACGGCTGCAACGACTTCGGCCTTGCGGCGGATAACCCACCGTTTGGTGCCGGGAGCGGGCAGGTCGGCGATGGTTAACGGACTGCCGTCAGGCCCGATGACGTATTTTACCCTCGGGCGATGGGGTTCTGTCATGGCGTACTCACAAACTCTCAACCACTGAACTCACCGTAGCAACCTACGCCCGTCGGCTTAAAATTTACCTAAACCTGCGACTCCAATGCAATTCTCCTTGAAATGACCGACGAAAATGGCATGCGAGGGCGCTCTGGGGAAGTCCCAAAGGCCAACCTTCGGTTGTTTTGAGGAGGTTTCTGTCGATTTGCGTGAATTTGTCGCAGGCTCGCCGGAGCGTTTCCCAGCCAGGCATGCCCTCAGACTTGATCCGAGGGTGAAAGCCGGTTCGCGTCAAGCAAACGCGTCAAGACAAGAATCTGCAGTCCCGCTTCGATTCAATCGGAACGGATGAGGGCTCTAGCCGGCGCTCTGACGCACCACCCGCTTGATCTTGTCCGTGGTGTAGGTCTGGCCGCCGATCGACAGCAGCGGCGGCGAAGCCGTGAGATCGACGGAGTCGACGATGCCCTGGACCTCGGTGGAAATCGCCACGTTGTTGCCCGAGCTGTCCTTGCCGGTGGCGGTCAGGGTGTAGGTACCGGCCGGCCATTGCACGCCGTCATTGCCCTTGCCGTCCCACACGAAACTGGAAGCGCCCTGCGTCAGCGCGAAGTTGCCGCTGTAGGCCGTCTGTCCCGATGCGTTGGTGATCGTGATCGTCGCGCTGGTGTCCTTGTCCGACTGGAAATTCCAGGTCGCCGATTTATCGAACTGCGCCTTGCTGCCGTCGACCGCGACGTTGCTGCCGACATAGACCAGCGCCTGGGTCGCCTGCGCACTCTTTTCGATCTCCACCAGCGCCTTCAACTGCTCGTTCTGCTTGAGCTGCTGCTCGATGCCGGCGAACTGCACCAGCTGCTGGGTGAACTGGTTGGTGTCGAGCGGATCCAGCGGACTCTGGTGCTGGAGCTGCGTGGTCAGGAGCGTCAGGAAGGTCTGGAAATTATCCGCCAGCCCGGTCGTCGCGGTCGAGGCGGCGTTGTTGCTCGTGGCGGTGCCGGTTCCGGCCGCCGAGACCACCGTCGTCGGCATGGTTGCTTCAACGCCCATGACACTCTCCGTTAGATCCTGATGTCGATGCCGCCGCTCGCACCGAGCATGCGGCCGTAGCCGCGGCCAGCGACGACCGCTGGAACGGCTTCCTCCTCGCTGACGACGAGACGATGCGCGTTCGGATTGGACTGATTGCCGTCATGCTGGCCCTGCGAAGACTGGTCGCGCAGGCTGAACTGCAGTCCGCCGTTGCCGGTGGAAAGTCCGGCATTGTCGAGCGCGCGCTGCAACTGGTTGGCGTCCTGCCGCAGCATCGACAGCGTTTCCGGCCGCTCGACCGTCAGGTGCGAAGTCACCTGGCCGTGGCGGTCGACGTCGATGCGGACGTCGATGCGGCCGAGTTCGGCGGGGTCGAGCCGGATTTCGAAGCGGGTCTTGCCGCTATTGACGGAAGCCGCGATTTCCATCGCCAGTCCGCTCACCGGCACGGCTGCGCTGGTTGCGGCGGTCGCGGTGAGCTGGCTTGCGGCAACCGGCGTGGTGGCGGCGCCGTTCTGTTGGGTCTGGATCGCGCCGGAGGCGTGCAGGCCGTTGCCGGTGGAATTGATCGGCGTCTGCGCGAGCTCCGGCGCGGCAAAGTGCGCATGGGTCTGGACGTTGGCGGCCGGCGGAGCGACGGAACTGCCCGATGCGTCGGCTTTGGCGGCGTTGGCGGCGGAATGTTCGGATTTCGGTTGCCCGGGGGCCTCGGTCGGTTCGGTGGTGGTGGCCGCGATCGCTTCAGCGGATGTTGCGGCGGACTTGGCGGTGTCGGCCGCGTCGAGGGCGGCGGACGGTTCGACCGCCGTCGTGGCGCTCTTCTTCGCCAGGTCGGGATTCTTGAGCGGCGCGGTGGCCTTGCCGGCGGCGGGCGTCGTCGCCGCCACGGCAGCGGCCTGCACGGCGCCGCTGGCGATGGCCGGATCGGTCGATGTGGCCTCGGCACTGACAAGCTGGGCTGCGCTGCCTTGCGCCGCCTTGGCGGTCGCTTCGCCCTGTGCGACTTTCGCGGTTTCGGACTGGATCGTCGCTCCGTTCTTCGTGGTTGCGGCGGGAGGCGCGGTCGGCTCCGTCTCGGCGACGATCGATGCGGTGGCCGCGATCGCGGCGGCAGCGATCGCCAGCGGCGCAGCGGCCGTTTCGGTCGCCTGTGCCGGGGAAGCCGTCGTCGCCGGCACGGTGGCGGTCGGGATCACGGCGGCAATGGCCTCCGTCGTCACGACGGCGGCTGCAGCTTGCGCGGTTTCGGTCGGATCGGCGGGCGTCGAAGCGTCGGTCGAAGCAGCCGGTTTGGTCTCGTCGGAATTCTCACCTTCGGACTTTACCGCGGTGTTCGACTTGCCACGGCGGGTTGCGTTCGCCTTGCCGTCAGTGTCGGTCTTGCCATCATTATCGGCCTTGGCGTCGACGGTGCCGGTGTCGTCGTCGCCCGCCTTGTCATCGCGTGACTTGTTGCTGCGGGTGTTGGACGCGGCGTTGCGATCGTCGTTGCGCGTGGTCTTGTCTGGCCGATCCGGCGCAGGCGAATTGTCGCGCGCGCGGTTGTCGGACACGGCCGGCGCATCATCGGCGCGCCGCGGCGCTGGCGCGTTGTCCTGCGCGCGACGATCCTTGCTGGCGGCCGTATTGCTGTCGACCAGTGCCGCAAAACTGTCGCTTCCGGCGGACGGCTCGGCATCCGGCCGGGCCGACCTTGCCGCCGCGGTCTGGAACGATGAGTTGATCGACACTTCTGACGTGACACTGACCACGGGGCGATCCTCGCGCTGAGCTCTCGCAGAGGGATCAGCAAGGACCGGGCCAGCCACAGGGCGAAAAAAACATATAATGAATTCAGCTATTTAATCGGGATTCTGGTAGAATTACGGAGGCCGTCCGCGGACGCCTTTTCTGCCCTGCGGCAAGATTTGCCGTCCTGGATACGCTCCAAACTAGGGACCGGCTGATTGCCTCGCGAGAATGCGGCCTATATTAAAGAGCGGCGTCCGATCCGGTCCGGGAGGGCCGGATGATGCCGTAAGGCCTTATAATAAAAGCGTTTTAACCCCGGCCGCGGGCCGCATGGCGCGCTTGCGAATGAAGTCGATGACCCCCTGGCAGATGACCCCTGGCATGCGAAACAGTCTGGATCTCGAAGGCCGTCCGCAGGACACGCGGGTCGTCGTCGCCATGTCGGGCGGCGTCGATTCCTCGGTGACCGCCGCGCTGCTGAAGTCCGAGGGCTATGACGTGGTGGGGATCACGCTGCAGCTTTACGACCATGGCGCGGCCACCCACCGCAAGGGCGCCTGCTGCGCCGGCCGCGACATTCACGACGCGCGCAACGTCGCCGAACGGATCGGCATTCCGCATTACGTGCTGGATTACGAGAGCCGCTTCCGGGAGTCCGTGATCGACAATTTCGCCGAGAGCTACGCGCTCGGCGAAACCCCGGTTCCGTGCATCGAGTGCAACCGATCGATCAAGTTCCGCGACCTGCTGTCGACCGCACGTGAACTCGGCGCGCATGCGCTCGCGACCGGGCACTACGTCGCCTCGCGCCGCGTTGCGGACGGCTCGCGCGCGCTGGTGTGCGCCGCCGACTCCGACCGCGACCAGAGCTATTTCCTGTTTGCGACCACGCGCGAGCAACTCGACTTTCTGCGCTTTCCGCTCGGCGACATGACCAAGCCGCAGGCGCGCGAACTGGCGCGGCGCTTCGGCCTCGAGGTCGCCGACAAGCAGGACAGCCAGGACATCTGCTTCGTGCCGACCGGCCGCTATACCGACATCATCGGCCGGCTGAGGCCCGGTGCGATCGAGCCCGGCGACATTGTCGATCTCGACGGCCGCGTCATCGGCCGCCATCAGGGCATCGTCCACTTCACGGTCGGCCAGCGCAAGGGCCTCGGCATCGCTGCCGGATCGCCACTCTATGTGGTCCGGCTGGACGCGGCGAGCCGCCGCGTCGTGGTCGGGCCGCGCGAGGCGTTGCGGATGGACCGGATCCGGCTCCGCGACGTCAACTGGATCGGCGACGGTGCGCTGGAGCGCGTGATCGGCGACGGCATCGAGATGTTCGTGCGCGTACGCTCGACGCGTCCGCCGCAGCCGGCCTGGCTCCGCGCGGTCGATGGCGAATACGAGGTCGAACTCGTGGCCGGCGAGGAGGGCGTCTCGCCCGGCCAGGCCTGCGTATTCTACGACGCGCCCAAGGGGCGCGCGCGTGTGCTTGGTGGTGGATTCATCCGGAGCGCGGCGGCGAGAGCAGCGGTTCCGAAATCCGCGGTTCTCGCCGAGGTGATGCGTACCTAAAAAACATCGGGGCGGGGACATGGCTGCGGATATCGACCGCGAGGGGGTCGAAAAGGCGTATGGGCGCTGGGCGCCGGTCTACGATCTGGTTTTCGGCAAAGTGTTCGACGAGGGCCGCCGCTCGACCATCGCGGAAGCCGACAAGATCGGCGGGCGCGTGCTCGACGTCGGCGTCGGCACCGGACTGTCGCTGTCGGAATATTCGCGCAACACCAAACTGTGCGGCGTCGACATTTCCGAGCCGATGCTGCGCCGGGCGATGAAGCGGGTGCGCGAGTTCGGCCTGAGCAATGTCGAGACGCTGGCCGTGATGGACGCGAAAAACCTCGCGTTCAAGGATTCGTCTTTCGACGCGGTGGTGGCGCAATACGTCATCACGGCGGTGCCGGATCCGGAGCGGACGCTGGATGATTTCATCCGCGTGCTGAAGCCCGGCGGCGAACTGATTCTGGTCAATCACATCGGCGCCGAAAGCGGTCCGCGCCGCATGTTCGAACTGGCGTTCGCCCCGCTGGCGCGCCGGCTCGGCTGGCGGCCGGAATTTCCCTGGGAACGGCTGACCAACTGGGCCGCCAAGCATGGCGGCGTCACCCTGACGGAGCGGCGGCCGATGCCGCCGATGGGGCATTTTTCGTTGATCCGTTACCGGAAGTCGTAGGAAAACGCGCGCGTTCGCATCAAGAGAGCGTGTCGGCTCGAACCGCGACGGTTTGACCGCGGAACATCCGCGCGGTCGGGCCGTTTCCCCTGCATGGCAATCAAACGCACCCTGCTTGTTTCGAGTGTGCTGCTGGCGACCGCGAGTGCCGCCATAGCGCAGGCCCCGCCCAGCCCGGCCACGCCGCCAGCCAGGACCGCGCCGCCTTCGCCGGACCGTACGGCCAATTGCGCCCCGATGCAGCCGAAGCCGAATGCCGGCGCCGCAGTTCCGGACGGCACCACCACCGGCCAGCGCGCCGAGCCGCTCGGCGAGAAACTCGCCCGCAGCGACGGCGTGTTATGCCCGCCGGCAGGCGTCGATCCCGAGATGCACGCGCCGGCGCCCGATGCCGGCAGGACGCCCGTGATTCCGCCGCCCGGTAGCCCCGGCGGCGACCCGACAATCCGGCCGAAATAGCGCCTTTCTGCAGATGCTTGACCGGCGCGTCGGCTTTGCTTGACAGGCCCGCGACCCGCTCCTTATATGCCGCGCGTTCGAAGGAATGCGGCCACTGCGCCGCGCCGGTGAACCGTGGCGAGGTAGCTCAGCTGGTTAGAGCACGGGAATCATAATCCTGGGGTCGGGGGTTCGAGTCCCTCTCTCGCTACCAACGTTCCCCCCGACATCGAAACATTGGGGAAAACGGCCATATTGTCGCAAAGCTCGGCCAGGCGCCCCTTCAAGTCGATCTTGATCTGCCGTTGCTCGGCGGCCTTCATGTTGTCGCCCCCCGCCGTGCTCGGCGCCGCGTGCACCACGATCGCGGTGACGAGGCTCCGGATGCGGGCAAACACTCCGGCGTTGGTGTCGGGGTCGCCGCGCTTAAGCTCCTCGGCGAGTTCCATCACGTCGCGCTTGTAGCGGGCGAGGGCCTGCGGGTGCAGGGCGATCACATTGTCGGCCTCTTTAGCTGCCTCCAAGGCGGCGCTGATCGTGGCGCGCTCCAACGTCAACTGGTTGAGGCGCGGAACGATCGGTTCGGCAGGCGCGCCCTTGGCGATCGAATCGACGAGGCGATTAACCTCGCGTTCGATCTCGCCTGCGCGGCGCTCAAGTCTGCCCGTCTCGTTGGTCGCCTCGCGCTTGAGGCGCTTTCGCTCGGCATTGTAAGCCGTGACATATTCCGTGATCACTTCCGGATGCTCCAAATGCTGGCGCAACCCGGCGATCACGATCGACTCGATGTCGTCTAGGTAGACACGCCGGCCGTTGCCGCACGAGGCGCTTTCCCGATGCGCCGAACACTGCACCCGCAAGCCTTTGCGATCTGCACCGATAGAGGCCATGCCGCCGCCGCACGAGCCGCATTTGATTAGCCCGGAAAAAACGCGTTTCGGCGCACGCGCTTTTTGCGCCGTCTCTGGCGTGGCCTCGTGCCGGCGCTCGATCTTAAGGGCTTGCGCTGCCCGGAAAGTCGCCTCGTCAACAATCCGCAGGTGTGGCGCCTCGCTAACCCTGCGCTGATCCTTGGGATTTGGACGCGATAGTCTCTTTCGCGTGATCGGGTCCTTAACCATGCGGACCTTGTTCCAGACGATCTGGCCCGCGTAGAGATTATTCAAAAGAATCCCGCCACCGCGCGATACGTTGCCGTTGATCGTCGATGCGTTCCACAACCTACCGCGCGCCGGTGGCACGCCGCGATTGTTGAGCGATGCCGCGATTGCGCGGGGCGTTTTGCCGGCGACGTAGTCGGCAAAGATTTCGCGCACGATAGCGGCCTCGGCCTCAACGATTTCAAGCTCGCCGGGCTTGCCGGCAATCGGTCGGTAGCCGAACGCTCGGCCGCCAGCGTGTCGGCCGTCACGGACTACGCCCTCAAGGCCCCGGCGCGTGTGCAGCGCGAGGTTTTCGAGAAACATTTCACCCATAAGCGCGTGCAACGCACCATCGAGCTTACCCACCTTGCCCGAAGCGGTGTGGATGGCGACGCCGGCGTGATCGAGGCTCTTTCGCGCGGTGTGATAATCGGCCTGATCGCGAGAGATGCGATCCACATGCTCGGCGACAATAACGTCGAATAGACCCGCGTTGGCGCCGCGCATGAGGGCCTGAAATCCCGGCCGATTGACTGCAGCCGCGCCGGAAACTGCTCGATCCTCAAACGTCAACACCACAGTCATGCTCTCGCGCGCGCAAATGTCGCGACAGAGGGCAACTTGATCGTCTATCGACCTGTCGTTTTGAAGATCAGAGGAAAAACGTGCGTAAATGGCTGCGCGGATCATAACCTTGGCTCGCTCGCAGGGGTGGCGGCAAGTCGGGCCGCAATCTCGGCCTCATGATCAGCGCGCGCGGCGCGTTTGGCAAGCTCCCTCGCGACGGCAAGGATATCGTCATGGGGACGTCCGGACACACGCGCGGCGCCGATTGGGCGCGCTATCGTATGTTTCGGATGCCTCGGAGCCATGATGATTTTCGTGCTTTTTGAAAGCAAAAGCCCCGCCGGCAGTGCAGCGAGGCTTTTGAGAAACTGTGCGGCCACAACGATCCTTGGCCCCATGCATTGCAATGCCGCGAGTGGGCAGGGAGGATCGCTTTCGGCGGGGACATGGCCGCTTGCCCCACGGAGACGTTGCCTACTCGCGGGTATTTAGTGCGGAGCCGCCAGGTGGGCGACTCCGCTAACTTGGGTCAGGCGCCGGGATTGAGGTAGCTCGCGCGCCAATCCTGCGCGCCGCAGCCGAAATCGAGCACTGCGCGGAATTCAACGCCGAGAACGTCCCATCCCTCTTTCAGGTCAATCTGCGGACCTTCACGGCCGGCGAGGTAGGCGATGACGATCGCCGCAAGCTGGCCCGGATCGGCGAACAGCCGCCAGGAATTTCCGGTCAAACGAGGTTCGACGTGCAGCGACAGCTTGCCCGCGAACGGGTTCACATCATTGACCTGCACTGCAGAAAGCTCATGCAGCACCTGCTCGGCCTCGGTTTCCTTGGCGCTTCCGACAACGAGATGGCGCGGTGTCACGCTGATCGGCGTGACGCCATCGATATCTTTCATGTCGCGCAAAACCTTGCGGCCGGCGCCGAGCGCAGCGACCGTGATCGCCGATCCTGATGTCGCCTTGTTGCCGCGCGCCGTGCTGTGCATCGGATTACCGTCATCCAGTTTGGTGCCGTCGCCGCTGTTCGCCAGAAGCAGACCGGCAATAAGATCGGATTCGGTTGACGCCGCAGCCCGACCGAAATCGCGCGCGGCGTCAGCGAAGGCCCCCAAATCGTCATTGACGACGGCCTGGCGCGAAATTGAAAAAATGCGTGCATAGGTATCGACGGCAAAGCTTTCCTTGGCCTCACCACGCGACCCGTGTTTGATCTCGCCGTTCTCCAACACCTTCTGCAGGCGCGGCGCTTCGCTC
Source organism: uncultured Bradyrhizobium sp. (assembly GCA_964609175.1). Taxonomy (GTDB): domain Bacteria; phylum Pseudomonadota; class Alphaproteobacteria; order Rhizobiales; family Xanthobacteraceae; genus Bradyrhizobium. Next base: position 105,212 of record CAZSRR010000017.1, read on the forward strand.
AAGCGCAACGCGGAAACGGCGCGGAAGTCGCTAACCGTCCGCTTGCGCGCGAGGTTCTTCAACGGCGTCTGCGCAACCTGATAGGCGCCGGCAGTAACGCGATTGGCGGCACTACCCAGCAGCAAAGGGAAATCGCTCGTGGTATGACCCGATCGCGTCAAAACACGATCAGCCAGCGTCACCCGGTTGGCCCAAGACACGCGCTCGCCGCGCGACTGCAGGATCATGGCGCCCAGGTCCAACATCGATCGCCCGGCCAGTTCCGCAGCGGCCCCCTCCGGTGCGCGGCCGGTCATTTTCGAGTAAAGCGCGTCCTCGATCGACCGTTGCAGGAAGTCGGGGTTGTCGAGCGATGTCGAGTTGTGCGCGCGGATCGAGCTGGTTCGAGTACCGTCCGCGTCCGCCGCCAGGCGGTCGAGCAACGCGCCGCGAAATTCGCCAATGGTGCGGCCGGCAGTGATATGCCGTTGCGCGAAGTCCGCCGGCAGGTTTGCGCGTGCCGTCATTTCGAAGGCTTCGCGAGCCTGTCGATCGGACATCACGGCCCGAGTGCCATCGCTGGGCTGCACCGTCTGTTCGGTGGATTCTTCGTTATTCAGGGTCTCGATCTCTTCCGGGTCCATCCGGTTTCCTTTCGAAGGTGTGTTGTGGGAAATTTGCGCCGAACGGATCAGCGCCTCAGGATCGGCGGGAACGGACACGAGGGATGCTTCCAGCAATTCCCATTTGTCCGCGCGCCAGATTTCGGTGTCGTTTTCGGTGCCGGCCAGCGTCCAAATATGAACGCGGTAGCCGACGGAAATCGCTGACACCTCGCCGCGCGCGACCATGCCCTCGGCAGCGCGACCGGCGTCGGTTTCGGCGAATTGGAGGCGGCCGAACAATTTGCCACCCTCGATCCACGTATCGGTGACGACGCCAAGAATGCCGCCGACGGAGGATTGATTATGGCTGTCGAGCAGTCTGACCTGCCCGAGCGCCACCCGGCGAAGGTCGATCGCCGTCGGCGTGATCGCCAATTCCTCGACGACGCCATATCGCGGAACGCGCGCCCCAACCGATAGGACCGCGACGACAGTTCGCGTTTTTGAGTTGTATGATCCGGCGGCAACCCGCGCGGCCGCATCCTCGGATGACTTCCGCGTTACAGTTGCGCCCGCTACAAATGGAGCGCTCGGCGCCGAGCACAATTCTGCCTTCGCGGCCGGCGTAGTACGCCGGCGCGTTACCTGCTTTGATTTCATGGGAATAAACCTTAGTGGACGTTTCGGCCCGAGAGATCGATCAGCGCCGGCATGCGGTTGGTTAGCGCCCAACGAAGCGCTAGTGCGGTGGCGAGAAAATCGACCGGAATGCCGAGTTGTTCGGCGGAACGCCGCTTAAGCGAAGTTGGCGCCAACGATCTTAAGACCAAGATCGGCAGCGCGCTTGCGTAGTCGCCGGTCAGCGGCCGAAACATTGCACATGATGATCCTAGCTGGATCGGAATCGGGATGCTGTACCCGATCGCGACCGATCCATTCGGAGATTTCACTCGTGATCGCACCGAGGGCGCCGGTGAAGTGAAGCTCGGCCCAATATTCTTTCGGGCCAAAGCCTGTTATCGGCCAGATACCGCGCGGTTCGGTTCCCCATGTATTGCGCGAGGCCGCGACAGCCATCCAGAAATCTTGCGACGAACCGGAGGTGTTGTGGACCCCGTACGATGCGAGCGCCGCCGTGTACACCGATAGCCGAAACGCTTCATTCAGCGGCACCCCATTGTTGTCGTTCATCTGCCGTGCGATCTCGATTTCGAGCGCGTCAGAGAAGCTGAATAGCCGCGCGAATTGCACGGGTTTCGGTGTAAGCGAGTCGTCGCTAACGATCCTCAACACGTCTTCGACGGTCATCTGACTCAATTCGGCCAGTTGCTGTAGGGCGAGGCTGCCGCCCTTTGGATTGGTCATTTCATTACCTCTTAGTGTGGGCTCAAGAAAAAACCCCGGTGTGCAGGCTCGCTGCGCCACCGGGGCTTGTTCGTTCGTCGTGATGGTATCAGGTATAGAATGGTCTCGCGTATGTGGCAAGACGTTGTGAATGTCGGGTACCTGACATCGAGTCACCCCGAAAGCATGTTCAATTTTGCGGCTGCTAGATACATCAGTGCCGCCCGGAGACGTTCGAGCGTCATCGCCTCGGTTTTGCTATCCGCTTTCGAAAAAAGTAACTGCGCCGTTTGCTTGGTCGTTAGATCGTCGATGAGGATGCAATCCAGCACCTCGGAAAAAAATGGGGGGAGTCCCCTCTTGAGATCATCAATCCTTTGCGTCCGGTCCATGGAGCGAACGATTGCGGCGTCAAAGCGCGTGGGATCAAGCGAACGATCTACCCGCGTCGGGTTGTCGCCGCTTGATGCGGGCGGCTCCGCCGCAGATGTCATGATCTCATAGTATTTCTGCGCAGCGGCAATCATGATTTTTGCCGCCGGCGAAAAGCCAAAGGAGTTTCGCTGAATCAGCGTTGCCAGTGTGGAAGGACGGCGACGCTTGGATTGTGCAGGTTTTGACATCGTGATCGTCACAATGAGACTTCCGTTGAATGATGGTCCCGCGCTGGATAGCGACGATCAGGTGATAGACAGGGCTAGCAGAGGCACAAAGGCACCCGGTCAAAAAGCGGCTAGTCAAACCGGCTAACTAGCTAAAGTCATTCGCAGAAAAAAATTTCTCACCCTGTCACGAAATATCGGGACGGGCGCGATCCTTTTGCGAATCGCACCCGCTATCGGCGCGCGGCGCTAGTGCTCGCGAACGAAGGTGCCGATTTGGATTGGTATGGCTTTCCCCGCTTCATCCAACGCGTGCCAACGTCCCCGGACCGCGACCTTGTGCAAATCTGCGCCGCGCGGCGAATCCAAGTCGTCAAAATGAATTTCCGGTAACTCATCGAAAACTTCGCGAGTCATCGCGATTTTGGACGCCGTAAGGGTAATTCGGTCAAAGCTCACAGGCATTCTCCTCTTGCTAAGCACCTCAACCCATTCCTGATTGCCGCGCGGCCTGCAAATTGAAAACTAGCGGATTCCGCTAGTTTTCGACTACTCACCCAAGATTATTTTGCGAGTCTCGCGACCGCGCGGGGCAGAGGCTTGTGGGCTACATAGGTGGCGACGCGTCCGGCGATGAACGGCCCGTCGAGCCCGACGATCCCGTTGCCGGCCCGCCGCTCGATCGAAACGCGTTGATCTTGTTGTCAACGATTTGATTGACCGTCGTCATGAAGTAGGGCGACGCCTCGACCTTGACCGTGGTCGCGAGTTCCGCCTTGCCCTCGATCTGAGCCTTAACCTCGCTTGGCCCGGCCGACATGCCACCGGGCAGCGACAGGCCGTCCGATGCCGGATCGGCATCATAGCCCCACTCGCGCCGATACATATCGCGCATCGATCCCTTGCGTTGCTGGCGCATGCGCTCGCCGGACGTCATGCCGACATAGCCGGCCTCGCTCACGCTATAACGCAAGGCCGCGACGCTGGCTGCCGTGATCGCCGCCGGCGAGCTCATCACGCCGCCAAGGAACGGCAGCGCCTTGGCGCCGGCGCCCCAAACCCTCGACGCCACGCCGCCCGAGGCCGCACCGGCCGCAGCCGCGGCCGCGGGGCTCGCCGCGCCGGCTGCAGTCGCGATCGCCGCGCCGCCGGCCAGGCGTGCCGCGGCGGCCGTCAACGCCGCGGCCGAGGCGTCGAGGGCCGCCGCCGAGCCGTTGAGCGCCGCCGAACCGCCGGTCAACAAGCGAGTGAGGCCGCGGTAGCCGAGATAACCCGCAGTGCCGACAATGCCGGCGCCCGCACCGATCCCCATGCCTGCGGCGATCTTCTCGCCCCTGGACCCCTCCGAAAAGATTTGGTTGAAGCCACCGATCGCGCCCGACAAGCGGCCAAGCGCCGCCGCAGCGGCGTCCATGATCGGCGCTTGCGCTGCCAGGTTGCGCAGTTGCGACTGCACCGCCTCGAACGCAACAAACGGGTCTTTGCCGAGGAGCGGCGTTGCGGCGCCGAGGCCGGCGGCCTTTTCAAATTGGCCGGCCTTAGACTGATACTGCTCGCGCTGCGTCATCAGCTTTGACAGCACGTCGCGCGCGCTTCCGTTGGAATAGGCGCTATTGAGGAACGTGTTGACATCCTCGGCCTTGTTCGGGTCGAGTTTGGCTCGGCGCATCGCCGCGTCAACGTTTTTCCACGCCCATTGATCGGGATCGCTCATCATGAGCGAGCGATCGACGAAACGCCCCTGCTTGTCACGCAAGCCGTATTTTGCGCCGTAAGCCTTGGCCTGCTTTGTCGCCTGCACTTCCTGTTGCATCATCATCGCAACGGAATTGCCGGCGCGATCGTCGCCGAGATCGCGAGCCAGGCCAACGCCCGACGTCATGAGAAAGCGATCCGACACACTGGCGCCGGCGGCCTTCAAGCGCTTGGCCATCGTAAAGACGCCGCCGAGGTTCATGTCGGCGCCCTCGACGCCCTGCGCTTTGATGAACCCGTCGAACAAGCTTCTAATGCGTTCCGGCTCAATGTTGCGGCCGAGCACGTCGAGCGCCGCGAAAAACTTGCGGCCCTCCTCAACAGCCCTTTCCTTGCCCTTGAGCGACTGCAACACCGTCGTGCCCTGTGCGATGGTGTCCGAAAGCGCGATCGCGGTATCGGTCGAGCGCGTGCTCATGGCCGTGTCGCGCAACCGCTCGTGCATCGTCGCGGCATCCACCGACGGATACCTCGACGAGGAGCGTGCCGCCTCTTTGGCGATCCGCGCACTATCGGAATCGCTCACGCCGGCCAGATAGTCGCGCGCGCTTTCACGCTGCGACACCGCCGACGCCTTGATGCCGGCGCGGCCCAGGCGATTGATCGCATAGGCGCCGCCGCCGAGCCCGGCGGTAGCCGCGACGAACCGGCGCGCATCGGAAAACCGCGCCGCGCGCCGCGCATGGGCCTCTTGCGCCCGCTCGGTTTTCGCGATCTCGGCGCGCACGCCCTCAAAGGCGCCTTTCATTTCCGCGCGCCACATCCGGGCGCCCTCGGCGTATTTGGCGAACTTGACCGGGCCGCCGGCGCGCATCGTCGCCTCGAAACTGGCCCAGCTCTTGCGCAAGATGTCGATCTCGCGCGCCGTGGCGCCGAGGCTCTTGCCGAGCCGCGTGCCGAGGTTGTCGAGATCGCTGAAAAGCTTGGTTGGCCCCTTAAGGCTTTCAAAGCTTTTGGCGGTCGCCGCGATGCCCTTTAGCTTGTTCTGCACCTGCGCAAACGCCGATCCCGTGGCGTCCTGCGCCTTGATCACCGCTTTCGCTTCAAGAATTGTCGTCATCGTTCTTTCCGATCTGCATTGAAATGCACAACCCGAATGCAACAATGTTGCAGTTGTGCAACGTAAGGCCGTAAGGGTTGACAGGCCACGATTCAAAATCTGCCGCTGGCGATAATCCGGGCCGCCCTAGCGCCGTATGGCCCCGGGCCGGGGAAGGACCCGCGCCTATAGGGCGCCCTTCCTGATCTGGTGCGAGATCGCGCGGCCTACATCCGTTGCACCCCAGGACATGCGCCCGCCAGCACCGGGTTGCACGTAGTATTGAGCCATGCCGTTCCCGACGAGATCGCGCATGTCCTGATCACCAAGCTCGCTCGCGCTCATATAACAATCGAACATAGCGAGCCCGTGCAGCGCATGCCGTTGCTTGATGGACATCGTTTTCGCAAACTCGACTTGTTGTTTGGTTGGTTTCGTCATTTTCTTTTCCATTGTTCCACGTCCAAGCGGTCCAAGTGCCCTCAAGGTGCTTGGACTGCGAGAAACCGTTGCAAATTGCGGGTTGGTCTAGGCTGTCTAGGCAGTCTAGGTAGTTTTCAAAGTCAGGGAGAAATCGGGAAAGGCCATTGCACCGGTCACATCCCGGCTTGCTTTTCCCTATACGCGCGCGACCTAGACGCCTTGGACGCCTTGGACGCATGCCTGATTTTGTTGATTAACTTGAATTCCGGTCACTTGGACCGCGCTTGGACGCGCTTGGACCGACTACGCCGGCATGACGTCATCCGAGGGCGTATACGTCGCCCGCTCGCCCTCTCCCGGGGAAAGCGCCGGCCAATCGACGGGCTGGCCAAGCAACTCATCGAACGCAGCGCGGCAGTCATGTAGTGATGGCATTTCGTAACACCAGACCCGGCGTGACACCCCAGGCTCCATTTCGATCGCCGGCCGATTCTTGCGGAGGCCAGGCACCAGCTTGGCGAGCCGTGTGCCGAACTCGGCGGGGCCGCGTTTGCGCCCCACACCGATCTGCGACGCCGCCTTGAGATATTCGGCGTAAATGTCGGCGCAAACGATGCGGGTTGGCCAATTGTCGCCGTCGTGCAGACGGTTGTACCAAAAATCGTCAATCGTATCGAGCGACCTGACCTTTTGCTCTAAGAGCGCCTGCGTCTGTGGCAGGCGCCACAAATCCACTTGCTTCAAGTCGAATTCGAGCAAGTCGTGCAACAAGCACTCGCGTCCGCCGTTGTTCAGTTCCTCGTCCATCTCGGCAAAGTAGGCGCGATCTTGCGCACACCGCGGATTCACGTCGAGCACGACGAAACGGCGTTCATCCATGCCGGCGGGCACAACCCACCCCTCGTTGGAGGACATCATCACGCGAACAAAATTGCGCAAACGGATCGGATCGACGCCCTTAGATTCAATCATTTGCATTTCACTCGTGATCAACCCCTTGAGCCGGCCCTCGGCATCCTTCGCGCCTGCCCACACCGCCTCGTCGGCTTGCAGGAGCAGGCAGCTTGCCATGTGTGCGTTAAACTGGCCGGTGATGTACCGGGCATCGTCCACTTGGAAGTAGTGCGACGAAAATAGCGAGCCCAGCACCTCGCCGACTTTGCTTTTGCCGGTACCGCGCTTACCGCGCAACACGATCGCGGTCCCCAACCGCTCGCGCGGCCTTTGCACGATGTGCGCCATCCACCCGAATACGTATTTGAAAAGCTCAGGATCACCGTCACACACCTGATTGAGTAGGTGATCGCGAAACGTTTTGTAAGTTCCGCCGGCCCGCGAGGGCGTGACGTCGAAGCCGCGCCAGAAATTCAGGTAGTTCGGCGTGCCTGGCGCGCCGTCAGGGTTCGGAAAGAATTCGATACCGGCATATTGCCGGCGGTCGGCGTGTTGATGCCAAGCCTTTGCCCAAGTCACGGGCCTGATTTTGCCGTCGGAACCAACAATTTCAGTAAAGCGGTTCGCGAACCACGAATTCATGGACTCTACCGACATCACTCGCACGCGGTCGTTGACCGGCCCGGAGGGCTGTTCGTTGACCACTACGGCTTTGCCGCCCCAAATCGCTAGCGCGTAGCTACGGTTGATTTCCTCGACATCGAAGCCCCAACCTCGGGGGGACGTGTTTGCCGCACCGGCGGCCTCGGCAGTGGCTTCGCCGCCGGTGTAATCATCGTCGCCGCTCTCGATCATATCGGCGATGCGACCGGGCTCGGCATTGGTGAGCATGTCGTTAAAGTCTTGGCCGGCCCGGCTTTTGCCTTCCGCTCCCGCGCTGTTGCGCTTCTCGGCGCCGCCGACATTGGTAAGGTCGTCGCCGTCCTCGATCATGTCGGCGATTGATTTGTAGAGCTCAGTCATCTGCATCCTTGGCGGCCCAACGTCTGGGCAACAAAAAACCCGCCGTTTCCGGCGGGTTAGTGAGACATTCGTAATGAGAGAGCTAATGATTGCGGGGACGGTGTTTTGTCCCGCCCTCGACTAACCCTTTTGAATCAACTGCAGGCAGCCCGTTTAGGGGGTAGCCTGCGCGTTCTTTTGGAACTTCGCGGGATCGAAGTCGTCCCGAACCGTCAGGGTACTTGCGCGCGCCAGTAGTTCGGTTAGTCGGCGTTGGCGGCCATCCACCCAAATTTTCATTTTGCTGGCCGGACTGCCGTCGCCATAAAAAACATATCCCGAGTTATTCAGGAACAGCGCGGCCTCACTCTCGCCGTAGGCGGCGACAATGAGATCGTAAGTGCGCTTCCCCCAATCGTCGGTCTCTTTGTCCGAAGCCTCTATGGTTGCCGGGGTGATGCGCTGGGCGACGCCGTTGGATTCGTTCAGCGCGGCCACCAGCAACGTTTTTACCTTTTCGCCCCGTTCCTTGCCTTCACGCGTCGCCACAACCTGCATGGCGTTCGTCGATTCCGTGACTGCCGCCCGGTACCAACCAGCACCTACAGTGAACAGTGCTACGATCGAAGCTACTACGCCGAGAAACCCCATAAACGCGGCGCCACTGAAGAAGTATTGCACGGCTGGCACGATCAGCCACCTCCGTTGCGAGAGTTTCGGGCCAATTTCATCCGATTCGCGGCTTTATTATATCCGCCCGTCGCGCCTACGAGGCCAAAGGAAGCGTAAACTCAGCAAAATTCCGTCGGGGGGAACGTAGGTAGCGCCCTCTCGCTACCACCTTTCCCCATGTCCAGCCCGGACACATAGGTAACAGGTCGTACCTGAGACATGGGTGACAACCTCGTGCCGAACGGGTTGTCGACGGGTTGCAGGAACAATCCACGCCTTCATGGCGCGGACCCATTATTGCTCGGCACGCGCGTTCGCCGTCAACCCCGCGCGCCAACAGGCGCGCCCCTTCGGGCTTTGGGGGTTGACTGCTCAGCGCGGCCAAGCAAATGGCCGCCATGCCAAGAATGAGTATGATTGCCTCTCGGTCAGAGCGGCGATGTCGTACCGGAGACATCGGCGACGGGCTTCGGGCCGAATGGGTTATCGAGGGGTTGCAAGGTCTTTTGCTCCAGGTCGAAGTATCCCAGATCGTAGTGCATGAAGCTGATGAGCCAAATGCCCTCGTCGACTTGGCGGCGTCAAAAGCGCTTGAGGAACTATGCGGAGATCCGGCACGTCCGTGGTCTGCCACTCGCTTCTTGCGTTTGAGCGTGAGAGTCGCTTGCCGGTGTCAGGGTCTTTGATCATCCTCACTTTATTCCAGACAAGGCGCCCCGCGTAGAGTTCGTTCTGGATTATTCCTGTGCCGCGTTGCAGGTTGCCGTTATCCGCGAAGGCCAACCAAACTGCATTCACAACGCCTTCGTGGGATCTCGTTCATGATCTTCCCTTGCCGCTTGGAGTGCCAAGGCTCGCGCAAGGCGTAGAATCGCCTCATCCGCTTTCAACTGCAAGTTCGATTTGTGAAGTCTTCGCCGCACGACTAAGGCGCTCGCTTGCGCATTATACTCTGCCGGGCGCGTCGAACAAAGGCTCGGGAGAGCTTAGAGTCCTGGCCGCAGAAACGACTACGGAACTTGCCGTCAACTTCATCCATCCATGAAGCGTGCCGCCGCAAGCATGCCCGGGAAGGCTAAAATCCTTCTCGTCGTAGAATCAGAAAACATGTCGCGCAGTTGCCGGCGCTCACCCCGAGAGAAGCTAAGCCATCGATCTACTGGTGGGCCCGGCAGGACTCGAACCTGCAACCAGACCGTTATGAGCGGCCGGCTCTAACCATTGAGCTACAGGCCCCGCCGCGAGCGGTCGCGCAAGGCGGCCGGCAACGGTGCCGGCACCGTTTACAGGGGAGATGGCGTTCCGGCAATCCCGGGCTCGGTCGACCGGGACCCGGGGCGGCGAGGGACGAGGCCGCAGCGCGCAAGAGGCAAGCCGTGGACTGGCAAGCGTTCGGTCGGCCCTGGCGTGCTTCCATGGGAGCGCGTCATGGCCTACAACTTCCGCGGCGTGTCGGCTGGCCGGTCGGCCGTTCCACGGCGGCGTAACGTGCGAGGCCCAGCATGAAGTTCGTTCCTATCGTCGGTGCGATGCTGCTGCTTGCGGGCACCGCTGCAGCGCAGGATGGAAGCAAGGCTGCCGGAGGAACCGCGATGACCAAGACCATGATCAGCCTGGGCACGGCGACGCCCGGCGGCGGATTTCCGGTCTATGGCAATGCGTTCGCGGAAGCGATCAACGCCGCAGATCCGCAGCTGTCGATCGAGCCGCGCAACACCAAAGGTTCCAGCGAAAATATCCCGCTGCTGGAAAGCGACCAGCTCGACATCGCGCTGGTGGCGGGCGAGCCGTCCTACGAAGCCTTCATGGGCATCGGCCGGGCGCCGACGAAGCTCAAGATTCTCACCGCGATGTATTCCAGTCCCGGCATGTTCGTGGTGCGCGCCGACAGTCCTTACAGGACGATCCGGGATCTGGTCGGGCAGCCGGTGGCGTTCGGCGCCAGGGGTTCGGGCCTGCCGATCCTGTCGCGCTACATGCTCGACGGCATCGGGCTGAAGCAGGACGAGGATTTCAAGTCGATCTATCTCGACCGCGCCGGCGACGGGCCTGCCATGGTGCAGGACGGCCGCGCCGCGGCACTCTGGGGCGCCGGCGTCGGCTGGCCGGGATTTGCGGCGATGGCGCAGGCCCCGGGTGGCGCGCGCTTCATCGCGCCCAATGCGAACGAGATCGCGCGCATCCGCGCCAAGCATACCTTTCTCAAGCCGCTGACGGTGCCGGCCAACTCCTATCCGAACCAGCCCGCGGCGATCGATTCCGTCGGCTCCTGGAGCTTCGTGCTGGCGCGCGAAAGCCTGCCGGACGACGTCGCCTATCGGCTGGCGCGCACGCTGCACGGTGCCGAAGCCGCGCTGTGCGGGAAGCTGCGGCAAGCCTGTGAAACCACCGCTGCGAACACGGCTGCCGCCGCACCGAATGCGGCGCTGATCCATCCCGGCGTGATGAAATATTTCCGCGAAGTGGGCGTGGTGAAATAGGGCGAACAGCGAATGGCGAGTAGCGAATGGAAAACGTCGCCATTCGCTACTCGCTACTCACCATTCGCCCGTCACTTCTTCGCCATCGCACACGCCGGATCGATCGGGCCGAACGCCTCCTCGCCGGAGATCTTTGCGAGGATCTGGTAATAGTCCCACGGATATTTCGACTCCTCCGGCTTCTTGACCTGCACCAGCCACAAGTCGTGAACCATCAGATTGTCCTCGCGCAGTTTGCCGTTGCGGGAGAAGAAATCCTCGACCGGTTTTTCGCGCATCTTCGCCGCCACCTTCAGCGGCTCGTCGGTGCCGGCTTCCTTGATGGCGTTGAGATAGTGAATCACCGAGGAGTAGACGCCGGCCTGCCACATCGTCGGCATCCGGTTCATTTTTGCAAAATAGCGCTTTGACCATTCGCGCGTCTTGTCGTCCATGTCCCAGTAGAACGAGGTCGTCAGCAAGAGACCCTGTGCCGCCGGCAGTCCCAGCGAATGGATGTCGGTGATCAGCGCCAGCAGCGCCGCCATCTGCTGGCCGCCCTTGAACACGCCGAACTCGGCAGCGGTCTTGATCTCGTTCATGTTGTTGGGCGGGCCGGCGGCGATACCGATGATTTTTGCTTTCGACGCCTGCGCCTGCAGCACGAAGGAGGACAGATCGGGCGTCGCCAGCGGCGGCCGCACCGAGCCCAGCACCTTGCCGCCGTTGGCGGTGATCACGGTGGAAGCGTCGCGCTCCAGCGAATGGCCGAACGCATAATCGTCGGTGATGAAGAACCAGCTGTCGCCGCCGCGCTTCACCACCGCCTGCGCGGTGCCGACCGCCAGCGCGCGGGTGTCGAACACCCACTGCATCGCGTAGGGCGAACAGAATTTGCCGTGGAAATCCGCAGTGCCGGTCGAATGGGTGATGAACAGCTTTTTCTTCTCGTTGGCGATGTTCTGCACCGCAAGGCCGACAGCCGACACCGGGACGTCGACGATCACATCGACCTGATCGACATCGTACCAGCGCCGCGCGATGGCGCCGCCGATATCGGGCTTGAGCTGGTGGTCGCCGATCACGACGCTGATCGGCTTGCCCAGCACCTTGCCGCCGAAATCGTCGATCGCCATCTGCGCGGCGGTGACCGAACCCTGGCCGGTCGGCGTCGATGCCGGGCCGTTCATGTCGGTGAGGACGCCGATCTTGACCACGTCGTCGGAGATTTGCGCCAGTGCCGTAGTCGACGCCAACAATGCGGCCGCAAAAATTCCCAGCCTGGATAGGTTCCCGGCAAACATCCTGTCTTCTCCCTGCAGTCGGCTTCTGGGCGGTCAGTCTTGTTGTGGCGGTCATCCGCCAATTGGTCTCAATTGCAACTATTTTGCCGCGGCGTCAACGTGGCGGATTGGAGAACGTCTCGCGAGCGGAACCCGGTTCTGTTTATTTCCGGTTCGATTCAGGGCATAGCCGGGCGATGACCACGCCGCAGCGCCTGCCGAATTCACTCACGCCGCTCGATCGGGCGCTTGACGCCTTGCTGCAGGGCGTCGAACCGGTTGCGCCGGTCGAACTGCTGCTCACCGAAGCGCTGCGCTGCATCGCCGCCGAAATGCCGCCGTTGCCGGCCCATCCGTCGCGCGATGTCGCGGCCGTGGACGGTTACGCTTTTCGCGCACGCGATCTCGTCGGCGCGTCCTCCTATTCGCCGCTGCCGTTGGTGTCGCCGCCGGTGTGGGTCGAGGCCGGCGTGGCGATGCCGCAAGCTTGCGACTGCGTGCTGGATGAAAATTCCATCGATCTGTCCGGGCCGATGCCGCAGGTGCTGGCGGAGGCGGTGCCGGGACAGGGCGTGCGCCGCGCCGGCGGCGATATCGCCGCTGGCCGTCTCGTCGTGGAAGCCGGATGGCGCCTCCGGCCGCGCGATCTCCTGCTGGCACGCGAGGTCGGAAGGCAACGGCTGAGCGTCCGCCGGCCTCGGCTGCGCATCGTCAATATCCCCGGCGGCAGCGTCACAGCGGCGTTCGTTGCGGAAAGCGCACGGGCTGCCGGCGCGGAAGTCTTAATCCATGCTGCTGCAGGCCGCGATGCCGTGTCGATTGCTGCGGCATTTGATGAAGGCGCCTGCGACCTGCTCGTGGTCGTCGGCGGTTCCGGCGTCGGCCGCACCGACGCGGCAGTGACGGCATTGGCCGCGTGCGGAAAAGTTCTCGCCCATGGCATTGCCCTGCAGCCGGGCCGCACCGCCGCGGTGGGACGTATCGGCAAGACGCCCGTTATCGTGCTGCCGGGCAGGCCGGATCAGGCCTTTGCGGCATGGTGGACGCTGGCGCTTCCGGTGTTCGATCGCCTCTCGGGCCGCCGTTCGCGCAAGTCGGTCGATTTGCCGCTGGCACGCAAGATTGCCTCCAGCGTCGGGATCGCGGAGATCGCGTTGCTGGAGCGGCAGCGGGATCAGTGGGCGCCGATCGCGGTGGGCGAATTGTCGCTGGAAGCGATCGCGCGCGCCGAAGCCTTGCTTGTCATATCAGGCGGCTCGGAAGGATTTGCGGCAGGCAGTCCGGTTGATGCCTACATGTTGCGGGATTGAAATAGGCTGGGAATGATTAAAACGCCATCGCCAAGGGATCGTGACATCGATCAGGACCAGTTCCTGACAATCCTGTCGCGCGAGGATGCGCTGGCGCGGTTCGAAGCCGCGCTGTTTCCGCGCTCGGTGCCGGCAGAGCCGCGTCCACTCGCCGATGCGCTCGGCTGCGCGCTGGCCGAGGACGTGACGGCGCCGATCGACGTGCCGCCATTCGACCGTTCCAACGTCGACGGCTTTGCGGTGCGCTCCGCCGACCTCGCCGCTGCCGCCGAGGCGTCGCCGGTGCGCGTGATGCTGAACGACGAGGTGATCGCCTGCGGCATTCAGCCAGTGCGGCCGGTGCTGTCGGGAACGGCGACGCCGATCGCCACCGGCGGCCCGGTGCCGCGCGGGGCGGACGCCGTCGTGATGGTCGAGCATACGCAGCCGGCGGGGCCTCGGGCGATCGAGATCCGCCGCGCCGCGTCGCCGGGTCAATTCGTTTCCTATGCCGGTTCCGATATCGCGCGCGGCGAGGCGCTGCTGCGCGCCGGCACCGTGATCGGCTCGCGGGAGATCGGCATGCTGGCGGCCTGCGGCATCGCGCAGGTAAGCGTTGCGCGCCGGCCGCGCGTCGCCATCATCTCCACCGGCGACGAACTGGTGCAGCCTGGTGAAAAACTGCGGCCAGCCGCGATCTACGATACCAACGGCGCGATCGTGACAGCGGCCATCGCGGAGAATGGCGGCGAGGCGCATTTTGCCGGCGCCATCCCCGACGACGAGGTGCAACTCGAAGCCGCGATGCGCGCAGCGCTTGCGCAAAGCGACATGCTGGTGCTGTCGGGTGGAACGTCCAAGGGCGCGGGCGATCTCTCCCATCGCATCATCGGCCGGCTCGGCAAGCCCGGCATCATCGCCCATGGCGTCGCGCTCAAGCCCGGCAAGCCGCTATGCCTTGCGGTGTGCGACGGCAAGCCCGTCATCATTCTGCCGGGATTCCCGACTTCGGCGATGTTCACCTTTCACGATATGATCGTGCCAGTGCTGCGTCGGATGGCAGGCCTGCCGCCGCGTTCCGACGCCAAGGTCAACGCCCGCGTGCCGGTCAGAATAGCTTCCGAACTCGGCCGCACCGAATTCGTGATGGTGTCGCTCGTCGAAGGATCGGACGGCCTGATTGCATACCCGACAGGAAAAGGCTCGGGCGCCATCACCTCTTTCGCGCAGGCCGACGGCTTTCTGAGGATCGATGCGTTGGCCGATTACATGCCGGCGGGAGCTACGGCCGAGGTGACGCTGTTCACGCCGCATGTGCGGGTGCCGGATCTCGTCATCGTCGGCAGCCACTGCACCGGGCTCGATCTCGTCACCGCGCCGCTGGCGCATGCGGGCCTCGTCGTGCGCTCGATCGCGGTCGGCAGCCTTGGCGGCCTCGCCGCTGCGAAGCGCGGCGAGTGCGATTTTGCGCCGATCCATCTGTTCGACGAGAAGACCGAAACCTACAACACACCCTATCTCGCCGAGGGACTCGAACTGGTGCCGGGCTGGCGGCGCATGCAGGGCATCGTATTCCGCAAGGGCGACCGGCGCTTTGAAGGCCTGAGCGCCGAAGAAGCGGTCCGCGCGGCGCTCGCTGATTCCGCCTGCATCATGGTCAACCGCAACCAGGGCGCGGGCACGCGCATTCTCATCGACCGGCTGCTCGGCGGGGCAAAGCCCGACGGTTACTGGAATCAGCCGCGCTCGCACAACGCGGTGGCAGCCGCGGTGGCGCAGCATCGCGCCGACTGGGGCATGACCATTGCGCCCGTCGCGCATGCGTCAAACCTGGGTTTCACTCCCTTTGCCGAGGAGCATTATGATTTCGCGCTGGTAGCTGCGCGCAAGCAGCGACCGGCCGTGCAGGCCTTTCTCGACGCGCTGGCGTCGGACGAAGCACGTACCGCGCTCGAGCATGCGGGGTTTCGTCCGGCCTGAGCGTGAAAGGACCCGAGTTTCTTCCTCCGCAGAACCAAGCCCCTGCCACGATCAATGCACCTGGTCGCCGCAAGGCTTCGGCGGCGTCATAAGCCACACCTCAACCCGCCGGCCGGGCCGCTGCGGTGGCCTGCTGCGGCCCTCCCTCGGGCATGGTGGCAAAGGCCGGCAATGCCGGGCTGATGTGATCCCATGACGGAGCGTGGCTGGCATAGACAACCATCTGCGGCTGGGCGACTTCGGGATCGTCGAGCACCGAGGCGCGGGGAAATACGACGCCCGGCATGCCGGAATTTTTCGAGTAGATCGGTGATCCGCAGGTTCCGCAGAATCCGCGGCTGACCATGTTCCCGCTGTCCGCCGCGCGATCGTAAAAGGTGACCGACCCAGTGACGGAGAACGCCTCTTCGGGGACGACGAGGTGCGTACAGTGGCCCGTGCCGCTCGACTTGCGGCAGTCGACGCAATGGCAATGTCCGACCATCTGGGCATCGGCCGAACTCGTAAAATGAACGGCGCCACACAGGCAACTCCCTGTGAATCCGCGCGGCATGGCGTTCTCCTTCGCATTGCAAATCCCGATTTTGATGACTATACCGTAGTCAGTTGTGAATTGCAATTAACAAGTTACTATTTGGAGATCTTGCTTCTTGACCCGCCCGCCAAGATCCGGCTGTCCGATTGCGTCGACACTCGATATCGCCGGTGACCGCTGGACACTGGTGATCCTGCGCGATCTGCTCAACGGCAAGAGCCGCTTCTCGCAGTTTCTGACGTCACCGGAGAGCATTACGACCAATGTTCTGACCGATCGGCTGGCCGCGATGGAGGCGGCAGGCCTGGTCACGAAGTCGGCGTATCAGCGGCGTCCCCCGCGTTTCGAATACAAGCTGACGCCCAAGGGTGAGGCCCTGCTTCCGGTCTTGCAGGAGATCTGTCGCTGGGCGAACGTCCATATCCCTGGAACCTGGACGCCACCCGAAAGCTTCATGGCGCGCAGGCCTGCGTGAGACGCAAGCAGGGCTTTCGGTTCGTCATGAGGATGATCCAGTATGTCTTTGCGCGCGTGGGCGCGCCATAATCCGAAAAATCGTTGAAATGGTCCGGGCAGGGATGGCAATGGCAAGACCGCTCTCGATTGCAATCATCGGCGCCGGCATGGGCGGGCTTGCGACCGCCGCGGCGCTGCGGCGCTTGGGCATCGATGTCACCGTCTACGAACAGGCGTCGCAGTTCGCGCGGATCGGCGCCGGCATTCAGATCGGCTGTAACGCGATGCAGGTGCTGCGCGGACTGGGGCTGGAGGCGCGGCTGCGCGGACAGTCGTTTTATCCGCGCTCCTGGAATAACCGCGACTGGCGCACCGGCGAGGTCAAGTTCGACATGATCTTCGGCGAAAGCGCCGAGGAAAAATTCGGCGCGCCATATCTTCTGGCACATCGCGGCGATCTGCATGCGGCGCTCGCCAGCGCCGTTCCCGTCGAGTGCGTCAGACTGAACCACAAACTCGCCGGATTCGACGAGACAGGCAATGGCGTCCAGCTGACATTCACAAACGGCGCGAGCGTTGCTGCCGATGCTATGATCGGCGCGGACGGCATTCACTCGCTGGTGCGCGACCGGTTGTTCGGCGTCACGCCTGTCAGCTTCACTGGGCGGATCGCCTATCGCACGACTTATCCCGCCGCGTTGCTGAATGGCGAGAGGATCGACGATTGCACCAAATGGTGGGGCGAGGATCGCCACATCGTGATCTATTACGTCAAGCCGGATCGCAGCGAGATCTATCTCGTTACCAGCCAGCCGGAGCCGGAATTTCGCATCGAATCCTGGTCGGCCAAGGGCGACGTGAAGGAGTTGCGCAAGGCTTTCGCCGGCTTCCATCGCCAGGTCGAGCAGGTGCTCGCCGCATGTCCAGACGTGCACAAATGGGCGATCGTCGATCGTCCCGCGCTCGACCGCTGGAGCGATCGCAACGTCACGCTGCTCGGCGATGCCTGCCACCCGATGACGCCTTACATGGCGCAGGGGGCGGCGATGGCGATCGAGGATGCCGCGGTGCTGTCGCGCTGCCTTGATGGCGTCGCGCGCGAAGGTATCGCCGATGCATTCCGCCGCTTCGAGGCGACGCGCAAGGAGCGCACCACGCGCATCCAGCAGACCTCGCGCGCCAATACGTGGCTGAGCGGAAAGACCAACGCCGACTGGGTCTACGGCTACAACGCGTGGGCAGCGCCGCTGGCGGCGTAGGGCCGGAGCTATCTGCGGGGCAGTAACAGGAAGCGGTGGCGTCGTTCGGCCTCGGCCAGTATGCGCTGCGCCGCCGGCGTCAGGACCCGCAACTCGATAGGCGCGGCAAGGAGCGTGCGGCCGCCGGCGATCCAGCCGGCAAAACGCTTCGCGTCCGAAACCGGGACCATGACGTCGAGCACAAGAGCGATCGCTCGGACGGTGAAATTCAGCACGCGCGAAAGAAGTTCGCTCATCTGCGTTTCTCGACTTTGGCGGGCGGATACCGGCCCGGATATCCAGTCGTCGCCTCCAGTCGAGGCCGGGTTCAATCCGGCGCGGGCAGGCGCTAACCGCCGTCCAGCGCGGCCAGCCGTTCCGCCTCGGCGATGTCGTCCATGGTGTTGGCGTTGAAAAACGGATCGAGCGGCGTGGTCGGCCAGGACACCGTCGCGAGCCTGAATCGCGCGGTCCAGCGATCGATTTTCCTGATATCCTCGACCACGAGCGCGTGACGGAGTTGTTCTCGCAGCCGCACACTCCATAGCCCGATCACCGGATGCGACTGACCGCCGGAGGCCGCCACCGCCAGTTCGGCATTTTCTTCCTTGAGTGCGCCATGAAGCCGCGACATCAGGTCGCGCGGCAGGAAGGGGCAGTCGGCCGCGGCGCTCAGCACGAATTCCACATCCGGCCGGTTGGCTGCGGCCCAGTCCAATGCCGCAAGGATGCCCGCGAGCGGCCCCGGAAAATCTGCCACTCCATCGGCGATGACCGGCAACCCGAACGCGGCGAAGCGCGCGGGATCGCCATTCGCATTCAGGATGAGGCCATCGCATTGCGGCTGCAGCCGCGCGATCACGCGATCGAGAATGGTGCGGCCCAGAATCGTACGCATCGGCTTGTCGCCGCCGCCCATGCGACGCGCCAATCCGCCGGCGAGCAGCACGCCGGGAATCTTGTCAGTCATCGCTCTCGCCCTTGCGCTTGTGCCGCGCGGATTCTTCCTCGACGTAATCGAGGTTCTGGTCGAACACGATGCGCTCCTGGCCGGACAGCGCGATGAAGCGCTTTCCGCGGGTGCGGCCGACCAGCGTCAGCCCGACCTGCCGCGCGAGTTCGACGCCCCATGCCGTGAAGCCGGAGCGCGAGACCAGGATGGGAATGCCCATCCGCACGGTCTTGATCACCATCTCCGAGGTGAGGCGGCCGGTGGTGTAGAGGATCTTGTCGGCAGGATCGACGCCGTGGCGATAGATCCAGCCGGCGATCTTGTCGACGGCGTTGTGGCGTCCGACATCCTCGGTGTAGCAGACAGGGGTTCCCTCCTTGCACAGCACGCAGCCGTGGATCGCGCCGGCTTCCAGATAGAGCGAGGGCATGGTGTTGATCGTGCGCGTCATCTCGTAGAGCCAGGAGGTGCGCAATTCGGCCTTCGGCAGCGCGACGCTTTCGACCGCCTCGAGCAGGTCGCCGAACGCGGTGCCCTGGGCGCAGCCGGAGGTCTGCGTGCGCTTCTTCAGCTTGGCCTCGAAATTGGTATGGTGCTCGGTTCGTACCACGACCACCTGAAGGTCGTCGTCATATTCGACCTCGGTGACGACGTCGTCGTATTTCAGCATGTTCTGGTTCAGGAGATAGCCGAGCGCGAGGTATTCCGGATAGTCGCCGATCGTCATCATGGTGACGATCTCCTGCGCGTTCAGATACAGCGTCAGCGGCCGTTCCACCGGCACCCGGATTTCGACCGCCGCCCCGGTCTGGTCGGTCCCGGCGACGCGCTCGGTCAGCCGTGGATCCTCGGGAGCCGGCACGATCAGGGGGGCGGAGGCTTTATCGATTCTCATCATATCATCGAGGCTAGCATGACTTTGTTCGAAGGCTGATATAAGCACCACATGACGCAAGTCACCAATTACTCCGTCATGGCCGGACTTGTCCCGGCCATCCACGTCCTGCTTCGGCACTAGCGTCAAGACGTGGATGCCCGGGTCAAGCCGGGGCATGACGGCGAAGGGCGAAGTTTCGGTTCGGAGTACGTCATGAAAGTCATAGGCCTCGCAGGATGGAGCGGCGCCGGCAAGACCACCTTGCTGACGCGGGCGATCCCGCAATTGCAGAAGCGGGGCCTGCGCGTTTCCGTGATCAAGCACGCCCATCACGCTTTCGATGTCGACGTGCCCGGCAAGGATTCCTGGAAGCACCGCGAGGCCGGTGCGGCCGAGGTTCTGGTGTCGTCCAGCCGGCGCTGGGCTTTGATCCACGAGTTGCGCGGCGCCGCCGAGCCGCGACTGCCGGAACTGCTGGCCAAGATGGCGCGGGTCGATCTTGTCGTCGTCGAGGGCTTCAAGCGCGAGCCGCACCGCAAGATCGAGGTGTATCGCGCCGCGAATGCCAAGCCGCTACTGTTCCCCGACGATCCCGGCATCGTCGGGATTGCCACCGATAGTGCGGTTGAAACCACGCTGCCGACCGCCCATCTCGACGACATCGAGGCGGTGGCGGCGATGCTGCTGAAATCGGCGATCTCGCTCGAGGACGTGATGGCGAAATGCGAAGCTGAGGGCTGAGCAGGCAGATGGCGCAATTGTCCGACGATTGTTTTGCCTTCGGCGGGCCGATGATGTCGGTCGATGAGGCCGTCGGCCTGATCGCGGCGCGCGTGACGCCGGTCGTCGATATCGAGACAGTGACGCTTGCCCGCGCCGATGGCCGGATCCTGGCGCACGACATTCTGGCGCCGCTGCCGCTGCCGCCCTTCACCAACTCCGCGGTCGATGGCTATGCAGTGGCGAGCCGCGACCTGCCGCAAAAGGAAGCGCAAACCTTTCGCGTCAGCGGACGTGTCCAGGCCGGCGGCGCTTCGCATGCACCCGTCATGCCGGGGCGAGCGATGCGAATCTTCACCGGCGCGCCGATGCCTGAAGGCGCCGATACCGTATTCATGCAGGAAGACGTCCTTGTCGACGGCGACGAGGTCGTGCTGCCCGCGGGCTTGAAGCCCGGCGCCAATGTGCGTCCGGCGGGCGAAGACATTCCGCCGGGCACTGCAGCGCTGAAGGCGGGCCAGCGGTTGCGGCCGCAGGATGTCGCGCTGGCCGCGGCGTTCGGCTTGACGCAGCTCGATGTCGTGAGAAGGCTGCATGTTGCCGTGTTCTCCACCGGGAACGAACTGGCGTCGCCCGGGGAAGCGCGCGCCGCTGCGCAATTGTTCGATTCCAACCGCTTCATGCTGATGGCGATGCTGGCGCGGCTCGGCTGCAAGGTCAGCGATCTCGGCATCATCAGGGACGACCGCACCGCGCTTGCTCGCGCGCTGCAGGACGTCGCCGGCAGTCATGACCTGATCCTTACCACCGGCGGCGTTTCGACCGGCGAGGAGGATCACGTCAAGGCCAGCGTCGAAAGCGTCGGCCGGCTGGTGCTGTGGCGGATGGCGATCAAGCCGGGACGGCCGGTTGCGATGGGCATCATCGGCGGCACGCCGTTCATCGGCCTTCCCGGTAATCCCGTGGCGAGTTTTGTCACCTTCGTCCACGTGGTCCGGCCGACGATTCTGGCGCTGTCGGGCGCGCGGCCGGAACCGCTGCTGCCGATGCCGGTGCGTGCTGCGTTCAGCTACAACAAGAAGATCGCGCGCCGGGAATATGTCCGCGTCACCCTGCGCAAAGGTGCGGACGGTACGCTCGAAGCGGTGAAATTTCCGCGCGAGGGCGCAGGGTTATTGTCCTCGTTGGCTGATACCGACGGGCTGGTCGAACTCGGCGAGGACGTCGCACAGGTCACGCCCGGCGAGACGGTCGGTTTCCTGTCCTATGCAGGCCTGATCAATTGATGCCCGTTGACGATGCAGAGCCGCTTGGCCATGGTCGGACGATGACCACCACGAAACTCGATCTCGCAGGCCTGAAATGTCCGTTGCCGGCGCTGAAGACGCGCAAGGCGCTGAAGACACTGCCGCCCGGCGACAGGCTGGAAGTGCTTTGCACCGATCCGCTTGCGGTGATCGACATCCCGAACCTGATTCGCGAGACCGGCGACATGGTCGAAATCACAGAGCGCAGCCAGGATCGAATCGTGTTCTTGATCGAAAAGGCAAACAGTTCGACCGAGAAGCCGAACTCATAGGGCTTTTGGGCGTCAGCGACGTTACGGTCGATAGGCCTTCGCAATCGCCACATGGGATCGCTTTATTGATCTTGCGGTCATTTCGCGGTCTCATCGGGCCTGTCGAGCAAGGCCGTCGCGAGCGAAGACACGCCGCGGATGGGCGCGGGCACCCACATCCAGCCGCGGCTTAAATGCTTATCGGAACGCTACAATTCTGTTGGCATCTGGCATGCCAGAGATTAGGATTGAGCGAGTTCAAGTCCGTAGAACGAGACGCCCACCATGACTGTCCACGATGTACAAGCGGTCCGCTCGTTCGAGCATCCGGGCGCGGGAAGGAAGCGGGCCAAGGCAACGCCGAAGGGCCGCCAGGTCGATCCGACCGCCGCCCACGAGATCGAACTTCTGCTCGGCGACCGGCCGCGCCAGCGCGATCTGTTGATCGAACATCTGCACCTGATCCAGGACAAGTACCGCCAGATCTCGGCGGCGCATCTCGCGGCGCTGGCCGACGAGATGAAACTGTCGTTCGCCGAAGTGTTCGAGACCGCGACCTTTTACGCGCACTTCGATGTCGTGAAAGAGGGCACGCCCGGCATCGCGCCGCTGACGATCCGCGTCTGCGATTCGCTGACCTGCGCGATGATGGGCGCGGAGAAGCTGCTGCATGAACTGCAGGAGAAGTGCGGCCCCGGCATTCGCGTGGTGCGCGCGCCCTGCGTCGGCCGCTGCGACACCGCGCCGGCCGCCGAAGTCGGCCATCACTTCGTCGATCATGCCACGGTCACGAGTGTGCTCGCCGCCGCCACGGCCGGCGACACCCACGCGCATCTGCCCGACTATGTGGACTTCGACGCCTATGTCGCCGGTGGCGGCTATAAGCTGCTCGATCGCTTGCGCTCCGGCGCGATGACGAAAGAGGATCTGCTGAAGTCGCTCGACGACGCCTCGCTGCGCGGGCTCGGCGGCGCCGGTTTTCCGACCGGGCGCAAATGGCGCGCGGTGCTCGGCGAGCCCGGTCCGCGCCTGATGGCAGTCAACGGCGACGAGGGCGAGCCCGGGACGTTCAAAGATCGCTTTTATCTCGAGACCGATCCGCATCGCTTCCTCGAGGGCATGCTGATCGGCGCCCATGTGGTCGAGGCGAGCGACGTCTACATCTATCTGCGCGACGAATATCCGGCCTCGCGCGAAATCCTCACCCGCGAGATCGCGAAGCTGCCGCCCGGCGGTCCTGTGCTCCACCTGCGCCGCGGCGCCGGCGCCTATATCTGCGGCGAGGAATCATCGCTGCTGGAGTCGATCGAGGGCAAGCGCGGCCTGCCGCGGCACAAGCCGCCTTATCCGTTTCAGGTCGGCCTGTTCGGCCTGCCGACGCTGATCAACAATATCGAAACGCTGTGGTGGGTGCGCGACATCGTCGAAAAGGGCGCCGACTGGTGGAAAGGCCACGGCCGCAACGATCGCCACGGGTTGCGCAGCTATTCGGTGTCGGGCCGCGTGAAAAATCCCGGCATGAAGCTGGCGCCGGCGGGTGTTACCGTGCGCGAACTGATCGACGAGTTCTGCGGCGGCATGGCCGATGGCCATACGTTTCACGCCTATCTTCCTGGCGGCGCATCGGGCGGCATCCTGCCGGCGCACATGGACAATATCCCGCTCGATTTCGGCACGCTGGAAAAATACGGCTGCTTCATCGGTTCCGCCGCGGTCGTCATTATGTCCGAGCAGGACAGCGTGAAGGGCGCGGCGTTGAACCTGATGAAATTCTTCGAGGATGAAAGCTGCGGCCAGTGTACGCCGTGCCGGGTCGGCACCCAGAAGGCGGCGGTGCTGATGGAGCGCCCGGCGTGGGACCGCGAACTGCTCGACCAGTTGAGCCAGGCGATGCGCGACGCCTCGATCTGCGGGCTGGGGCAAGCGGCGTCGAATCCCTTGTCGTGCGTCATCAAATATTTCCCCGACGAGTTCAAGGAAGCGGCGGAATGACCAGAATCAAGTTCGAACTCGACGGCCAGCAGGTCGAGGCCAACGCTGGCGAGACCATCTGGCAGGTCGCAAAGCGCCACAACAAGGAAATCCCGCATCTGTGCTACTCGCCGGCGCCGGACTACCGCCCCGACGGCAATTGCCGCGCCTGCATGGTCGAGATCGAGGGCGAGCGCGTGCTGGCGGCGTCCTGCAAGCGCACGCCGAGCGTCGGCATGAAGGTGAAGTCCGAAAGCGCGCGTGCGGTCGCGGCGCAGAGGATGGTGATGGAGCTTCTGGTCGCCGACCAGCCGGCGCGCGAAACCTCGCACGATCCGGATTCGAAGTTCTGGCACTGGGCCGAGAAGGTCGAAGTCACCGAGAGCCGTTTTCCGGCGGCCGAGCGCTGGCAGGGCGATAGCAGCCATCCGGCGATGCGCGTCAATCTCGATGCCTGCATCCAGTGCGGCCTATGCGTGCGCGCCTGCCGCGAGGTGCAGGTCAACGACGTCATCGGCATGGCCTATCGCAACCACGACGCCAAGATCGTATTCGACTTCGACGATCCGATGGGTGAATCCACCTGCGTCGCCTGCGGCGAATGCGTGCAGGCCTGCCCGACCGGCGCGCTGATGCCTTCGGTGATGCTGGACGAGAACCAGACCCGCGTCACCTACGCCGACAGGAAGGTCGATTCGCTGTGCCCGTTCTGCGGCGTCGGCTGCCAGGTCACCTATCAGGTGAAGGACGAGAAGGTGATCTATGCCGAGGGCCGCGACGGCCCGGCCAACCATAACCGCCTCTGTGTCAAGGGCCGCTTCGGCTTCGATTACATCCATCATCCGCATCGCCTGACCAGGCCCCTGGTGCGGCTGCCGAATGCGAAGAAGGACGCCAACGACCAGGTCGATCCCGCCAATCCGTTCACGCATTTCCGCGAGGCGTCCTGGGAAGAGGCGCTGGATATCGCGGCAAAAGGCCTCGTCAAGATTCGCGACGAGAAGGGCGTCAAGGCGCTGGCCGGGTTCGGGTCGGCCAAGGGGTCGAACGAGGAAGCCTATCTGTTCCAGAAGCTGGTGCGCACCGGATTTGGCTCCAACAATGTCGATCACTGCACGCGGCTGTGCCACGCCTCGTCGGTGGCGGCGCTGATGGAGGGGCTGAATTCGGGCGCGGTGTCGGCGCCGTTCGCCGCCGCCATGGATGCCGAGGTCATCATCGTGATCGGCGCCAACCCGACCGTGAACCATCCGGTGGCTGCAACCTACATCAAGAACGCCGCCAAGCGCGGCGCCAAGCTGATCGTGATGGACCCGCGCCGGCAGACGCTGTCGCGCCACGCCTGGAAGCATCTGGCGTTCAAGCCCGGCAGCGACGTCGCGATGCTGAACGCGATGTTGCACACCATCATCACCGAGGGGCTGACCGACCAGCAATATATCGCGGGCTATACCGAAGGGTTTGACGACCTCGCCGAGCGCATCAAGGAATTTCCGCCGGAGAAGATGGAAGCGATCTGCGGCATCCCCGCGGAGACACTGAAGGAGGTGGCGCGGACCTACGCGCGCTCGCGGGCTTCGATCATCTTCTGGGGCATGGGCATCAGCCAGCACATCCACGGCACAGATAACGCGCGCTGCCTGATCGCGCTGGCGCTGACGACGGGACAGGTCGGCCGTCCCGGCACCGGGCTGCATCCGCTGCGCGGCCAGAACAACGTGCAGGGCGCCTCCGACGCCGGCCTGATCCCGATGTTCC
>CAZSRR010000018.1:0-34989 GCA_964609175.1 uncultured Bradyrhizobium sp.
CCAACCCATGCGTGCGTGCAGTGAGGTCGCGTTTCTCGCCGCCGGCGATCCCGTTACCGCCATTCTCCTTCATCGCCGCAAAGCGCCCCATGTCGAGACCGGCGCAGAAAGCCCGCCCCTCCCCGGACAGCACTACCGCCCGGACGCCCTTCTCGTGGGCGAGCCGCTCGGTGGCGGCTACCAGCGCCTCGAACATCGCGGCATCGAGCGCATTCATCTTGTCGGCCCGCACCAGTCGGACATCGGCAATGCCGTCCGAAATCGAGATCGAGACGCGTTGCTCCATGAGAATTCCTCCACGCTTGATGGCTTGATGCTTTACAGAACGGCCTTGACGAGTTTTAGTCAATCGACCAATTAACAGCAACTCCCGTGGGTGGAAACGATGTTCAACGATCAGCTTCTCGCCGGGCGGCGCATCCTCGTCACCGGTGGCGGCACCGGCCTCGGCAAATCCATGGCCGCGCGGTTTCTGCAACTCGGCGCCGAGGTCCATATCTGCGGCCGCCGCAAGATCGTGTGCGACGAGACCGCGACCGAACTGATGGGCGAGTATGGCGGGCGCGTGGTCAGCCACGGCGTCGACATCCGCAACGCGATGGCGGTCGACGAGATGATCGAGGCGATCTGGACCACTTCCGGCCCCCTCACCGACCTCATCAACAACGCCGCCGGCAATTTCATATCGCGGTCGGAAGAGCTTTCGCCGCGCGGCTTCGACGCCGTCGCCAACATCGTCATGCACGGCACGTTCTATGTCACGCATGCGGTAGGCCGGCGCTGGATCGCGGAAAAACTGCGCGGCAACGTGGTGTCGATCACCGTGACCTGGGTGCGCAACGGCTCGCCTTACGTGGTGCCGTCGGCGATGAGCAAATCGGCGATCCACGCCATGACCATGTCGCTGGCGGTCGAATGGGGCAAATACGGCATCCGCCTCAACACCATTGCGCCCGGCGAAATCCCGACCGAGGGCATGAGCAAGCGCATTAAGCCCGGCGACGAGGCCGGCGCACGCACCAAGGCGATGAACCCGATGGGCCGGGTCGGCACCATGGAGGAGTTGCAGAACCTCGCGGTGTTCTTGATCTCCGGCGGCTGCGACTGGATCAACGGCGAAACCATCGCCATGGACGGCGCTCAGGCGCTCGCGATGGGCGGCAATTTCTATCAGCTCCGCGACTGGAGCGACGCCGACTGGAACCAGGCGCGGGACTCGATCAAGGCGCAGAACGAGAAGGACCGCGCGGCACGGGGGTAGATTACCTGAGTTATCGTCCCGGCGAAGGCCGGGACCCATACCCACCGTCGTCGATTGTTACGAAAACAACCAGCTCCATCGCGTCACCGATAGGCCGCGGCGAATGGGTCCCGGCCTTCACCGGGACGACGCGGACATATTGTTTTTCGCGCGCGATACCCCCAAACTGCGCGGAACAATAACAAGACGATACGGGAGAGACATGTCCGCTGCCCAGCAACTGACCAATCTTGCCGACATGGTGCGCGACCGCGCCAAGACGCGCGGCGACGCCGTCGCCTACGAGTTCGAGGGACGCCAGACCACCTTCGCCGAGTTCGACGTCAAGACCAACCGCGTCGCCAATGCCCTGATCGCGCTGGGCGTCAAACCCGGCGAGCGCATCGCCTATCTCGGCAAGAACAGCGACATCTATTTCGAACTGCTGATGGGCGCGATGAAGGCCAATGTGGTGATGGCGCCTGTGAACTGGCGCCTCGCCGGGCCGGAGGTCGCCTTCATCGTCGGCGACTGCAAGGCGCCGGTGCTGTTCGTCGGTCCCGAATTCATCGCCCAGGTCCGCAACATCAAGCCGCAACTGCCCGACGTCCGCACCATCATCACCACGGAAGGCGGCGCGCCGGAATGGCAGGATTTTACGGCGTGGCGCGATGCCGCAAGCGCCGACGATCCGAAGGTGCCGATCGACACGAAGGACATCGCGATCCAGCTCTACACCTCGGGCACCACGGGCAAGCCCAAGGGCGCGATGCTGTCGCACGCCAACTTCCTCAACCTGGTGCAGACCGGCAGCGAGGCCGAAAAGCCCGACTGGAACAAATGGTCGACCGACGACGTCTCGCTGGTGGCGATGCCGATCTTCCATATCGGCGGCTCCGGCTGGGGCGTGATGGGCCTCTATCACGGCGCCCGCGGCGTGATCGCGCGCGAGTTCGATCCGACCAAGGTGCTGGATTTCTTCGAGCAGTCCGGCATCACCAAACTGTTCATGGTGCCCGCCGCGATGCAGTTCGTGGTGCGGCAGCCGCGCGCGCGGCAGGTGGACTTTTCGCGGTTGAAATACATGCTCTACGGCGCCTCGCCGATCCCGGCAGCGCTCCTGAAGGAATGTATCGAAGTGTTCAAGTGCGGGTTCGTGCAGATGTACGGCATGACCGAGACCACGGGCACCATCGTCGCCCTGCCGCCCGAGGATCACGTCGAGGGGCTGGAACGCATGCGCTCCGCCGGCAAGGCGCTGCCCGGCATTGAACTCGCGATCCTCGATCCCGACGGAAAACCGTTGCCGCCGCGCGAAGTCGGCGAAATCGCCACCCGCTCCGGCTCCAACATGGCCGGCTACTGGAACCTGCCGGAGGCGACCGAAAAAACGCTCGGCGCCGACGGCTGGCTGCGCACCGGCGACGCCGGCTACATGGACGAGGACGGCTACCTCTATATCCACGACCGCATCAAGGACATGATCATCTCCGGCGGCGAGAACATCTATCCGGCCGAGGTCGAGAGCGCGCTGTGCGACCACCCTGACGTCGCCGAAGCCGCCGTGATCGGCATCCCCGACGACAAATGGGGCGAAGCAGTGAAAGCGATCGTGGTGATGAAGCCGGGCAAGCAGGCGACCGCGACCGACATCATCAATTTCACCCGCGAGCGCATTGCAGGATACAAGACGCCGAAGTCGGTGGATTTTCTCGAAGCCCTGCCGCGCAATCCGTCGGGCAAGATCTTGCGGCGGAATTTGCGTGAACCGTATTGGGCCGGGAAAGATCGCCGGGTGAACTGATCACACGCCACGCTCTCTCCACGTCATCACCGGGCTTGACCCGGTGATCCACGCCTTGCTTTCTGCCTGCGGTAAAAAGACGTGGATGGCCGGGACAAGCCCGGGCCATGACGGCGTGGAATTCAATGTTTCCCCGCGCCCATGTAGCCGAACAAAAATCCCGCGACCTTGCGCTTCTGTATTTCCTCGCTGCCCTCGGTGATGCGGTAGCGGCGGTGGTGGCGGTAGATGTGTTCGAACGGCTTGTGGCGTGAGTAGCCCATGCCGCCATGCACCTGCATGGCGCGGTCGGCGGCTTCGCAGCACAGGCGGTTAGCCCAGTAGTTGCACATCGACACCCGGTCGGAGAGCGTGTGCTCGACCTGCGCCTGGGTCAGTTGGTCCATCTCCCACGCGGTCTTGCGGATCAACAGCCGCAGCATCTCGGCCTGCGTCGCCAGTTCGACCAGCGGCCACTGGATCGCCTGGTTCTCGGCCAGCGCCTTGCCGAACGGCTTTCGCTCGCGCGCGTATTTGACGCTTTCATTGATGCAATAGACCGCGGCGCCCAGCGAACTCGCCGCCTGGCGGATGCGGTTCTCGTGCACGAAGCATTGCGCCAGCGACAGGCCGCGGCCGACCTCGCCGAAAAGCGCATCCTCCGGCACGAATACATCCGTAAAGCTGACGCGCGGATGGTCGGTCGGCATGTTGAAGGTCCACATATATTCCTCGACCTTCACGCCGAGGCTCTTGGCCGGGACCAGGAAGCAGGTGATGCCGCGCGCGTCGCCGTCATCGCCCGAGGTGCGGGCGAACAGCGCGCAGTGGGTGGCGACGTGCATGCCGGTCGTCCACATCTTCTCGCCGTTGATGATCCAGCCCTTGACGTTGTCGCGCGCCGCCTGGACCGCGCGGGTCTCCATATGCGTCGCATCCGACCCGTGGTTGGGCTCTGTCAGGCCGAACGTGATGCGGTATTTGCCCCGGATCGAACCGTCGATCATCGCCTTCTGCTCGTCGGTGCCGTAGCGGTCGAGCATGGTCACGATCGGGAGGTTGCCGACGATCGAATGCTCGTTCTGCAGATCGTTGTGCAGGCCGAGGCCTTTTGCGGCAAAATGCTCGCGGATGACCGCCATCCAGAGGTTGGAACCGTCCTTGCCGCCATAGCGCTTCGGGATCGCGAAGCGCAGATGTCCGGCGTCGTCCGCGAGGTTCTTGGCCTTGCGCAGCAGCGCCTCCCATTCATGCCGCGGCATGCCGCCATTCTCGAAATCGGTGCGGGCCCATTCGCGGCGATGGTCGAAGAAGCGGATGTTGTCGTCGGCCTCCTCCAGCGGCTTGATCTCGCGCGCGATGAAGGCGTCGAGCTCGGCGAGATAGGCCGTGAGGTCGGCAGGCAGGTTGAAATCCAAGGCGGTCTCTCCCGGAATTGTCGTCTGTTTTGATTTGCGTCTAGGCGCTACAGGGCGCGCATGCTCGGATCGATTTAGGTTGCAAGACCGGGCCCAAGTCAAGCAACGGTGTAGGCTTGGGCGCGCGCGGGGGCCTTGCGTAATTGGATGGGACCGGACGCCGTGCCGGCGCTATGATCGAGGTCAGTATTCTTCGCCGCCAAAAATCCAGACGGGAGCAAACATGGACCTTAAATTCTCAAAGGTGACGCGCAAGGGACCGGTCACCATCGTCACGCTGTCGCGGCCCGAAGTGTACAACGCGCTGCACATCGACGCGCATTTCGAACTCAACAAGGTGTTCGACGATTTTGCCGCCGATCCCGAGCAGTGGGTCGCGATCGTCACCGGCGCCGGCGACAAGGCGTTCTGCGCCGGCAACGACCTGAAATGGCAGGCGGCGGGCGGCAAACGCGGCTGGGACAAGGGCGGCTTCGCCGGCCTTACCACGCGGTTCGACTGCGACAAGCCGATCATCGCCGCCGTCAACGGCGTTGCGATGGGCGGCGGCTTTGAGATCGCGCTGGCCTGCGACCTCATCATCGCCTCGGAGAACGCCACCTTTGCCCTGCCCGAGCCGCGCGTCGGCCTGGCCGCGCTGGCCGGCGGCCTGCAGCGTCTGCCGCGCCAGATCGGCCTGAAGCGCGCCATGGGCATGATCCTCACCGCCCGCCACGTCTCGGCCAAGGAAGGTTTTGAACTCGGTTTCGTCAACGAGGTGGTTCCCGCGGGCGAAGCGCTGGCCGCGGCGGAGCGCTGGGCCGAGACGATTGCCAAGAACTCGCCGATGTCGATCCGCGCCTCCAAGCAGGCGATCCAGCGCGGTCTCGACATGTCGCTGGAACAGGCGATGACCGAGCAGCGGGAATTCCCGGCGGTGAAGGCGATGGCGGCGTCGCAGGATTACATCGAAGGACCGAAGGCGTTTTCGGAGAAGCGCCCGCCGAAATGGCTGGGGCGTTAACCCTCCTCGGCTCTCTCCGTCATGGCCGGGCTTGTCCCGGCCATCCACGTTCTTTGCAGCTGAAAGGCAAGCCAGCACGTGGATGCCCGGGTCAAGCCCGGCATGACGATGGGGTGAAATCGGGGCTACTTGCTCCCCAACTCCCGCTTATACGACGCGTAGTTCGGCTGATCGACCGCGAGCTTGTCCATCGTGGTCTGCCAGAGATGTTCGGCTAGCCCCGGCGTCTGCAGATCGATCTCGCCTTTCGCAATCTTCTCCGACAGCGCGCGATTCAATTCGAGCAGCGAACCATCCGCGCCCAGCAACTGCTTCAGCCGTACCGCCTCCGCCGCATCGCTCCCCTCCGCCAACGCGAGTTGCCGCGTCACAAGGTCGAGCGCGTTGATGCCGACGCGGAGCTTGAAGGCGTTGTGGCCCTTGATCTCGGGCACGATCTCGTTGCGAAGGAAATCCGCGACCGCCTTGATCAGTTCGGTAGGTGTCGGCTCGTCCTGCATCGCTCAGTCTTTCTCTTGAGGCATGATCTTATCCGAAAACCGGTTCCCACTTTTCGGGATCATGCCTTCCCCCGCGGCGCCAGCAGCCGCAGCAAGTCGATCTCCGTTTCCGACGAGCGGCGGCCGATCATCGCCCGTTCCATCGAATGGTCGGGGCCCTTGCGAAACCGCTGCAT
Organism: uncultured Bradyrhizobium sp.; assembly: GCA_964609175.1. Lineage (GTDB taxonomy): Bacteria > Pseudomonadota > Alphaproteobacteria > Rhizobiales > Xanthobacteraceae > Bradyrhizobium. The sequence continues at coordinate 6,121 of CAZSRR010000018.1, forward strand.
CATGCCGCAGCACATGATGCCCCAGCGCAGCGTACCCATGACTTCCCAGAACATCTGGCGGTCAGGATCGACCGTGCCGCCGGCTTCCGCGTAGCCGGCGAACAGATCTTCGCGCGAACCAAAGCCGCCGACCGGCTTGTCGATCTCGCCGAACCGCCAGGAATTGACGCAGATCCATCCAAGGTCCTCCATCGGGTCGCCGAAATGCGCGAGCTCCCAATCCAGCACCGCGCGCACGCCGTCGGGGCCTATGATGAGATTGCCGTGGCGGAAATCGCCATGCACCAGCGTCACCTGTTTCGACGGTCCGGGATCGCGCTCGCGCAGCCAGCGCAGCGCCAGTTCGAACACCGGCCTCGGCCAGCCGAAGCTGCGATACTCACGCTCAAGGTCGGCCAGTTCCTTCGTGGCGCTCATTTCGCGCAGCTCCGGCAATTTCGAAGCCGGCAGTTGGTGAATGCCCGCGATCACCCGGCCGAGCTGCCGCGCCAATATCGGCCGCGCGGCCGCGAACTGCTCGTCGCGCAAAATCTTGCGCGCGATGGTCTCGCCTTCGATGCGCTGCATGATGAAGCCGGTGCCGAGATCGTCTTCCGGCCGCAGGACGTGCATCACCCGCGGCGATGGCAACCCGGCATCGTGCGCCAGCTGCATCAGCGTCGCTTCCGCATCAAGCCCGGCCGCCCTTCCCGGCGACGCGCCGTAACCCGGCGGCGCCCGGCGCAGGATCGCACCGAAATGGCCGCTCGCGTGAACGATGTCGAACGTCCAGGTTTCCTGGCTGGCGCCGCCGGAAAGCTTTGCCGCGCCGGTCACGCCGGTCGCCCCCGGATACCAGGAAGCGACGCAGCGTCCGAGTTGCTCCTCGATCATTTGCCCCTGAACTTGGCCGGACGCTTTTCCAGAAACGCGCTGACGCCTTCCTTGAAGTCTTCCGCCGCGCCCGCAATGCGCTGCGATTCATATTCGAGGTTGAGCTGCTCCTCGAAGGAATTTTCCGGGCTGTCCCAATACAGTTTGCGGATCAGCGACAGCGCAATCGTCGGGCCGTTGGCGAGGTCGTGCGCGAGCTTCATCGCTTCTTCCATCAGCACCGCATCGTCATGGACGCGGTTGACGAGACCCCACTCCAGCGCCTTCTCCGCCGGCAGCCGCTCGCCCATCAGCGACAGTTCGACCGAGCGCGCCTTGCCGATCATGCGCGGCAGCAGCCAGGTCGAGCCGCAATCCGGCACCAGCCCGATGCGGCGGAACGCCTGCAGGAAATAGGACGAACGCGCGCACAGGATCATGTCACCCATCAGCGCAAAGCTCATGCCGGCGCCGGCGGCAGGACCATTGACCGCCGTCACGATCGGGCAATGCAGCCGGCGCAAGCGCCGCAGGAACGGGTGGAAGCCGATCTCCAGCGATTGCCCGGCGTTGCTCTTGCCGGGCTTCTGGTTGTTGCGGCCCTGCAAATTGGCGCCGGTGCAGAACGCGCGGCCCGCGCCGGTCAGCACCAGGCAGCGCACCTCGTCCCGCTTCTCCTCGATGGCGTCGAGCGCTTCGGAAAGCCCGCCCAGCATGTCCATCGAGACGGCGTTCATGACCTCCTGATGGTCGAGCTTCAGGATGGCCACCGGGCCGTCGAAATCGAGCGTGGCGTGCTTGAATTGCATGGTTTCCTCATGACTTGTGTTTACGCGCTATTCGCTGCGCGGAAGGTTCGGTAACTCGACCCATATTTGATTTTCCGGGCGCGCTTGTCCATGCTTGCCGCAGAACATCTGCCCGCCACTGGGCGCACGACTTATCGCGCCCAAAGACAAATGGAAACACCGAATGAGCATCTTCGACCTCACCGGCCGCACGGCGGTCATCACCGGCGGCAATGGCGGCATCGGCCTCGGAATCGCGCAAGCGTTGAACGCCCAGGGCTGCAACGTCTCGATCTGGGGCCGCAACGCCGAGAAGAACAAGAGCGCGGCGGCGACGCTGTCGGGCGGTCCCGGCAAGGTGCATACGCTGGTGTGCGACGTTTCGGATCCGGCTTCGGTGAAAATGGCGATGATGGCCACGCTCGACACGTTCGGCCGGGTCGACGGCTGCTTCGCCAATGCCGGGATCGGCGGCGGCGGCCGGCGCGCCTTCATCGACCGTACCGAGGAAGAATGGCGGCGCATGTTCGCGACCAACCTCGACGGCGTGTTCCATGTCTTCCAGGCCGCGGCCCGCCACATGACCGAGCGCGCGGAAGCCGGCGACAAGTTCGGCCGGCTGGTCGCCACCTCGAGCCTGGCCTCGCTGTTCGGCACCGCCCGCAACGAGCATTACGCCGGGACGAAGGCGGCGCTGAACGCACTGTGCAGAGCGCTTGCGGTCGAGCTGGCGCGCTACGGCGTCACCGCCAATGCCATCCTGCCCGGCTGGATCAAGAGCGACATGACCGCCGGCATCATGGGCAACGAAAAATTCGTCGCCAACGTGATGCCGCGGATTCCGGTCCGTCGTTTCGGCGAGCCCAGCGATTTCGGCGGCATCGCCGTCTACATCATGAGCCAGGCGTCGTCGTATCACACGGCGGACTGCTTCGTGATCGACGGCGGCTATACGGCGTTTTGAGATTGGGCTTGCAATCTGCGTCGTCATTCCGGGGCTCGCGAAGCGAGAACCCGGAATCCATCTAACGCCGAACTCCGTGGTGAATTGGATGCGGTGAACTGGATGCAGTGACTTGGATTCCGGGTTCGCGCCAAGAGGGCGCGCCCCGGAATGACGGAGACTAAATCACCCCCACGGCCCGCGCGATGCGGTCGACCGCCCCCACGGGCTGCGGCGCGGGTAGTTGCCGCGGCTCTGCGTCGGTATCACCCCGCCCCGTCCGCCCATCTGCGCTGCGAGCTGCTGCAGCGCAGCGATGCGGTTTTCGGTCGAGGGGTGCGTCGTGAACAGATTGTCCATGCCCTGCCCCGACAGCGGGTTGATGATGAACATGTGCGCGGTCGCCGGATTGCGCTCGGCCTCCGGGTTCGGCACGACATGCGCGGCACCCGCGATCTTGGCCAGCGCCGACGCCAGCCACATCGGCTGACCGCAGATCCGCGCGCCGAGATCGTCGGCGGCGTATTCGCGGGTCCGGCTGATCGCCATCTGCACCAGCATGGCGCCGAGCGGGGCCAGGATCATCATCGCGATCGAGCCGATGATGCCGGGGCCGTTGTTGTCGCGGTTGCCGCCGAAGAACATGCCGAACTGGGCCAGCATCGAGATCGCGCCGGCGATCGTCGCGGTGATGGTCATCAGCAGCGTATCGTGGTTCTTGATATGCGCGAGCTCGTGCGCGATCACGCCGGCGAGCTCCTCGCGGCTGAGCTGCTGCATCAGGCCGGTGGTCACGGCGACCGCCGCGTTCTGCGGGTTGCGGCCGGTGGCGAACGCGTTGGGCTGCGCCTCGTCCATGATGAACACGCGGGGCATCGGCAGGCCGGCGCGGCCGGCCAGCTCGCCCACGAGGTTGTAAAGGTCGGGCGCAGTGCGCTGGTCGACCTCATGGGCGCCGTACATCGACAGCACCATGCGGTCCGAATTCCAGTAGGCGAACAGGTTGGTTGCGGCCGCGACCACGAGCGCGATCATCGCACCGCTGGCGCCGCCAATCAGATAGCCGACGCCCATAAAGAGGCCGGTAAGACCGGCCAGAAGAATGGCAGTCTTGAAGTAGCTCATTGTCGTCTCCTCACAGCCCGCGACCGGATGCCGGGGCTGGCATCCCACAGGTAGGAACTCCCCATGTATCGCTTCAAGATGCCGGGATGCGTCGCGGCGTCGCGTGGCCGGCCGGGAACCCGGCAGGATTACCAAAGCGTAATCCGGCGGATTCCAGAAAGCCGGCTCTTCCGCGGATGGCCGATTGCCCGCTTGTACAACGCCGAAGGCGCCGTCTACATTTGCCCGCAACGGACGCCTAGCTTTGGCGCGCAGCGGCGCCGGGCGGGCTTTCCGTCGTGAAATGGGAGGATGCAAGTTATGTTTTCGCACGTGATGATCGGCACCAACGACCTGGAAAAGGCCAAGGCGTTCTACGACGCCCTGCTCGGCACGCTGGATATCCGGCCGGCCAAGGTGGACCGCCACCGCATTTTCTACTTCACCAAGACCGGCACCTTCTCGGTGTCGAAGCCGATCAATGGCCAGCCCGCGACCCCCGCCAATGGCGGCACCATCGGTTTCCTGGCCAACTCGCCGGAGCAGGCCGATGCCTGGCATGCGGCCGGCATCGCCAATGGCGCAACCTCCTGCGAAGACCCGCCCGGCATTCGCGAGGGTGCGGCCGGCAAGCTCTACCTGGCCTATCTCCGCGATCCCGACGGCAACAAGATCTGCGCCATGCACCGGATGCCCGCGTAACTACCTTTCCGTCATGGCCGGGCTTGTCCCGGCCATCCACGTATTCGTTGTAGAAGGAAGAACGTGGATGCCCTCACAAGGCCGGCCATGACGGCTCGATCAAGGAGCGCGAAGTCATGCATCGATTTTCAAGCTCATTGGCGGCTTCAGCCGTCTTGTTCGCGGCAACTCTCCTGCCGGCCCACGCGCAGCTTGATGTCGTCCAGCTCAAGAGAACGATCGAGACGTCGATCGCGAACGACTATCCAAAGCTCGACGCGCTCTACAAGGAACTGCACGCTCATCCCGAACTTGCATTTCAGGAAGTGAAGACCGCCGCGCGGCTTGCTGCTGAAATGCGCACGCTCGGCTTCGAGGTCACCGAGGGCGTCGGCAAGACCGGACTGGTCGCCATCTACAAGAACGGCGACGGGCCCACCATCATGGTCCGCACCGAACTCGACGGCCTGCCGATGGAGGAGAAGACCGGCCTCGACTATGCGAGCCGCGACAAGACCACCTGGATGGGCCGCGAGGTGTTCGTTGCCCATAGCTGCGGCCACGACATCCATATGGCGAGCTGGGTCGGCACTGCGAAAACGCTGCTCGGCCTCAAGGAGCATTGGCGCGGCACGCTGATGTTCATCGCCCAGCCGGCGGAAGAAATCGTGGCCGGCGCGAAAGCCATGTTGGCGCATGGCCTGTTCACGCGCTTTCCAAAACCCGACATCGCGCTGGCGCTTCACGACGGCCCGTTTGCGCATGGCACGATCTTCTATCGCAGCGGGGTCGGCACGTCGGCCGCCGACGGCCTCGAGATCACGTTCCACGGCCGCGGCGGTCACGGCTCGGCGCCGCACAACACCATCGATCCCGTGGCGATGGCGGCGCGGTTCATCGTCGACGTGCAGAGCGTAGTCAGCCGCGAGAAGGATCCGACCGAATTCGGCGTTGTCACCGTCGGCGCCATTCACGGCGGGACTGTGGGCAATATCATTCCCGACTCCGTGCAGCTCTCCGGCACCATTCGTTCCTACAAGCCCGAGGTTCGGGCCAAGCTGCACGCCGGGATCGAACGAACGGCAAAGGCCGTCGCTGCCATGTCGGGCGCTCCCGCGCCCGACATCAAGATGCTCGAGGGCACCAAGCCCGTCATCAACGATCCCGAATTGGTCGCCGCCACTGCTGAAGTCCTGAAAGCGGCATTCGGCGACAAGTTGAGGGTTTCGCCGCCGGGGACCGCCAGCGAGGACTTTTCCGAATTCGCCGGCGCCGGGGTCCCGTCGATGATGTTCAACATCGGCGTCTATGATCAGGAACGCATCGACGCAGCCCGTAACGGCGGTCCGCCGATACCGGCCAATCATTCGCCGCTGTTCGCCCCGGTGCCGAAGCCGACCATCGAAACCGGCATCACCGCGATGACGCTCGCGGTGCTGAGCGCCTTCGATCAGAAGGCCCGCAAGAGAGGAACGAACTGAGCTGGCGGCCGGAAGTCAATGCACTTCCCACGGCGCGGAAAATCGCCGCGCCTTTCGCGCGCTTGTGCAAGCCCCTGCCCCCCGTCTACATTGCCCGCCAACGAGCCGAGCGCGCGCCCGCAGACCGTCTAGTCAGCGCAAATGGGAGGAAATAATCCATGAAACACGCCTACATCCCGCGAACCACGACCTACAATCTCAATCCGGGCGAGGAACTCAACGATTTGCGGATGTCGGACGAGGTCCGCCCGCTCTACGAGCACGTCAAGAAGTTCATCCGCGAGACCGTCGACCCGATGTCGGTCGAGTTCATGCGGCTCGGCGAAGCCAAGAAGGACCGCTGGAGCTTTACCGACGAACAGTTGGCCTGCCTGCAGAAGGCCAAGGACAAGGCCAAGGAAGAGGGTCTCTGGAACTTCTTTCTGCCCGACGCCGAAACCGGCGAAGGCCTCAAGAACCTCGATTACGCCTACATCGCGGTCGAACTCGCCAAGAATCCGATGGCCTCGGAAACCATGAATTGTTCGGCGCCCGATACCGGCAACATGGAAGTGCTGGAGCGCGTCGGCACCAAGGAACAGAAGGAGAAGTGGCTGAAGCCTCTGTTGGCCGGCGAGATCCGGTCGGCCTATGCCATGACCGAACCGAACGTCGCTTCGTCGGACGCCAAGAACATCTCGACCACCGCAAAGCTTGTCGGCGACGAGTGGGTGATCAACGGCGAGAAATACTACATCTCGGGCGCCGGCGATCCGCGCTGCAAGATCATGATCGTGATGGTGAAGACCAATCCCGACGCGCCGCCCAGCAAGCAGCAGTCGCAGATCCTGGTGCCGATCGACACCCCCGGTGTCGAGATTTTGGGCCCCATGCACGTGTTCGGCCACGACCACGCGCCGCGCGGCCACATGCACCTGCGCTTCAACAATTGCCGGGTGCCGAAGGAGAACATCCTGCTCGGCGAAGGTCGCGGTTTTGAGATCTCCCAGGTCCGTCTCGGCCCGGGCCGCATCCATCACTGCATGCGCACCATCGGCAAGGCGGAAAAGGCGCTCGACCTGATGGTGCAGCGGGGACTGACCCGCGAAGCCTTCGGCAAGAAGATCGCCCATCTCGGCGGCAACATGCAGATCATCGCGCAGGCCCGCTGCGAGATCGAGGCGATGCGGCTGATGGTGCTGAAAGCCGCCAAGGCGATGGACGTGCTCGGCAACAAGGAAGCGCGGATCTGGGTCAGCATGGTCAAGGCCATGGTGCCGGAGCGCACCTGCAAGATCATCGACCAGGCGATCCAGATGCACGGCGCCACCGGCATCTCGCACTGGAGCCCGCTCGGCGAAATGTACCAGGACGTCCGCCATTTGCGCTTCGCCGACGGTCCGGACGAAGTGCACTGGATGGTGGTCGGAAGGCACGAACTGAGCATGCCGTAGCTCATCCCGACCTTCTCCCCGTTCTTCACGGGGAGAAGGTCGGGATGAGGGGCTGCTTCCGCAAACACATCAGGCAGCGGCTGCTGCCGTAGCCCGCATGAGCGCAGCGACATGCGGGACCGGTAGCCGCGGCATCCCGCATGTCGCAAACGCTCATGCGGGCTACAATCACACCCGACGAAACCTGTGCGGAGCCCCCATGCAATACGACCCCAGCGACCTCAAGCCCCGCGAGCGCTACAAGGTGCTCACCTCCTTCGTGCTGCCGCGGCCGATCGCGTGGGTGACGACGATCGGCCCGACCGGCGTGGTCAACGCCGCGCCGTTCAGCTTCTTCAACGTGTTCTGCGAGGATCCGCCGCTGTGCATGTTCGCGGCCAATTTGCGCCCCGACGGCCGCGTCAAGGACACAGTGGTCAACATCCGCCGGACCGGCGAGTTCGTGGTCAACATGACCGACGAGCCGCTGGTGCAAGCGATGCATGAAAGCAGCGGCGATTTCCCGCCCGAGATCGGCGAGCCGGATTATCTCAAGCTGAAGGTCGCGCCGTCGACAAAGGTCGGCGCACCGCGGCTGGCGGACGCGCCGTTCTCGATGGAGTGCAAGACCTGGAAGGAGATCGACGTCAACGGCGACCGCCTGCTGGTGATGGGCGAAGGCATCAACTTCCACATCCGCGACGATCTGTGGGATCACGCGACGATGCGCGTGCACATGGACCGCTACCACCCGATCGGCCGCATGTTCGCCGACCGCTATTGCCGCACCGATGACCGCGTGGTGTTTCCGCCGGCCGAGGGAGTGAAGACCACGACGTGAACCGATAGGGAGGAGACGCGCATGGCCGACAACTTCCGCGACAACGAAGCCCGCGAACGCTTTGAACTCGATGTCGAAGGGCACACCGCCTTCGTCACCTACCGCAAATCGCCCGACGCGATCACGCTGGTTCACACCGAGGTGCCGCCGGAGCTCGGCGGCAAGGGCGTCGGCTCCAGGCTCGCCCGCGCGACGCTCGATGCGGTGCGGGCGCAGGGCCGCAAGCTGACGGTCGAATGCGATTTCATTCGCAATTTCATGGGTAAGCAGACCGAGCACAATGACCTGCTGGCGCCGGGCCAGGCAACGGCCACGAACGCCACGACTTACAAAGCGGGCTGCTTCTGCGGCGCGGTCGAAGTGGAAGCATCGGGCGCACCGGTGTTTGCCGGCTACTGCCATTGCGCGGATTGCCAGGCCTGGTCGGCCGCTCCGGTCAACGCGTTCAGCCTGTGGAGATCGGGCGACGTGCGCGTCACCAGTGGTGAGTCCGACATCGGTACCTACAACAAGACCGAAAACTCCTACCGGAAATTCTGCAAGGTCTGCGGCGGCCATGTCATGACCGAGCACCCGCGCATGCGGCTGATCGACGTTTACGCCAATCTGCTGCGCGGATACACGCACCAGCCGACGCTCCATGTTAACTACGCCAGCAAGACGTTGTCGGTCCGCGACGGCCTGCCGAAATACGCCGACTTCCCCGCAGACCTCGGCGGCTCCGGCGAGCAATTGCCGGACTGAGATCTACGCCGGCCTGTGCGCGCGCAGGAACGAGCGGATCTGCCGGACCGCGAGCGGCACCCGCTCCTTCGGCTCCTTCCATGGAAACAAACTGACTTCCGCGTTCGGCGCCAGCATCGCGCTCTCCATCGCCACATCATAAGGATGCGCCGGGATGTCGTCGGGCAGGATCAGCACCGGCGTCTGGCACTGGCGAACGAAATCGCGCGTCACCGTGAAGACGAAATCGGGATCGCTGCGATACATCTTGGTCAGGAACTTTTCCGCCTGCTCCATCGTGAGGTCGGGCCGTTTCTCGATCAGCTGCGGCGCCCAGCCCTTGATGTTGTTCTGGTAGAACAGGTCGCGCATCTCCGGCCGCGAGCCCGACGGCATCGCCAGCACGCCCGCCACGACGCGATCCGGCGCGCGCTTGATCAGATTCCAGATCAGGGGACCGCCGATGCAGAAGCCCAGCACCATGAACTTCTCGAAACCGAGATGATCCATCAGCGCCAGCTGGTCGTCGGTGTGGGAATCCCAGGGGCGGTCGATCTCGAGCGGACCGGTGGACTGGCCGGGCGGCGCGTTGCGCAGGTCGTAGGCAACGCAGCGATATTCGTTGCCGAACTCCTTGATGGCGTTGAACGGCGGATAGTCGCCGGTGATGCCCGTGATGTTCGAGTTCAGCCCGCCGCCCGCGATCAGCAGCAGCGGGAATCCGGCGCCGGCCTCCTCATAGTGGATACGAACGGCGCCCTTTTCGAAAAAGCTCATGGTGTTCCCCCTGTCCGCGTTAGGTCTTCGCCGGTTCGCCGATCTTGTCCTGCGTTTTTGTATCGAAATCGCTGGCGTCATGCCGCTCGTGCAACTGGCTCGCCGGATCGCCCGAGATGCGGTTGACCATGCGGCCGCGCTTTACCGCAGGGCGCTTCGCAATCGCATCGGTCCAGCGCTGCACGTTCTTGTATTCGTGCACCGACAGGAATTCGCCGGCCCCGTAGATCAAACCCTTGGCGAGCGCGCCATACCACGGCCAGGTCGCCATGTCGGCGATGGTGTAGTCGCTGCCGGCCAGAAACTCATTGTCGGCCAGCCGCCGGTCGAGCACGTCGAGCTGGCGCTTCACCTCCATGGCGTAGCGGTCGATGGCGTATTCGATCTTGGTCGGCGCATAGGCGTAGAAGTGGCCAAAGCCGCCGCCGAGGAACGGCGCGCTGCCCATCTGCCAGAACAGCCATGACAGGCATTCGGCCCGCGCCTGCCCGCCCGCCGGCAGGAACGCGCCGAATTTCTCCGCCAGATGCATCAGGATCGCACCGGACTCGAACAGCCGGATCGGAGTTGGTCCGCTGCGATCCATCAGCGCGGGAATCTTCGAATTCGGATTGACCGCGACAAAGCCGCTGCCAAATTGATTGCCGTCGATCTTGATCAGCCAGGCATCGTATTCCGCGCCGCCATGGCCGGCCGCCAGAAGCTCTTCGAACATGACCGTGACCTTGACGCCGTTCGGCGTCGCCAGCGAATAGAGCTGGAACGGATGCTTGCCGACCGGCAGTTCGGCCTCATGCGTGGCGCCGGCGATCGGGCGGTTGATGCTGGCGAAGCGGCCGCCGCTGGCTTTATTCCAGGTCCAGACTTTTGGCGGGACGTATTCGGCGGGATCGGTGACGGGGGCATCGGTCATGCGCGGGCTCCAGGCTTCTTTCGGCCATGCTTTGATGGTCTGCCGCACGGCGTACGGTGGGGTATCTTATATCGGCCTCGCCGATTATCGCTACAAGAGCATCGCGCGCGGATCATTCGGAGCAATGCATTTGTGGCTGGCACGGCCCCAATAAGACATATTGAGCCGGTCGCCACCACGAGAGCCTTCAGATGCTTCCGTCCCAACGTGCCTCGTTCGATATCCCCCGCGAGATCTGCTACCTCAACGCCGCTTCCTACAGCCCATTGCCGATCAGAACCCTGGAGGCCGGCCGCGCCGCCGTAGGCCGCAAAGGCCGCCCCTGGACGCTCGAAGCCAGCCTTCAGAACGCCCAGCACGAGCGCGCCAGAACCGCCGCCGCCCGCCTGATCCAGGCCGATCCTTCCGACATCGCGCTGATCCCATCGATCAGCTACGGTGTGGCGACGGCGGCCAAACTGTTCACGCCCGGCCGCGGCACCCGCGTACTCGTTCTGGAAAACGATCATTCCTCCCCCGTGCTGGAATGGCATGCACGAGCCGAGGCGCAGGGCTTTTCGGTCGAGACGGTCAAGCAACCTGAAAATGCCGACTGGACATCGTCCGTGCTCGAAAGCATCGAACGCTCGGGCGCGCCGCCGGTCAGCCTGGCCTCGATCTCGTCGGTTCATTGGTCAGACGGCGGCTTGATCGATATCGACAAGGTCGGCGCCGCGTTGAAGCAGCGGGGCGCCGCCTTCCTGATCGACGCAACGCAAAGCGCCGGCGTGCTGGCGCTCGACGTCGCGCGCCTCGATCCGGATTTCGTGATTTTTCCGACCTACAAATGGCTGGTCGGCCCCTATGGCCGCGCCTTCCTGTACGTCGCCAAGCGGCACCAGAACGGCGTCCCGCTCGAACAGACCGCCGGCGGCCGCCGCAACGTCCGCGCCGAGAACGCGGTCTATTTCACCGATCTCGATTACGTACCCGATGCGCGCCGCTTCGACATGGGTGAGCGCGATTACTTCATCTCGCTGGAGATGGCGTCCATCGGCATCGAGATGATGGCCGACTGGGGCGCGGACGCGATCACGCAACGCCTCGCGATGCTGACCGAACGGATCGCGGCGGGCGTGCGCGGCCTCGGCGTCCGCGTGGCGGAAACGCATCTGCGCTCGCCGCACATTCTGAGCCTTGCCTTCCCAGGCGGCATGCCGGCCGGCCTCGTCGAGGGATTGGCCAGCGAAGGCGTCTACGTCGCGCCGCGCCTCGGCCGCATGCGCGTGTCGCCGCACGTCTATAATGACGAAGCCGATGCCGATCGCTTCGTCGAGGTGCTGACGCGACGACTGGGCTGATTTTCCGCGCCAAAACGCAAGACGCAAATCCGCCGCATGGCATTGCATATTTTGCGAGATGGAATGTCGATGGTCTCCCGGCAAGGTGTGCATCTTGCGCGTCTTGAGCCAGAAGGCCACACTCTCGCCGGCAATGGGCTGGCATCGAAGTCGGGCAGCCATCCAAAATGCTGCCGCCGGGAGGACGCCATGAAATCGCCGATCTGCGAAATGCTGGGGATCGAGTTTCCGCTGCTGGCTTTCAGCCATTGCCGCGACGTGGTGGCGGCCGTCAGCCGCGCCGGCGGCTTCGGCGTGCTGGGCGCGACCGCGCATTCGCCGGAAACGATCGAGCTCGAACTGAAATGGATCGACGATCATGTCGGCGGCAAGCCCTACGGGCTCGACGTGCTGATCCCGGAAAACATTTCGACCGCGGGCGAAAAGGACGTCACCTGGAAAAGCCTCGAGGCGCGGATCTCGCCGCAGCACCGCGACTTCACCCGCAACCTCCTGAAGAAATACGGCATCGAGCTGACGACCACCAACGTCGCCGACAACCAGCCGCAGCCGTTCGATGCGCAGCGCGCGCTCGATGTGCTCGACGTCTCGTTCCAGCACCCGATCAAGCTGATCGCGAACGCGCTCGGCGTGCCGCCCAAGGCGATGATCGACAAGGGCCGCAAGCACGGCGTGCCGGTCGCGGCCCTGGTCGGCTCCAAGGAACACGCGCTGCGGCAGGTCGCGGCCGGCGTCGATATTCTCGTCGCGCAGGGCACAGAAGCCGGCGGCCATTGCGGCGAGGTCTCGACCATGGTGCTGGTGCCCGAGGTGATCAAGGCAATCAAGCCGATCCGCGATGTACCGGTGCTGGCGGCCGGCGGCATCATGACCGGGCGGCAGATGGCGGCCTGCATGGCGATGGGCGCGGCCGGCGCATGGACCGGCTCGGTGTGGCTGGCGACGGTGGAATCCGAAACCACCGAAATTTTTCGCGAGAAGATGATCGCGGCGTCTTCTCGGGATGCGATCCGCTCAAAAGGCCGCACCGGCAAGCCGGCGCGGCAGTTGCGCTCGGTGTGGACCGACGCGTGGGACCGCGGGCCGGACAGTCCCGGCGCGCTGCCGATGCCGCTGCAAAGCATCATCAGCCGCGACGCCTTCAACTCGATCGACCGCGCCGCCGCGGCGGGTAACACCCAGGCGCGCGATCTCGTCAGCTATTTCGTCGGCCAGGGCGTCGGCCTGGTCGACAGCGTCAAATCCGCCGGCGCGGTGGTGCAGGAGTTCAAGGAAGACTTTGCCGACGCGGTGGAGCATATGAATGCGCTGATGGAAGAGTAACGCGGCTACAAGGGTGGACAAAGCGTCCGCGTAGCTCGAAGAGCGAAGGCGGAAGCGTGCCCACCAATCCCGAACAAGACGCAAGATGGTGGGCACGTCGCTTCGCTCCTTCCCACCCTACGAATTCTGTGACGTCGAGAAAGCAAAGCAAGAAAAGATGCCAAACTCCTCTCTCCCCGAAGACCGCATTCCCGTCATCGTCGGCGTCGGTGAAATTGCCGACCGGCCCAAGGACATCGCCGCCGGCCTCGAACCGATGGCGCTGCTCGAAGAAGCCGTGCGGCGCGCGGAGGCGGACAGCGGGGCAAAACTGCTCGGCGAACTCGGCTCGCTCGACGTCGTCAATTTCCTGAGCTGGCGCTATCGCGACCCCGAGAAGCAGCTCGCGGCCCGGCTCGGCGCCGACCCGGCGCATTGCTACTACGGCCCGGTCGGCGGCGAGAGTCCGATCCGCTACATCCACGAAGCCGCCAAACGCATCGCGCGCGGCGAATGCAGCGTCGCCGTGGTGTGCGGCGCCGAGGCGCAATCGACCGCGACCAAGGCCGAACGCGGCGGCATCGCGCTGCCCTGGACGCCGTTCGCCCATGACGTCGAGGAGCCGAAGCGCGGCGCGGCGTTCCAGAAGCCGATGGCGGTGCAACTCGGCGTGTTCCGCCCGATCACGGTCTATCCCCTCTATGAAACCGCGACGTCGGCGCATTGGGGGCAGACGCCGCGCGAGGCGCTCGCCGAATCCGGCGCGCTGTGGTCGACCTATGCCCGCGTTGCCTGCGGGAATGAAAATTCTTGGATGAAGAAACGCCTGACGCCGGAGGAAATCACCACGCCGACGGCGGAGAACCGCCTGATCGCGTGGCCCTATACCAAATGGATGGTGGCGAACCCGACGGTCAACATGGGCGGGGCGGTGCTCTTGACCTCGCTGGCGAAGGCGCGCGCGGCAGGGATTGCCGAGGACCGCCTGATCTATCCGGCCGGCGGCGCCTCCGCGGAAGAGCCGCGCGATTACCTCCAGCGCGACCAGTTCTATGAAAGCCACCCGCAGAATGCGGTGCTCAAGGCGGTGATGGATCTGGTCGGCGGCGACGGCAGGAAGTTCGACGCCATCGAATTGTACAGCTGCTTCCCCTGCGTGCCGAAGATGGCGCGGCGGACGCTGGGCCTCGGTCCCGATGTCGAGCCGACGGTGACCGGCGGACTCACCTTCTTCGGCGCGCCGCTCAACACCTACATGACGCACGCGGCGATCGCGATGGTGCGCAAGCTGCGCCAGAGCGGCAAGCTCGGCCTGCTCTACGGCCAGGGCGGCTTCGTGACCAAGCATCACGGCCTGGTGCTGTCGCGCGAGGCGCCGAAGGAAGCCCTCGCGCAGGAGACCAGCGTGCAGGCCGAAGCCGACCGGAACAAGCGCGCCGTGCCCGATTTCGTCACCGAGGCCAGCGGCAACGGCAAGGTCGAGGCGTTTACGGTCATCTACAAGGGCAAGGGCGAGGTCGAGCACGGCGTCGTGATGATGCGCACCGAAGCCGATGCGCGGGCACTGGCGCGGGTTCCCGCCACGGACGCGGCCACGCTCAAGCACCTGCTGGATATGGACCACAGCCCGGTCGGCACGCTCGGTAAGGTCGTCACGGCCGCCGACGGCGTGCTGGAGTGGCAAGTAGCATAGCCCCGTCTTCCAGTTCCCATCCAATTGCGTCAGCTCACCACACTTCGCCCGGCGGAGGGCGTCGTGTATGGTTGGACGAAGCATCGACAGGTATTGGACTAGGGCGTGACATGGCATATCGATCCAGGACGGCGCGGCGTCGGGTTCGTCCTGGCCTAATGCTGCTTGCCGCAGTGACGGTTCTGGCGGCAACGGCCGTCGACGCCGCACCACGGAACGGGCGCCCCGCGCCCGTCAAGGAGGCGAGCGCGCCGCGCGCGGCCGGCGAGCCGCTCATGGCGATCGTGTCGATCAAGACCCAGCAGGTCACGCTGTATGACGCGGAGGGCTGGATCCTGCGCGCGCCGGTGTCGACCGGCACGACGGGGCGCGAGACGCCGGCCGGCATCTTTGCGGTGGTCGAGAAGGAAAAGGATCACCGCTCCAACATGTATGACGACGCCCACATGCCGAACATGCAGCGCATCACCTGGAACGGCATCGCGCTGCATGGCGGACCCCTGCCCGGCTACGCAGCCTCGCACGGTTGCGTACGCATGCCGTTTGGCTTCGCGGAAAAACTGTTCGACAAGACGCGGCTCGGCATGCGGGTGATCATCTCGCCGGAGGATGCCGAGCCGGTGGAGTTTTCCCACCCCGCGCTGCCGGCGCCGAAGGCCGAGGCCCTCGCCGCTGCGCCGGCCAAGGCCGAGGCGCTGCCCCGCGAGGCCGCCGAGGCCGCCAGGGCGGCCGACGAGACGAAGAAGGCAGCGACGGCCGCCGCGCGCGATTCGGCTGGCCTGACGGCGGCGCTGCGCAAGCTGGAGAAACAGAAAAAACGCGCCGACGCCGAACTCGCCGCGGCCGAAAAAATGATCGTTTCGGCGAAAACCGACGAGGCCAGGGCAAAAGCCGAAGCCCTCAAGCAGAAGGCCGACGCCAGGGCCGCGGATCTGACCACGCAGTACGACACGGCCAAGGCCGACGCAGCAGCGAAGCTCGACGCCGCGGCCGCCGCCAAGGAAGCGGCCAAGGCGGCGCAGACCAAGAAGGCCGACACCGCCAAGGCCGCCAGCGAAGCCAAACTCGCGCTCGAGCCGTTCTCGATCTATGTCAGCCGTGACACGCAAAAACTCTATGTGCGGAAACAGACGCAGAAGCCCGCGCCCGACGGCGGCGGCGTGGTGTTCGATGCCTCGATCGAGGTCCCGATCAGGATCCGCAATCCGGAACGGCCGATCGGAACCCATGTGTTCACGGCGGTGGCGCGCAACGAGTCCGGCCTGCGCTGGACCGCGGTGACCATCGACCACGGCGACGATGCCAGGTCGGCGTTCGACCGCATCACCATCCCGCAGGAAGTGCTCGATCGCATCGCGCCGACCGCGATGCCGCGGTCCTCGATCGTGATCTCGGACGAGCCGCTGAGCAAGGAAACCAATTACCGCACCGAGTTCGTCGCGGTGCTGAGCAACCAGCCGCAAGGCGGCTTCATCACCCGCCAGCCGACGCCGCGCGATGTGTTCCCCGGGGAAGGCAACGACGACGGCTTCAATCCGTTCTTCCAGCCTGCCTGGAGTCCGCAGGCCGCCAGCGCGCGCCGGCGCGGCCCGCCGGACTATCAGCCGTTCCAGCCGCGCTGGTGGTGAAAGGGGCTGAGCCTTACCCCTGACGTCCTGCGGCAGCGCAGCCACCCTTCACTTCCCCGGCGTAGCTCGCGGCCGGAAGGGCCGCGAGCCGCCTTCGTCAGGCCGCCCGGACCGTATCCAGGAACCTGCTGACCTCGATCTTGAGACGGTTGGAGTCCGACGACAGCGACTGGGCGGCGGACAACACCTGCGAAGACGCCGATCCGGTCTCGCTGGCGCCGCGCTGCACGTCGGTGACGTTGGACGACACCTGCTGGGTGCCTTGGGCCGCCTGTTGCACGTTGCGGGAGATTTCCTGGGTCGCCGCGCCCTGCTCCTCCACCGCCGCCGCGATGGTCGAGGCGATCTCGGAGAGCCGCTCGATGGTGCCGCTGATCGCCTTGATGGCTTCGACCGATTCATGCGTTGCCGCCTGGATACCGGTGATCTGCTGGCCGATCTCGCCGGTCGCCTTGGCGGTCTGCTCGGCGAGCGCCTTCACTTCCGACGCCACGACCGCAAAACCTCTGCCGGCTTCGCCGGCGCGCGCCGCCTCGATGGTGGCGTTGAGCGCCAGCAGGTTGGTCTGGCCCGCAATGGTGTTGATCAGTTCGACAACGTCGCCGATGCGGCCTGCGGCCTTCGACAATTCGCTGACGCGATCGTTGGTGATCCGGGCCTGATCGACCGCCTCGTTGGCCATCCGCGCCGATTCCTGCACCTGGCGGCTGATCTCGTTGACGGAGGAGGACAGCTCTTCCGTCGCCGAGGCGACCGATTGAACGTTGGCGGATGCTTCTTCCGAAGCCGCAGCCACCGTCGTTGTTATCTGCTGCGCGCGTTCGGCGGTCGCCGTCAGCGTGCCGGCGGAAGCTTCGAGCTCGGTCGACGCGGACGACACGGTCTCGACGATCTCGCCGACGGCCGCCTCGAACGAATCGGCGAGCTTGACCATCTCGGCCTTGCGCTGCTGCGCCGCGATCTGGTCCTGCCGGATCTTGGCTTCGCTCTCCTCGCGGGCCTTCTGCTCCGACACGACCTTGAATTTCTCGACCGCGGCGGCAACCGCGCCGAGTTCATCCCTGCGGCCGAGGCCGGGCAGCACCACCGCGAAATTGCCGCCGGCGAGTTCGTCCATCGACACGCTGAGCGCGCGCATCGGGCGGGCGATGGTGAAGAAGGAAAACAGGGTGGTGCCGATCAGCAGCAGAATGGTGCCGATCCCGAGCGCCATGGATTCCCACTCCGCCGTGGCCATCTCGCGGGCGGCTTGCGCGGTTTCCTCGTCCGCGGCGTGCTTGGCGTATTCGGCGATCTGCTCGGACAGCGGCTCGATTTCGCTAACAATCGGCAGCGTGACTTCGCGGGCGATGCGGCCAATCTCCTCGTTCAGCTTCGCGACCTTGGCTGCGGCATCGGCGCCGCCGCCAGACGCGGCGATCGCCTCGCTGCGCACGGCGATGATCTGCTCGGCGCCCTTGAGATAGTCGGCCGCCCTCGACTTGAGCTTCTCGATGCGCGGACGGTTCTCGGGGGACTTCGACATCTTCAGCATGTCATCGATGAAGTGGTTCATCGACTTGAACCGGGCCGCCATATAGTCGCGAGCCTTCTGCAGGTCTGCCTGGTTATTGGCGAGGCGGAGGTCGCGCACCCCGATCTGCATGCCGCGCAGCGCCCCCTTCGCTTCCGCCGCATCGCGCGCGATCGTCTGCTGCGTTAACTTGCGCGCATCCGCCGCTCGCAGCGCCGTATTGGCGTGCATCTGCACCAGCACCATCGTCGCCACGAGCAGGACGCCGAGGCCCGAGGCGATGCCGAGCTTGGCGCCGATCGAGAGATTGAGAAGAAGACGGGTAATGCCAGACATGAGTCAGCGTCCTTGAAATACGAAGGGTCAATTACACGCAGCGAAACCGTTGGCGTCCCATACTGGAGATGCCCACTGAAATAGCGCCGGGCCGGAAAACCGGACGAGCCGTTTCGTTGCGAACGAACGACTCCTGCGGCAAAGCCACAGAGCGGCACTGATGCGAGTTAGAGTTCCACGACGCTGGTTAACCGGCGTCTAAAGGCTGCCCAAAAATTCATCAGTAGAAGTACGGGACCATGCGTTGCGTCCCTTCGTCATATCGACCCGTCGGCCCGCCTCCGCGAGGCCAGCGTCTGCTGCGGCGCTTCGCCAAACAGTTCGCGGTACAGCGCGGTGAACTCACCCATGTGCCAGAAGCCGTTCGTGAGTGCGACGGCCTTGATCGATTGCGGCGGCTCGCCCCGCAGCAACTGCTGGCGCACGCTCCACAGCCGGCGCAACAGCATGTAGCGATGCATGCTCATGCCGCGGATCGCAACCACGGCGTTGTGCAGCGTTCGCACCGAGACCCCGAATTGCCGGGCCAAGTCGGCACTGTACAGCGTCTTGCCGGCGTTGGCCGTGACGAACTCATCGAGCTTCTGGATCAGCGACAGATAGTGGCTGAGGCTCAGCCGCTTGGCCTCGGTGGCAGGCGATGCCGCGGCCATCGCCAGATCGACCGCCTGCAATATCGATTCCTCGATACATTCGATCACGCCGGGCTGCGCCAGCGTATCGGCCGAATGCGACGCAGTATGGAAGGCGTCACGCAGCGTCGTGCGCAGCGACGCCATTCTGGCCGCCTCCGTCGTGATCAGCTCGGCGCGATCGGCCTCGCCCGGCCAGCCGCGATCCTCGATCGAGTCGAAGTTGACGAGAGCAACCAGATTGGTCTGCCGCTCGACGAACTCGCATTTCGCATTGCCCTTTACCAGCAGGAATGCCGGACCGCCCGCTTGCAGGCCATTCAGCGTGAGGGACGCAGCGTCATCCATCATCAGACCGACGATCGCACCGGTCGTGGCGTATTGCATCTGGAGAATGCGCGGGAACGTACGCTGCAGGTAGATCGTACAGGTCTTCAGCTTCAGTGAGGCAAACGAAGCGCCGAAGTCGCGAAAGTCGAGCGGGAGGCTGTTCGCCTCGCCCAATCCTTCGATGCTCCGGAAGTTATCGAAATCCGGAGACCGGCTGATCTTGACGAATACGGAGTCGGTCAGTTCATCGAGCAGCGTCACGCAGCGATCATCCGAGCCGCCAGCCGCAATCGTCGCCACGACGAACGATGGCGCTGGCCGACATTGAGAGAAATGGCACGCCCGCCAAGTGCCTGGCGAGCACTCGCTCCGATGCACCCCGCCACCGGATGGAACTTGTCTGGTAACGCGTTGAGTCCTGGCTCTTCTTCATGGGCGCGAAGCGGATGGCGGCGAAACAAATGGCAACGGCACCATGCCATCATGATGCGCTCGTATTCTATCGAGTTTTCCCGCATTCGGAAATTCGTTGGCCGCATTCGCCGTCAGTTTCACTCTGAGCGATTGATCGGCCACGGCCACAATCGCAAAATTACGATCCAAGGATGCTTCCCGCTCCACATACAGCCAACCAACAGGGCTGCCTGAGGGCGCATTGCGATTCTGATTCGGTTCCCGACGAGCCGGCGGCCGAGGCCGGATCTTCGCAACGATCACGGCCGCATGCGCGGGTCGCCCGCCTGCCACCGATCCGGCAGAGGGCGGCCGGACCGGCCGAGCCGCCTGCGAGCGGGCCGTTCTGGCCCCGCACGAGAAAGCAAGCTCAATTACTTATGTCAGCTTAAGTTCGGGAGCCGTAGGAATACGGCAAGCACGATTTGCGCCGTGGTGGACATGCCAAAGAGCCCGTCCCTGCCAGGGACGGGCTCTTTCGTCAGCGGTTGATGGGCCGCTAAGCCGCGCGCACGGAATTCAGGAACTTGCCGACCTCGTGCTTGAGGCGGCCGCTGTCCGACGACAGCGACTGGGCCGACGACAGCACCTGCGCGGAGGCCGTACCGGTTTCGCCGGCGCCGCGTTGTACGTCGGTGATGTTGGCGGAGACCTGCTGGGTGCCCCGCGCCGCCTGTTGCACGTTGCGCGAGATTTCCTGGGTGGCGGCGCCCTGCTCTTCCACCGCGGCTGCGATGGTCGAGGAGATTTCCGACAGTTTTTCGATCGTGGTGCTGATGGCCTGGATCGCGCCCACGGATTCCTCGGTTGCCGCCTGAATGCCTGTGATCTGCTGGCCGATCTCGCCGGTCGCCTTGGAAGTCTGCTCCGCCAGCGCCTTGACTTCGGACGCCACGACGGCGAACCCGCGGCCGGCGTCGCCGGCGCGCGCCGCCTCGATGGTGGCATTGAGCGCCAGCAAATTGGTCTGCTCGGCGATGGTGTTGATGAGTTCGACCACCGCGCCGATGCGAGCGGCCGCCTTCGACAATTCGCTGACCCGGTTGTTGGTGGTGCGGGCCTGATCGACGGCTTCATTGGCCATCCGCGCCGATTCCTGAACCTGCCGGCCGATCTCGGTGATCGACGAGGCCATCTCCTCGGTCGAAGAAGCCACTGACTGCACGTTGGTGGAGGCTTCCTCGGAGGCCGCGGCCACCACCGAGGTCAATTCCTGGGCGCGCTCGGCGGTCGTGGTCAGCGTGCCGGCGGCGGCTTCGAGCTGGGTCGAGGCCGACGACACGGTCTCCACGATGTTGCCGACCGCGCCTTCGAAATCGTCGGCGAGCTTGATCATTTCCTGCTTGCGGCGCTGCGCAGCGATCAGGTCCTGCTGAACCTTGGCCTCGGCCTCATCGCGCGCCTTGTGCTCGGCATTCTCGCGGATGACGGTCACGGTCTTGGCGAGGTCGCCGATTTCGTCGCCGCGGTCGGCGCCGGGGATCTCGACGTCCAGATCGCCGCCAGCCATCTTGCCCAGCGCGCCGTTCAGCAGCGTCATCGGACGGGCGACCCCGAGGAAGGAGAACACCACCGATGCGATCAAGGACATCACGACGACGATGGCCATGATCATGTTGATCCGGTTGGCGCGCTCGGTATCGGCCATCACCTCGTCCTTGGAAGTCTTCGCGCCCTGTTGTGCGGCGGCGACCGTGGCCTCCATCAGGTCGGCAACGTCGGCCGCCGCCTTCACGGTGCGGTTGGCGATGATATCGTTCTTGACTTGTTCGGTCTTTACCGATTCCTCGTTGGCCGCGAGGAAGCGCTTGACGATCGAAGAAAGGTTGGAGACGACGACCAGCAATTCACGATCGTCCGCCTCGCCGCGGAGCTTGTTGAAGACACCCTTCAGCGAAGCCTCGGTCTTGCCCATCTCGGTGATCAGACTGGCGTCGCCGGTTGTGCCGAGCTTCCAGGCCGCCGCGCGCAGCGTGTTCACCTTGGCGTCGGCCTGGAATAGCAAACGTTCGATCTCGGAGCGATTGTCCAGCTTCGCCATGGTCGGCGAGTTGAGCTGAGCCGCGACGGCCTTTGTCCATTCGTCCGAGACCATCGAGCGCTTGTCGATCTGCGACAGCAGCGTGATCTGCGCTTTCGCCAGGTCTTCCACGGCTACCGTAAAGCCGTCCATCAACTCCTTGATTTTCTGCAACTGTTCCCGGGTATCGGAGCGCTGGGCGGTCGCGAGCGCGGCGTCGAGTTCCTTGGCCTGGCTCGCCTTGTAGCGTTGCAGCTCGGCGATGGTCTTGTCGACCTCGGCCGGGGTTCTAGCCAGCCTGACGGCGGAGGCGGCGAGCTGAATCTTTCGCAGGTCGATATGCGCGGAAAGCGAATTGTCGGCGATCCGCTGCAAGCGGGTAGCGCGCTCGTTGCCTTCTTGGATCCGGGTTTCGGTAACCATCTGGTTCGCCACCATGCCGATTGCCAGCAAGACGCCGAGCACGCCGGCCAAGCCCAGCTTGTTTCCGATGCGATTGAGCTTGACCATGTCGACGACCCCAAATTCTCGAGCGGCTTTTCAGGAGACGGGATCCCGGCGGAAGCATCCGGCAACCTTTGCGCACCAATCCCGATGATGAGCGTCAGAGTACCGGCGACCGGTTAATTTCCGCTTGCGTAGAACCACGGCAAGTTCGATTTGGTTGCAGCTCAGGAGCATTCCCTCAAAACGGGAGGTGTCCGGTACCTCGCCTGGGGGACCGCCTTTTATGGGCCGCAGGCGGTCGTCACGCCGCCCGCACCGAGTCCAGGAACTTGCCGACCTCGAGCTTGAGGCGGTTGCTGTCGCCCGACAGCGATTGCGCGGCCGACAGCACCTGCGAGGAGGCCAAACCGGTTTCGCTCGCGCCGCGCTGCACGTCGGTGATGTTCGAGGAGACCTGCTGGGTACCCTGCGCCGCCTGCTGCACGTTGCGGGAGATTTCCTGGGTGGCGGCCCCCTGCTCTTCCACCGCGGCTGCGATGGTCGAGGAGATTTCCGAGAGCCTTTCGATGGTGCCGCTGATCTCCTTGATCGCGCTCACCGACTCCTGGGTGGCAGCCTGGATGCTTGATATCTGCTGCCCAATCTCCCCGGTCGCCTTGGCCGTCTGTTCGGCCAGCGCCTTCACTTCCGACGCCACGACCGCGAAGCCGCGACCGGCTTCGCCCGCGCGCGCCGCCTCGATCGTGGCGTTGAGCGCCAGCAAATTGGTTTGGCCCGCGATGGTGTTGATGAGTTCGACGACGTCGCCGATGCGGGCGGCCGCCTTCGACAATTCGCTGACCCGGTCGTTGGTGACGCGGGCCTGGTCGACGGCCTCGCCGGCCATCCGCGCCGATTCCTGGACCTGACGGCTGATCTCGTTGACGGAAGAAGACAGCTCTTCAGTCGCGGACGCCACCGACTGCACATTGGTGGAAGCCTCTTCGGAGGCCGCAGCCACCATCGTCGTGAGTTCCTGAGAGCGTTCGGCCGTCGCCGTCAATGTACCGGCCGAAGCCTCCAGCTCCGTCGACGCCGACGACACCGTCTCGATGATTTCGCCAACCGCGCCTTCAAAGCCATCGGCCAGCCTGGTCATTTCGGCCTTGCGTTGCACCGCAGCCCGCCTCTCGGTGCTCTTCAGCTCTTCGCGGTCGAAGCGGACGATGGCCTGCAGCGTTTGCATATTGCGCAGCGCCTCGCCGACCTCGTCGTCGCGCTCGACCGAAATGCGGTTGTCAAGCTTGGCCTGGGTGATGTTCAGCATGACTTCGTTCAGCCGCGTCAACGGCCGTACCACGGCGCGGATGGTCTGCCTGCCGAGGAATCCACCCAGCAGCAGTCCCGTCAGCAGGATCGCGGCGGCCATCCCGATCGAGACGAGGTACTGCCGTTCGGCGGCGTCGTATCCTGCCTTGGCTTCCCTGACCTGGAGCGCAACCAGTTTTTCCAGATCGGCGTTGGCGAAGTCGAACAGTTCCCTCGCCTTGCCGGCCAGCAGGGTTGCCAGTTCATCGTACTTGCGGTCGGCGAGCAGCGCGAGACCGGGTTTCAGTCCCTGTTCGACATAGGCCATTCGCTTCGGCGTGAAGGCGTCGGCGAGGCCCTTTTCCTCGGGCGTGAGGTAGGTGGCCATGTACGCCGTCCACATCTTGCCGATGGTTTCCACGTTGGGGGCGACCTTTGCGGGAACATCTCCGGCCGGCTTTCCGGCGCGGCCGTCGGTCGCAGCTTCGAACAGCAGCGCCGTATTGTCCTTCATGCGCGAGCTGATCTCAAACAGCTGCTGCAGCGGCACCGCGCGGTCTTCGTAGATCGAGTGCAGATAGGCGTTGCTTTCGCGTGTTGCGAGGCCGCCGGTAATCCCGATGCCCAGCATGAACAGGCCGAGCACCGCCACCAGTGTAACCAGGCGGGCGTTCAGCGTGCCGGCGAAGAACGACAGGCGGTCGAAGATCGAACACTGGCGAATGATGCCGGCGTCGATGCGGTAACCCTGCGCCTTCTTTTCGCGCAGCAGCGCATAGACGCGCTCGGCTTCCGCGCGCTGATCCGCCGGCAGTTTTGTCCTGATCGAGGTGTAACCGGTGATCTGACCGTTTTCTTGAACCGGGGAAGCGGTAGCGAGTACCCAGTAGAAATCACCGTTCTTGCGCCGGTTCTTTACAGCGCCCACCCACGGCTTGCCGGCCTTCAATGTCTCCCACAGATTTTCGAACGCCTCAGGTGGCATATCCGGATGGCGAATGATGTTGTGCGGTTGGCCCATCAACTCCGCTTCGGAAAAGCCTGCGGCATCGAGAAACTGATCGTTGAAATAGGTCAACCTTCCCTTGAGGTCAGTTCGCGAAACGATCAGCGTATCGTCACCAACGGGGTATTCGACGCTGGTAACCGGAAGATTGGTGCGCATTTCGTGCTCCTCGATGCGCCTGGATTGCACTTGCGGGATCCGTGGCAAGCCTGATGAGGCGCGATTCATCCTCCTCTGTGGTAATTTCCGAATCTTCCCGATTGCTTAAAGTTTGTGCATCGTAAAACTACGGTAACGCGTTGAACTACCCGTCAACGCATCAGCTTCAGTGCGTCGGAAAAGAATCCTGGCCCGCCGAAATTTCCCGACTTCAGCGCCAGCAGCATGTCGCCCTGGGCGGCTGCGACGGATTGCAGAACCGGCACTCCTGCAGCGATTTCTTCGCCAACAAGGAATCCCGGGATGCGCAGCCGGTCGACCACGGCACCGGAGGTTTCGCCCCCGGCAACTACCAGCCGGCGGACACCGGAACCGACCAAACCTTCGGCGAGTTCGGCCATCGCCTGTTCGATGGCATGTCCCACCGCATCACGGCCATGCCGGGATTGCAGGGCTGCGACGCGGTCCGGGCTCGCGCTTGAGGCGATGAGGATCGGACCGTTGCTGATTCGCTCGCGCGCCCAGGCCAGCGCGCGATCCACCTCGCCGGTTCCGGCAAGCACCTGTTCCGGGTCGAGATGAAGGACGGCCATGGCCGCTGCAGCCTTCGCGACCTGAGCCAGCGTCGCCTGCGAACAGCTCCCGGCCAGGCACGCCGCGTGCCCGCCGACCGACGTGCCGGAGGCCGCGCCCGCAGCGCCCGGCTTGACCGTGCCGGAGCCAACCAGCGCCCGGGCAAGCCCGAGGCCGATGCCGGAAGCCCCGACCGAAAGGCGGTGATCCAAGGCGACGCTACCGATGGTTTCGAGGTCACGGTCGAACACGGCGTCGATGACGGCAGCGCCGATGCCCTGTCCGGCCAGTTCAGCCAGCCGCGCGCGAACCGCGTCCGCGCCGCGCGACAGCGTGGCGAGATCCACAAGCCCGACCTTGGTCCGGCTCTGCCGGGCCAGCACCCGCACCAGATTGGCGTCATGCATCGGGTTGAGTGGGTGGTCCTTCAGCGGGCTTTCGTTCAGCGGCACGGAGCCGACGAACAGGTTGCCCTGGTAGACGGTGCGGCCGGTTTCCGGAAACGCCGGCGTGACGAGTACGATGGCGTCGCCGCTATCGGCGCGCAGCGCATCCATGACAGGGCCGATATTGCCGGCATCGGTGGAATCGAAGGTCGAGCAGATCTTGAACAGCACATGGCCCGCGCCGCGCCCGCGCAGCCATGTTTCCGCCGCCCGCGATCGCTCGACGGCAATACCCGCCTGGATCGACCGGCTCTTCAGCGAAACCACCACCGCATCGACCTCCGGCAGCGCGAGATCGTCCGGCGGCACGCCGATGGTCTGCACCGTGCGCAGGCCCTGGCGGGTCAGCGTATTGGCAAGATCGGACGCGCCGGTGTAATCGTCGGCGATGCAGCCCAATGACAGTTTCACGGCTTCACTCCCGCATAGGGCTTGAACCAGCCGAGCCCGTCGGTGGTCTTGCCGCGCGGGTTGTATTCGCAGCCGACGAAGCCGCCATAGCCGAGCCTGTCGAGCTCAGTGAACAAGAAGGGATAGTTCAGTTCCTCCTCGTCGGGTTCGTTGCGCGAGGGAATGCTGGCGATCTGGATGTGGCCTGTTATCGGCATCATCTCGCGCAGCCGCATGGTGACGTCGCCGTGAATGATCTGGCAGTGATAGATGTCGAACTGCAGCTTCAGGTTTGAAATCTTCAGCTCGGTGATCAGGTCACGGGCGAACAGAAAATCATTCAGGAAGTAACCCGGCACGTTGCGCGGGTTGATCGGCTCGATCACGACGTCGAGGCCGTGCGGCGCATAGAATTCCGCAGCCCACGCCACCGATTTGTAGAACTGCTCGACGGCCTTGGTCTCGCCGCGGCTGGCGATGCCCGCCATCAGATGCAGCCGCTTGACGCCGGTCGCCCTGGCGTAAGGCAGCGCCGTCTCCAGGCTGCGCTTCAGATCGTCAAAACGCTCCGGCAGCGCGGCAAATCCTTTTTCGCCGGCGTCCCAATTGCCCGGCGGCAGATTGAACAGCGCCTGCGTCAGGCCGTTCTTCTTCAGACGTTCGCCGATGGCATCCGCCGGGTGATCGTAGGGGAACAGGAATTCGACCGCCGTAAAGCCCGCTTGCGCCGCGGCGTCGAAACGATCGAGGAACGGCACCTCGGTGAACATCATGGAGAGATTGGCGGCGAAGCGCGGCATCGAACGGTCCCTTCCTAATCAAAACTGTTACTTCGGCTCGCCCGGCAGCGACGTGCCGGTCACCTTGGCATACATCCTCGCCACCGAGGCGTCGTCGTCGCGGCCCATGCCGGATGCGGCCGTCATCAAAAACATCTGCAGCGCGGCGGCGGCCACCGGCACCGGGAATTTTTGCGTGCGCGCCATGTCCTGGATGATGCCGAGGTCCTTGACGAAGATCTCGACCGCACTGCGCGGCGTGTAATCGCCGTCGAGCACATGCGGCATGCGGTTCTCGAACATCCAGGAATTGCCGGCGGAGGCCGTGATCACTTCATAGACCTTTCGGATGTCGAGGCCCTGCTTGGCAGCGAATGCGATCGCCTCCGAGGCAGCGGCGATATGCACGCCGGCGAGCAACTGGTTGATCATCTTGAAGGCGGCGCCCTGGCCGGCATCGTCGCCGAGTTCGTAGAGTTTTGCCGCCATCGCATCGAGCGCCGGCCGCGCTTTGGCGAATGCCGCCGGACTTCCCGAGGCGAGGATTGTGAGTTCGCCCTGCGCCGCACGCTGCGCGCCGCCCGAGATCGGCGCATCGAGATAATGCCGGCCGCTCGCCTCCAGTTGTTTTGCCAACCGCCGCGCGAAATCCGGGTCCATGGTCGCGGAAGAAATGAACACAGCGCCCTTGGCGAGCGTTTCGGCAACGCCGTTCTGGCCGAACAAAATGGTCTCGGTCTGCGCAGCGTTGACGACGACGCTGACAACGATGTCGGCCGATTTCGCCGCTTCAGCTGGCGTCGCCGCCCCCTTGCCGCCCTCGCCGACAAAGCGCTTCACGGCGTCAACCGAGACGTCGCAGCCGGTCACCTCGAATCCGGCGCGGCGCAGCGAGGTCGCCATGCCATATCCCATCGAGCCGAGCCCGATGACGGCAATGCGCGGTTTGGCGGTGTCTGGCATGCGGCGTTCCCCTGACGTTTCTTGCCTCGCTTTGGCACTGGGTTATCACGGCTTGGCCGCGCTGCCAAAGCATGAGACAACACAATTCGCGATGCCGGTGGAATGATGACATGAGCGAAACGGGGATACGCGAGGAAATCTGCCGCCTCGGCCGCTCGCTGTTCGAGCGCGGCCTGACGCCGGGCTCCTCCGGCAATATCAGCGTGAAACTCGACGACGGCGGCTGGCTGGTGACGCCGACCAACGCCTCGCTCGGCTTCCTCGACCCGGCGCGGCTGTCGCGGCTCGGCCCGGACGGCCAGCTGCTATCCGGCGACGCGCCGACCAAGGAAGTGCCCTTGCACACCGCGCTCTACCAGACGCGAGGCGCCGCTCGCGCCGTGGTGCATCTGCACTCGACCCATTCGGTGGCGCTGTCGATGCTGCCCGAAATCGACCCCCGCGCCACCCTGCCGCCGATGACGCCGTACTACCTGATGAAATGCGGCCAGACCGCGCTCGTGCCCTACTACCGCCCCGGCGATCCAGCCGTGGCCGACGCCATCAAGGGATTGGCCGGAAAATATTCGTCCGTGCTGCTCGCCAATCACGGCCCGGTGGTGTCGGGCGACACGCTGGAAGCGGCGGTATTTGCGATGGAGGAACTGGAAGAGACGGCGAAGCTGTATCTGCTGCTGCGCGGGCTGAACCCGCGATATTTGTCGCCGGAGCAGGTGAAGGATTTGGTCAAGACATTCGGGTTGACGCTGCCGGAGCACGGCCACTGACCTGTCCACGTCATGGCCGGACATGACGAAGTGAATTGTAGCCTGGATGAGCGCAGCGACATCCGGGTCTTGGCCCTGCATATCGCTTCGCTCATGCAGGCTACGCGCATTTGCAGGGCACTCACCTATCCGCGTCGTGGCCGGGCTTGTCCCGGCCATCCACGTCCTTCGCAGCGACAAAGCAGGACGTGGGTGCCCGGAACAACCCCGGGCATGACGAAGTGAATTCTAGCCCGGATGAGCGCAGCGACATCCGGGTCTTGGCCCTGCATATCGCTTCGCTCATGCAG
>CAZSRR010000018.1:35089-130483 GCA_964609175.1 uncultured Bradyrhizobium sp.
GCCATCCACGTCCTTCGCAGCGACAAAGCAGGACGTGGGTGCCCGGAACAACCCCAGGCATGACCAGAAAGCTGAGCGGTCGAACCAGGCCGCGCTGTTGTTGACGCGCCGCCGCCGCCGCGTCATTGAAGCGGAGAGCACCTGACCGGAACGGCCCATGACAAAAATCGCCTCCAACCTGCAAATCGACTCTGCCCGGCTGTGGGGCACCATTCACGAAACCGCCCAATTCGGCGCCACCGCAAAGGGCGGCGTGCGGCGCCTGACGCTCGGTCCCGAGGACAAGCAGGTGCGCGACTGGTTCCGCAGCGCCTGCGAGGCAGCCGGCCTGGAAGTCCATGTCGACGCGCTGGGCTCGATGTTCGGCTTGCGCAAGGGCCGCGACATGTCGAAAGCGCCGATCGGGCTCGGCTCCCACCTCGATACGCAACCGACCGGCGGCAAGTTCGACGGCGTGCTCGGCACGCTGGCGGCGCTCGAAGTGGTGCGCACGCTGAACGACGCCGGGATCGAAACCGAGACGCCGATCTGCATCTGCAACTGGACCAATGAGGAAGGCTCGCGCTTTGCGCCGGCGATGATGGCCTCCGCGGCCTATGTCGGCGATTTCACCACCGATGACATTTTGTCGCGGAAGGATGCTGAGGGCGTCACGGTGGCGGAGGCGCTCGACAGCATCTGCTATCGCGGCGCGACCGCGGTGGGCACGCAAAAATTCTCCGGCTTCGTCGAACTGCACATCGAACAGGGGCCGATCCTGGAGGCCGAAAACAAGACCATCGGCGTGGTCGATTCCGGCCAGGGCGTGTTGTGGTACGACGGCAAGATCACCGGTTTCGAAAGCCATGCCGGCTCGACGCCGATGCCGCTGCGGCGCGACGCGCTGGCGACGCTGTCGGAAATCGTGCTGGCGATGGAGTCCATCGCGAAGAAGCACGGCCCGAAGGCCGTCGGCACCGTCGGCGAAGCCGTTATTGCCAACCCCTCGCGCAACGTCATTCCCGGCGAGATCGCCTTTACCGTCGACTGCCGCAGCGCGGACGCCGCCATCATGGAGGCGCTCGACAAGGATCTGCGTGCGGCGATCGCCGAGATCGCGGCGCGGCGCAAGGTCGAGGTGCAGTTCGACATGATCTGGCGCAAGCCGCCGACGCATTTCGATCCAAAACTGGTGGACGCGGTCGAGAACGCCGCAAAAATGCTCGGGCTGTCGCATCGGCGCATCACGTCCGGTGCCGGCCACGACGCCTGCAATTTGAACACCGTGATGCCGGCCGCGATGGTGTTCGTGCCCTGCAAGGATGGCATCAGCCATAACGAACTGGAAGACGCCACGCAGGCCGATTGCGCGGCGGGCGCCAATGTGCTGATGCATACCGTGCTGGCGCTGGCCGGCGTCGCATCCTGAGTGATAGACGAGTCTGAACAGAGTTGGGGTAATGCCATGCGCGGAGTTTTCGTCGACGCCAATGAATCGCTGGCCGTGATCTTTGAGCGGCTTCACGAGCAGGGCGATCCGGAGGTACGGATCAACCGCAATCCTGACATCAAGCCGGAGGACTATCCCGCGATCCTCGACGGCGCGGAGATCGCGATCGTCGACCACACCGCGCTGCCGACAGACATTGCGAAGCAGTGCACGGGCCTCAAGCACGTCGTGTTCCTCGGCACCGGCGCGCGCAGCTACATGAATCCGGAAGAACTCGCCGAACTCGGCATCGAGGTGCACCTGATCAAGGGCTATGGCGACACGGCGGTGGCCGAATGCGCCATCGCGCTGATGTGGGAAGGCGCACGCGGGCTTGCGAAGATGGATCGCGGCATCCGCGCCGGCAACTGGTTGCGCGACGACGGCATGCAGCTCACCGGCAAGACGCTCGGCCTGATCGGCTTTGGCGGCATTGCGTCCGAGGTCGCCCGCATCGCGCTCGGCTCCGGCATGCGGGTCATCGCCTGGAACCGGTCGCCGAAGAAACATCCGAAAGTCAGCTTCGTCGAACTCGACGAGCTGCTGGCGGAGAGCGACGTCATCTCGATTCACCTGCTGCTCAACGACGAGACGCGCGGCTTGGTCTCGCGCGCCTGCATCGACGCCATGAAGCTCGGCGTCATCCTGGTCAATACCGCGCGCGGCGCCATCGTCGACGAGGAAGCCATGATCGACGCGCTCAAGTCCGGCCAGATCCGCCACGCCGGCCTCGACGTCTTCAACATCGAGCCGCTGCCGGCCGACCACCCGCTGACCAAGCTCGACAACGTGACGCTGTCGGCCCATTCCGCCTTCCGCACGCCGGAAGCCAGCGAAAACCTGATGCGCGCCGCGTGGGAACACTGCCGGCGGGTCGTGCGAGGGAAATAGTTGCGCAGCCGCTTCTTCCCTTCTCCCCTTGTGGGAGAAGGTGCCGGAGCGAAGCGAAGGCGGATGAGGGGTTCTCTCCGCGAGTCATTTTCGTGGAGAGAACCCCTCATCCGGCGCTTCGCGCCACCTTCTCCCACAAGGGGAGAAGGAAGTCATTCCACCATGTCAGCCACCGCCTTGCCGCACGCGACGGTGTCCGCATTGCCGCCGAGATCCCGCGTCCGCAGCGTGCGTTCGCCGAGCGTGCGCTCGATCGCGCCGACGATGGCTTCCGCTGCCCGCTTCTCGCCGAGATGCTCCAGCATCATCGCGCCCGACCAGATCATGCCGATCGGGTTGGCGATGCCCTGCCCTGCGATGTCGGGGGCCGAGCCGTGCACCGGTTCGAACACGCTGGGAAAATTGCCTTCCGGATTGATGTTGCCCGACGGCGCGATGCCGATGGTGCCGGTGCAGGCAGGTCCCAAATCCGAAAGGATGTCGCCGAACAAATTCGATCCGACGACGACGTCGAACCAGTCCGGGTGCAGCACGAAATTCGCGGTGAGAATGTCGATGTGGTACTTGTCCCACTTCACGCCCGGATAATTCTTCGCCATCGCCTCGACGCGCTCGTCCCAATAGGGCATCGTGATCGAGATGCCGTTGGATTTGGTCGCCGAGGTCAGGTGCTTCTTCGGCCGCGACTGCGCTAGCTCGAATGCGAACTTCAGGATGCGGTCGACGCCCACGCGCGTCATCACCGTCTGCTGGGTGACGAATTCGCGGTCGGTGCCCGGGAACATGCGGCCGCCGACGGAGGAATATTCACCCTCGGTATTTTCGCGCACCACCCAGAAATCGATGTCGCCGGGCTTGCGGCCCGCGAGCGGCGACGGCACGCCGGGCATCAGCCGCACCGGGCGCAGATTGACGTACTGGTCGAACTCGCGCCGGAATTTGATCAGCGAGCCCCACAGCGAAATGTGATCCGGGATCTTTGCCGGCCAGCCGACCGCGCCGAAATAGATCGCGTCATGCTTGCCGATTTTCGCCTTCCAGTCCTCCGGCATCATCTCGCCGTGCTTTTCGTAATAGTCCCAGGACGCGAAGTCGAAATGGTCGAAATGCACGGCGACGCCATGCTTTTTCGCCGCCGCCTCCAGCACCCGCAGGCCCTCCGGGATCACTTCCTTGCCGATGCCGTCGCCGGGAATGACCGCGATCCGATACTGTTTTTTGGCGCTGCTCATAAGGGTTCCTCAAGTCTCTGCCGGGCCGGCCAATGCCGCCGATTGGATCGCCTTGCAATGGACCAAACCCGTGCGTTGCGCAACGCTGCACTGCAATGTTGACCGCCGCTGCGCCCCGCCTGACAATTGGCAGCCCCTTTTCATGCCCCTCACCCAAGCGAGAAATCCCATGGATCTGCACCTGCGCGGCAAACGCGTCCTGATCACCGGCGCCTCCAAGGGCATCGGCGCGGCCGCAGCCGAAGCCTTTGCCGAGGAAGGCTGCGATGTCATGCTGGCCGCCCGTAACGGCGACATGCTCAAAGCGCTGGCCGAGCGGCTGCGCTCGGCGCACCAGATCGGCGCCTCCACCCATGTCGTGGACCTGCGCAACGGCGAGGATCTGGCCAGGCTCGCCAGGGAGGCCGCCGAGATCGACATCCTCGTCAACAATGCCGGCGACATTCCGGGCGGCTCGATCGACAAGATCGACGAGGCGACCTGGCGCCACGCCTGGGATCTGAAAGTGTTCGGCTACATCAACCTGACGCGCACGGTCTATGCGCAAATGAAGGCGCGCGGCGGCGGCGTCATCGTCAACGACATCGGCGCGGCCGGCGAAAAATTCGACGCCAACTACATCTGCGGCAGCGCCGGCAATGCCGCGCTGATGGCTTTTACCCGCGCGCTCGGCGGCAAGAGCCTCGCCGACAACATCCGCGTCGTCGGCATCAATCCAGGCCCGGTCGGCACCGACCGCCACGTCACGCTGCTCAAGACCCGCGCCAAGAACCAGTTCGGCGACGAGAACCGCTACAAGGAATTCCAGAAAGGCATGCCGCTCGGCCGCCCCGCGCATGCGCGCGAGATCGGCGACCTGATGGCGTTTTTGGCATCGGACCGCGCGGGATATACGTCAGGCGTGATCTACACGGTGGACGGCGGACTCACGGCGGGATGGAGCTAGACTGCTCGCCACACCCACCGAGTCATCCTGAGGTGCATCGCGCAGCGATGCGTCTCGAAGAAGGGCCGTAGACCGAGAGGAGCCGCAGCACCTCTCCGTCATGCCCGGGCTTATCTCTGGCATGACGCGGATAGGTGGGCAGTTCGCAGGACGACGTCGTCGACCTACCCTGTCGTCCGCTCGAACAACTGCCGGATCAGCGTCGTGACCCGTCCCCGCGGCGACATCATCTCGTACATGATCGTGAAATGGTTGGCGTCCGGAATTTCCTCATACGTCACCGGCAAGCCGTATCGCGCGCGGTGGCCAGCGAAATCGGCAGTCTGCTTGCGCAACAGCGGCAATTCTGCGCTGCCTACCACCAGCGACAGCGGCTTCAGCGGACCCCCCTCTTGCGACAGTGGCGAGTTGCGCCGCGAGGTGGCTTCATCGGCCCGCAGTTTCTCGTTGAGGTAGGAGTGCCGGATCGGTTCGAGGTCGAAGATGCCGCTGATGGCCAGCCCCGCCTTCACCTTCGGATGCGACAGCGCCATCGCGGTGAGATGCCCGCCCGCCGACCAGCCCGATACCACGATACCGCCGGGCGCGGCGCCGAGCGCGGGCAACTGGCCGACGAGGAAATCGATGCCGGCGTGGATTTCGCCGACGATCTGGTCCATCGTGGCATCGGGCGCCAGCGTATAGCCGATCAGCGCGACATTGATGTCATGGGCCATCGGCCCCTCGGCGAAGATCGTGAAAACCTCCTTGGCGCGCGCCTGCCAGTAGCCGCCGTGAATGAACAGCAGGGTCGGCGCTTCCTCGCCCGCTTTCAGGAAATCGATCCGGTTTCGCTCGCGCGGGCCATATCGCAGGTCGAGATGATCGGGGAAACGCTTGCGCACATCGGCCGAGCGCTGCTCCCAGCCCGCCGCCATATCGACGCTGCCGCGCACGGCAACGCCGTTGTTGAGGCCGAGATCAAGTGCCTCCTGGTCCATGGCACGCCAGTCCAGCGCTGAAAACAATGTCGTCATGCAATATCTCCGCTCGAATACGGCATCCGCACATTCTACCTTTGCCTGAAAATGTTCTACAGCAACATCTACGTTCAAGATATGAACAACAAGCGGAGAAAGCGAAGTGGCTGATCAGGGTTTGGTACGTGAGACGGCGGTCGCGATCGCCGGCAAGCTGAAGTCGGGCGACGTCACCCCGCTCGACCTGCTCGATGTGCTGGAAAAGCGCATCGCCGAGGTCGACGGCCCCGTCAACGCGCTGCCGACGCTGTGCTTCGACCGCGCCCGCAAGCACGCCACCGCCCTGATGAAGAAGCCGGTCAGCGAGCGCGGACTGCTCGCCGGCATGCCGATCCCGATCAAGGACCTGACCGCCGTCGAGGGCGTCCTGACCACGCAGGGATCGCCGATCTACAAGGATACCATCCCGGAGAAGTCCGACATCCTGGTCGAGCATCTCGAAAGCAATGGCGGCGTGATCTACGCCAAGTCGAACACGCCGGAATTCGGCGCTGGCGCCAATACCTTCAACGAAGTATTCGGCCCGACCCGCAATCCCTGGGACATTTCGCGCTCCGCCGCCGGCTCCTCGGGCGGGGCGGCGGTGGCGCTTGCCACCGGGACCGCCTGGCTGGCGCACGGCTCCGACATGGGCGGCAGCCTGCGCAACCCGGCGAGCTTCTGCGGCATCGTCGGCCTGCGGCCGAGTATCGGCCGTGTCGCGCACACGATAGCTCCTTCGGGAATCGATCGGAATCTCGGCCAGCAGGGGCCGATGGCGCGCAATGTCGAGGACGTCGCGCTGCTGCTCGACGCCATGAGCGGCGAGCATCCCGGGGACCCGCTGTCGCTGCCGGCGCTGCCGAACTCGTTCCTCTCCGCCGCCCGCGCCGGCGGCAAGCCGAAGCGCGTCGCCTATTCGCCCGATCTCGGCATCACGCCGGTCGATCCGGAAGTCGTTGATGTCACCCGAAAGGCCGCGCAGCGCTTTGCCGAGGCTGGCGTGGTCGTCGAGGAAGCGCATCCCGACCTGCACGAGGCCCATGAATGCTTCCATGTGCTGCGCGCATTCGACTTCGCACTCTCCAAGGCGGCTCTGCTGCGCACCAAGCGCGACCTGCTCAAGCCCGAGGTGATCTGGAATATCGAGGAGGGCCTGAAGCTGACCGTCGAGCAGCTCGAACGCGCCCAGGCGCAGCGCGTCGCGATGAGCGCGCGCACGCTGGAGTTTTTCGAGAAATACGACCTGCTGCTGTGCCCGGCCACGATCGTGCCGCCGTTCCCGGTCGAGAACCGCTACGTCGCCGAATGCGCCGGCAAGAAGTTCGACAATTACGTCGAGTGGCTCGGCATCGTCTATGCGATCACGCTGGTGTGCTGCCCGGCGCTGTCGCTGCCCTGCGGCTTCACCGCCTCGGGCCTGCCGGTCGGGCTGCAAATGGTGGCGCCGAACCGCGGCGAAGCGCCGTTGCTGGCGGGCGCCAAGATGCTGGAAGACATTCTGGGTCTGCGCGGCACCACGCCGATTGAGCCACGGGCGCCCAAATAAGAGGACGCATGACCGACGAACACGAGCCGCCGCCGGAAAGCAAGCTGACGCGCAGCAAGGCGCGCTGGGCGCGCGAGGGCAAATTCCTCACCGGCGAGGTTTCGCGGCCCGAGGAAATGCGGCTGCCGCCGGGGCAGCATCTGACCCGCGACTGGCCGACGCTCGATCTCGGCCTGACGCCGAACATTTCGCGCGAGCGCTGGCGGCTCGACGTTTACGGCGCGGTGGAAAATCCGGTCTTCTGGGACTTTGCGCAGTTCACCGCCCAGCCGCAGAGCCGGTTCGTGTCCGACATCCATTGCGTCACCACCTGGTCGCGCTACGACAACCAATGGGAGGGGCTCGCCACGAGCGACCTGCTCGACGCCTGCCGTCCGCGGGAGGAAGCGCGCTTCGTGGTGCTGCATTCGCATGACGGCTACACCACCAACCTCGCGCTGGAAGACTTTGCCGCCGAGGGCGCCATCCTGGTCCATAGCTGGTCCGGCGCGCCGCTCGAGCAGGAGCATGGCGGCCCGGTGCGGCTGGTGGTGCCGCATCTCTATTTCTGGAAGAGCGCCAAGTGGCTGCAGAGCATCGAATTCCTGGCCGAGGATGCGCCCGGCTATTGGGAAGTTCGCGGCTACCACAATCGGGGTGATCCCTGGAAAGAAGAGCGTTACTCTGCGGATTAGGCCAACGATCCCAGGGAGAAACGCCCGTGCCGCATGAACGCTTTCAATTCGCCGGCGAAGGCGGCCATCAGCTTGCCGCCGCGCTCGACATCCCCGACGGCCCGGTGCACGCCTACGCCCTGTTCGCGCACTGCTTCACCTGCGGCAAGGATGTGCTGGCTGCAAAACGCATCGCGACGGCGCTGGCCGCCAAGGGTATCGCGGTGTTGCGCTTCGATTTCACCGGCCTCGGCGCCAGCGAGGGCGAGTTCGCCAATTCGACCTTCTCATCCAATGTCGCCGACCTGGTCCGCGCCGCCGATCATCTGCGCGAGACCCGGGCGGCGCCTGCGCTTCTGATCGGCCACAGCCTTGGCGGCGCGGCGATCCTCGCCGCGGCGAGGCAGATTCCAGAGGCCAGGGCCGTCGTCACTATCGCCGCGCCCTCGGATCCCGCGCACGTCACGCACCTGTTCAAGGACAAGCTCGAGGACATTCGCGCGCAGGGCAACGTGGAAGTCCAGCTGGCCGGCCGGCCCTTTCACATCAAGCGCGAGTTTCTCGACGATATCGCCGAACACAATCTGCTGGCGCAGGTTTCAAAACTGCACAAGGCACTGCTGGTGATGCATTCGCCGACCGACGACACCGTCGGCATCGACAACGCGACGCACATCTTTGTCGCGGCCAGGCACCCCAAGAGCTTCGTGTCGCTGTCCCCCTCCGACCACCTGTTGTCCGGCAAGCGCGACGCGGCCTATGTCGCCGACGTGATCGCCGCCTGGGCCGAACGCTATGTCGAACCTGCCGCCGCGCCGCCCGCCTCAGCCGCGCATGAAACGCAGCGCCATGTCGTGGTGCGCGAAACCCGCGACAGCAAGCTGCAGCAGGGCATTACCGTCGGTCCGCACCGGATGGTGGCGGACGAGCCCATCGCCGTCGGCGGCAAGGACTCCGGACCCGGGCCGTATGATTTCGTGCTGGCGGGACTCGGCGCCTGCACGTCGATGACGATGCGCATGTACGCCGACCGCAAGTCGCTGCCGCTCGATCGCGTCACGGTGACGCTGAAGCACGGCAAGATCTACGCCAAAGACTGCGAAGAATGCGAGACGCGCGAGGGCACGCTGGACCAGATCGAGCGGGTGATTTCGATCGAGGGCGCGCTCGATGCCGAACAGCGCCAGCGGCTGATGGAGATCGCCGACAAGTGCCCGGTGCACCGCACGCTGAAGTCGGAGATCCGGATCGTGACGAAGGTGGCGGATTAGAGCGTTTTCGAGCGAAGTGGATACCGGTTCGCGTCAAGAAAACGCGTCAAAACAAGAATCTAGAGCCCGGTTCTGATCCAGAACCGAAACGGCTCTAGGCCGTCACCAGCGGGCGCACGCGGAGCGCGCCGCGCAACCCCGCTGCAGAGCCAACAAGAATTCCGGCGAACGCGACCATCGACGGCAGCGCCAGCGTGGAAAATCCGGTCAGGCCCTGCCCGATCGAACAGCCGAACGCCATCACGCCTCCCGCGCCCATCAGTGCGGCACCGCCGCCGGAACGCAGCATGTGGCGCGGCGAATGAAACCCTTCGAGCTGAAAACGGCCGGTCAGGAGCGCCGTGACGAGGCTGCCGGCGAACACGCCGAACACGACCACGATGCCGAAATTCAGCGTCGATCCGGTCGACAGCATGACGTATTGCAGCCCGTCCGCGATCGGCGCGATGAAGGTCAGCGAGGTGACCGGCGCCGGATTGAAATCGTCGGCGCCGAGATAGCCCGTGGCGAACCAGCCAGCCGCGACCAGCAGGCCAAACACGAGGCCGGCCGAAATCTGGCCCGGCGAGCGGCGAAACGCGGGATGTACGAAGGCGAAGATGATCAGCGCCGCGGAAATGACCGAGGCCGCCAGCATTCGCGCGGCCGTGGCGCTGAAGCCTACGCCCGCCAGCAACGCGGGCACGGAGTTTGCGGTCGCCGTCGTCTGCGACGCGCCGACCATCGCGACGCGCGCCGGCGCGATCAGGCCCTTCAGCGTCATCTGGGCGACGATCGCCAGCACGATGACGACCACGAAGGACCGCAGGTTGCCGCGCCCGAGCAGAACCAGCGCGCGCGAGCCGCAGCCGTTCGACAGCACCATGCCGTAGCCGAACAGAAGACCGCCGAAGAACATCACCGGCAGCGAAAACGACGGCTGGAGATAGATCGACTTGCCGATATCGACGAGACCGGCAGCCGCCAGCAATTGCGTGCCGGCAACGGCCGTACCGATCGCCAGCGCGTAGGTGCGCACCAGCCGCCCGTCGCCATCGGCCCAGAAGCCGCGAAGGCTGCTCAGCAGGCAGAAGCCGCTCAGCAATCCGACCGAGCCATAGACCAGTCCGATCAGCAATCCGCTGACGATGACGATGTTGTTGCCGTCCAGCACCCGCGCTTCCTCGCTCACAGCGCCGCCGCAGCGGCCACACAGCTCAAATAGGAAACTATTTGCTTTCCGCTCATACGTCGGAAGCATGGGCGCGTCCACCGTGCGCAGAGGCAGAGAATGAATCTCCCTTTCGTCACTTGGTCCGGGAAAGAAAGATACTGTCGTTGCTGGAAGCCGGAGAGTTTTGTTTTTCGCTACTCAGGGCTTCAGGATCACCCGATCGCGCGACGAGCCCGCCACCGCGACGAACGCCGCCTTGGCCTGCTCCAGCGGGTAGATCGCGGCCGGCTTGATCGGGAACGGCCTCAAATGTCCGCTGGCAAAGCCGGGGACAAGTTCGCGCAGCACCGCGCCGGTCGCAACCGAC
The DNA here is from genome assembly GCA_964609175.1 of uncultured Bradyrhizobium sp. Taxonomy (GTDB): domain Bacteria; phylum Pseudomonadota; class Alphaproteobacteria; order Rhizobiales; family Xanthobacteraceae; genus Bradyrhizobium. The sequence goes on from CAZSRR010000018.1 coordinate 45,618, forward strand.
GACAGGCCGAGCGTATCGATGCCGACATAGGTATGCTGGCCGCGATAGAACTCGAGGATGTTGAATTGCACGATCCGGTCGATCGCGGCGATCAAAATCTGCCGTCCGCGCAACGCCAGCGATTTGTGCGCGGCATCAAAATAGGGATCGCCGACGGTGTTGAACACGATGTCGGCGCCCTTGCCGCCAGTCAGTTCGCGCACCCGCGCCGCGACGTCGGCGTTCGACGCATCGATCACCTCGACGTTCGAATTGCTGTGTCCCTCATACGGCTCGCTCTTGCGCACCACGCCGATCACGCGCGCGCCGTGCCAGCTCGCGATCTGTGTCGCCGCCTGCCCGACCTTGCCGTTCACACCCATGACCAGCACGGTCTCTCCGGCCTTCGGAACGCCGGCGCGGCGCAGGCCTTCCATCGCGGTCACGAACGGCACGCCGATCCCCGCGGCCCCTTCCCACGAAATGCTCGCGGGCTTCTCGACCACCGCTTCCGCCTCGACCACCAGATGCGTGGCATGGGTGCCGTCACGGCGGATGCCGAGGTCGCCGGACGAGCCGAACACCTCGCGCCCGATCCACGCGTCGGGCCCGCCAATCACGACGCCCGCATAGTCGCGGCCCGAGGTGCGCGGAAACACCGCATAGGGCATCAGCCCGGTCGCCGCCTTGACGTCGGACGGATTGACCGCCGCGGCCTTGATCTCGATCAGCAGGTCGTTCTCGCCGCGAGACAGCGTATGCGTCTCGATCACGGGGGAAATCGACGCGGCCTCGGCCGCCTTCGCCGGCAGCCGTACGCAGCGCGCCTCGATGGATCGAACGTCGGACGTTTTGGCAGCTGACATCAGGATTTCCCGCTGGCTCTGGCGCGGCAGGAGTTACCCTTTCGGCCGCTTGTCGTAAACCCGCTTGGCCTTGCCGAGCGAGCGTTCCAGCGTATCGGGGGCGACCGCCCTGACGCGGGCGGTGATGCCGATCGTGTTCTTGATGAAGATCGCGACCTTCTCAGTGTGCGTGTCGAGACCGCTGCCGTCCCAGCTTTCCGGCCGGGCTTCGGCCAGCACGGTCATCTCGTCCATCCGCCCTTCCCGCGTCAATTCGATGATGAAATGCCCGCCGCACCAGTCGGTCGCCAGCAGCGCCTCCTCGATCTGGGTCGGAAACACGTTGACGCCGCGCAAGATGATCATGTCGTCGGAGCGCCCCGTCACCTTCTCCATCCGCCGCATGCCCGGCCGCGCCGTGCCCGGCAGCAGCCGCGTCAAATCGCGGGTGCGGTAGCGGATGACCGGAAAGCCCTCTTTGGTCAGCGAGGTGAACACCAGTTCGCCCTTCTCGCCGTCGGGCAGCACCGCACCCGTTTCAGGGTCGATCACTTCAGGGTAGAAATGATCCTCCCAGATGTGCAGGCCGTCCTTGGCCTCGACGCATTCCTGCGCCACGCCGGGCCCGATCACTTCCGACAGGCCGTAGATGTCGGTCGCGTCCATGTCGAAGGCCTGCTCGATCTCCAGCCGCATCGCGTTGGTCCAGGGCTCGGCGCCGAAGATACCGAACTTCAGCGACGACTTTCGCGGGTCGAGCCCCTGCCGCCTGAACTCATCCAAAATCGCCAGCATGTAGCTCGGCGTCACTGTGATGATGTCGGGCCGGAAATCGTTGATCAGCTGCACCTGCCGCTCGGTCATGCCGCCGGAGACCGGCACCACGGTGCAGCCGAGCTTTTCGGCGCCGTAATGCACGCCGAGCCCGCCGGTGAACAGGCCGTAGCCGTAGGCATTGTGGATGATCATCCCGGTACGGCCGCCGGCGGCGCGCAGCGAACGCGCCATCACGTCCGCCCAGATGTCGATATCGCCCTTTGTGTAGCCGACCACGATCGGCTTGCCCGTGGTGCCCGAGGACGCATGCACGCGAACCAGCTTTTCGCGCGGCACGGCGAACATCTTGAAGGGGTAATTGTCGCGCAGATCGGACTTTGCCGTAAACGGAAACTTGGCGAGATCGGCAAGCTCCTTGAAATCGTCGGGATGTACGCCGGCCGCATCGAACGCCTTCTTGTAATGCGCGACGTTGTCATAGGCATGCCGGAGCGACCAGGCGAGACGTTTGGTCTGCAGCGCCATGATCTCGTCGCGCGAGGCGCGCTCGGCCTCGTCCAGCTCGGCGCTGTAGCTGGCTCCGCCAATTTTCAGTTGTGCCATGGCCATGACGTTTCTCTCCCGGCTATTCTTGCGTGACGGCGTTGTCGGCGTCCGGCAGCCACGTTCCGGCAATGGTGCGGGAGTGGCCACGAAATTCGGCGATCACGGCATCGCCCGATGTGACGCGCACGTCGTAGATCCCCGAGCGGCCGCTGCGCGAAATCTCGCGCGCAGTCGCCACCAGCACGTCGCCCAGTTTTCCCGGCCGGATGAAGGTGATGTCGCATTGCGCGGCGACCGCGCGCTGATTGTGCGAGTTGCAGGCAAAGGCAAAGGTGGAATCGGCCAGCAGGAAGATGAAGCCGCCATGGGCGATGCGCTGGCCGTTGACCATGTGCGGCTGCACCGTCATCGTCAGCGTCGCGAAACCAGCCTTCACCTCGACGATTGTCATGCCGAGGCCGCTGCTGGCGTCGTCCTCCTTCCACATCGCATCCGCGCAGGCGCGGGCGATGTCGTCGGGCGAAAGGGCCTTGTTCATGGCGCGCTGCCCGCGCCGCTGGACGGTTTCACGTCGTTCTCTCCCTGGTCGGACGGGCCTGTTCGGCCTCTGTCGTTAGTGTCGGGTCGAAGCACCCAAGGTGTCAACGAGTCCGGATTCTCTTCCGTCATTCCGGGTCTGGTCCTTCGGACCATCCTGGAATGACGCGAGGGCCTTACTCACACATGGTCGTAGTCCACCACCACCTTGTCCGAGCACGGCCGCGCCTGGCAGGTCAAAATAAATCCCGCCTTCAGTTCCCACGGCTCCAGCGAATAGTTCACGTCCATCTGCGCCTCGCCTTCCACCAGCTTGGCGCGGCAGGTCGAGCACATGCCGCCCTTGCAGGCGAACGGCAAGTCCATACCGGCGCGCAGCGCGGCGTCCAGAATCGCTTCCCCATCGGCCACCGGCACCTCGCGGCGCTTGCCGTCGATGATCAATGACGCCATTGCCTTTGGCGGCGCGGACGCTTCGATGACCTTCTTCGGACGCGGCTTGCCGCCGAACTCGGAAACGAAGCGCTCGACATGGATGCGATCCCCAGCGATGCCGATCTCGCGGCAGGTCGCCTCGACCTCCTCGCTCATCCCTGCAGGGCCGCAAATGAAGACGTGATCGATTTGGGAAGCCGGCACCAGCGATCGCAGCAGCACGCGTACCTTTTCGCCGTCGAGCCGGCCGTTGAGAATCGGAATATCCTGCTCCTCGCCCGACATGACGTGGAACAGCGACAGCCGCTGCAGGAAGCGATCCTTCAGTTCCTCCAGTTCTTCCAGGAACAGCATGCTCGATGTCGAGCGGTTGCCGTAAAACAGGAAGAACCGACTGTCCGGCTCGCGCGCCAGCACGCCCTTGACGATCGAGAGAATGGGCGTGATGCCGCTGCCGGCGGCAAAGCCGACATAGACCCGCGCCTCCTGGGGCGCGTGCGCGATGCCGAAACGGCCGGTCGGCGTCATCACGTCGAGTTCGTCGCCGGATTTCAGTTCGTCCGCGGCCCAGCTCGAAAACGCACCGCCGTCGACCTTCTTCACGGCGATGCGCAGCTCGCCGTCATCGGGGCCGGAACAGATCGAATAGGACCGGCGCACCTCCTCGCCGTCCATGGTGGTGCGCAGGGTGAGGTATTGGCCGGGAGTAAAGCTGTAATCGTCCTCCAGCTCTTTCGGGATGGCGAACGTCATGGAGACCGCATCCGCGGATTCGCGGCGCAGATCGTTGACCGCGAGACGATGAAATCGTGGAGCGTGGGACATGGTCAATGACACTTGAAATAATCAAAGGGTTCGCGGCAGCTCTTGCAGCGCCACAGCGCCTTGCAGGAGGTCGAGCCGAATTCGGACAGCAGCTCGGTATCGCCGGAACCGCATTGCGGACAGGCCACCTGCTGCTCGCCGAACAGCGCGCGGCGCGAGCCTGACGTCTGCGGCGGCGCGATGCCGTATTCCCTGAGCTTGTTGCGGCCGTCCTCGCTCATCCAGTCGGTAGTCCAGGCCGGCGACAGCACGGTGCGGACGGTCGGCCGCGCGATGCCGGCGCGCTCCAGCGCCAGTTCGATTTCCAGCGCGATCATGTTCATGGCCGGACAGCCGGAATAGGTCGGCGTGATCGCGACCTCGACGCGGCCGTCATGGACCTCCACCTCGCGCAACACGCCGAGATCGGCGATCGTCAGCACCGGAATTTCCGGATCGACGACGGTCGACGCCGCCTCCCAGGCGCGCCGGCGCAGCTCGCTGTCGTCGAGAACGGCTACCATGACGCCCCCGGAAAGGTGCGCTGCATCGACTGCAGCTCGCTGAGGAGATGGCCGAGGTGCTCACTGTGCCGCCCGCTGCGACCGCCGTGCTGCATCCAGTCGTTTGTCGGAAGGGTCAGCGTCGCCTCGGCCACGACGCCCGTGATCGTCTTGAGCCACGGCGAACGCAGCGGCGCGGGATCGACCGCGATGCCGGCGTCGATCAGGCCCCGCTCGCTGTCGTCGACTTCGAACATTTCGCCGGTGAAGGCCCAGAGATGATCGATCGCCTCCTGTGCGCGGCGATGGCTTTCCTCGGTGCCGTCGCCGAGGCGGACGATCCATTCCGCGGAATGGCGCACGTGATAGGCGCTTTCCTTTTCCGACTTCGCCGCGATCGCCGCCAATGTCGCATCCGTCGAGCGCATCATCGCCCGCCAATAGAGATCGGCGAACGTTGCATAGAAGAACTGCCGCACCATGGTGCGGGCAAAATCGCCGTTCGGCTGTTCGAGCAGCAGCAGATTGCGGTACTGCCTGACGTCGCGCAGATAGGCGAACTTGTCCTCGTCATTGTCCCTGCCCTCGACCTGGGCGGCATACGCGTAAAGCTCGCGCGCCTGTCCGAGCAGATCGAGGCCCATATTGGCCAGCGCCATGTCTTCTTCCAGCATCGGCGCGTGGCCGCACCACTCCGACAGCCGGTGACCGAGGATCAACGCATCGTCGGCGCGGCGCAGGGTGTAGAGCACCAGCGGCGTTTCGGAGACGGTGATATTGGCTGCGGTCATGTCAATTACCTGCTGGTAGCCATCGTCATTTGCGAGCGAAGCGAAATAATCCAGACTTCACTTGCGGCGCGATGGATTGCTTCGTCGCTTCGCTCCTCGCAATGACGAGGCTACATGTGCCCGACTTCTTCCGGCACATCGTAAAACGTCGGGTGCCGGTAGATCTTCGATTCCGCCGGCTCGAACATCATGCCCTTCTCGGCCGGGTCGGACGCCGTGATCGCGTTCGACGGCACCACCCAGATCGAGAGCCCCTCGCCGCGGCGGGTGTAGATGTCGCGCGCGGCCTGCAGCGCCAGCGTGGCGTCGGTGGCGTGCAGCGAGCCGACATGCTTGTGCGCCAGCCCGTTGCGGCTGCGGATGAAGACTTCCCAGAGCGGAATGGTCGGCGTTGCCATCGCAAATCTCCCTATTCGGCGGCCTGCAGAGCGGCGCGTTGCCGGCGTTTTTCCGCATAGGCCAGCGCGGCCTCGCGCACCCAGGCGCCATCCTCATGCGCCTTGCGCCGCGCCGCCATCCGGTCGCGGTTGCAGGGGCCGTTGCCGGCCAGCACCTGCTTGAACTCGTTCCAGTCGATCGCGCTGTATTCCCAGCGGCCGTTCTCGTTCTGCTTCATGCCGGGATCGGGGATCGACAATCCCAGGAACTGCGCCTGCGGCACGGTGGCATCGACGAATTTCTGCCGCAGCTCATCGTTGGAAAACCGCTTGATCTTCCATCTGGTCGAGGTGTCCGAGTGCTGGCTGACCTGGTCGGGCGGGCCGAACATCATCAAGACCGGCCACCACCAGCGGTTCAGCGCGTCCTGCGCCATCGCCTTCTGTTCGTCGGTACCGCGGCACAGCGTCAGCATGATCTCAAACCCCTGGCGCTGGTGGAACGACTCCTCCTTGCAGACGCGGATCATCGCGCGCGCATAGGGCCCGTAGGAACAACGGCACAGCGGGATCTGGTTCATGATCGCCGCGCCGTCGACCAGCCAGCCGATGGTGCCGATGTCGGCCCAGGTCAGCGTCGGATAATTGAAGATCGAGGAGTACTTTGCCTTCCCCGCCAGCATCTGGTCGACCAGTTCCTCGCGCGAGGAGCCCAGCGTCTCGGCGGCCGCGTAGAGATAAAGCCCGTGCCCGCACTCGTCCTGCACCTTGGCGAGCAGCGCCGCCTTGCGGCGCAGCGACGGCGCCCGCGTGATCCAGTTGCCCTCGGGGAGCATGCCGACGATCTCGGAATGCGCGTGCTGCGAAATTTGCCGGGTCAGGGTTTTGCGGTAGGCCGCTGGCATCCAGTCGTTCGGCTCGATGCGCTCCTCGGCATCGATGCGCGCCTGGAACTGCGCGGCCCGCGCGGCGTCCTCGATGCTGCGGTCTTCGGCCTCGGACGAATTGAGCGCCTGCGTATACATGGCGGACCTCCCCTGAATTGTTGGGCATCAATGTATAACAAAAATGCGGATGCGCAATATATTTCTGTAACATGTTTACGGATCGCCGAACCGCTTCGCGAGTTCCGCGCCGGGCTTCGGCAACGGCCCGGCCTCGTTACTGGCATGACGGTCAAGCCATTGTTCGGACGCGGGAAGCAGCGCGCGATAGACGTCGCCGCACAGCGCCCGCGCCGCCCGCCCCGGCCAATCCGAAGGCAACAGCTTGGTCGGCAGCAAGGGATCGCGCAGCACGACGCGCCGGTAATGGTGGATCAGGAGAATGCGCGCGGTGAAGGCGTCGGCCTCCGACAGCTGCTCGCCCTTGGCGATCCAGCGGTGCAGCGGCTCGAAGGTCTTCATGAATTTCTGATAGGCGTCGGCAGTACGATCGAGCGGCCAGCTGGCGCTGAGCAGGCGCCGCCCGCTGTCGTCCTCGGCCGAGACTTCGAGACGGATCGCGCCGGCCGCCTCCGCCGGCACCGGCACGCCCGACGGCGCGACCCACACCCCCGGCAGCGGGCTGCCAAAGCCCGCGTTCTTCAGCGCCTCGCGCGCCACGTCGCGATCGCCGCCATTGCCGATCAGCAGCAGCTCGAACCGCCCGGTCCATTCGGAAGCCGACGGGCCATAGATGTGTTTTGTCGCGATATCAAACGTTTGCCGCCCGCTCTGCACCAGCCGGTAGAAGCTGTTGCGGCCGACCTTGTGCCGCTCGAACCAGCCGTCCGCCGTCAGCCGCGACATCGCGGTGCGCACCACGCTGGCATCGATGTCGAGCCGTTCGAAAAATTCCAGCAGCGTGCCGAGCCAGACCGAGCCGCCGCGCGGCACGATGGCGTCGCCGAACAGGGTGATGACGATGGAGCCCGTGCGCGAAGGCTCGCGCTTCAAATGCTGGACGATGCGGGCAAGCGGCGGCGGCATGCGTCAGGGCATAGCGCGTTTTTCGGGAGGGCGACAATGGTGAGGGAGTTCAAGCAGAATGAGTGAGAGCGTCGTATGCCTAAAAAAAGGCCGCCTACTGGCAGCCTCCTACGTCCCACCAACTCACACCAAGAGACAGCCTCAGGCTCTCTTCCGACCCTGATAATCGACCGGGGCGGATTTGGCGGCCGCGCGCTTCAGCTTGAGCTCAGCCAAACGCTGTACGTGCTTGGCGCTCACCGGCTTGCCAGACTTCGGATCGGATGCCTTGCGGGCTCCCTCCTTGCTGGCCTTCTTGATCTGGTCACGCGTCATAGCATCAACTCCGACTACCGTAGATATAACACGCTTCCAGTGGTCTTAAACCTGTTTTGTAAACAACCAGTAGTTCTTTTGTGACTCCTCGTCGCGGAACTGGTCTCCAAGCAGATACCCACATCCGTATACGGCGTTACAGATAAGGACATATTTTGCAGGGCCTTCTGTTCCAGACCCGCGTAATAGGTCTCCATGGTTATGTTGGCTGGTTTTACCTTCTCGACCAGCGTCCTTACCGCTCGTCCAACTTGTGTGAGAACGAAAGCACGCCATTCCTTTGGAACGTACTTATCGACGCATTCCTTGGTGTAGTCCAAACCGCCTGCTTTCCACTCCTTGGAAAGGCTGTTTTCCCGAATCCCAAATCTCAAATCGTGCGCTTCGGGGTCGTGTACAGGCACGAGGATCACCGACATCACGACAACGAGGTCGGCATCCACGTCGTACCCCAGCGCAAACTCAACGATCTCCAGACCCAAATTATCGGTGAACGGCGGGTCAGGATCGACTTCGATATCGAATTCATATGCCATGCAAGGGGCATACTGCATTCTCACACGAAAGCGAAGTTCGACTGAAATACAATCATAGGGTTAGCGACGCCCGAACCTGCGATTTATGCGTCCGCTTCTTTCGCAGGCCGAGACGAGCGAAGCTCGCTGTTAGAAGGTCCGGATGACGGGCGGCCTCAGCAATTCGATAGAACGGAATGCGCGGAGACTCCCCTCACCCGGCGCTGCGCGCCGACCTCTCCCCGCAGGAGCGGGGCGAGGTCAAGAACCGGCGCCTACCGATGCGGATTCGGATACACCATCGCGCGCCAGCCGCTGCGATCGAACGGCGCCCATTCGCCTTCCGCCTGCGCCAGCCGATCGGCCACCGCATACACCGCCGCCGGGTGATGCCCCATGCCGCAATGGCTGCTCTCGACCTCGATGCTTTCCGACATCGCCGAGGTCTTTTCCACGCAGCCCTGCCAGGCGCAGATGCCGTCGGTGCGGCTGAAGATCGCCGTGGTCGGCACCGGCGGGGCGTCGTGCAGCGTGCCGCCGAAACGATGGTCCTCTTCCTCGGCGCTGCGTCCGCTGGCCAACTCGTAGACGCGCCAGGCGTTGGTTGCCTTCGGGCCGGACGCAAACGGGCTGCCGAGCGTGATCACGCCGCGCACGCGTTCCGGCATCATCTTGGCGAGCTGGCGCGCGTAGAGGCCGCCGAGGCTCCAGCCGACCAGCGACACTTTGCGGCCGTGCGTATCGTTCATTTCCTGCAGCAGATCGACCATCGCGTCCTGCACGCCGTGGCGCAGGCCGAGATTGCGGCCCTGCTTCCAGCCTGAAACGGCGTAGCCGCGGCCGCGCAGGAAGGCGCGCAGCGGGCGTGTGGAAACGTCGGAGGCCACGAGCCCGGGCAACACCAGCACCGGATGACCATCGCCGCGCGGCGCAAGGCTCAGCAGCGGCAACGCTCCGAGGAACGCACCCAGTTCGGAAAACGCCCGCCCTTCCATGAACATCAGGGTCTTGGACGGCGGCGCCAGGGTCTGGGTGGCAGCGGACATGGTTTTTCCTCTCGAACCGGCTCTATGACGTCATGGCGACCGGCCATGGTTCAATGAACTAGACGCGTAGGCAGCAGAATCGTTCCGCAACGCAACATCGCCATCTGAAAAGCTAGGGAACCGGCTTTCGGCTTGCAAGCCGCGCAACTACCGATCGGGACAACTAAAAGCGTTGACGTGATGAATCAATCACAGCAGCCGCAGCAGGTATTCGAGGGTGTAAAGCACGAGCCCCGCCAGCCCGCCGATCAGCGCGCCGTTGAAGCGGATGTATTGCAGGTCGCGGCCGATGTTGAGTTCGATCAGCGAGATCAACTGGCCCATGTCCCAGGCCTTCACCTGATCGGAGATGAAGGTGGAGACGCCGCTCTTCTGTTCGGCGACCACGGTTCGCAATACCGCAACGAGGCCCTGGTTGATCTCGGCGCGCATCTCGGCGTCGGCCGCCAGCGCCTCGCCCGCCGTCGTGAACATGCGCACCAGATATTGCTGCAGCACCTGCGTCTCGCCCGACGCACTGCGTTCGACGAAGGTGCGCAGGTTCTCCCAGACATGCCGCGCGAGGCCTGCGAGTTCGGGCCGCGCGATCAGATCGCGCTTCAGGCCCTGGATGCGTTCGGCATAGGCCGGATCGGTCTCCAGCCGATCGATGAAGCCGAGGATCATGCGATCGAACTCGCCGCGAAACGGATGCACGGGATCGTTGCGGACCTCCTCGAAGAAGGACGTCGCCGACGCCACGATCCGGTTCATCAGAAACCTGTCGGCGCGATAGAGTTTCAGCAGCGTCGGCAGTTCGTTGCGGATCTTTTCGCGGATCATGGCCATGGTTTCGGGCTGGTGCATCGCCTCATGCACCCCGCGCAGGAGATCGTCGAGCAGGCCTCTATGGCGCCCTTCCTTCACGAAGGCGCGCAGCGTGCCGGCGGCGAGCGGCGCGAGATCGACCGCCATCAGTTGCGCGGTGATGCGGCGGCTGACGAAGGTGATCAGCCCGGAATTCTCGGTCGCCGCCGCCGCTTCCGGCAGCAGCCGCAGCGCGAAACGCGCGAGATCCTCGCTGCGCTTCTGGTCGCGCAGCCAGTCGGCGATGAACGAGCCGAAATCGATCTGCCGCAGCTTTGCCTCGACCGGCGCGGCCTCGAGGAAATGCCGCTCGATGAATTCGCCGAGCTTGTCGGCGATGCGGTGCTGGTTGCCCTGGATGATCGCGGTGTGCGGGATCGGCAGGCCCAGCGGCCGCTTGAACAGGGCGACGACCGCATACCAGTCGGCAAGCCCGCCGATGGTGGCGGCCTCCGCAAAGGCGGCGATGAAGCCGAACGCCGGATGAACCGGCAACAAGGCCCGCGCGCCGAGGAAAATCACGAACGTCGCCGCCAGCACGGATGTCGCCAGCCATTTTATGCGCCGCAGCTCGGCGGCTCGCGCGGCGTCGGCGGGGGTGTCGATCGCGAAGGTGGCGGGAAGGCTCATGGTTCCGAGTCTATCGCGATGTCCCATTGCCGTCATGGCCGGGCTTGACCTGGCTTGACCCGGCCATGACGCGGAGAGGACAAAAAGCAAAAAAGAAGGCCCGCAAAGCGGGCCTTCAAAACGGCAGTTTGTCAGCAGATCGCGATCAGGCGGTCTCGATCAGGTGGTCTCGATCAGGCGGTCTTGGAGTAGACCTTCGAGAAATTGTCCTGCGCGGTCTTGGCGCTCTCGGAGACGAGCTTGCCGAGATATTCGGAGGTCGCCTTGGCGCGGGAGACCAGCACCTCGCCGTGCGCGCGGAGCGCGTCCGACTGGATCTGGGCGGCTTCGCTCAGCGACTTGGCCGAGGCGAGCCTGTCGATGCCCGCGAAGAACGCTTCCACGTCCTGATAGAGTGCCTGCTGGATGTTGCGGCTGATCTTGGCGGCCTCGGCGACCGAACCGGCAACGGCGGTTTCGACGGCGTCGGTGACCTTCTCGGAACCGGCATGGAAGTCGGCGGCGCGAACCTTGGCGGTCTCGGCCTGCTTCTTCACGAACTCACGGGCGGCTTCCGGAACTTCCATGTTCTGGAGCTTGGTGAACGCGTCGGTGACGGGCGCGAAGGCTTCCTTGACGGTGTTCAGCATGGATTCGGTGGTCATTGGGGTTCTCTCCATCCTCAGTGTTTGAGCTATGGGCTCACCCCGTCCGGTTTTGGCCCGGGGCAAGAGGGTTGTCTCATAGTTAATGGTGCAACGCAACATCTATGTTGCAGCGCGAAATCACAAATCCGTGAACAGCACGCCGGGTAGGCGAACTGCCTGCCGAACCGGCAAAACTTCAACTTTAGGCCAAGGCCAGCCGGTGACCGCCCCGGCTTACTGTGCATGGGGTTGTTTTGCATGTTTTTGTCCGGGCGGTGGCCAGCCCGGCCATTGTCCGGGCGGTGCCCGGCCGGTCAGTGCTGGACCGCCCCCGGCAACCCGTAGGCCTCCATCTGGGCCCGCACCTGCGCCACATTGTGCCCGAGCACGACGATGTCATGCTTCCTGCCGTCGACATCCCGGACGTGGTCGCGCAACAGCGCCTCGGCCTTGAAGCCGAGGCTCTCGAACAGCGCGATTGCCGCCTGCTGGTCCACCGTCATCTGCACCGACAGCTTTTCCAGCCCGAAGCCCAGGGCCAGCGCAAAGGTCTCCTGCGACAGCGCCCGGCCGACGCCCTGCCCGCGGACGTCCAGCGACACCACCATCCGGATCTCGCCGACATGCGGCGACCAGGAATGCGGATCGCGCACCAGCGTGCCGCAGCCGACCACCGTGCCGCCCTTCACCGCCAGCAGGCTGACGATGTCGCCGCGCTCGATCTCGTTGACCCAGGCCGACAGCACTTTCGGCTCGCTGATGTTGCGCGGCAGGAACAGCAGATCATGCGTCGGCAGTTTCTGCGCGAAGGCCAGCACGGCGGCCTCGTCGGCACGCGCCATCAGTCGGAATTCGATCTTGCCGGCGTCGGTCGTGACGTGGCGCGGATAGGAACGGGTTTCGCTCATGTCGATCTCTTTATGTCGATCTCTTGCCCAGCCAGGAATCCAGTTTCGGCCACAGCCGCTTGATCGCGTTGGCGCCGGCGACGACGCTGACGTGGCCGCCCTTCAGCATCACCTCTTCCTTGTCGGCAGAGCCGACCTTCGCGATCAGATGCCTGGCGGCGTCATACGGCACGATGTGATCGTGCTCGGCGACCGCATGCAGGATCGGCACCTTGATATCGGCAATGTTGGCCGCACGCCCGCCGACCGACATGGTGTCGTTGAAGAGCTTGTTGTCCCACATCAGGTCCTTGGTGATGGCGCGAAAATATTCGCCGGCCAGCGGCAGTGTGTCGGTGCCCCAGCGATCCATCATGCGGTAGGCCTTGACGTATTCGTCGTTCCAGATGTTTTCCCAGAGCTGGACCTGGCTCGCAACGCGCGACGCCGGGCGCAGCATCTCGAACGACGACAGGATCATTTCCGGCGGCACGTTGCCGACGCTGTCGACGAGGCGGTCGACGTCGAAATAGCGGCGGTCGGAGAAATTCGAAAACAGCTTCATCTCGCGGAAATCGATCGGCGTGGTAAAGCAGATCAGGTTCTTCATCGGCCCGTCGTTGAAGATCGAGCCGTACAGCAGCGACAGCACGCCGCCGAAGCAATAGCCGATGACGCTGACGTCCTTTTCGCCGGAATCCTGCTGCACCCGGCGGACGCAGTCCGGGATGAAGTCGAGCACGTAGTCCTCCATCCGCAACGACTTCTCTTCCGGCTTCGGCGCGGTCCAGTCCAGCATGTAGACGTCGTAGCCGCGCTTCAGCAGAAACTCGATGAAGCTCTGGCCGGGCACGAGATCGAGGATGTAGCCGCGGTTGGTGGTCGCCATCACGATCAGGATCGGCACGCGGTAGATCTCGTCCGCCATCGGCCGATAGTGATAGAGGTTCATGGTGCCGCGGACGGCGAGAATGTCCTTTGGCGTCGAGCCGAGAGAGGGACCCGATGACGCAAAATACTCGACGCCCTTGATGCTGCGCTGGATCGCGCGCTGCACCTCGGACTGGATCCGTTCCGGGATCGACGCCAGGTCGAGGCCCGCGGGAGCGTTCATTTCGCACCTCCCTCCGATGGCGGCTGCCTGGTGCGCGGTGGTCGCGGTGCACCGGTGCCGCTATCGCGGGCCAGCGAGTTGTGATGCACCTGGTGCAGCATCGCCTTGATCTCGTTGAGCTGGCCCTCGATCGACTGCAGGCGTTCGGCCATGCCCACCATCTGCGCCCGGCTCGGCAGGTTCATCGCGAGCAGATATTTTTCCATCAGCTCGCCAAGCTGCTTCTGCGCGCCCGCCGTCACGCCGCCGACCTGGTTCATCGCTTTGGAAAATTCGGGCGACGCCATCGCCTGGTTGGCAAAGGAGTTGAACCCCTTCTCCATCTCCCCGATCATCGTCTGCCAGATCGCGGCAGGATCGTTGCCTTTGTCGGCCATCGGCGCCCTCTCCCGGAAAAGTGACGAGCGCTTGCCACGCTTCGCTGCTTTGTCTGGCCCATACCACACCGTTGCGGCGGGGCGGTCAACCGTTGCCAAGCCTCTCATTGCCAAGCCTCTCATTGCCAAGCCTTCTGCGGTGCGGGAAACCGTGTCATAGTTGCGGGCAGAGGTTTCACTCGAGGGAAGACCAACGCGATGCTCGCCCATCAACCGCCCCAGATCGCCCGCGCCAACGGCATCGACATCTGCTACGAGATCTTTGGCGATCCGGCCGCGGAACCGATGCTGTTGATCATGGGGCTCGGCGCCCAGATGATCCACTGGGATGACGATTTCTGCCGCCAGCTTGCCGCGCGCGGTTTTCGCGTCATCCGCTTCGACAACCGCGACATCGGCAAGTCCTCGCATTTGTCCGGCGGCAGCCGGCTGACGCCGTTCGAACTGCTGAAGCTGCGGTTCCTCCGGATACCCGTCGCTTCGACCTACAGGCTGATCGACATGGCCAAGGACACGGTCGGCCTGATGGACGTGCTCGGCATCAAGTCCGCGCACCTCGTCGGCGCCTCGATGGGCGGCATGATCGCGCAGGAAGTGGCGCTGTCGTTTCCGCAGCGGGTGCGCTCGCTGACCTCGATCATGTCGACCACCGGCAACCCCAGGCTCCCGCCGCCGACCCGCGAGGCCGCCGCTGCGCTGATGGCGCCGCCGCCGCGCACCAGGGAGGAATATTTCGCGCGGTTCGTCAAAACCTGGAAAATCCTGCGCGTCGGTTCCTTCCCCGAAGACGAAGCGCTCGATCCGTCGCGCGCCGCGCGCACTTTCGAACGCGGTCTCAATCCGGCCGGCGTCGGGCGGCAGTTGCGCGCGGTGCTGGCCTCCGGCAGCCGCAAGGAACGGCTCCACCACCTGAAAATTCCGACGCTGGTCATTCACGGCACCGTCGATCCGCTGGTGCGCCCCGAGGGCGGCAAGGATACCGCGGCGTCGATTCCGGGCGCGAAGCTGTTGATGATCGAAGGCATGGGCCACGCGCTGCCGATCCCGATGTGGCCGCAGATCATCGGCGCGATCGACGAGCACGCCCACCGCGCGGCCGCGAAGGCGGCTTAACTCTTGGTCGCGATCCAGATGACGTGGCGGGCGCCGCCGCCCTTGCCGGTGGCACGGATGTTGACTTCGTTGACGTCGAAGTGTGCGCTACTCAGGCGTTTCGCGAAGGCCGGATTTGGCCCGGAGGACCAGACCGCGAGCACGCCGCCCGGACGCAGTGCGGTGTGCGCGGCACTCAGTCCCGCTGAGGTATAGAGCGCGTCGTTGGCCTTGCGGGTCAGGCCCTCCGGACCGTTGTCGACGTCGAGCAGGATGGCATCGAATTTCGCCCGGTGGGCGCGGATGATTTCGGTGACGTCGGCTTCGCGGATGCTGACGCGGGGATCGTCAAGACTGTCGCCAAAGATGTCCGCCATCGGGCCGCGCGCCCAGGCGACGACAGCCGGCACGAGTTCAACCACCATGATCTGCGCCTCGCTGCCCAGCACACCCAGCGCGGCGCGCAGCGTGAAGCCCATGCCGAGGCCGCCGATCAGCATATGCGGCTTTGCGACCGTCTCGATTTTCTTCGCCGCGAGCGTCGCCAGTGCTGCTTCCGAGCCCGACAATCGGCTGTTCATCAGCTCGTTGGTGCCGAGCATGATCGAGAACTCCTTGCCGCGACGCATCAGGCGGAGTTCGTCGGCGGTGCCGGGAATGCCGGCGGTGTCGAGTTTTTCCCAGGGAATCATGCCGAGGCTTGTAGCACGAACGATGCTGCAGGGTGGGCAAAGGAGCCCTCAGCGACGTGCCCACCATCTATCGGCGAACTCGCTATGCGATGGTGGGCACGCTTGCGCCTTCGCTCTTCGAGCTGCGGCGGAAGCTTTGCCCACCCTACGGTTAGTCGTCTCTGTAGCCCGCATGAGCGCAGCGATATGCGGGACCGGCGCCCGCAGCATCCCGCATGTCGCAAACGCTCATGCGGGCTACAATTCCTTCTCACACCCTACGGCAGCAGTACAAGCTTAACCGCCGGCCCACACATCCAGCACGTATCGGTTCCTGGTGCCGAGGTCGTCGATCCAGCGCGATCCCGCCTCCGCATCGGCGCCGGCTTTTTCGCGGTAGATCGCGACCAGCGCGGCCTTGACGTCGGGCTCCATCTTGCCGCCGTCGCCGCAGACATAGACGATCGCGCCCTGCTCGATCAGAGCCCAGACGCGGTCCTTTTGCGCCGCCACCTGATGCTGCACATAGGTCTTGGGCCCGTCGGCGCGCGAGAACGCGGTGTGCAATTCGACGATGCCGTCGGCGGCAAACGCCTTCAGTTCGTCGGCGTAGAGAAAATCCTGGTCGGGATGACGGCAGCCGAAGAACAGCATCGCGGGGCCCAGCTTCGCGCCTTGCGCCTTGCGGTGCGCGCGCTCCTGCAGAAAGCCGCGGAACGGCGCCAGGCCGGTGCCGGGACCGATCATGATCACGGGCACGGCGGGATCATCAGGCAGGCGGAAGCCGGCCTTGGTCTCGCGCACGGTGGCGTGGACGCTATCGCCGACGCGGCGGCCCGCGAGGTAGTTCGAGCAGACGCCCTTGTAGACGCCGCGCCCTGAACTCGCGGGTGCGTCCACGACGGCGACGGTGATGCTGCAGCGCGTGGGGTCGATCGAGGGCGACGACGAGATCGAGTAGTAGCGCGGCGCGAGCAGCGACAGCATTTCCAGATAGGCATGGAACGGCAGTTCGCAGGCCGGATGCTCTTCCAGCAGATCGAACACCGATTTGCGTCTTGCCAGCACATCCGAACGATATTGCTCCGCGGACGCCTCGCTATCGCCGACATAGGCCAGCAGCTTTGGTTTGGTGACCGGGCAGCGGGTGTGCTCCGACATGATCTGGATCTGCTTGCGGGTCGCAACCTGCTGCAATTCGACGAATTCCGTCAGCAACCGCCCGACCGACACGGCATCGTCGACCGGCAGTTGCGCGCGGCGGCCTTCGGCAACGTGAAGCCGGATCTGGTCGGCCGGCAAAAAGCCGAAGCGGCGTGCGACCGAATCGACCAGCGCAGGATCGTTGCGCGGCACGACGCTGAGATGGTCGCCGACGCGATAGGCGATGCCCGGAGGCAGTTGCACCTCGATATGCCGGGTCGAGCGGCTGGAAGGATGGGCGCCGCTCCTGTTCTGCAGCTCGGAATTGTCCAGCACCTTCATCGGGGCGACGCCGCCCTGCGCGACCATCGCGTGAACGGCGGAAGGCGCCACCGGCTCGATCGAATAGAGCGGCGCGTCGTCGGCGCTGCGGGCAAAGCCTGAATCGACGCCGAGTTCCTTCATCGCCGCGGGCGCGGCCTTCGCGAACCATTTCTCGAACTGGCCGTCGAGATCGCTGCGCGCGTCGCCCTCGCCGCGCGCCGAGAGGCTGCGCGCACCGTGCGCCGCCAATTTTTCGTCGATGGTGCGCGGGACGGATTGATAGGTCGCCGCCCAGTCGCTATTGCCGCAGCCGAACACGGCGTAGCGCACCTTGGCGAGCGCATCCTTTGGCAGGCCGTTGTTCAGCCATTTGACGAACTGCGTGGCGTTGTCGGGCGGCGCGCCATTGTAGGAGGCGCAGAAGATCAGCAGCCCGCCCTCCTCCGGCAGTTTGCCGACGTAATCGTCGAGCGCGCCGAGCCTCGTCGCAAAGCCGTTGACCTCGGCGAGGTCGGCCACGCGCGTCGCCAGCTCTTCCGCCGTGCCGAGATTGGAGCCGTAGAGCACCAACAGCGGCGTGTTGTGACCCGGGCGCGCCTTCGCCTGTGGCGCCGCGGCGTTCGATGCGGCGGCGACCGCCGAGCGGCCGGCAAAGGCGCCGCGGTCCTTGTCGGCGCGCGGCCGAACCTTGATCCTGAAGCCGTCGGGCTTCACCGTCAGCGTTTCCTTCAGATGCATCTGGTAGCGATGCGGATCGAGCAGCCTGAAGCGCTGCAGGATCATGCCGATCGCCAGCGCCGCCTCGTGCATTGCAAAGCCGCGCCCGATGCAGGCGCGCTGGCCGTTTCCGAACGGCTTCCAGGCGTTGATCGGCCGCCTGGCCTCGGCCTCGCGGCTGAAATTCTCGGGGTCGAACACGTCGGGGTTGGGACCCCAGACGCTGGGGTCGCGGTGCAGCGCCATCACCAGCACGGTGATGAAGGTGTTCTTTCTCAGCTTGTATTTGCCGCCGCCGAGCGTTTCGTCCTGCAGCGGCGTAATGCCGTAGGCGGGCGCCGGCGGCCACATCCGCAGCGCTTCCTTCAGGATCTGCGTGATGTAGGTGAGCTGCGTGACCTGCTGGTAGGTCGGCTTCGCGTTGATGTCGGGTCCGAGTACCCGGTCGACTTCTTCATAGGCCTTCTTCAGCACTTCGGGATGCTTGAGCAGCGCGTAGATGGTGCAGGACAACAATCCGCTGGTGGTCTCGTGTCCCGCGATCAGGAACGTGTTGATCTGGTAGCGGATGTTGACGTCGTCGAGCTGCTCGCCGGTCGTGCGGTCGACGCCGGTCATCATGGCGCCCAGCATGTCCTTCTTGCCGTCGGCCGTCTCCGCGTCGCCGCGGCGCTCGGCGATGATCTCGTCGACCATCTTGTTCATGAAGGCGACGTCTTCGGCGAGCGTCTTCCGCCGCTTTTGCATCCACAGGCCTTCCAGCGGAATGCCGCGCGTCATCATGATGGTCTCGAGCGAGCGCACCAGCGCCTCGACGAAGGGGTGGTAGTCGCGCCGGTAGAACGAATTGAATCGGTAGTCGAAGCCACACAGCCCGATGGTGTCGAGCGTCAACGCCGTCATGTCCTGCACGACGTCGATTTCCTCGTCAGGGTTCAGGCGTTCCCATTTCTTGACGAGCTGCTCGGCGATATCGACCATGCTCGGGTGATAGGACTGCATCGCGCGGTTGCCGAAGGGCTGCAGCAAAATGTTGTGCGCCTTGCTCCAGTTCGGCTCGGTGGTGTCGGCCGTGAACAGCCCGTCGCCGCCGACCGCGCGAACCCGGCGCAGCGAGCCGCGCACGGTCTTGTCAAAACGCTTTTCGTCGGAGAGCTCGTCGATCAAATCGTGGCCGGAGACGATCACGATCGGCGCGCCCATCATGTCGAGCCAGAAGATCGGCCCGAGTTCCTTGGACAACCTCACCAGATGCTGCACCGGCGCGTTGGGATCCAGCGACAGCATGTTGCCGACGACAGGCATCTTCGGCGGATGCGGGATCGGGTCGAGCTTGTTGGGGGACGCCATTGTCGAAGATTCTCCTGCCCTGCCTCAGTCACGCCGTCATTCCGGGGCGATGCGCAGCATCAAACCCGGAATCTCGAGATTCCGGGTCTGGTCCTTCGGAACCATCCCGGAATGACGGTGCAAAATATCACGACCGTCGCAATGACGGTCTGCCTATCCTACCCAAATCGCTTCCTGCGCCATTCGATCAGCTTGGCGCTGACCTCATCCGGCTTCTCCTGCTGCGTCCAATGGCCGCTGTCGCGGACGAGATACTTTTCGAGATCGGGTACGATCTTCTCCATGCCGTCGGCGGCCGAGGGCGGCAGCACGGCGTCGTTCTCGGCCATGATCATCAGCGACGGCACGCGCACATGATGATCGAGTCCTTCCGAGCGCTGCCAGTTGCGCGAGAAGTTGCGGTACCAGTTGATGCCGCCGGTGAAACCGGTCCGGGTGAAGGTATCGACGAACACCTTCTTCTCCTCGGGAGACAGGATCGGCGTGCGCGGATCGAATTTCGCGTCGTAGGCGGCGATCATCTGCGGAAAGGCCAGGTTGGTCTTGGCCGACGCGCCGACGCCCGCCACCGCCGGCGCCTCGGCGGCCTCCTTGCGCGGCAGCGGCTTGCGCATGAACGCGTCGAAGGTCTGCTCGACCCGGCTGCCGAAGATTTTATCGGGCTCGCGCGCGGGATCCTGGAACTGCACGATGTACATGCTGTCGCCGAACCGCTTGCGGAACAGCTCGATCGGATCGGCGGGCAGGCGGTCGTAATGCGGCGTGTTGACGCCGACCACGCCCGCGACTCGATCCGGGTGGCGCAGCGGCATTTGCCAGACGACGAAGCCGCCCCAGTCGTGGCCGACGAAGACCGCCTTGTCGATCTTGAGGTGGTCGAGCAGCCCGACGAGGTCGCCGGTCAGGTGCTCCATGTCGTAATCCTCGACCGGCTCGGGCCGGTCGGTGGCGCCATAGCCGCGCTGATCGGGCGCGATCACGCGGATACCGGCCTCGCTCAGCGCCTTGATCTGGTGACGCCAGGAAAACGCCAGCTCGGGCCAGCCGTGACAGAGCACGAGCGGCGGCGCGTCGGATTTCGGGCCGGCCTCGTAATAGCCCATGCGAATCCCGTTCACCTCGGCGAACTGCAGCGGCGGCATTTCAATCATCGCAAATTCCTATTCTGCGGCGCTGGTCATGCTGGATGGCGGCAGGAACGCCGCCTCCAGCGCCTCGAATTCGCGAGGCAGCATGTCGCACATGACCTGGACGTGGGGAATGATGTTGGCGCCCGCGATGAAGCCGAAATCGAGCTGGTCGCGGTAGCTCTGCACGGTGATGTTGAGCGCGATGCCGTGGGTCGAGATCGACACCGGGAAGATGTGCAGCAGCTCCGCACCCGCAGCGTACAGCGTCTGCCGCGGCCCCGGCACGTTGGACACAGTGATGTTGGCGGACGGCGGCAGCACGTCGGAGAGGTTCGAGCGGCTGTAGAGCAGCGCCAGGATCTGCACCATGATCGGCGCGCCCAGCATGGAGATGTTGGAGACCTGCGGCATGAAGGCCCGCAGCGGATGCGACATCTCCTTGGATTTTGTCGATTGCGCGATGATCGCCTCCAGCCGCTCCTTGGGGTCGGCGATGTTGGTGGCGATCGAGCAGATCATGCCGAACACCTGGTTGTTGGCCTCGGTGTTGCCCTCCTCGCGCAGCGAGATCGGCACCGCTGCGGTCATCGATTTCGCCGGCAGCGCGCCGCGCTCCAGCAGATAGCGCCGCACCACGCCGGAGGAAAGCGCCAGCACCACGTCGTTGAGCTTGCCGCCGGATGCCTTGGCGACCGCCTTGGCCCGCGACAGCGAGATCGATGTGCCGGCAAAACTTCGCTCCGACGAAATCGCCTTGTTCAGGACGGTCGGCGGCGAGAGCATGCTGGCGATGCTGTCGCGCGATTTCGGATCGGAAATCTTGCCGACGACGTCGGAGACGCTCTTGAGCATCGCCGGAATGCTGCCGGCGAATTTCACCGCGCTCTCGATCTGGAACATGGCGTTGTCGAACAGGATCGATCCGAGATCGCTTTTGCCCGAGCGCGGCAAATCCAGCGTCTTCGGCGTCGACGAGCCGTTGAACGGCTGACGCCAGAGCTGCTGGTAGGAATCGATCAGATTGGCGGCGATGTCGCGCGGCTCGTTGCTGCCCTTGGCCTGCGGGATCGGCGCCTCGACCTTTCGCGGGATCGGCGTGACGTCGTAGATCATGTTGGTGAGCGCCGCGCCGGCGCCGCCGTCGATGCAGGCGTGATGCATCTTGGAATAGAGCCCGATCTCGTTGTCCTTCATGCCCTCGAAGACATAGAACTCCCAGAGCGGCCGGGCCCGGTTCAGGAGTTTGGCATGCATCCAGCCGACGATGCGCTCCAGCGTGGCGCGGTCGTAGGGCGCCGGCAGGCTGCCGCGGAAGATGTGCCGGTCGATGTCGAACTGGTCGTCCTCGACCCAGGAGGGATGGTCGATGTCGAGCGGCGCCTTTTCCAGACGGGATTTGAGGATCGGCGCGATGTGCAGCCGCGAGGCGATCATCGCCTTGAAGTCCTCGAAGAAGTTGCCCTGGTAGTTCTCCGGCAAGCGGAAGATCGCCATGCTGCCGACATGCATCGGCATTTCCGGCGTTTCCAGGTAGAGAAACGACGCGTCCATCGAAGACAGTTTCCTGGCATCTGCCATGGCTTCCTCCCGCGGTAGAAAACGCGGCGCCTTGCTGGCGCTTCTGGCGTCTGAAATGACTTTCGTTAATGGAGCATATCCGAAAACCTCTCGCCTTCCCGCATCAATCGCAGGGAGGCACCCGTCGGCATCATGGCCCTGGCTCAGGGCGCAAGATCAGGATTGTGCATTTTCAGGGGGGCCATAGGCAACGGCAAATGGTCCCGACCGGTCAAAATGCCTGAATTCACCCTCGGGCTGCGCCAGGCGGTCGGCCACCGCCCACAGCGCCGCCGGATTGACACCGAGCCCGATGTGGCTGGCGAGGTAGACCTCGATGTTTTCGGCCGTTGCCGACGGGCGCAGCAGGCTGGTGTGCCAGTTCACGATGCCGTCGGTACGGGAATAGATCGAGGTCGCCGGCACCGGCAGGTCGCCGGCGATCGCCTCTCTTATCTCCCGGTTGCCGTCGACCGTCTCTCCCGACAGCGCCTCATAGAGCCGCGTGGCGTTGGTCGCGCGGATGTCGCTGGCGAACGGGCTGCCGAGCGTGATCACCGAGCGCACCAGGTCCGGTGCCTGCAACGCGAGATCGCGCGCATAGACGCCGCCGAGACTCCAGCCGACCACGCTGACCTTGCGGCCGGTCTGATCGAAAATGCGTTGCAGGAGGTCGCGCAGCGCCTTGCGCTTGGACGCGACGCCGCCGAGATTGCGGCCCATGTTCCACGCATGGGCATCATAGCCGAGTTCTTTCAGGTAGCGCCGCATCGGCGCCATCGACAGATCGCTGGCGAGAAAGCCCGGCAGCGCCAGCACGGGATGCCCGTCGCCCTTCGGCGCGCGCAACAACAGCGGCGACAGCAGAAGGCTGGAGTTCAGCTCGAACAGGCCCCTCGCCTCGGCCAGCATCAGGAACAGGCTCGGCGGCCGAAGTCTTTGCCCTTCCGCCATCCCGCCCTCCGCGGCGGCCACTTATTTCTTGTCCTTCTGGCTGAGGCCGCCGAGGCCCGACATGGTCACGAACATATCCTGGAACCGCTCGGCGATCTTGGGATCGAAGGTGAACCAGCTCTGGAGCAGCGACTCCGGCGACACCTTCTCGATGTTGGCCATCACCTGCTGCTGCATCTTGTCCATCACGGCGGTCTGCATCGGCGAGACGTCGGGCAGTCCGAAGAACTGCCTGGCCTCCAGCGGAGTGCAATCGATTTCGACGTTAACTTTCATGACCACTCCTCTTGCTGGGTCCCTGCAGTATCGCCATGATAATCCTGATCGCGCAAGGACAAGAGCCCGACCCCGGCTTTTTCAGTTTCCGGTATGGTCAACCAAAACGCTCGACGGCAAAAGGCCTGTGGTCGGCAAACGGGGTTTCGTTGGTCATCATTTCAGCCAGCAGACGGCCCGTGGCCGGCCCCAGCGTCAGGCCGTGGTGCTGATGTCCGAAATCGAACCATAGCCCGCTATGGCGGGGGGCCTTGCCGATCACCGGCAGCATGTCGGGCAGACAGGGCCGCGCGCCCATCCAGGGCTTGGCGTCGACCGGCTCCCCCAGCGGGAACAGGCGGTGCGCCCGCGGCAGCGCCCGCTCGACCTGGACCGGCGTCGGCGGGGCGTCGCGGTGGGCAAACTCGGCTCCCGTGGTCAGGCGGATGCCGCGGTTCATCGGCGCCAGCAGATAGCCGAGGTCGGTGTCCAGCACGGGATGATTCAGCACGGCATTGCCGCGCGGCTTGAGGTGCAAATGGTAACCACGCTTGACCTGGAGCGGGATCGAATAGCCGAGCGGCGCGAAGATCTGGTCCGACCACGGCCCCATCGCCACCACGACGTCGCGCGCCGTAATCGTGCCCTCCAGCGTCGCGACCCGCCACCGCCGATCCGACTGTTCGAGCGTGCGCGCGTCGCCGACGAGATATCGCCCGCCCCTGCGGCCGAACAGCGCCGCATAGGCCTTGGTCAGTCCGCCGGGATCCGGCACGAAGCCCGGCGTCGGAAAATGGATGGCGCCGCTGAAATCGCCGGTCAGATGCGGCTCGCGCGCCAGGATCGCGGCCGTGTCAAGAATGTCGCCGGTGACACCATACTGCCCGGCCCGCTTCAATTCGCCCACGGCAGCCGAGAGCGTCGCCTCCGAACGAAACAGCTTGATCCAGCCGATCCGACGCAAGAGCTCGGGCACGTTGGCTTCCGCGATCAGCGCTTCATGCTCGATCAGGCTGCGCTGGATCAGCGGCAGTTCGGCCATCGCGCTGTTGAGCGCGCGCTCGGGCGACGAGGCGAGGAAATAGTTCGCCAGCCAAGGCAGGAAGACCGGCAAATCCCTGAAATGGTACCGCGCCTGAGGCGCGCGAAGAAACGCGTAGCGCAGGATCTGGCCGAGGTCGCGCGGGAACATATAGGGAAAGACCGACGCGCACTCGATCAACCCGCCATTGCCGTAGCTGGTCTCCTCGCCGGCCACCTCGTGCCGGTCGATCAATACCACGTTCCGGCCGCGCTTCTGCAGGTGCAAGGCGGCGCCTACCCCGACCATGCCCGCACCCAGGACGAGTACGTCGGCCTTCAGTTCCGCCATCCTGCACTCCGAAAGTTCAATGTCACGCGCTCGCGCGTCTCATGGTCAACCTAATCAATGCCGCACCGCCGCGCAAACCGGCACGCAATGCGGGATAATGATGCTTGCGCGGTGACTGGACTTTGGCAACATGGCTCGGCAATATCCGCCGCAATCGCAGAAATTGCAGACCATAAGCAGGGAAATCCAACAAATGTCGCTACGTCGGAGCTTGTTTGCAGCGGCCACGGCTTCAATTCTTGCCTTCACGGCATCGCCGGTTTCGGCCCAGACCCTGCGCTATGCCAACCAGGGCGACCTCAAATCGCTCGACCCCTACACGCTGAACGAGAGCACCACCCACGCCCATCTCGGCCACGTCTTCGAAGGCCTGGTGGCCCGCGACAAGGATCTGAAGATCATCCCCGCTTTGGCCGAACGCTGGGAAACCCCGGAGCCGACCCGCTGGCGGTTCCACCTGCGCAAGGGCGTGAAATTCCACAATGGCAATCCCTTCACCGCCGACGACGTGGTGTTCTCCGCGGAGCGCGTCCAGAAAAAGGGCTCGAACCTGCAGACCCGCGTTCCCAGCGGCACCAAGGTGGTCAAGGTCGACGATCACACGGTGGATTTCATCCTGCCCGGGCCCAACCCCATTCTCAATTCGCAATGGGACACTTGGTACATCATGGACAAGGAGTGGGCCGAGGCGAACAACGCCGTCGAGCCCACGCCCGCCGCGGCGACGACGCCGAGCTTCGCCTCGCTCAACGCCAACGGCACCGGGCCCTTCACCGTCGAAAGCCATCAGCCCGGCGTCAAGACCGTCTACAAGGCGAACCCGAATTGGTGGCGCAAGCCCGAACACAACCTCAAGGAAATCATCTTCACCCCGATCGGCTCCGATGCGACCCGCGTCGCCGCTCTCCTTTCGGGCGAGGTCGACATCATCGAGCCGGTGCCGATCCAGGATATTTCACGGGTCGATTCCAGCCCGAACGCGCAGGTGCTGAAGGGGCCGGAGCTTCGCACCATCTTCCTCGGCATGGACCAGGTGCGCGACGAACTGCTCTATTCCAACATCAAGGGCAAGAACCCGTTCAAGGACGTCAGGGTACGCGAGGCCTTCTTCAAGGCGGTCGATATCGAACTGATCAAGACCCGCGTCATGCGCGGCCTGTCGACGCCCTCGGCGCTGATGATCGCGCCGCAATTGTTCAAGCTGTCCGGCGACTTCACGCGGCCGAAATTCGATCCGGACGGCGCCAAGAAGCTGCTGACCGAGGCCGGCTATCCCGACGGCTTCGAAGTCACGATGGACTGCCCGAACGACCGCTACGTCAATGACTCCCAGATCTGTCAGGCCGTGGTCGGCATGCTGGCCCGCATCGGCGTCAAGGTGACGCTGCTGGCGCAGCCCAAGGCGCAATATTTCGCGAAAGTGCTGAAGCCCGGCGGCTACCAGACCTCGTTCTTCCTGCTCGGCTGGACGCCGGGAACGCTGGATTCCCACAACGTGCTGTTCGACATCATGGGCTGCCGTGACGACCCGAAATCCAGCCGCGGCGAAGCCAATCTCGGCGGCTATTGCAACAAGAAGCTCGACGAGCTCACCGACAAGGTGCTGCAGGAATCCGACGCCAACAAGCGCGACCTCCTGATCAAGCAGGCCTATGAAATCGGCGCCAAGGATTTTGGCTACATCCCCTTGCACCAGCAGGCGCTGGCGTGGGGTGTGTCGAAGAAGGTCAAGCTGAGCCAGCGCGCCGACAATCAGGTCCTGCTGTACTGGGCGACCAAACAGGACTAGTTCGGCTTCAACACGGGTCCCGGCGGCTTTGCGGCTTCCGGGACTTTTCTTTTCGAGACGACAGCAATGTCGCTGACATAAGAGAGCAGTGAAAGGAATCCATGCTCGCTTTCACGCTTCGCCGCGCACTGCAAGCCATCGGCGTCATGATCGCGGTCGGCGTCATCGCGTTCTCGATGTTCCGCTTCGCCGGCGACCCGGTGAATCAGATCGTCTCCCTGGATACGCCGGCCGCCGAACGCGAGGCGGTGCGCAAGTCGCTCGGCCTCGACGATCCGGTGCCGGTGCAGTTCGCGCGCTATTTCGCCAATGCGGCGCAGTTCAAGTTCGGCGTTTCCTATCAGTTCCGCCAGCCGGTCTCGAACCTGTTGATGGAGCGGATGCCGGCAACGCTGGAACTCGCCGCCTGCGCCACCGTCTTCGCCATGGTGTTCGGCATCCTGATGGGGGTCTATTCGGCGCTGCGCCGCGACACAATTCTCACGAAATTCTTCCAGGCGGTGTCGCTGATCGGAATCTCGCTGCCGACGTTTTTGATTGGCATTCTCCTGATCTACCTGTTCTCGGTGACGCTGGGCTGGCTGCCTTCATTCGGCCGCGGCGACGTGGTGCGGATCGGCTGGTGGACGACCGGCCTGCTCACGCTTTCAGGGCTGAAGGCGCTGATCATGCCATCGATCACGCTCGGACTTTTTCAGATGACCCTGATCATGCGGCTGGTGCGCGCCGAAATGCTGGAAGTGCTCCGCACCGACTACATTCGCTTCGCCCGCGCCCGCGGCCTGACCACCCGCGCCATCCATTTCGGCCACGCGCTGAAGAACACGCTGGTGCCGGTCATCACGGTCGCCGGGCTGCAGTTTGGCTCGGTAATTGCATTTGCGATCATCACGGAAACCGTCTTCCAGTGGCCCGGCATGGGGCTGCTGTTCGTGCAGGCGGTGCAGAACGTCGATATCCCGATCATGGCCGCCTATCTGCTGATGGTTTCGCTGATCTTCGTCACTATCAACCTGGTGGTTGATATCCTCTACACCATCGTCGATCCGCGCCTGCGCTCGACCATCAGCAAGCCGGCCTGAGGCGTCCATGTCCGACGCCGTCGTCCCCCACCGAGCCGAGCCCAGCGCACCACCAGCGAGAGCCGGGACCAACTGGATCAAGCGCGCGCTCGACAGCGACATGTTCTATTCGTTCCGCCGCTCGCGCATGACCATGGTGGCGGCAGCGGTGACGCTGCTGTTCTTCCTGCTGGCCCTCTTTGCCTCGCAGCTCGCGGTGCAGAACCCGTTCGATCCGGCGCAACTGCAGTTGATGAATTCGCGCATATCGCCGCTGTGGACCGCGGAGGGCCAGAGCCCGTTTCTGCTCGGCACCGACGAACAGGGCCGCGACGTGTTTTCCGCTATCCTCTACGGCCTGCGGATTTCGCTCGTCGTCGGCGTGCTCGGCGTGACCCTTGCCGGCACGCTCGGCATCACGCTCGGGCTGATCGCGGGCTATGTCGGCGGCGCGGTCGACGGGCTGATCATGCGCATCGCCGACGTGCAGCTCACCTTCCCCGCGATCCTGATCGCGCTCCTGGTCAACGGCGTCGCGAAATCCGTGTTCGGCAACCGGCTCGACGCCATGAGCACGCTGGCGGTGCTGGTCGTCGCCATCGGGCTGAGCTTCTGGGTGCAATACGCCCGCACCGTGCGCGGCTCGGTCATGGTGGAGAAGAACAAGGACTACGTCGCGGCCGCGCAGCTGATCGGCCTGCCCGCGCCCAAGATCATGCTGCGGCACGTGCTGCCCAACACGATGGGGCCGATTCTGGTGATCGCCACCATCAACCTCGCGCTCGCCATCATCACCGAGGCGACGTTGTCGTTCCTCGGCGCCGGGATGCCCGACACCATGCCCTCGCTCGGCACCCTGATCCGGATCGGCAACAACTATTTGTTCGCCGGCGAATGGTGGATCGTCGCCTTCCCCGGCATCGCGCTCGCCGGCCTGATCCTCTCGATCAACCTGCTCGGCGACTGGCTGCGCGACGCGCTCAACCCAAAGCTCCGATGACCAGCCCCGTCCTCTCCGTTCGCAACCTCGAGGTGGAATTCATCACCCGCCGCGCGGCGCTGCGCGCCATCAACGGCGTGTCGTTCGACATCGCCAAGGGCGAAGTGCTCGGCGTGGTCGGCGAGTCCGGCGCCGGCAAGTCGGTTACCGGCCTGGCCGTGATCGGCCTGATCGATCCGCCCGGCCGCATCTCGGGCGGCGAAATCTATCTGTCGGGCACGCGGATCGATCATCTGCCGCCGGAAGAGATTCGCCGCATCCGCGGCAAGCGCATCGGGATGATTTTCCAGGATCCGCTGACCAGCCTCAATCCGCTCTATCGTATCGGCGACCAGATCGTGGAGACGATCCGGACCCACATGAACCTGTCGGAGACCGCGGCGCGCAAGCGCGCCATCGACCTTCTGGCCGAGGTCGGCATTCCCGCGCCGGAAAAGCGCATCGACGCCTACCCGCACGAATTCTCCGGCGGCATGCGCCAGCGCGTCGTGATTGCGCTGGCGATCTGCGCCGAGCCGGAACTGATCATCGCCGACGAGCCGACCACCGCGCTCGACGTGTCGGTGCAGGCGCAGATCATCGCGCTGATCAAGCGCCTCGGGCGCGATCACGGCACCGCGGTGATGCTGGTCACCCACGACATGGGCGTGATCGCCGAAACGTCGGACCGGGTGGCGGTGATGTATTCGGGCCGGGTCGCCGAGATCGGCCCGGTGCAGGAGGTGGTGCGGAACCCGCTGCATCCCTACGCCAAGGGCCTGATGGGCGCGATCCCGACGCTGGCGGGCGAAGAAAAGCGGCTGGTACAGATCCCGGGTTCGATGCCGCGGCTGTCCGCGATTCCGCCCGGCTGTTCGTTCAACCCGCGCTGCGCCTTTGCCTTCGACCGCTGCCGCGTCGAGCGGCCCGAGCCGATCGAACAGGGCTCGCATGCGGTCGCCTGCCATCTCTACGACAAGGCCACGGAGAGCGCGGCATGACGGCGCCCCTTGTCGACGTGCGAAACCTGCGCCGCGTGTTCGACGTCTCGAAGCCATGGCTCAACCGCGTGCTCGAAGGCGGCCATCTCGAATACCTGAAGGCCGTCGATGGCGTGACGTTCGACATCCGTAAGGGCGAGACGTTCGCGCTGGTCGGCGAGTCCGGTTCGGGCAAGACGACCGTGGCGCGGATGGTGGTGGGACTGCTGCCGCCGAGTTCGGGCGAGGTCGTCATCGACGGCGTTTCGATGACCAATCCGCGGCAGGCCCAGGCGCGGCAACGGCTGCGCCGCCGCATCCAGATGATCTTTCAGGATCCCTATGCCAGCCTCAACCCGCGCTTCCGGGTCGACGCCATCGTCTCGGAGCCGATCCGCGCTTTCCACCTGATCCAGGGCGAGCGCGATATCCGCGCGCGCGTCGGCGAGTTGCTGAGCCTGGTCGGCCTGCATCCCGACGACGGCCTGAAATACCCGCACGAGTTCTCCGGCGGCCAGCGCCAGCGCATCGCGATTGCGCGCGCGCTGGCCTCGGAGGCGGAATTCATCGTCTGCGACGAGCCGACCTCGGCGCTCGATGTCTCGGTGCAGGCGCAGATCCTCAATCTGATGCGCGACCTGCAGGACAAGTTCGGCCTGACCTACCTGTTGATCAGCCACAACCTCGCCGTGGTCCGCCACATGGCGACGCGGATCGGCGTGATGTATCTCGGCCGCATCGTCGAGATCGCGGAAGGCCGCGAATTGTTCGCCAACCCCAGAATGCCCTACACCAAAATGTTGCTCGGCGCGGTGCCGGATCTGGCGATGTCCGGCCGCCAGCGAATTCCGGTCAAGGGCGAGATTCCGAACCCGATCCACCCGCCGCCCGGTTGCGCCTTCAACCCGCGCTGCCCGCTGGCGTTCGACCTCTGCCGAAAGCAGGCGCCGCTGCTGATCGACGGCGTCGCCTGCCACGCCGTCAACCAGCCGGTTGAAGCCGCGGCGCTGGCATGATCGCGGAGATGGGTGCAATGCGTGCCATCCCAGCGGTTGGCATCCAGCCGCCGCTGTGGTCAAGTGGACGTGCATCGCAGTCTCCTCGCCGCAGCGGATTCCCATGAGCAAAATCAATCCCGATCCGTTCACCACCCGGCCCGAAATCGAAGGCACGTTCGGCGTCGTCACCTCGACGCACTGGATCGCCACCGCGGTCGGCATGGGCATTCTGGAAAAGGGCGGCAACGCGTTCGACGCCGGGGTTGCGGCCGCGTTCACGCTGCAGGTGGTGGAGCCGCATCTGAACGGACCCGGCGGCGATGTGCCGATCATCGTGCACGACACCAGGCGTGGCCGCACCGAAGTGATCTGCGGCCAGGGTCCGGCGCCGGCAAAGGCCACGATCGCGCATTACAGGAGCGAAGGCCTGGAGATGGTGCCCGGCACCGGGCTGCTTGCCGCCTGCGTGCCCGGTACGTTCGAATCCTGGATGCTGCTGCTGCGCGATTACGGCACGATGCGGCTACGCGACGTGCTGGAGCCGGCGATCGCCTACGCGCGCGACGGCTATCCGCTGGTGGAGCGCGCCTCGGCGACGATTCAGGTCGTCGAAAAGCTGTTTCGGGATCACTGGAAGACGTCGGCCGCGGTCTATCTGCCCGATGGCGAGGTGCCCGTGCCCGGCACGCTGTTCACCAACAGGCAGCTCTCGGAAACATACGCGCGTATCCTGCAGGAGGCGGAGAGCGCCGGCGGCGATCGCATCGCACAGATCGAGGCGGCACGGAAATCCTGGTCGCACGGTTTTGTCGCCGAAGCGATCGACAGATTCTGCCGCACGCAGGACGTCATGGACGTCTCGGGCTCGCCGCATCGCGGCGTGCTGAGCGCCGACGACATGGCGCGCTGGCAGCCGACCGTCGAGGCGCCGCTGACCTACGATTACGGCCGCTATACCGTCTGCAAGCCCGGCGTCTGGAGCCAGGGCCCGGTGATGCTGCAGCAACTCGCGCTGCTGAAGGGTTTTGAGCTCGACGGGCTCGATCCCGCCGGCCCCGAATTCATCCATCTGCAGATCGAATGCGCCAAGCTCGCCTTCGCCGACCGCGAGAAGTTTTATGGCGACCCCAAGTTCACCGACATCCCGATCGAGACCCTGCTGTCGGACGCCTATAATGACGAGCGCCGCAAGCTGATCTCCCGGGACAACGCCTCGCTCGATTTCATCCCAGGTTCGGTGGAAGGCTTCGGCTCGGTCGTAAAGCTGCGCCGCGCCGAAGGTCATCGCGAGGCGGTCGGCGCCATGGGCGCAGGCGAACCGACGGTCGGGCGCTTCGGCGAAGTGCGCGGCGACACCGTGCATTTCGACATCATCGACCGCGACGGCAACATGATCTCGGCGACCCCGTCCGGCGGCTGGCTGCAGTCATCCCCGGTGATTCCCGAACTCGGCTTCTGCCTCGGCAGCCGCGCCCAGATGTTCTGGCTCGAGGAAAACCATCCGGCGGCGCTGGCGCCGGGCAAGCGCCCGCGCACCACGCTGTCGCCGACCCTGTGCTATCGCGACGGCGAGCCTTACATGGCCTGGGGTTCGCCCGGCGGCGACCAGCAGGATCAATGGACCACGCAGTTCTTCCTGCGCCACGTCCACGCCAGGCTGAACCTGCAGGAAGCGATCGACGCGCCGGCGTGGCACTCCGAACATTTCCCGATCTCGTTCTGGCCGCGCACCGCGCGCCCGGGCGTGCTGGTGGTCGAGAGCCGCGTCCCGAAGGCGACCGTCGACGAACTCAAGAGCCGCGGCCACGTCGTCGAGACCGGTCCCGACTGGTCGGAGGGCCGCCTCACCGCCGCCTCGAAGGTCGGCCGCCGACGCCGCGCCGCCGCCAACCCGCGCGGCATGCAGGGCTATGCGGCAGGCCGGTAAGCGGAGACAGGCAGGATGACCTGGTCGATCATCGCCCGCGATCCCCTCACCGGCCACATCGGCATCGCGGTCGCGACGCGGTTCTTCGCGGTCGGCGCCCGCGTCCCGCACATCGCTCCCGGCGCCGGCGGCATCGCGACACAGGCGCTGGTCAATCCCTATTACGGCATCGACGGCGTCAAGCTGCTGCGCGAAGGCAGATCGCCGCGCGAGGTGATCGACACGATGCTCGCCACCGATGCCGGCCGCGAGAGCCGGCAACTGCACGTCATGGACATCAAGGGACGCATCGCCGCGCATACCGGACGCGACTGCATCGACTGGTGCGGCAGTCTCCAGGGCGACGGCTTTTCGCTCGCCGGCAACATGCTGGCCGGCGCGGCCGTCCTTGCTGATACGGCGCGCGCCTTTGCCGACAACGCCGCCCTGCCCTTTGCGCAGCGGCTGATCGCAGCCATGAAGGCCGGCGAAGCCGCCGGCGGCGACAAGCGCGGCAAGCAATCGGCGGCACTGGTGATCCAGGGCGAGGAGGAATGGTCCGACCTCGATTTGCGCGTCGACGACCACTCCGATCCGCTCGCCGAACTCGAACGGCTGGAACAGGTCAGCCTCGAGCGCTGGGTGCACTTTCGGCAGTTCCTGCCGACCCGCAGCAATCCTGCCGGGATTACCGACCGCAAGGTGATCGACGCCACCATCGAGGCGGCACTGGCGCCAAAAGCATGACAAGGGCCCCTCTGTCGTTCAACCTGGTCGGCGAAGTCCTTCGCGACGCGCTGAATCCGAAGGCGCGGCAAGTGCTCTGACGCCGTCATTGCAGGCGTTCGTCTGGCATCAACCGTCATTCCGGGGCTCGCGTAGCGAGAACCCGGAATCCACCGCGACACTTGCTCTGCGGTGAGTTGGATTCCGGGTTCGCGCCAAGGCGCGCCCCGGAAGACGGCCGAGATTTATGCGATCGGCTAAATCACCACTTCCCGCAGCACCCTTCGGCAATCCATCTCATATTCGAGATCGATCACCGGCGGTCGCGCAAAGTGCCAGGTCAGTCCGGCGCGCACGGCGCCGCGGCGGACCAGTGCGTCGGCGAAGACGTGGTGAAAGTCGTGGATCGTGTAGGTCTGGACCGCCGTGACGTCTTTCCAGCCGAAGCCGAACTCGCCCATGCGCCGCTCCATCACACCGGCGACGTAACGGACCTTGTCCGCGATGCCGTCCGGGCTGATGTCGCGATAGCGCACCGTGCGCTCGGCGTAGCTGGCATTGCCCTCCTGCGATTCACCGCTGCCGGCGATGACGAAGGTCGGCGTTGTGCCCTGACTCGGCCGGGTGAACGAGAAGGCGTAGAACGACGGCTCGGACGGCGGATCGATCTCCGGACAGACGTTGCTGCGCGCCACCGGGTTGGTCGTGCCGTCATAGATGCCCCACTCCGCCAGCGTCTTGACGTAGTGCAGGTTGAAATTGCGAAAGCCTTCGTCGGTGAAGGCGGCCGGCGAGCGCAGTTCGCAGGCGCAGAACGACGTCAGCGGCCTGCCCGCCGCCTCGATGTACTTTGCAATCTGGGCAAATCCCTCCGCCAGCGGCACCCATTTGTCGAAGCGCACCCGCTCGATCTCGTAGCCGGGGCTGGCGGCTGCGCCTGCGGAATACTGAAACACAGCCGGGATGAAGCGGTAGTTGCCGGCGGTAAAGTCGCTCGTCGTCATCGTGCCCCCTGTCTCGTTCTGGAGCGGAGAGCTTAGCGACCGTTGCCGGCGGTGCACACAAAAAAGCGACGGCAGCGATTTCCGCCGCCGTCGCCCGATGAGCCTGCCTGCCGGGCTGGCTCAGCTCGGCTTGAGCCCCGATCGCCCGAGATCGAAATCCTCGATCTCCTTGGTCCGCTGCGAGCCGGCCTTGGCCTGGTGGTTGGTGGCCAGCAAGACGTAGACCGCCGGCAGCACGAACAGCGTGAACAGCGTGCCGATCGACATGCCCGCGACCACCACGAGACCGATCGAGAACCGGCTCGCCGCGCCCGCGCCGGTGGCCGTCAGCAGCGGGATCAGGCCGGTGACCATTGCCGCCGTCGTCATCAGGATCGGACGCAGCCGGATCCGGGCCGCCATTTCGATCGCGGATCGCTTGTCGAGGCCTTCCTTGAGCTGCAGTTCATTGGCGAACTCGACCATCAGGATGCCGTGCTTGGTGATCAGGCCGACCAGCGTCAGCAAGCCGACCTGGGTGTAGATGTTGATGGTCGCCACGCCGAAGAACAGCGGGATCAGGGCACCGACCATCGCCATCGGCACGCTGATCATGATGACCAGCGGATCCCAGAGGCTCTCGAACTGCGCCGCCAGCACCAGGAAGATGATGACCAGCGCGAAGCCGAAGGTGATCGCCAGCTGGTTGCCTTCCTGCACATATTGACGCGAGTCGGCGAGATAATCGTGACCGAATCCGGCGGGCAGCTTCTTCGCTTCGCCCTCCAGGAAGTCCACCGCCTGTCCGACCGTCACGCCCGGCATCGGCACCGCCGAGAAGGTCGCGGAGTTGAGCTGGTTGAAGCGCGTGAGTGAGTTCGGGTCGGTGCCGGTCTCGATCGAGACGATGGTCGACAACGGCACCAACTGCCCGGTGTTGGTCGGGGCGTAGTAACCGCCGAGCGATTCCGGCGACAGCCGCAGCGCGCGCGGCACCTGCGGGATCACTTGATAGGAGCGTCCGTCCAGATTGAAGCGGTTGACGTAGTTGCCGCCGAGCAGCGTCTGCAGCGTGGCGCCCACCTGCGACATGTTGATGCCGAGATCGCTGGCCTTGGATCGGTCGATCGAAACGCGCACCACCGGCTGGTTGAATTCGAGATCGCTGTCGGACACGATGAACAGACCGCTCTTGCGCGCGGCATCTTTCAGCTTGGCCATCTGTTCATAGACCGCCTGAAATCCGGACGTCGAATTGATCACCATCTGAATCGGAAGTCCGCCGGGCCCGCCCGGCAGCGGCGGCAGGTTGAACGCGAACGCCTGTACGCCCTCGATCTTGCTGATCTCCGCCTGCACCAGCGGCTTCAGTTTGATCGAAGAACGCTCGCGCTCGTCCCACGGCTTGAGCAGCATGCCGGCAATGCCGCCCTGCGGCCCGTTGATGCCGTTCAGCACGAAGCGCAGGTCGGTTTCGGGGAATTTGGCGAACGCCTTGTCGAGCTTGTCGCCGTAGAAGTTGACATAGTCGATGTTGGCGTATTTCGGCGCCTTGGTCACCGAGAACACGATGCCCTGGTCCTCTTCGGGCGCCAGTTCCTTGGCCGAGTTCAGATAGAGGAAGCCGACCATGCCGAGCATCGTCACCGCGAACAGGTAGGTCACCGGACGATAGTCGAGCGAGCGGTCGAGCTGGCGGCCGTACCAGCGCGTCATCGCGCCGAACACCCGGTTGACCAGCCTGACGAACCGCCCCTCCTCCGCGCTCTTGAGCAGGACCGAGCACATCATCGGCGACAGCGTCAGCGCGATAATGCCGGATACGATCACCGAGCCCGCCAGCGTGAAGGCGAATTCGCGGAACAGCGAACCGGTCAAGCCGCCGAGAAAGCCGATCGGCGCGTAGACCGCCGCCAGCGTGATCGTCATCGAGATCACGGGGCCGACGATTTCGCGCGCGCCCTGCAATGACGCCTGGACCGGCGTCTTGCCCTCCTCCAGATGGCGATGGATGTTTTCGACCACCACGATGGCGTCGTCGACCACAAGCCCGATCGCCAGCACCATCGCCAGCAGCGTCAGCAGGTTGAAGCTGAAGCCCAGCGCCAGCATGAGGCTGCAGACGCCGATCAGCGACAGCGGGATCGTCACCACGGGGATGATGACCGAGCGGAACGAAGCCAGGAACAGGAAGATCACGACAACGACGATCCCCACCGCCTCGATCAGCGTGTTCTTCACTTCGTCGATCGACGATTGGATGAACTTGGTGGAATCATAGGCCACCTTCATCTTCATCGACGGCGGCAGGTTGCGCTCGATATCGGGCATCAACGCGCGCACGCCCTTGACCAGCGTCAACGGGTTGCCTTGCGGGGTTGCCTGTACGCCGATGAAGATCGCACGCTCGCCGCTGAAGGCGACGCTCGCATCCGAGCTCTGGGCGGCGAGTTCGACGGTGGCGACATCCTCGATCCGCACGAAGCCGCCGTCTTTCGACTTGACGATCATCTTCTTGAATTGATCGAGGTTGCGCAGGTCCGTATTGGCCTGGATGTTCGAGACGATGAAATAGCCCTTGGTCTGGCCGGCGGCGGCCTGGAAGTTGTTGGCCGCGATCGCCGCCGAGACGTCGCTCGGCGACACGCCGCGGCCGGCCATGCGCACCGGATCGAGCCACAGCCGCATCGCGAACGTCTGACCGCCCAGAATGTCGGCCGACGCCACGCCGTCGACCGTCGAGAGCACCGGCTGCACCACGCGCGTCAGATAATCCGAGATCGCGGATCCCGAGAGTTCGTCGCTGGAAAAGCCGAGATACATCACGGCCGTGGTCTGGCCGGTGGTCTTGGTGACGATCGGGTCGTTGGACTCCCTGGGGATCAGGTAGCGGACCGAGTTCACCTTGGCGAGCACTTCGGTGAGCGCCTGGTTCGGATCGAAGTTCAGCTTGATGTAGACCTGGATCGTGCTGGTGCCCTGCACCGACGACGAGGTGACGTAATCGACGCCTTCGGCCGAAGCCACCGCCTGCTCCAGCGGCGTGGTGATGAAGCCCTGGATCAGGTTGGCCGAGGCGCCCGGATAAACCGTGGTGACGTTGATCACCGTGTTCGACAGCTTCGGATATTGCCGGATCGGCAACACGAAGGCCGCCCGCAGGCCGATCAGCAGGATCAACAGGCTGACGACGACCGACAGGACCGGACGCTTGATGAAAATATCGGTTAAGGCCATCGCAAGAATATCCCGCTGGGTTCAGCATGTTCGGGCGCGGTCTCGAGACCGCAGCCCGCCGTATCGTCGATGCGGCCTCAAGAGCCGCGTGACGCGTCAATAGCGCGGCGGCTTC
Source organism: uncultured Bradyrhizobium sp. (assembly GCA_964609175.1). Lineage (GTDB taxonomy): Bacteria > Pseudomonadota > Alphaproteobacteria > Rhizobiales > Xanthobacteraceae > Bradyrhizobium. The sequence continues at coordinate 82,877 of CAZSRR010000018.1, forward strand.
GCCGGTATCGGCGGCACCGGATCGTCCGAGATCGTCACCGCCGATCCCGATTGCAGCTTGAGCTGGCCCACGGCGACGACGCGGTCGCCCTGCTTCAACCCTCTGAGTATTTCGGCGCGTCCGTCGACGCGGTCGCCGGTCTGCACGAAGGTCCGCGTTACCGTGAGGCTAGTCTTGCCATCCTCCGCCTTCTTCTCGGTCACGAGGTAGACCGAGTCGCCGTAAAGCGTGTAGTCGACCGCGGTTTCGGGCACGGTGACGACGGGCGGCTTGTCGGGCAACACCACGGTGGTGGTCGCGAACATGCCGGGCCTGAGGATCTTGTCCGGGTTCGGCAGCGTCGCCTGCACGCGGATGTTGCGCGTGTCGGTGGCGATCTGCGGCTCGATGGTGGTGATCTTTCCCTCGAAGGTACGGTCCGGATAGGCATCCACCCTGATACGCACGGTCTGGCCGACCTTGAGCTGACCGGAATCCTTTTCCGTCACGGTGAAGTTGGCATAGAGCATCGACAGATCGGTCAGCGAGACGATCTGCGTGCCCGCGGTCAGGTATTGTCCGACCTCGACCCTGCGGACACCGAGTTCGCCGTCGAACGGCGCCCGCACCAGCTTCTGCGAGATGATCGCCTCGGTCTTGGCAATGCCGGCGCTGGCCTGATCGAATGCGGCCTGCGCGGAATCCACCGTCGCCTGCGGTCCGAACTGGCGCTCGGCGAGTTGCTTGGCGCGATCCAGCGATATCTGCGCCACCCGTTGCTGGGCCTTGAAATTGGCGAGGTCGCCCTGGTCGGGAGCGTCGAACAGTTGCACCAGCGGCGTTCCCGCCTTCACGCTGGCGCCGGCGGTGAACATGATGTTGGTGATGCGACCATTGACGTCGGAGGTGACATTGACCTGATGCACGGCGGCGAGATCGCCAACCGCGGTGAGCAGGTTCGGAACGGTCTCCAGCTTGGCCGTGGCGACATTGACGTTGGTCGGCGGCGGCGGCTTGCTGAAGATCTCCTTGAACAGGTTCGGCAGGAAGACGAACTTGAAGAACACCAGGCCGCCGACGATGGCGCCAAGCAGCAAGCCGACGATCAGGAACCAGCGCACCAGCCGCACCGGCCGCTTGTGCGCCTGGTCCGCGATCCGCTTGCCCGTCAGATTGGGTTCAGTCACGATATTCATGTCATGCACTTTCTGCATTTGCCGATCGTCCCGCATTCGGCGACGGATCGCAGCCCGTATGAGAAGCAATCGCGGCCTCGGTAAGCCCGATGCCGCGCAGGATGAATTGCGTAAGCTGCCGCTCCAGATCGGCAGCATTGCCGTAGGCGAGACAAGGGACGGCAGGAAGCCGGGTCAGCGCCGCCATCAGCACGGTGTGGTGGGCGAACCAGAACAGGTTGAGCGGATCGCCGCCGATCCGCGCCGCGTCGCCCGACGCGACCGCGCTTTCGATCGAGGCGGTGAATACCGGTCCGATCAGGCCCCCGATCTTGCCGTAGAGCAGCCGCGCGAACTCGCCATCGTCGAGATGGCTCGTCGTCATCAGCCGCATCCGCTGCGCTTCCTCCGCGTCCGACCCGTCGGATACCGCCAGGAAATGGCTGACCATGCCCTTGACCAGTTCGATCAGCGTGGCGGTGGAAGGCTCCTGGCCGAGCAGGATCGCGAAATCGGGATCGGCCTCGCACTCCTCCGCGAGGATCTCGGCGTACAGCGCCGCCTTGGAGGGGAAGTGCTTGAAGAGCAGCCCTTCCGAAATAGCGGCAGCCGCCGCCACGCTCTTGGTGGTGGTGCCGGCAAAGCCATGGCGGGCGAAGCATCGCTTGGCGGCGCTCAGGATCAACTGACGCCGCAAGTCACTTGTCATGCGCAGGGTAGACATGAGAGCGTGAGTAATCACTCACCAGATGCAAGTCAATGTTCCATTGCGCCGCAACAGCCAAATTTAGCTGCAACGTGATACCGAAAACACATCCCGATCGCCTTGTTTAGACACGATTTTTCCACAAATCCGCCGCGAACCTTACCAAACCCCATGCGCGATCGGCCGCCCGCTCCACGCCGCCATAGGCACGTCGCCATATGCACGTCGCCCGGAGCCTGCGCTTCGACTTGACGCCTCCAGGTAGGCGATTAGGGTAGTTGCAAACGCGACTAATTTTGATGCCATCGACGTAATCTTTGCGATGGAAGGGGCGGGGCACGCACATGGATGCTCGCGAACTGGCGGCGGCCTTCGACCTCGAGAAGCTGACGCCGGAATTCTATGCCGACCCCTACCCGACCTATCGCGCGCTGCGCGAGACCGATCCGGTGAAACGGCTGCCGAACGGCTCCTATTTCCTGACCCGCCATGATGACCTGGTTACCGCCTACAAGAACACCAAGGTCTTCTCCTCGGACAAGAAGAAGGAGTTTTTGCCGAAATACGGCGCCTCCCTGCTTTACGACCACCACACGACCAGCCTCGTCTTCAACGATCCCCCCGCCCATACCCGCGTCCGCCGCCTGATCACGGGCGCGCTCTCGCCGCGCGCGATCGCCGGCATGGAGCCCGACCTGGTGCGGCTGGTCGACCGCCTGCTCGATGCGATTGCCGCCCAGGGCAAGGTGGACCTGATCGACGATTTCGCCGCCGCGATCCCGATCGAGGTCATCGGCAACCTGCTCGACGTTCCCGAGGACGAGCGTGGCCCCTTGCGCGATTGGTCGCTCGCCATCCTTGGCGCGCTGGAGCCGGTGGTCAGTCCGCAAGCCTTTGCCCGCGGCAACGCGGCGGTGAAGGATTTTCTCGCCTACCTCGAAGGGCTGGTGGCGCGCCGGCGGGCCAGGCCCGGCAATCCCGAGCGCGACGTGCTGACGCGTTTGATCCAGGGAGAGAATAATGGCGAGGACGATGGCGAACGGCTGACCGAGAACGAGCTGCTGCACAACTGCATCTTCCTGCTCAATGCCGGCCACGAGACCACCACCAATCTGATCGGCAACGGCCTGGTGGCGCTGTCGAACCATCCGGAAGAGAAGGCGCGGTTGGTCGAAAATCCCGCGCTGATCAAGACGGCGGTCGAGGAAGTGCTGCGGTACGAGAGTTCCAACCAGCTCGGCAACCGCATGACCGTCGAACCGTTCGAACTCGGCGGCATTGCCATGCCTCCCGGCACGCCGGTGACGCTGTGCATCGGCGCCGCCAACCGCGACCCCGCGCAGTTCGCCGATCCCGAACGTTTCGATATCGGCCGCACGCCGAACCGGCATCTCGCCTTCGGCACCGGCGCGCACCAATGCGCCGGCATGGCGCTGGCGCGGCTCGAGGGCGCCATCGCGATCTCGCGCTTCCTCGCACGCTTTCCGGACTACGCGCTCGCAGGCGAGCCGGTGCGCGGCGGCCGCGTGCGCTTCCGCGGCTTTCTCAGCGTGCCCTGCGAGGCCGGCGAAGACAGAGGCCGGACCTAGATCATGATGCGATCTGAAGGAATCGCATCATGATCTTATCTCGTTATTTGTGCATGATCTTTTCGGAAAACCGGTTTCCACTTTTCCGGATCTTGCTTTAGCCGTCATGCACCCGGCGCGCGGACGCCAGGGCGCGTTCCAGCGCCTGCGTCACGATCACCGCCGAACGTTCGTCGAGGTGCACGCCGTCGGCCCAGCGCAGCTCGCTCCGGTTCACCTCGATCGGAAGCCATCGCTTGGAATCGGCGAACGCCGCGTGAATGACCTCGCGCGTGATCGCGGCGGCGCGCGAGCTCTCGATCGGATCGGCATAAGGCAGCTCGAACAGCAGCACCCGCGCGCCGCGCTGCTCCAGCATCCAGATCAGCTCCCCGATCCTCCTGGCATTGCTCCGTACGGCCTCGGTCGGGTCTTCCGCATTGAACTGTTGCACCGCGCGGTCCACATAGAGGCGGTTGTCGAATTCGCGAGGCGGCTGCGCCACCAGCCGGTGCAGTTCCGACGCAGCCTGCTGATGTGTCAGCGGCGCGTGAAGCCGCTGCTCATAGGCGGCGACCGCCGCTCGCACCGGGCGAAAGAAAAGCGGTTCCGCATCGCCGCGGGAATAGCGCTCGACCAGCGGCGCATCGACGGGACGGCCGAGAACATTGGCTTCGACCAGGATGATTCCCGGCACGCTCGGTTGTTTGGCCACGATTTCGAGACCGGTCACGGGCGAGCCGCCGGCCAGCGCCAGGTTTCTCACCCGGGGCGTCGCAAAATATTCCTCCTTGAGGCGGAACGTGATCGAACTTCCCGTCAGGACGATGTCGGGCACCGGTTCGCGCAGATACCGGCTCAGGGTGATCAGCGTCCCGTCCCGCGTCGTCGTCGCCGGCATCTGCAGCCCGCTGCCGAAGCGCGCAGTGGCGAAACCGCAGGCGATCAGCACGATCGCCGCAGCCACACCGCATTTCACCAGCCATCGGACGGCAGGCATATGTTCTTCGTCCCTAAAACTGAAAATAGATGAACGATGCTTCGGGGCCGGCTTCCAGATACGTCAGTGCGGCCATCGCCCCGTAGAGATAGGGCTCGGCCCAGCGAAGTCTTCCCTCGAACAACCGCAAGCCAAGATGCTGGATCATCACCGGCAACGAATAGAGCAGCGCCAGGCTGTAGAACAGCTTGGTGGGATTGGGGTTGGTGCTTGGTGAAAACATGCCCGCGAGATAGCCCAGCGCGTGATCGAAATTCGGCAGCTTGAAGAAGATCCAGAGCATGCTGACGCAGACGAACACCACGGTCATCCGCGCCGCCCGAAACGCGGCAACGTCGATCGACGCGAGCCGCGGCAACAGCGGCCGCTCGAGCACCAACAGCAAGCCATGCATCAGGCCCCATGCGAGATAGCTGAAGCCGGCACCGTGCCAGAGCCCGCCCAGTCCCATCACGATCATCAGGTTGAGATATGTCCGCCACAGTCCTCGCCGGTTGCCGCCGAGCGGTATGTAAAGATAGGTCCGCAGCCATGTCGACAGCGAAATATGCCATCGCGTCCAGAATTCGGAAAACGATGCCGAGACGTAAGGAAGATTGAAGTTGACCGGCAGGCGGTAACCGAACAGGAGAGCAAGCCCGAGCGCGATCGCCGAATAGCCGAAGAAGTCCGCATAGATCTGGTAGCTGTAGAGGAACACCAGCAGCCAGCGGTCCTGGGTCTGCAACGCCTCATGGAGCGGAAAGCTCATGTGGGACGTCATTTCGTTGAGATTGTTCGCCACGTAGAGCTTGAAGAAGAAGCCGGCGATGATCCATTTCGCGGCATCGACGAACGGAATGTCCGCGAAATATTTCGGCTTGATCTGCGGCATGAACATTTCCGCACGCGTGATCGGACCGGACACGAGCTGCGGAAAGAAGATGATGTAGAGGAAGACGTCGGTCAGCGCCGGCGGCGCCGTCTTCTGCCGGGTCAGATCGACCAGCAGGCTGATATTGTGAAAGACGAAAAACGAAATGCCGATCGGCAGCGGCAGCTTCAAAAGGAAATCAAGCGGCGCAAAGCCGACGAGGCTTGCGGAGGCCGGATCGACAAACAGCAGCTTGTATTTGAAGAAGGCAAGCAGCGCGAGGTTGAAGGCGATGCCCACCGGAAGCCACACGCGCCGGTTCTGCAGCGCCAGCACCAGAAAGAGGTAGGTTCCGCACACCGCGACCGCGAGCAAGGCCAGCAATTCCGGCTGGCCGTACCCGTAGAAGAACAGGCTGGCGAATACCAGCAACTGGACCTGAAAGGCCCTGAACGGCGGCAGGTAATACGCCGCGAACACGGTCGCGGCGAAAACGCCGAACTGCCAGGAAGTGAAAGTCATGCCGCCCCAACGGTGATCGGGGAAGCACTATCATTTCAGTTCGGGAGGGCCTAGCCGAAACCGCGCTGCCGATCCGCCGCAGCGGGTTCGACTCCGCTACGATGGCGGATTCAGTTACCGGCGGTGTTGAAGTTGGAAAGATCGCAGTCGCGTTCGGCATATCGGACGCGGCGCAGGCCGTCCCGGTCTTCGACTACGGTCGGACGGCAGCGCGCGGCCCACGCGGCCTGGCCGGCTTCATCGGCTTTCTGCTGTTCCGCCGTCCGGGCAACGACCTTTACGATGCCGGCGCCGCCGACGAAAAAATTGGTCTGCTGGCTCGGAAGCAGCGGCGCGCCGGAAGCGATGGCGGCGGCCTTTGCATCCGCAGCTTTCTTCGCCGCGCGCGCCGCCGCGGCAGCGTCGGCCGCGTGGCCGTGATCCAACGCGAATTGCGCGGACGCCGACGTGACCGAAGCGACGACAACCAGGATTGCGACGACGACGCGCATGCCACTGCCTCATGAGATGAATGCCGTCCGTCAGGATCGACGGACAGCCCTTGAGACAGCGTAAAACGGAGTAACTAATCGAGACGAAATTTCGCCGATAAAGATTTAGCGATCTGTCAGGCCCATCGCTTTGCAGAGCCAGACGCCTCCCCGCCGCGGCGGGGAGAAATCGTGATCATTCGCTGCGGCCGAACTCGCAGCCCCTGCGGGCATACTGCAGGCGGACGACGCCTTCGTCATCATAGGTGCGCCGCGGCTTGCAGAACGCCTCCCACTTCTCGATGCTGGCGCGCCGTGCCCTCTCGTCTTCCTGATCCTGCGCCGGGTTGCGCACCGGATCGTCCAGATAGGAAGTCGTGCACACCTTGCCATTGAACTTGCTGTAGGTGCAGCGTTCCACGATCTGCCACGCCTGTGCCGACGTCGACAGCAGGGCGAGGGTTGCAATTGCGTAGAGGATTTTCATGTTGCCGCTCATCGCTTTCCGGAGACCTTCTCCGTGCGGCTCAGCTAATGCCGCAGGCGATGACCGCGCAACGCTAACCCATTGTTAAGCTAAATAGCGTGGACAAAGGTTAAATCCGGAACCTGAAACTGTTGCGTTCTGCAACACGGTTCGGATCGCCGGCGCCACGGCGGAACAGTACTGTCCTCCGCCGACACACGGCCTCCAAAATCGCTTTCGGATCGCTAGACGACCGTGCGGTGCCGTTCGATGCAAACGCGCAAAACCTCGTCGATCGGTTTTCCCCACCAGTCGTTCGAGAAGATCTCGATCTCGCAATGGCCGGCAAACCCCTGCGCCTCGACCGCCGATCTAACCGCTCTGATGTCGATGACGCCGTCGCCCATCATGCCGCGGTCGTTGAGAATGTCCTTCGTCGGCACCAGCCAGTCGCAGACGTGAAACGCAAGCAGGCGGTCCCTGCCGGCGCGCGCGATCTGCGCCATCACCTCGGGATCCCACCAGATATGATAGACGTCGAGCGCGACGCCGAGCATGCCGCTGCGCTGCGGATCGAGCCGATCGCAGATGTCGAGCGCCTGCTTGGTCGTGTTCACGCAGGCGCGATCGGCGGCATAGGAGGGGTGCAGCGGCTCGATCGCGAGCGGCATGCTCGCCGCCCGCGCATATTCCAGCATTTCGGCGATGGCGTCGTCCACCTGCGTGCGCGCCGCCGCGATATCCTGCGAGGGCGCGCTCGGCGGACGCGAATATTGCGGCAGGCCGCCGGCAACCAGCACGATGCACGGCGCGCCCAGCGCGCTCGCCTCGTCGATCGCGCGGCGATTGTCGTCGCGCACCTCTCCGCGGCGCGCGGCGTCGGACGTGAACATGCCGCCGCGGCAATAGCCCGACAGTTCGAGGCCGGCGTCGCGAATGGCGCGCGCCGCGCGATCGAGGCCGACCGACGCGACCTGGTCGCGCCACGGATCGATGGCGCGGATGCCGTGGCGCGCGCACGCGTCGATGATCTCCAGGAGATCGCCCTGCTTGCGAACCGTCGCCGTGTTGAGCGACAGCCAGCGGTGGTCGTTGGAAAAATCGCGCATCAGGCCTCGATGCCGCGCATGGCGAGAACGGTCTTCATGCGCTGCGTCGCAAGTCCCGGATTGGAAAGCAGACCGGCCTTGTCGGCCAGCCGGAACAGCTCAGCCAGGTGCAACGTCGAGCGCGCGCTCTCCTGCCCCCCGACCATGGTGAAGTGATCCTGATGGCCGTTGAGCCAGGCCATGAACACGATGCCGGTCTTGTAGAACCGTGTCGGCGCGCGGAAGATGTGGCGCGAGAGCGGCACGGTCGGCCCGAGCACGTCGTGGAAGCCGGCCTCGTCGCCGGCCGCCAGCCGCGACAGCGCATAGGACGCCGCGGGCGCGATGGCGTCGAAAATGCCGAGCAGCGCGTGCGAGAAGCCCTGGCTGTCGCCGGCAATCAGTTCGGCGTAGTTGAAATCGTCGCCGGTATACATCTTGACCTTCCCGTCGAGCCGCCGGCGCATGTCGATCTCGCGCTGCTTGTCGAGCAGCGAGACCTTGACGCCGTCGACCTTGGCCGCGTTGGCGTTGATGATCGCGACTGCCGTATCCATCGCCTCGTCGAGATCGGCGGTACCCCAATAGCCCGCCAGCGCCGGATCGAACATGTCGCCGAGCCAGTGGATGATGACGGGTTCGCGAACCTGGCCCAGGATGCGACCATAGACCTTCGCGTAGTCGTCAGCGTTGCGGCCGAGCCTTGCCAGCGCGCGCGAAGCCATCAGGATGATGCGGCCGCCGGCCTTCTCCACCGCCGCGACCTGTTCCTCATAGGCGCGGATCACGTCATCGATCGACTTCGCGTCCGCCTCCGCCAGATGATCGGTGCCGGCACCGGAGAACACCAGCGCATTGCCCCTGGCCTTCGCGGCCTTGACCGAGCGCTGGATCAATTCCAGCGATGTCGGCCAGTCCAGCCCCATGCCGCGCTGCGCGGTGTCCATGGCTTCGGCCACGCCGAGGCCGAGATCCCAGACATGCTCGCGGAACGCGATGGTGCGATCCCAGTCGATCGCGCATGACAGCCACGGGTCGTTGTCGGCCAGCGGGTCCGCCACGACATGCGCGGCCGAGAAAACCACACGGTTGAGCGTGCCGTTGAGCTGTGCCGGGAAACTCCGCGACGCCGCCAGCCGATAGGTCTCGAGCGAGCGGTTCGCCGTCGGCAGTTTCAGCGACAGCGAGGACATCGGCAGGACGGGCTTGTTCATGATTTCGAACCTTTCTCCGTCATTGCGGGGAGCAAAGCGACGAAGCAATCCAGACTTTCCTTGCGACGTGCTGGATTGCTTCGCTTCGCTCGCAATGACGGCTCCACTTCCAGGTTAATCTTCACACCTTGATCGGGGCAACGTCGATCCAGCGCCGCTCGCGCCAGCTCTGCAGCGCGCATTCGGCCAGCTGCACGCCCTTGGCGCCTTCGAGCAGCGTGTATTTGTAGGGCGCGCCTTCGCAAACGTGACGGATGAACATTTCCCATTGCTCCTTGAAGCCGTTGTCGTAGACGACGTTGTCGGGAACTTTTTGCCAGTCGCTGTAGAAATCGTGGGTGCGCTTTTCGTCGGGATTCCAAACCGGCCGCGGCGTCGCCTGGCGTGCCTGGATCATGCACTCGGTCAGGCCGGCGACCGCCGAACCGTGGGTACCGTCGACCTGGAAGGTGACGAGATCGTCGCGATAGACCCGCGTCACCCAGCTCATGTTGATATGCGCGATGACGCCGCCCTTGAGGCGGAAGGTGGCGTAGGCGGAATCGTCGGCCGTCGCGGTGTATTTCCTGCCCTTCTCGTCGAAGCGCTCGGGAATATCTGTCGTGCCGAGGCAGGAGATGCTTTCCACCTCGCCGAAGAGGTTGTCGAGCACGTAGCGCCAGTGACAGACCATGTCGAGGATGATGCCGCCGCCGTCCTCGCTGCGATAGTTCCACGACGGCCGCTGCGCCTCCTGCCACCCGCCCTCAAACACCCAGTAGCCGAACTCGCCGCGGACCGAGAGCATGCGGCCGAAGAAGCCGGAATCGCGCAGGAAGGCGAGCTTCTTCAAGCCCGGGAGAAACAGCTTGTCCTGCACGGTGCCGTGCTTGACGCCACGGGCGTTGGCGAGCTTCAGCACAGCGAGCGCTTCGTCCAGATTGGTCGCGATCGGCTTTTCGCAATAGACATGCTTGCCGGCGTCGATCGCCCGCGTCAGCAGCGAGGGGCGCGCCTGCGTCGTCGCGGCATCGAAGAAAATCGTGTCGTCCTTGTTGGCCAGCGCCTTGTCGAGATCGGTCGACCAGCGCTCGATGTTGAAGCGCTTCGCCAACCGCTCGACCTTCCCCGCGTCGCGGCCGATCAGGATCGGATCGGGCAGCATGCGGTCGCCATTCGCGAGCAGCACGCCGCCCTGGTCCCGGATCGCGATGATGGAACGGATCAAATGCTGGTTGAGGCCCATGCGGCCGGTCACGCCGTTCATGATCAGGCCGAGGCGTCTGGTGGTCATACGGTTTCCTCCAGGGGAATTCTTGCTGTTGGCGGCGCGAGCCGCTGCATCGTGCACCAGTCCGGGTAAACCAACATGGCCAAACCGGATGTCGTCAGCGATCCCGTCAAGAGATCACCTCCATAAAACGCAAGCCGGTTCTTGCTGACGCGCTGCCCGATGCGTCGCTTCCTCCGAGCATAAAATTAACCCGTTGGATAAATACTGGCAAGCTGGATTCGGAGCGAGAATCTGGTTTACCGCCATTCCTGCAACGCAGCGCCTTCGAGGTATCGCGCTCGCCCTCGTCATGCCGAGGCCGGCCGACTGCTCTGGTTCCGCCCATGGTCCTTGCGGCCCGGTTCGAACGCACCAAGACCACCGAAAAGAAGGTTGGCGAGGTGCTCGCCTTACTGGCGCGGCTGGCCACGTCACCTCCGAAGACGGCAAGACGTTCGCGCTCCGCCGCGCGGCGTCGTCGAGAGGGACAAAACCGCCCGACGCCCAAATCACTTACGATTTTCCGAAATCGCGTCAAGCCTGCGAATCGAAAATATTCCGCTTTCGTTCTCCCCCAAATCACCCGCATAACTCCGCCCGTCCCGCCCATGGAGGGGCGCTCGCGATCGTCACGGACGTGCGGCGGGATGCGGTGGACGCGAGAGGCGTGCGAGACGGACGCGCCTGGAGCGTACGGCGAAGTCGTGTGGTCCTGATGTCGCGGTGCTGGCATCAAGTCCGCGGGAGGCCAGGCTTCTTGCGGGCGACGGAGGCAAAAGAGCCGTTCTCCGGGGAGAGCACGATATAAGCCGTCAAGCCATTGCGCAGGGAAGGCCGGGATGCTCCGCCTGTACCTGTATGCTCGTGTGCATCTTTTGCTATGCGCAAACAGCACACGGGACCGCGGGTGCAGCAAGCACCCGGTCTTCTCTGCGCCCTCCGATCGGAGGGCGGCACGTTCGAGAGCAAAACTCGGGCAGATGATGCCACGAGATCGCGAAGTCATGTTTTTTGAATACGCACAGGGCTGTTTGACAGGTCTGGTAAATATATGAAGCGCGCGACGGGTGAACGCACCCGGACGCCCCTGCGGACGCTCCGCGTCGCGGCCACGCACATCACCATCGTCAAGCCCGGGCATGACGAGGGCGATGTGCGCGTGTCACACCGGCTGTTGCGCTGGTGTCCGCAATCCCGGCTTTGCCGCCTTGCCGAAATCCGCCGTCGATTTCCCCGTCAGCGCCGCCAGCACCAGCGCCACCATGTGCGCCAGCCGCTCGTCCCGCGCCTGCTTCTTCAGGAGGTCGCGGCCGAAGATCACCGAGAGCGTCGCGCTGTTGGAGAGATAGAAGAAGCAGAGGCCCGCGATCGAAATATAGAGCTGCACCGGATCGACGGCGACACGAAAATCGCCGCTTTCGACGCCGCGCGTCACCACCGTTCGGATCATCTCCACGAACGGCGAGTGCATCGACTTGACCTTGGAGGAGCGCTTCAGATGACGCGCCTTGGCGAGGTTCTCGGTGTTGAGCAGCGCCAGGAACTCCGGGTTGCGCAGAAAATAGTTCCAGGTGAAGTCGATCAGCCGCTCGATCGCCTCGGGCGGATCGAGATGTTCGAGATCGAGCGCGCGCTCCTCGGAGCGGATCTTTTCATAGGCGCCTTCGAGCACCGCGAGATAGAGGTCTTCCTTGTTGCCGACGTGGTAGTACAGCATGCGCTTGTTGGCGCCGGCATTGATGGCAATGCGGTCGACGCGCGCGCCGGCGAGGCCATGGCTGGCGAATTCCTGCTTTGCGGCTTCGAGGATGCGTATCCGCATCCCCTCGGGATCGCGCTGCCATTTCTGAACGCGCCTTGCCTTGGCCAAATTCAACCGCCCGGTAATTGCATCAGACAGGCTGTAGCATGCAAGGTGCGGTTTGAGAACGAGGCGGACGGCTCTTCCCTTACCCCTTGTGGGAGAAGGTGGCGCGAAGCGCCGGATGAGGGGTCTGTCTCCACACACGAGGTTTTTGCGCTTGTGGAGAGAGCCCCTCACCCGTCGCCGAACTTCGTTCGGCGCCCCCCTCTCTCACAAGGGGGAGAGGGAAAGATTCAACCCTTCCCCGATGACGGCTGCACCAGCAGGGTAGGCACGCCGCAGGTGCCGCTGCGCACCGTCATCACCCGCGTGCCCGGCTTGCGGCCGGTGCGGACGTCGGAGACGTCGACGCCTGCCTGAGAGAGGCGCGCATGGGTGGCGTCGATGTCGGAGACGCGCCAGCACAGGCCGCCCAGCCGGTCCCGCGAGGTATCTTCCTGCTGGTCCGGCCGGTGCGCCACCTCGACGACGAGGTCGCCGCAGCGGAAGAACATCAGCCGGCCCCAACCGGGATGCGAGCGGTCGAGCGCCATGTCGAGGCCGAGACGGGCGCCATAGAGCGCTGTCGCCCGCTCCGGATCGGACGTCGAGACCACCACATGGTCCAGCGCCGTGATCGGGCCTGTCGCCGTCCGCGCCGACAGCGGCCGCTCCTCGTCGCGCTCGAGGAAAAACAGGCGGACGCCGCGCGTGGCTTCGGTCGCGGCGCGGGTCCGCTTCCACGACAGCATCGCACCCGAAATCGCGTCGCGGCTTTCAACCTCCGCAACCGCTTCCGGCTTCAGCGCGAGCCGCTCCAGCCTGCGATGCATCTTCGCGATGTCGCCGGTGCGGAAGCAGAGGCTTGCCAGCCCGTCGCCTTGCGCGGCGAGCACCGCGCGGATGCGCTCCGCATTGGCCCCCTCGCCGTCCGGCGCCATCAATTCCAGCGACATGTTGTCGAGCGTGAACAGCACGCGCTCGGCCCCGTCGCCGCCGTACTGCCAGGCCGGCGCCCGCGCCAACAAGGTCTGGTAGGCAGCGGAGGCCGCGGCGATGTCGCCGGTGAGAACGACGACGTGGTCCAGACCGGTGATCACGGAAACAGGCCCCGCGTGTTCTTGGCGGCGCGGACCTTCTCGACGCCGATCGCCATCGCCGCGGTTCGATGTGGAATCTTGTCGGCTTTCGCCCGATGCAGCATGGTATCGAAGGCGCGATCCAGGATGGCGTATTCGCGCCGCGTCACTTCCTCCTCCTCCCAGAACAATTGCTGGAGGTCCTGCACCCATTCGAAGTAGCTGACCACGACGCCGCCGGAATTGCAGAGAATGTCGGGGATCAGAAACACCTCGCCCTGCCGCTTCTCCAGCACCAGATCGGCTTCCGGCGTGGTGGGGCCGTTGGCGCCCTCGGCCAGCACCCGGCATTTCAGGTTTTCCGCGACCCTGGCGTCAATCACGCGCTCCATCGCCGCCGGCACCAGCACATCGCACTTCATCGTCAGGATCTGTTCGGGGTCGAAGGCGAGTTGATTGGAGAAGCCGGCGATGCTGCCATGCGTGCCTGCGTGGCGCATCAGCGCGGGAATATCAAGCCCGGCGCGATCGTGCAGCGCGCCAGTGTGGTCGCTGACCGCGATGATCTTCAGGCCGTGCTGGTACAGTTCCAGTGCCGCAAAGGAGCCGACATTGCCAAAACCCTGAATCACGGCAGTCGCAGTGCCGGGATCGATCGACAGTTCCTTGAGCACCCGCCGCGCGAGATAGGCGACGCCGCGCCCGGTCGCTTCGCGCCGGCCGAGCGTGCCGCCCGATGCGACCGGCTTGCCGGTCACGATCTCCGTCACGGTACGGCCCTGGTACATCGAATAGGTGTCCATGAACCAGGCCATCACCTGCTCGTTGGTGCCCATGTCGGGTGCCATCACGTCGGTATGCGGGCCGACGAAAGGAATCATCTCCTGCATGTAGCGCCGCGACAGCGCTTCCAGCTCGCGCTTGGAGATGGTGGAAAGGTCGACATTGACGCCGCCCTTGGCGCCACCATAGGGCAGCCCGACCAGCGCGCATTTCCAGCTCATCCAGATCGCCAGCGCCGCGACCTCGCCGATGTCGACCGACGGTGCGAATCGCGTGCCGCCCTTGGTGGGTCCCCGGGTGAGGTGATGCTGCACCCGGTAGCCTTCGAATACCGCGACCGTCCCGTCGTCGCGGTGGATCGGACAGGAGACCGTGATGGCCCGCTTCGGCATCAGTATCCGGCCGCGCTCGTCCATGGGGATTTCGAGATGGTTCGCAATCACGCCAAACTGGCTCACCGCCATGTCGAACACCGGGCCGGAATAAACGGTCATCATTTTCTCCACTTTAGCCGCACAGTTGGGAAACCCGGGCAGCCGTCAGCCGTTATACGGCGGTATGCCCGGGATCCATTCAGTCCAAGACCTGTGAGACGAGCCCCCTGAAGGCCGGTCGTATTCTCCTCATACCCCCATTCCAAGCTGCAAAGACGCCACGGTTGCGAATAATTTCAGCGAATGCGCTCGACAACCGGTGCTAATGTACGGGTGCCGGGCCGGGACCACCCTCAGCTCATGACGGAAAACGAATGCAGGCTCTCTTCATCGGACAGACCTATATCGACGTTACCTTCATCACCGACCACATGCCGACCGGCGACGAAAAACACGTGGCCTCCGACTATGCGGTGTCCTTTGGCGGCAATGCCGTCACCGCGGCGTTCTGCTGCGCCAAGCTCGGGATCGTTCCCGACCTGATCGCGACCGTCGCCAACGACTGGCTCGGCCGCATGTTTCAGGACATGAGCGCCAAGTATGGAATCTCGATCCATCCGCGCAAGGTCAACTCGTCCTCCCTGTCCTTCATCATGCCGAAGGACGGCAAGCGCGCCATCGTCCGCTGCCGTGACGACGAGCACATCCATCCCTTCCCGATATTGAACCTGAAGGGCTGCCGCGCGCTCCATGTCGACGGTCACCAGCCGGATGCGGCCATCCACTATGCGAAACTCTGCCGCGAGGACGGCATCCTGACGTCGCTCGACGGCGGCGGCCTGCGCACCAATACGCACGAGCTCCTGGAATTCATCGATGTCGCGATCGTCGCCGAGCGGCTGTGCGAACAGATGGACAAGACGCCGGAAGGCATGCTGGACTATCTCAAGAGCCGCGGCTGCCGGATCGGCGGCGTCACGATGGGCGAAAAGGGCCTGCTCTGGTACGACGAGACCGGCGCCGTCCGCCAACTGGCGGCGCTGCCGATCGCACCCGAGCGCGTGATCGATACCAACGGCGCCGGCGACGTGTTTCACGGCGCCTACATTTTTTCCTATCTCAACAGCCCCTCCAAGAGCTGGCAGGAGCATTTCGAGTTTGCGCGCGCGGCCTCGACTTACAAGATCCAGCGCCTTGGCAACGAAGCGGGATTGCCGACAGTCGCCGATATCGAGACTGTCAAGCAGGAGTTCCAGATCGGGCGCAAGAAGGAATTTTGGGATTAGGATATGGGACGCGTCTTTGTCGCCGGCAGCATCAACATGGATGTCGTTGCGTCAGCCGGCCGGCATCCGAAGGTCGGCGAAACGGTCGCCGGCCACGCCGTGCATTATTTTCCCGGCGGCAAGGGTGCCAATCAAGCCGTCGCCGCGGTGAAGCTCGGTGCATCGACCGCGCTGATCGGCCGGCTCGGCGCCGATGCGTTCGGGCAGCAATTGCGGACGTTCCTCGCCGCGCAGGGCGTCGACCTCGCGCTTGTAAAGGAGACGTCCGACATCCACACCGGAACCGCGATCATCACCGTGGCCGACGCCGACAACACCATCGTGGTCGTGCCCGGCGCCAACGCCCGCGTCAGCACCGAGGATGTCGCCGCTCCCGTCCTTGCCAAGGGCGACGTCGCCGTCAGCCAGTTCGAAATCCCGCTGCCCGCGATCAGCGCCTTCTTTGGACGGGCACGCGCGGCCGGTGCGACCACCATTCTCAACCCAGCGCCGGCAACGGCTTGCGCGCCGGATTTGCTCGAACGCGTCGACGTCCTGGTACTCAACGAGACCGAACTGGGATTTTTCGCAAACGCCGAGCTTCGCGATGACGATCCGCCCGCTCGATTCGTCGAGGCGGCGAGGCGCCTGCAAGTCGGCGCGAACACAATCGTCTGCGTCACCCTGGGCAAGCGCGGCGTGCTCGCGCTTGTCGGCGGCGAAGCGTCGATGATGGCGGGGCGCGCCGTGAAGGCGGTGGATACGACCGGCGCCGGCGACTGCTTTGTCGGCGCGCTGGCCGCACGACTGGCGAGCGGCGCGGCGATCCGTGAGGCGCTCGCCTACGCCAACATAGCCGCATCGATCTCCGTGCAACGGATGGGCGCCGCACCATCGATGCCGACGGCGGCGGAAGTGGATGAGGTGTTGACTTCGTAGGGCGGCAAAGGAGCGCAAACGACGTGCCCACCATCTGCCACCGAACTCGCTGCGAGATGGTGGGCACGCTTATGCTTTGCCTACTCTACGGCTTGCAGCGCTAAAGCGCGCTCTTCAGGTCGAAGCTGCTATCAGCCGCCTGTTCGGGCGTGATCGTGCCGTTGGCGGCGAGTAGACGCCGGCCGAACATGTGGTCGCCGGCGCGGTTGACCGACTCGATGCCGAGGAGTTGTCCGGCCTTGTAGCAGAACACCGAGAAAGCGCCCTGCGCGCGATCGCCACGCACCGCCACTCGGTCATAGCCTGTCGTAAGCCCCACCATCTGCAGCTTGTCAGGGCCTTGATCGCTCCAGAACCACGGCAGGCCGTCGTAAGGTTTTGCATCGCCGGTCAACCGGGCGGCAACGCAGCGCGCGTGGTCGGTGGCGTTCTGCACCGACTCCAGCCTCAGCGCGCCGCCGAACCGAGGACTCGCATAAAGCGCACAATCGCCGATCGCCGAGATGTTTGGATCTGACGTCAGCAGATGCTCATCGACCACGATACCTGCCGCAACCTCCAGCCCCGCCTCCGCCGCCAGTTCGACATTGGGCAGGACACCGACCCCCACCACGATGAGGTCGGCCATGATATGCCGGCCGTCGCTGAGACTGACGCCGGTCACCTTGCTGGCGTCGCTCTCGATGCTGGTGACCTGCACGCCGAGGTGAATGCGGATGCCGGCCGCGGTGTGCTTTGCTTGAAAATATTCCGAGATTTCCGCCGTCACGGCGCGTGCCATCACGCGCGGAGCGAGCTCGATGACGTCCACTTCAAGGCCTTTGGCGCGCGCAGTCGCGGCGAATTCCAGGCCGATGAAGCCGGCGCCGATCACGATGACGCGCTGGCCCGGCTCGATGTGGTCGCGCAGGGACTGGCTCTCGTCGAGCGTTCGCAGGTAACGCACGCCGTCGAGATTGGCATTGGGGATGTCGAGCAGGCGATTGCGCGCACCCGTCGCCAGCACCAGATGGCCGTAGTCGAGCGAGTTGCCGGAAGCAAGCCGCACCTTGCGCGCGGCGCGGTCGATCGAGACCGCGCGATCCGCGATCAGATCGATATCCTGGTCGGCATAGAATTTTGCCGGCCGGAACATCAGGCTGTCGGGTCCGCCGGTGCCCTTCAGATAGGCCTTGGACAGCGGCGGCCGCTGGTACGGCAGATGGCCTTCATCGTTCAGCAGCGCGATGCGGTCGGAAAAGCCGTTCTGGCGCAGCGACATCGCGAGCTGGAAGCCCGCGTGGCCAGCGCCCACAATGACAACCGGTCCTGCCGTCATGATAACATCCTACGTCCGAGAGCATGGGAATGCCCCATGTCGTTTCCTCTCCACCGATTTTCGGCTTGCGTGCCTCGTTCCCCGGAAGCGGCGCTCGTGTCCGTTCCGAACGATGACAGCCCATCTGACCCCATGGCGCGGGGCGATGCAAGAGCGCCGGCGACCGGGAGCATGGAGATATTTTGCAGCCTGGCCCTGGGGCAGCCCGCCTCGGGATTGTCACCCGTTACCTTCTGCTATCTAAATAGCCGCCCCGTTCGAGCGAGGCTCCGCCATGACGACATCAGATGAGACTGCTCCCGCCCTGCTCCGCATCGAGGGGCCGATTGCCACCATCACCCTGAACCGGCCCGCGGCCTTCAATTCCATCAACCTGTCGATCGCGCAGAAGCTCGAGCAGCTCGGCCTCGAGGTCGAGCGCAACGACGCGATCCGCGTGCTCGTCCTCGAGGGCGAAGGCCGCGCCTTCTCGGCCGGCGGCGACCTGCAGACCATCGGCGCTGCCGCCGCCAATGACACCATCGCGCCCGTGGTCGGCGAATTGCTGAAACACTATCACGCCTTCATCGAGACATTGCGGCGGATGCCGAAGATCGTCCTCTCCAGCGTTCACGGCTCGGCCGCAGGCGCCGGCATGGGCCTCGCCTTCATCACGGACCTTTGCATCGCCGCCGACGACGCCCGCTTCACGCCGGCCTACGCCAAGATCGGCGTCTCGCCCGACGGCGGCAGCACCGTCGGCATGGTCGGCACCGTCGGCACCCGCCGCGCGCTGCAGATCTTTCTGGCCGAAGACAGCTTTACCGCGCAGCAGGCGTTTGAATGGGGCCTCGTGGCCCGGGTCGTTCCGGCCGCGGAGCTGAGGTCGCAGACACGGAGACTCGCCGAACGGCTGGCGCAGAATCTGCCGGCCGCGATCAGCGGCACCAAGTCGCTGGTCTACCAGGCGGCGGTCACGCCGGTGAAGCAGCAGCTCGATGCCGAGGAGAAGGGAATCATTGATTCCATGCAGACCGACGACTTTCGCGTCGCGGTGAAGAAATTCACCAGCAAGTCCAAGTGACGGACGACGCTAACCCTTGCCCTGCTCACGCATGAAATCGAAGTCGCAGCCTTCATCAGCCTGCAGGATCGTCTCGTTGAGCAGGTACGCGTAGCCCCGTCTGGCCCAATCCGGCGTGACGGCCGGCGGCAGGGCCGCGCGGCGTTTTTCCAGCTCGGCGTCATCGACCAGCAGATCGATGCTGCGTTTCGCGACATCGAGGCGGATCAAGTCGCCGTTTCTTACCAGCGCCAGCGGACCGCCGACGGCCGATTCCGGCGTGATGTGCAGCACGATGGTTCCGAACGCGGTGCCGCTCATGCGCGCGTCCGATATCCGCACCATGTCCTTGACGCCGCCGCGCGCCAGCTTTTTCGGGATCGGTAGATAGCCAGCCTCCGGCATGCCCGGGGCGCCCTTCGGCCCGGCATTGCGCAGCACCAGCACGTCGTCGGCATTGACGTCGAGATCGGGATCGTCGACGCGTAGCGTCATGTCTTCCACGGACTCGAACACCACGGCGCGGCCGGTATGCTGCAGCAGTTTCGGGCTCGCCGCCGACTGCTTGATGACGGCGCCGCGCGGCGCGAGATTGCCGTGCAAGATCGCCATCGCGCCCTCCGCCTTGATCGGATTGTCGCGCGAGCGGATGGCGTCCTGTCCCGGCACGTCCTCGGCGCCGGCGACCACCTCGCGCAGCGTCTGCCCGGTGATGGTCCTGGCATCGAGGTCGATGAGATCGCCGAGCTGCGCCATCAGTTTTGGTACGCCGCCGGCATGATGGAAGTGCTCCATGTAGTGCTCGCCCGACGGTTTCAGGTCGACCAACACCGGTACCTCGCGCCCGAGCCTGTCGAAGGTCGCGAGGTCGATCTTGTGCGGCGAACGGTGCGCCATCGCGGTGAGATGGATTAGCCCGTTGGTCGAGCCGCCGATCGCCTGCATCACGACCTGCGCGTTGCGGAACGATGCCTCGGTCAGGAATTCGCTCGGCTTCGGTCCCTTGGCCTTGGCCATGGCAGCCGCCACCCGACCACTCGCTTCCGCCAAGCGGAAGCGTTCGGCATGCGGCGCCGGGATCGTCGCGCTCATCGGCAGCGACAGCCCGAGTGCCTCGGTGATGCAGGCCATGGTGCTCGCGGTGCCCATCACCATGCAGGTGCCGACGGAGGGCGCCAGCCTTCCGTTCACCGCTTCGATCTCATCGTCGTCGATCTCGCCGGCGCGGTATTTCGCCCAGAGCCGCCGGCAATCGGTGCAGGCGCCGAGCACCTCGCCCTTGTGATGCCCGACCACCATCGGTCCGACCGGGATAACGACGGTCGGCAGATCGGCCGAGATCGCCGCCATGATCTGCGCCGGCAGGGTCTTGTCGCAGCCGCCGATCACGACGATGGCGTCCATCGGCTGGGCGCGGATCATCTCCTCGGTATCCATCGCCATCAGGTTGCGCAGATACATCGAGGTCGGATGCGAAAAGCTCTCGGCGATCGAGATGGTCGGGAACACCATCGGCATCGCGCCTGACAGCATGACGCCGCGCTTCACCGCCTCGATGATCTGCGGGACATTGCCGTGGCAAGGATTGTAGTCGCTGTAGGTATTGGTGATGCCGACGATCGGGCGGTTCAGCGCGTCGTCGGAATAGCCCATGGCCTTGATGAAGGCCTTGCGCAGGAACAGCGAGAAGCCAGCGTCGCCATAACTTGCCAGTCCCTTGCGAAGTCCGTCGGCCATTTTCCTGTTCCCGTCTGTGCCAGCCCCTTGCAGGCTGGGCCGTTGCAACTTCGTCAGTATGACTTCCGGCCGCGCACCGCAAGGTCGCGCGCCGCTGAATCCGGTCTCACTTCCAGTCGATCACGCGCCCTTTGTCGCCGTCGAATTCCAGGCTGCAGAACGTGCCGCCCTGGTAATAGTCACCGACCGGGTCCGGCTTGAGTTTGGCCTGCTCGGCCATGGCGTGCTCGCGAAAATCCTCGCCGCGGCCGGTCGGCCGGTAGCCGAGCTCGTAGGCGCGGTGGTTGTCCCACCAGGAACGCTCGTTGTAGGACGCGCCGTAGAGCACTTCGAAATGAATATCGGGATGCTCCAGCCCGATGCGGCAGAGCTGCACCAGGTCCTCCGGCTTCAGCCAGATCGACAGACGTCGGTGGTCGAGCGGCATCTGGCCGAAATTGCCTATGCGGATGCAGGTGACGCGGAGCCCGTGCTTGTCGGCATAAAGCGCGCCGACCGCCTCGCCGAACACCTTGCTGACGCCGTAGCGGCTGTCGGGACGCGGCGTGACGCCGGTGCCGATCCGGTGATGCCGCGGATAGAACCCGACCGCATGGTTGGACGAGGCGAACACCACGCGCTTGACGCCCTTGCGGTAGGCGGCCTCGAACAGATTGTAGCCGCCGATGATGTTGGCCTGGTGGATCTGGTCCCAAGTGCCTTCGATCGAATAGCCGCCGAAATGCAGGATGCCGTCGATCCCCTCGCAGATCGCCTCGACCTGGGCGAGATCGGCGAGGTCGGCCGCCTTGAACTGCTCGTTCTTGCCGAGATCGGCCGGCGCCTTGATATCGCTCAGCAAGAGGTCCGGGTAGATCGGCGGCAGCAGTTTTCGCAAGGATGTGCCGATCCCGCCGGCGGCGCCGGTCATCAATATGCGTGGCATGTCGTCCCTCTTCGTCTCGCGATCAGTTTGCGGTCGGTGGCCGGGAATGATAGCAAATCCAGACGCCCAGGGAACGCTCAAGCAACGCAACAACGAGAACAGCAAATGTCCGACGCCGCATCGCACGCCGCCGGCTGGCGCCCAGCCACCTGTTATCCAGACCCCGCCATCCATTCGCTGGATCCCCGTTTCGAGAAATACTGGCTCAAGCTGTCGGCCGTCGAGCGGCTGGCGACAGGCCTGCGCTGGGCCGAGGGGCCGGTCTGGTTCGGCGACGGTCGCTATCTGCTCTGCAGCGACATTCCGAACCAACGCATCCTCAAATGGGAGGAAGAGACCGGCGCGGTCAGCATCTTCCGCAAGCCGTCGAATTTCGCCAACGGCAACACCCGCGACCGGCAGGGCCGGCTCGTCACCTGCGAGCACGGCGGGCGCCGCGTCACCCGCACCGAGTACGACGGCTCGATCACGGTGCTGATGGATTCCTTCGAGGGCAAGCGGTTGAATTCGCCGAACGACGTCGTCGTGAAATCCGACGGCTCGATCTGGTTCACCGATCCGGTGTTCGGCCTGCTCGGCAATTACGAGGGCTACAAGGCCGAACCCGAACTCGACATGAACGTCTACCGGATCGACGGCGCGACCGGCAAGGCGACCGTCGTCGCCGAGGGCGTGCTGGGGCCGAACGGGCTCGCCTTCTCGCCCGACGAGAAGACCCTCTACGTCATCGAGTCCCGCGGCGTGCCGACCCGCAAGATCCTCGCCTATGACGTTTCGGCGTCCGGCGACCAGCTCACCAACCGGCGCGTGTTCGTCGATGCCGGACCGGGCACGCCGGACGGTTTTCGCATCGACATCGACGGCAATCTCTGGTGCGGCTGGGGCATGGGCGATCCCGAACTCGACGGCGTCGTCGTGTTCGCGCCCGACGGCGTCATGATCGGCCGCATCGCGCTGCCCGAACGCTGCGCCAATGTCTGCTTCGGCGGCGTGAAACGCAACCGCCTGTTCATGGCCGCGAGCCAGTCGATCTACGCGCTCTATGTCAACACGCAGGGCGCGCCGGGCGGATAGCCGGCCGCGACCCGCACCTCATCCCTTCTTTCCCAGCGCGGCGGTCTGCTTGGCGAGCGCATCCTCGAACGCCTTCTCCAGCGTCGCCGCGTAGGCATTGAACTCGCCGGGATTGACGAACGGATTGGGGCCACCTTCGCTGAGCTTCGCGCGCTTCTCCGCCATCTTGAACATCTCCGGGTGCGGCGCCAACAGCACGTCCACCTTCATGTCCTTGGCGCGGGCGAAGGTCTTGCGATAGTCGTCGACTATACCGAAATGGGTGGGATCGCCGACCAGGCGGTTCAGCGCCACGGTGCCGCTGCAGAAGATCAGGGCCGTTCGCGTCGCATCGCCGTCCTTTACCGAAAATTCCCAGCTCGTGCAGCCAGGTGAATGTCCGGGCGTTTCGCGCGCAGTCAGCGTGACATCGCCGACCGTCACCTTATCGCCCTCGCGCACCGTCCGGTCGACCTTCACCGGCGGGAAATTGAGCGCGTCGACGTCCTCCGCGCCCGGATAGTAGCCGCCTTCCAGCAGCGACTTGTCGGCCTCGCCCGCCACCATCCGCGCGCCGCTCGCCCGCTTGATCTCGGCGAGACCGCCGGTGTGATCGATATGGGCGTGGGTGTTGAGGATGAATTTGATGTCGGCGACCTTGAAGCCGAGTTTCTCGACGTTGGCCACGATCTGCGAGGTCGATTCCGGCATCACGGCATCGACCAGGATATGACCCTGCGGCGAGGTGACCAGATAGGAGGCCAGGCCCTCTGTCCCGACGTAGTAGACGTTCCCGATCATCTTGAACGGCTCGGTCGGCGTGTTCCACTTGGCCCGCAATGTCGCGAGCAGGTCCTTGACGGTCTGGGCCTGCGCGGCTCCGGCAAGCGGCAACAGCGCGACGAGCGCGATGGCGATCTTCTTCAACTTCGACCTCGTTTTTCTTGATTGGTTCGCACCCACGCGGCGGAGCGACGTTATTGTGAGAGGCCAAGGCAGTGAAGCAACCCACGCTTGTCCGCATTGGGTGCTTCACTTCGCGCTTAAGGACGGTTTAACGGTTAGGCCGCGTTGTAGCCGGCGACCGCCTTCACCTCGAGGAAATCCTCAAGACCGTACTTGCCCCACTCGCGGCCGTTGCCCGACTGCTTGTAGCCGCCGAACGGCGCGGTGCGCTCGTTGGGCACGCCCTGCAGGTTGACGTTGCCGGCGCGGATCTGGCGGCCGACGCGGCGCGCGCTTTCGACGGTATCGGCCGAGACGTAGCCGGCGAGCCCATAGGGCGTGTCGTTGGCGATCCGCACCGCATCGGCTTCATCCTTGGCGCCGATGATGGTCAGCACCGGTCCGAAGATTTCCTCGCGGGCGATCGTCATCTCGTTGGTGACGTCGGCGAAGATGGTCGGACGCACATAGAAGCCCTTGTTGACGCCCTCGGGAAGGCCCGGACCGCCGGCGACCAGGGTTGCGCCTTCGTCGATGCCCTTCTGGATCAGCGCCTGGATCTTGTCCCACTGGCCGCGATTGACCACCGGGCCGATCGTGGTGCCTTCCGCGCGCGGATCGCCGGCCTTGGTCTTGTCGGCGACGCCCTTGGCGATGGCGGCGACTTCCTTCATCTTCGACAGCGGCACGATCATCCGCGACGGCGCGTTGCAGGACTGTCCGGAATTGTTGAACATGTGCATCACGCCGCCTGTGACGGCCTTGGTGAGGTCGGCGCCTTCGAGGATGACGTTCGGCGACTTGCCGCCGAGTTCCTGGCTGACGCGCTTGACGGTCGGCGCGGCGCGCTTGGCGACGTCGACGCCGGCGCGGGTCGAGCCGGTGAACGAGATCATGTCGATGTCGGGATGCTCGCTCATCGCGGCGCCGACTTCCGGCCCGAGGCCGTTGACGAGATTGAACACGCCCTTCGGAACGCCCGCTTCATGCAGGATCTCGGCGAAGATCAAGGCCGAGGTCGGGGTGAATTCCGAGGGCTTGAGGATCATGGTGCAGCCGGCGGCGAGCGCGGGCGCGACCTTGCAGGCGATCTGGTTCAGCGGCCAGTTCCAGGGGGTTATCATGCCGACCACGCCGATCGGCTCGCGCAGAACGACGGCGGTGCCGATGGTCTCTTCAAAGTGATAGTTCTTGAGCACTTCCAGGGTGGACGCGAGATGGCCGAGGCCGGCGCCGGCCTGCAGCCGCTCCGCCATCGGCAGCGGCGCGCCCATTTCGTCGGAGACCGAGGCGCCGATTTCCTTCATGCGGCCCTTGTAGATCTCGATGATCTTCTCCAGAAGCGCGATGCGCTCCTCGCGAGAGGTCTGCGAGAAGGTCACGAAGGCGCGCTTGGCGGCGGCGACCGCCTTGTCGAGATCGGCCTTCGAGCCGAGCGCAACTTCATACATCGCTTCTTCGGTCGCCGGATTGACGACGGGGGTGGACTTCCTGACGACCGGATCGACCCAGGCGCCATCGATGTAGAACTGCATGCGATTGACCATCGGAAACCTCTTTGTCTCGGAGCAATGGAGGAACGGAAGCGTTCGGCAGGCATCCTTGCACGAAAGCCCGGGCTGTTGAACCCGCCATATGCGGGGTGCCGCGTTGCGACAGGCGGTGGATATAAGATCAGGTCCAAGCGCGTGGCAAGGTGGGTTCCTTCTTCACCCGCCCCTCGAGGGGGTCGAGACGAGCGAAGCTCGCTCTTGGGTCGACGCGTGCGCGAAGCGCGTGCGGCGGGGTGGGGTGGGCCACAACCAGCGGCGCATGCGTGGATAGTCTGTCACCCCGCCCCGCCACGCATCTTGCGATGCGTGACGACCCGCCCCCTCGAGGGGCGGGTGAAGCAAGCAATCACACCGCCATCTTGCGGTGCCGCACCGGCGCGCCGACGGTGAGGCTTTCGGCGGCATCGATGATGGCGTTGGCGTCGATGCCGTAGTGGCGGTAGAGGTCTTGAATCGTTCCAGTCTGGCCAAACTGTTCGACGCCGAGCGCCTCGACCCGGTTTCCACGCACGCTGCCGAGCCAGCCAAGCGCGGCCGGATGACCGTCGATCACGGTGACGATGCCGCAGTCGCGGGTGAGCGGCGCCAGCAGTTTTTCGACATGGCTGAGATACTGGATGCCACGGCGCTCGCGCCGCAAATTCCGCGCGGCGGACCATCCACCGTGCAGCCGGTCGGCGGAGGTTACCGCGAGCAGACCGACGTCGCGGTGGCTTTCGCCGATCAGGCCCACCGCCTCGATCGCCTCCGGCGCCACCGCGCCGGTATAGGCGATCACGATGTCGCAATTCGGCCCCGGCTCGCGGAGCCAGTAGGCGCCCTCGGTGATGTCGCGCTGCAGTTCCGGCGCCATGATGCGCTGCGGCTGGTCGATGGTGCGGGTCGAGAGCCGCAAATAGACGGAACCGCCCTCGCCGGCGTCGCGCTGCATGTGGCGGAAGCCCCAGCCCATGATCACGGCCAATTCATCGACGAAGGCCGGCTCGAACGAGGCCAGCCCGTCCTGCGCCATGCCGATCAGGGGCGTGGCGATCGACTGGTGCGCGCCGCCCTCCGGCGCCAGCGTGATGCCCGACGGCGTCGCCGCCACCATGAAGCGGGCATCCTGGTAGCAGGCGTAGTTCAGCGCATCGAGGCCGCGCTCGATGAAGGGGTCGTACAGCGTGCCGACCGGCAAAAGGCGCTCGCCGTTGATCTGGTGCGACAGGCCGAGCGCCGAGAGCATGATGAACAGGTTCATCTCGGCGATGCCGAGTTCGAGGTGCTGGCCCTTGGGTGAATAGTCCCAGTTGAAGGTCGACGGGATCTTTTCCTGCCGGAACAGATCGTGGTTCTCGGCCTTGGCGAACAGCCCGCGGCGGTTGACCCAGGCGCCGAGGTTTGTCGAGACGGTGACGTCGGGCGACGTGGTGACGATTCGCGAGGCCAGTTCGCTGTCGCTGCGCGCGAGTTCGTTGAGCACGAGGCCAAAGCCCTGCTGCGTGGACATCTGCGCCGCCGGCTTGAAGGCAAGCTGCGGCGGAACGTCGATCGTTGCGGCAGTGAGCCGGCGCTGTCCTTGCTGCGTGAAGGGAACGGCCGCCAGGAACGCTTCGAGTTCGGCAGGCGACTGCGACAGCCCCTCGAACTTGTCCCACTCATGGCCGGGGCGAATGTTCTGCGCGGCGCGCCACTTCTCCATCTGCGCCACCGTCATCAGGCCGGCGTGGTTGTCCTTGTGGCCCTGCATCGGCAGGCCGACGCCCTTGATGGTGTAGGCGATGAAGCAGACCGGCCGGTCGTGGTCAATCGACTCGAAGGCCTCGATCATGCTGGCCATGTCGTGCCCACCAAGATTGGACATCAGCGCCAGCAGTTCGTCGTCGCTGCGGCGGTCGATCAGTTGCGAGACCTGTCCCTGGTCGCCGATGTCGTCCTGCAGATGCTTGCGGAAGGCCGCGCCGCCCTGAAAACACAGCGCCGCATACATCTGGTTCGGGCAGTTGTCGATCCAGCGCCGCAGCGCCTCGCCGCCCGGCTCGGCGAACGCCGCCTGCATCAGGCGGCCGTATTTCACGATCACGACCTCCCAGCCGAAATTGCGGAACATCGTTTCGAATTTTGCCCACAGCCCCTCGCGCACCACGGCGTCGAGGCTCTGGCGGTTGTAGTCGACGATCCACCATGTGTTGCGCAGCGCGTGCTTCCAGCCTTCCAGCAGCGCCTCGAAGATGTTGCCCTCGTCCATCTCGGCGTCGCCGACCAGCGCGATCATGCGGCCCTCGGGGCGGTTCTTCATCCAGCCATGCGCGGTGACGTAGTCCTGCACCAGCGACGAGAACAGCGTTTGCGCGACGCCGAGGCCGACCGAGCCGGTGGAGAAATCGACGTCGTCGGCATCCTTGGTGCGCGACGGATAGGACTGCGCGCCCTTGTAGCCGCGGAAGTTTTCCAGCTTTTCCCGGGTCTGGTTGCCGAACAGATACTGGATGGCGTGAAACACCGGGCTCGCATGCGGCTTCACCGCGACGCGATCCTGCGGTCGCAGCACCGAGAAATACAGCGCCGACATGATGTTGGCGAGCGAGGCGGAGGAAGCCTGATGGCCGCCGACCTTCAGTCCGTCGGCATTGGGCCTGACGTGGTTGGCGTGGTGGATGGTCCACGACGACAGCCACAGGACCTTGCGCGCCAGCGCGGACAGCAATTCGAGGCGGGCTGGCTCTATCGGCATGGGTCGGCCTCCCTGAGAGGGTTCTGATTGGCGCCATTTTAACCGCGGCGCGAGTGGCGAAATTCTCAAATTCGCACGACATACCGCCCAATATTGGAATAAAATACCAGGATATGCCATCAGAATGCGAGTTTATCCCAATGCCCGCCCTGGACGCCATCGACCGCAAGATCCTGAGTCTGCTGCAAGCCGACGGGCGGATGACGATGCAGGAACTCGCCGACAAGGTCGGCCTTTCGGTGTCGCCCTGCCATCGCCGGGTGAAGCTGCTCGAGGAGCGTGGCGTCATCACGCGCTACATCGCGACCGTGGACCAGAAGTCGCTGGGGCTGCATGTCAGCGTCTTCATCTCGATCAAGCTGGCACGGCAGAAGGAGGAGGACCTCAACCGCTTCGCCAAGGCGATCTCGAAATGGGACGAGGTGCTGGAATGCTACCTGATGACCGGCAACCGCGACTATTTGCTGCGTGTCGTCGCCGCCGACCTCTCCTCTTACGAGGCGTTCCTGAAGAACAAGCTGACGCGGCTCGACGGCATCGCCTCGATCGAGTCGAGCTTTGCGCTGAGCCAGGTGAAGTATTCGATCGCGCTGCCGGTGTGAGCGACGCTTGGCCAGAAGCCCGCATGAGCGGAGCGACATGCGGGACGACGCGCTCCACGTCCCAATCATTTCGCGAGCAGTCCCGCATATCGCTCCGCTCATGCAGGCTACGAGGGGGGCGCTCTCTCCGCTCGCAATGACGGGGATGTGGTTTCGTAATCTCGCGACATAACGTGCCCGAGGTTTGCATGTTCGTTTGCCCTCCCAATGTGAGGGCGCAAGGAAGACCGGGTGCTTGCTGCACCCACGGTCCCGCGTGCGATCTGCACAAACAAGAATGCACACGGGCATACAGGGCAGCGGGAGCAGTCCGGCCTTCCCTGCGCAATGGCTTTACGGCTTATCTCGTGCTCTTCCCGGAGAACGGCCCTTTTGCCTCCGTCGCCTGCGCGCCTTCACGCAGACTTGACGCCAGCACCGCGGCGTCAGAACCACACGACTTCACCGTACGTTTCAGGCGCGAGCGTCCATCGCGCCGTCCGCGTCCATCGCATCCCGCCGCGCGTTCGTGACGATGGCCAACGCCCCTCATCTTGCAGCGAGACAAGCGGAGTTATGCGGCTGATTTGCGCGGGAACGAAAGCGGAATATTTTTGCGCGAGCGGCTGGACAGGTTTTGCGTGATTTGCCCGTCGTGCCATCGTGTCGCAGGTTGACGCGTGAGATCGCGCTTGTACGCCAGGCAAATCAGATCGCCGTCCGAAGCCCGCATGAGCGGAGCGAGATGCGGGAACAGTCAGCGCAACATTCGTGGATGGATGGTGGGCACATCGCTTGCGCTCCTTTGGCCACCCTACGACATGCCGACGACAATCACCGCCACGGCTCGACGATGATCTTGGTGTGCGTTTCCGGATTGGCGAGATCGGCAAACGCCTTGGCGACGCCGTCGATGCCGACGCGGGCGGTGACCATCGAGGCGGCATCGACCTGGCCTTCCGCGATCAGGCGCAGCGAGCACGCAAATTCCTCCGGCGTGTAGCCCAGCACGTACTGGACATTGAGCTCCTTCATGATACCGAGCATCGGCTCGGAACGGTCGGTTTCCATACAGACGCCGACCACGACGATACGGGCGTCGCGCGGCGCGCCCTCGAACACCTGCTGGATCAGGCCGGGCACGCCGACGCATTCGAAGATCAGCGCGGGTTTCAGCGCCGGCAGCAAGGCCTGCAGCGGCGGGCGCGCGGCCTTTTCTTCCGCCGTCATCTGGGCATGTTCGGCCCAGGTCGCATAGGGCTGCGTTTGCGCGGGGTCGACGACGATATCGGCGCCGAGCTTTTCGGCGAGCGCGCGGCGCGCGGGCGAATAGTCGGCCGCTATGATCGGGTGCATTCCCTTGATCTTCAGCGCCGCGATGACGGCGAGGCCGACCGGCCCGCAGCCGATGACGAGAGGCACCTCGCCGCCCTTGATGCTGGCTTTCGCGACCGCATGCACGCCGACCGCGAGCGGCTCGGTCAGCGCGGCATGTTCGGCGGCTAGCCCGTTCGGAACCTCGAGCAGCAAGGCCTCGCTGAGCAGCATGCGCTCGGCATAGGCGCCGACATTGTCGTTGGAATAGCCGATGCCCTGCGGGCCTGCCGCGGTCAACAGCGCCGGCAGCGAGCAGACTTTTGTGCCGGGCGTGAATTTTTTCGTGGTGCCGGGCCCGTAGTCCAGCACCTCGCAGCAGAATTCGTGGCCGAACACGACGTCGCGCGAAAGGTCCATCGGCTTGCGGCCGGGAAAATGCTTTGCCAGTTCGACCATGCGGTGCGCGTGCTTGCGCGCGTGCAGGTCGGAACCGCAGATGCCGCAGGCCAGCGACTTGACCAGCACCATGCCGGGCCCCGGTTCGGGTTCCGGCATCTGGTCGACGACGATTTCTCCATTGCGGAAAATGGCAGCGCGCACGAAAGGTCCTCCCGGTGATTTTTGCTCACCTTAGCGCATCGACGTTTCCGATTGAAACCAGAACCATCGCGCGGACCTCGCAACGCGAGGGCGACCGGATCAGGCGTTCGGCGACGTTTCGCCGGCAACGGCCAGGAGCTGCGAGCGGCGGACGCGCTCGCGATGCGCCGTATAGAGCCCCGAGGCGACGATGAAGGCGGCGCCGGTGACGGTGTAGACGTCGGGAACTTCACCGAAGATCAGGAAGCCAAGCAGGCTGACCCACAGCAACTGCGTATAGGAAAACGGCGCCAGCACGGAGGCGTCGGCGTAGCGGAACGCCAGCACCACGATCCACTGCCCCGCCGTGGAGGCGACGCCGATGAAGATGCCGAAGGCGATGTCGTGCCAGGTCGGCGTCACCCAGACGAACGGCACCAGCGCCGAAAGGATGCAGACGCCGGCGATCGACGAATAGGTCATCACGGTGATGGCGCGTTCGGTGCCGCTCATCATCCGCGTCATGATCAGCGTGCAGGCCCAGGCCAGCGCGGAGACCAGCGGAAAGAACGCCGCGGGATGGAACGCGCCGGTGCCCGGGCGCAGGATGATGATGACGCCGATCAGGCCGACGCCGGTCGCGATCCAGCGGCGCATGCCGACCTTCTCGCCGAGGAACACGATCGACAGCGCAGTGACGAGCAGCGGCGCGACGAAGCCGGTGGCGGAGGCTTCGGCGATCGGCAGGAACCGAAGGCCGGAAATGAAGAACAGCGACGACGCCAGCACCGCCCCGCCGCGCAGCAACTGCAGGCCGAGCCGGTTGGTCGGCAGCGCAAACAGCGGCGAGCCCGGCATCATCGCCGGCGTCATGATCATCGCGAACACGACGAAACGGATCCACGCGATCTCGATCGAGGGCAGCGTCGCTGACAGATATTTTGCAGTGACGTCGGAGATGCCAAGGAATACGGTCGACGCCAGGATCAGCGCGATGCCCTTGAAGGGCTGATCGGCCCGCGCAGGCGCCTCGCGCACGGCGGACTTCTTCTCAGGCAATGGTAAGGGAGCGCTGTCCAGCCTCGCGGCTGCGGCGGGGGGCGGTGTCACGGCAATCTCGAAGGCAGTAATGGTCGAATCGGGTGTGGTTGCAAAAAACACCAATTCACCCGATGCGACTAGGCCCGAAAACAGGATGCGGATATGCGCTGAGGGGACAATTGTAAGGCTTTGTTAAGCAGCGTGTTCCGCGGCGTGGGTCGATGGCCGGCGTGGGCACCTCAACTTCGCCCCGTTCTCCGTCATGCCCGGGCTCGTCCCGGGCATCCACGTCCTTGGCGCCAGAAGGGCGTGGATGGCCGGGACAAGCCCGGCCATGACGAGAAAAAAGACCTCTCCTCAATACGTAGAGAGCGCGGAAAAGCCGGCTGCTTCGTTGAAGCGACGCGCTACAGCATCGGCAGGCTGCGCGGTTTTGGCCCGCGTGGAAATGCCTTGTCGAGCGCTGATATCTCGGCGGCGTCGAGCGTCAAGTCGCCGGCGGCGGCGTTGTCCACCGCATGCTCCGCGCTCGAGGCTTTTGGAATCGCGAGCACCGACGGCGCGCGCGTGAGAAAGGCGAGCGCGACCTGGCGCGGCGTCGCGTCATGTGCCTGCGCGATCGACTGCAGCACTTCGCCGCCCTTGCTGCGCGCGGATGGAAAGTCGTTATGTCCGAATGGCGAATAGGCGACGACGGCCATGCCGTGCTGTTCGCACCACGGAATCACCGCGTGCTCGATCGCGCGCTCCTGCAGATGGTAGAGCACCTGGTTGCAGGCGATCTTGCCCTCGCCCGCGACGTCGAGCAGTTCGTCGAGATCGTCAGCGTCGAAATTGCTGACACCCCAGGACCGGATCTTTCCGGCCTTCACCAGGTCGTCGAACGCGGCAACCGTTTCCTCGAACGGATAGGAGCCGCGCCAGTGCAGGAGATAGCAATCGAGATGATCGGTCTTCAGCCGCTTCAGCGAGCGCTCGCAGGCGGCGATCGTGCCGCGCCGCGAGGCGTTGCTCGGCAATACCTTCGAGACCAGAAACAGATTTTCGCGCGGCAGGCCGGCGATGGCGTCGGCGATCACGGGTTCGGCCTCGCCATACATCTCGGCGGTGTCGATATGCGTCATGCCGGCTTCGATGCCACGGCGCAGCGCTGATATCGCAGCCTTGCGGTCGCCGCGGTCGAGATACCAGGTGCCCTGCCCGATCACGGAGACGTCCACGCCATACGCGCCGAATGCTTTCTGTTTCACGAGAACCTCAACTTCCGACGATGCCGGCCAGCCGGCGGCGATGTTGCTGCAACGCGTTCTCCGCCGACAGGCCGCGCAGCCATTCGCGAAAACTGACGATCTCCGGGCAATCCGCCGTACCGGACGGCGCCATCAGCCAGTCGCCGACACCGGATCCCGCGGTGACGCGATCGCAGCGATAGCCCGGATGATGGCTGACCCCGCGCGCGACCAGCACGTCGATCTTGCCTTCGACCAGTTCATGCAGGCCGGCGGGCTGCAGCACCCGCAGGCCGATCTCCGCATGGGCCGCGCGAAACCGCTCCAACTCCAGACGGCGCAAATCGAAAGCGCCATGCACGCCGAGCTGCAGCATTAGCGCGCCGACCGGTTTCAAACGCGCGGTCGCACTGGCGATCCGGTCGAAGCCCTCGGAAATTTCCGGCAGATAGGCCTGGCCGGCTTCGGTCAGGACCAGTTGCTTGTGCAGTCGGTCGAACAGGCGCACGCCGAGGCGTGCTTCCAGCGCTTTGACCTGCTGCCCGACGGCAGCCGGCGTCACATGCAGCTCATGCGCGGCGAGCTTGAAGCTGAGATGCCGCGCGGCGGCTTCGAACGCGCGAAGCGCATTTAGCGGTGGCAGGATGTAGGTCATCGCCGCCCAGTTTGTCACCGATGGGCCGGGGCCTTGCAATAGATTTTCTTGCGCTGAAGCGAAGGAACCATGCTTTGCGCGGCCGTGCTGCGGCCGGTTATGGTCGCTGCGGCGGCGCAGGTCCGGCGCCAGAACTCTTCGACAGGAGGCAATCCGACATGGCTCATACCGTCAGCCACAATCCCGGGAATGTCCACGCCCCTTCCAGCGGCTACAGCATGGGGCTGGAAGTTTCCCAGCATCGCCGGCTGGTGTTCGTCAGCGGCCAGGTGCCGGAGAACACCGATGGCAGCGTGCCGGAGGGTTTTGAGGCGCAATGCGAACAGGCCTGGCGCAACGTCATCGCGGTGCTCGAAGCCGCCGGCCTCGGCGTCCGGCATCTGGTCAAGATCAACACGTTCCTGACCGATCGAAGCCAGGTCGCGGCCAACCGCGCCATTCGCCGCAAGATGCTCGCCGGACACGAACCCGCTTCCACCGTGATGATCGCGGAAACCGTCGACGGCAAATGGCTGCTGGAGATCGAGGCGATCGCGGCGGAATGAAACGGAACTGCTGCGGAAGGCCCCTTCTGACGAATGTTTGTGAAGAGGCGCCCGCCGATCTAGTTCGCTGCCGCGAGCTTCCGCTGCCCGGCATCGCCCGTGCCGGTCTGTGCGATCAGGCGCTTCAGTTCCGGAATGCAGGAGCCGCAATTGGTGCCGGCTTTCAGCTGGGCGCCGATGTCGGCGGCCGAGTGCGCGCCGGCGGCGATCGCGTCGCAGATGGTGTTGCGTCCGACGCCGAAGCAGGCGCAGACGATCGGGCCGGCATTGGCGAGGCCGTCGGCCGATTTGCCTGACAGCAGCATGCGGCGCTGGTCGTTGCCGAGTGTATCGGCGGCGAACAGATCCTTGACCACGTTCCAGTCGCCGGCGTCGCGCGCCGGCCCGATGAACAGGCAGGTTTCGATGCGGTCGCCGTCGAATGACGCCGCGCGGTACACGCCGCCGCCAAAGTCCTTGTATTCGGCGAGTTCGTCCGAGGTGACGGATTTCAGCCAGGACTGCCAGCCCGCGATGTCGGCGTTGTCGGCCAGCAGATAGCCGTGGCCGCCGTTGACGGCGACGCGCGCGCTCCAGGCGTGCGGCGGAAAGGCCAGCGGCCGGCGCGACAGCGCAAAGCCGCGGAAGACATATTCATACGGCGCGATCGATGCCGGCGTCGCCTTGTTCTCGGGCTGGCCCGAAAACGGATCGGTAATCGGCGCCACCAGCGAACCGACGCGGGCGCCGGTCGCGTTGGCCCGGCTCCAGTGGATCGGCGCGAACAGCATGCCGCGCTGCTGGCGGTCGCTGACGACGACGCGAAGCGTGCACTGCCCGTAATCGGTGGTGACGCGCGCAAAATCGCCGCCGGCCAGACCATATCGGGCGGCATCGTCGGGATGAACCTCGACGAAGGGCTCCGGCAGGTGCTGCCCGAGCCGCGGGCTCATCCCGGTACGCGTCATCGTGTGCCACTGGTCGCGGATGCGGCCGGTGTTGAGCCGCAGCGGGCGCGACGCCGTGGTCTCGGTCCGCAACGCGGGAATTTCCGGCGCGACGAGCCGTGCCCTGACATCGTTCGTGAAGAACCCGCCTTCGGCGAAGAGGCGCGCCTGCGGCTCGGCTCCCTGCCGGACCGGCCATTGCACCGGCGCCATCGCATCGAATTCGCCGTCCGACAGCGCCCGCAGTGCGCCGATGTCGAAGTCGCGCGCGCCCTCGTTCTCGAACGCCGAAAGCGAGGCGTGCTCGCGGAAAATATCCGCCGCAGATGCGAAGTTGAAAGCCGCGCCAAAACCGAGACGTCTGGCCACCTCGGCCATGATCCACCAGTCGGGCCTCGCCTCGCCCGGCGCAGGCAGGAAGGCGCGCTGCCGCGAGATGCGCCGTTCCGAATTGGTCACGGTGCCGGATTTCTCGCCCCAGGCCAGCGCCGGCAGCAGCACATGCGCACCGGCGTCCACCGTGTCGTTGGAGACGACGTTCTCGGACACGACGAACAGTTCGAGCTTCTTCAGGGCGTCGCGGACGCCGTCGGCGTTCGGCAGCGACACCGCCGGGTTGGTGCCCATCACCCACAACGCCTTGATCTCGCCGCGCGCGATCGCCTCGAACATCTGCACCGCCTTCAACCCCTCGTGGGTGGCGATGCGCGGCGCCTTCCAGAACCGGCGCACGCGGTCGATGTCCGGCGGCGTGAACCCCATATGGGCGGCGAGCTGGTTGGCGAGCCCGCCGACCTCCCGGCCGCCCATCGCGTTGGGCTGCCCGGTCAGCGAGAACGGCGACGCGCCCGCCTTGCCGATCCGCCCGGTCGCGAGGTGGCAGTTGAGGATGGCGTTGACCTTGTCGGTGCCCTGCGCCGACTGGTTGACGCCCTGCGAATACATCGTGACGACGCGCTCGGTGTTCGCAAACATCTGGAAGAACTTTGCGACGTCCTGTTCGGAAAGACCCGTCGCCAAGGCGGTGGCCGCGGCGCTGCCGGCCATGCTGCGCGCACGGGCGATCGCGTCGTCGAAGCCCGCGGTGTGGCGCGCGATATAATCGCGATCGAGCCTGTCGTGGTCGGCGAGGTGCACCAGCAATCCGCTGAACAGCGCCGTATCGGTGCCCGGCTTCAACCCGAGAAACAAATCGTCGTCGCCGACGGTATCGGTGCGGCGCGGATCGATCACGACCATCCGCGCGCCGCGCATCTGCTTGTTGACGAGCATGCGCTGGTACAGCACCGGATGACACCAGGCCGCGTTGGAGCCGACCAGCACGAGAAGATCCGCCTCGTCGAGATCCTCGTAGCAGCCGGGCACCGTGTCGGCGCCGAACGCGCGGCGGTGGCCGGCGACCGACGAAGCCATGCAGAGCCGCGAATTGGTATCGACATTGGCGCTGCCGACAAAACCCTTCATCAGCTTGTTGGCGACGTAATAGTCTTCGGTCAGCAACTGGCCGGAGAGATAGAAGGCCACCGCGCCGGGGCCGTCGCGCGCGACGATGTGCTGGAAGCGGTGTGCCACGTGATCCAGCGCATCGCTCCAGGCCACCCGCTCCATGGTGCCCTTGCCGCAGCGGATCATCGGATGGAGCAATCGATCGGCAAGGCCGAGCGTCTCGCCGAGCGCCGAGCCCTTCGAGCACAGCCGGCCGAAATTGGCGGGATGGTCGGGGTCGCCCGAGATCGCCGCCCCGCCCCGCCCATCGGGCGTCGCCAGGATGCCGCAGCCGACCCCGCAATAGGCGCAGGTGGTCTTGACGGCGCGCAGGTCGGGATCGATGGCGGTCATGGCGGCAACCGGTTCATGCGGCTTCGGGGCGGAGCGCGAGCGAGCGGCCGAACATCATGTCGGCGCGAATTTTTTGCGTCGGCTGCCGGGTGCGGATCAGTTCGAGGTACCAGAGCGCGTCGGCGACATCGCCGATCAGAACGGCGCCAGTCAATCGCCCGCCCGATATCACGAGCTTCTTGTAGGTACCGTGGTTGACGTCCGACAGCACGATCGCCTCGCTGCCCTCGCCGCCGATGAAATCGCCCGCGGAAAACACGCTCACTCCGGACACTTTCAGATTGGTCGCGACGACACTGCCGGCATAGCTCGCCTCCCGCCCGGCAAGATGCTGCGCCAGCACCCGCGCCTGCTCATAGGCCGGCTCGACCAGCCCGTAGCAGACGCCGCGATGCTCGGCGCATTCGCCGATCGCAAAAATGTCCGAAGCACCGGTCTGCAGCTGGTCGTCGACCACGATGCCGCGATTGACCGGAATGCCGGCCTCCCTGGCCAGCGCGATATTCGGCCGGATGCCGGCGGCGAAGATCACCGCATCGGCCGTGATCTGGCGGCCATCCGCCAGTTCGACGCCTTCGACGCGCGTCGCGCCGTGGATGCGCGCGGTGTTGGCGTTGAGCAGGATCTCGATGCCCTTGCGCTCGACCAGGGATTTCAAAAGCCCGGCCGCGGGCGCGTCGAGCTGGCGCTCCATCAGGCGGTCCATCAGGTGCACCAGCGTCACCGGCGCGCCGGCTTTCGCCAGACCGTAAGCGGCTTCGAGGCCGAGCAATCCGCCGCCGACCACCACGACGCGCTTCTTCTGCGCCGCCAGCGCCAGGAGCAGATCGACGTCGCGGCTGTCGCGGAAGGTGTGGACGCCGGCGAGGTCGGCACCCGGCACGTTGAGCCGCAGCGCCGACGAGCCCGTGGTCAGCACCAGTTTCGAAAATGCGATGCTCTCGTCGTTCTCGATCTTGAGCTCACGGCGGCCGACATCGATCTCGGTGGCCACGCAGCCATATTTCAGCGTAACGCCGCGGTCGCGCCACCAGGACGCCGGGCGAAGCTCGATGTCCTGCGAGGTGGTCTCGCCCGCCAGCACCGACGACAGCAGCACGCGGTTATAGGCAAGCCGCGGTTCGTCGCCGATCACGGCAATGGCGTATTTGCCGAGTGCGACCTTGGCCAGTTCGTCGACCAGACGGGCGGCGGCCATGCCGTTGCCGACAATGACGAGCGGTTCGCTCATGACGTTTCCTCACTCGGCGGCTTGGCTGCCGCCGTAGGCTTCCGAGATCATGTAACCGGACAGCGTGCCGTAAGCCGCGGTCCAGGCGTCGGCGACGTCAGGCGTCCAGGCGTCGCCCAGACCCTTTTCGAGCGTCCACAACAGCGCACCGCCAACGACGGGATAGTGTTCCGGCGTGGCGCCGTAGCCGACGTGCCGCTTCGCCAGCGCGCTGGCGGCCGGCAGCACCGAACCGAGATCGGAGAGGCCGTTGACCACCACCGCCAGCGTTCCCATCAGCTTCTTGCGCTGCTCGCTCATGTCGGCAGGGAACATCGCCTTGACCGCGGGAGCGACTTCGAACAGGCGGTCGTAAAACAGCACGGCGGCCTGTTCCGATATCGGCGCGACCTTGGCGAAACTCTGCTGCACGAGACCGACTTGCTCAGGCGTCATGTTCCTGTTCCTTTCCCGTCGTCATGCGCGGACTCGACCCGCGCATCCATCCTCAAGAAGAGCTCTTGCGCCTCCGATGGATTGCCGGGGCATCTGGCGAAGACGCGCTTCGCGCCTTTTTCCCGGCAACGGCGAAGGAATCAGGCCGCCTCAACGAAGCGATGCCGCTCGTAGAGGAATTCGAGCACGCGCTGGCGGCACTTGAGATAGCCGGAATGGGTCGCGAGCTCGAGCCGCTTGCGCGGCCGCGCCAGCGGCACTTCCAGCACCTCGCCGATCCGTGCGCTCGGGCCGTTGGTCATCATCACGATGCGGTCCGACAGCAGCACGGCCTCGTCGACGTCGTGGGTAATCATCAGGATGGTGTTGCCGAGTTTCTGGTGCAGCGCCATCACCGAATCCTGCAGGTGCGCGCGGGTCAGCGCATCGAGCGCGCCGAACGGCTCGTCGAGCAGCAGCACCTTCGGCTCCATCGCCAGCGCGCGGGCGATGCCGACGCGCTGCTTCATGCCGCCGGAGATCTCGTTGGGACGCTTGTCCTTGGCGTGCGCCATCTGCACCAGGTTGAGATTGTGCATCACCCAGGCGTCGCGTTCCGCACGGTTCTTGGTGGACGAAAACACCTTGTCGACGCCGAGCTTGACGTTCTCGTACACCGTCAGCCACGGCAGCAGGCTGTGGTTCTGGAACACCACCGCGCGGTCCGGCCCCGGCGAGTTGACCTCGCGGTTCTCCAGCAGCACGCAGCCGGTCGTGCAGTCGGTGAGGCCGGCGACGATGTTGAGCAGCGTGGACTTGCCGCAGCCGGAATGGCCGATGATCGAGACGTACTCGCCCTTCTCGATCGTCAGGTTGATGTCCTTCAGCACCTCGGTGGTGACGTTGCCGCGGGCGAACGTCTTGTCGATATGGTCGAGTTTCAGATAGCTCTGCATGACATTCCCCTTCAGCTCACGGACGTGCCGTGGGTGACGATCTTGCCCAGCCCCGCGATCAGGCGGTCGAGCACGAAGCCGATGATGCCGACATAGAACAGCG
This sequence comes from uncultured Bradyrhizobium sp., assembly GCA_964609175.1. Taxonomy (GTDB): domain Bacteria; phylum Pseudomonadota; class Alphaproteobacteria; order Rhizobiales; family Xanthobacteraceae; genus Bradyrhizobium. The sequence continues at coordinate 122,155 of CAZSRR010000018.1, forward strand.
CCAGGATGATTTCGCTGATGTGCGAGGAGTTCCAGGCGTCCCAGATGAAGAAGCCGATGCCGACGCCGCCGATCAGCATTTCGGCCGCGACGATCGCCAGCCACGACAGACCGATGCCGATGCGCAGGCCGGTGAAGATGTAGGGCGCCGCAGCCGGGATCATGATCTTGGAGAAGAACTCCAGCGGATTGAGCTGCACCACCGCCGCAACGTTGCGATAGTCCTGCGGGATGTTGCGAATGCCGACCGCGGTGTTGATGATGATCGGCCACACCGAGGTGATGAAGATGACGAAGATCGCCGAGGGCTGCCCGTCGCGGAATGCGGCGAGCGACAGCGGCAGCCAGGCCAGCGGCGGGATGGTGCGCAGCACCTGGAACAGCGGATCGAGCCCGCGCATCGCCCACACCGACTGTCCGACCAGCGTGCCGAGCGCGATGCCGACGATAGCCGCGATCGAGTAGCCGTAGGCGACGCGCTGCAGCGAGGCGGACAGATGCCAGAACAGGCCCTTGTCGATGCCGCCATTGTCGAAGAACGGATCGAAGATCAGTTCCCTGGTGTCCTTGAACACTTTCGATGGCGGGGGAAGCGCGGAGCCGGCGCGCTGGCAGACCAGCTCCCAGAACAGCAGCAGCAGCGCGACCACCACCAGCGGCGGCACTACGCGCACCGCGGCCTCCCTTGCCATCTTGGCGTACTTCTCGGCACGCGGCGGCTGCTTCGGAATCATCGTCACGACGGGCGCCGCAGCGGCCGGCGGGCTGGTCGGAACGGCCACCGCGGTGGCTTCAGCTTTGATCGCGGGCATCGACATCGAAATCATCTCCGTGTTCAATAAAGGCGGGCCGAGGCTTGATCAGACATCAACACGCTTGATCGAGAGCGACTTCAGGTACGCGGCCGGATTCTCCGGATCGAACACCTTGCCGTCGAAGAAGGTCTCCTTGCCGCGCGAGGTGGAAGCCGGGATATCGGACGCCGCAACGCCCATTTCCTTGGCCGCCTCGCGCCACATGTCCTCGCGGTTGACCTTGGCGATCAGCGCCTTGGTGTCGAAGCCCGCCTCGTACTTGCCCCAGCGGATGTCCTCGGTGAGGAACCAGAGGTCGTGGCTCTGGAACGGATAGGAGGCGTGATCGCGCCAGTACTTCATGATGTGCGGCGAGTTCTCGACCACCTTGCCGGGGATGCCGTAGTCGAACTTGCCGGCGGAACGATCGTAGACGTCGTCGACCGGGCAGTTCATCCACTGCCGCTTGCCCATGATGGTGGCGAGCTCCTTCTTGTTCTCGGCCTTGTCGGCCCATTGCTGGGCTTCCATCACGGCCTTCAGAATAGCCTTGGCCGCCTTCGGGTATTTGTCGACGAAGGCGGCGCGCATGCCGAGCGACTTCTCCGGATGCTTGTTCCAGATTTCGCCGGTGTTGACCGCGGTATAGCCGATGCCCTGGTTGATGAGCTGCAGGTTCCAGGGCTCGCCGACGCAGAAGCAATCCATGGTGCCGACCTTCATGTTGGCCACCATCTGCGGTGGCGGCACCACGATGGTCTCGATGTCCTTGTCGGGATCGATGCCGCCGGCGGCGAGCCAGTAGCGGATCCAGAGGTCGTGGGTGCCGCCCGGGAAGGTCATCGCAGCCTTCACCGGCTTGCCCGAGGCCTTTTTCTTTTCGAGCGCTGCCTTGAACGGCGTGGCGTCGACGCCGAGCTTCAGGTCGGCATATTCCTTCGCGACCGAGATGCACTGGCTGTCGAGATTGAGCCGGGCCAGGATGTACATCGGCGTCGGCTGGTTGTTCTGCGTCACCTTGCCGGCTGAAATCAGATACGGCATCGGCGTCAGGATGTGTGCGCCGTCGATGCCGTTGCCTTCCGAGCCGAGCACGAGGTTGTCGCGCGTCGTGCCCCACGACGCCTGCTTGGCGACTTCGACGTCGGGCATGCCGTATTTGGCGAACAGCCCCTTGTCCTTGGCCACGAACAGCGGACCGGCATCGCTCAGCGCGATGAATCCCAGAACAGCCTTGGTCACTTCCGGTCCTGCGCCTTGCGCGAAGGCGCCCGCCGGGAAATTCAGCCTGGCTGCAGCCAGCAACGCCGCCGTGCCGCCGGCGGCCTTCAGGAGCCGGCGACGGCTGAGGCCGCGGTGCGAAATGGGAGAGGAAGTTTTCGTCATGGTCATCGCTGTCCTTTGCATCGGGTGATTTGCGGGCCGTCCGATTGGGGTCGCCGTGCGGGCGCACAAAGTCGCGTTCCGGGGAGGCCCGGAATGGCGGCGATCACAATTCGGATGAGTGGTCTCGAGGGACGGCTTCAATGGCGTCAGCTTGAACTATTCAAGCTTCGTGCCAAGCAGTTGGAATTAAAAATAATTATTTAATATCAGATACTTATATAGAATTCATGATAGCCTGATATAGTACTTCAAGCGCTCTTTTCGCATTCTAAATTTGCGATTCGCCCAATCTTTGTGCGATGCACAAGAATTGGGCGAGCCAAGAATAAGCCAAGAATACTCGAATTTCAGGCGTCCTCAGTGGCCTTTGCCATCATCGGTTTCGGCGCGTTTCCGTCACCGGGTTTCATGCGGAATTCGTAGGTCATCAGGTGCCACGGCGCCGCCGCCGGCTTGCCGTCCGGCATGGCCGGATCGCTGCGCTTTTCGATCCGGGCGACCAGTTCGTCCTTGACCCCGAACACCACGTCGGAATCGAGGTACTTGTCGCCGTCCATGAAGACGTGCGTGATCAGCGGCTGATAGCCCGGCGCGGCGACGAGGAAGTGCACATGCGCCGGCCGCATCGCGTGGCGGCGGGTGTGCACGATCATCTCGCCGACCGGGCCGTCGGTCGGGATCGGGTAGCTGCACGGCACGATGGTTCGGAAGAAGAAGCGGCCATCGGCGTCGGTGATGAAGCGCGCCCGCGACGACGGCCCCTCCGTCGCATAGGATGGCTTCTGGGAATCGTAGAAGCCGTCGTCATCGGCGTGCCAGACATCGACCGGCACGCCCGCCAGCGGCTTGCCCTGGAGGTCGGTGACGCGGCTCTGCACGAACATTCGCTCGCCATCCAGATTGGCCGAGATATCGGTGCCGTGCGGCGTCACCTTGTGTTCGCCGACATAGAACGGGCCGAGCACCGTGGTCTCGGTCGCGCCCTCGCGCTCGCGGTGATTGACGGCATCGACCAGCATCGACACGCCGAGCACGTCCGAGAGCAGAATGAATTCCTGCCGGATCGGCGTGCATTTCTGGCCGGTGCGGGTCAGGAAATCGATGGCATATTCCCACTCCTCGAAGGTGAGATCGGTCTTGCGGACATAGTCGTGGAGCGATTTCACCAGTTCCTGCAGCAGGAATTTGGCGCGCGGATCCGGCGTGTCGTCAAAGCTGCGGATCACGGCGGCGGTCAGTTCGGTCTCGCTGAATTGGCGCATGTTGTGCTGTCCTGCGGGAAAGGCGAAAGGCTACCCTATACCAGCCCCTCGCGCCCGTGTAAGCGCCGCCGGTTGGAACGGGGCATACTTTTCGGCTATCAAGACCGTCATATCCTGCCGGAGAACGCCCTGATGTTAGCCCCTGCGCCCGCCTCGCCCGAATCCGCCGGAATGTCCAAAGTGGCGCTCGATCGCCTCGAGGATCACCTGAAGCAACGCTATGTCGACGCCGGCCGCTTCCCGGGGACGCAGTTGCTGGTCTATCGCCGCGGCAAGGTGGTTCACTCCACCGTGCAGGGCTTTGCCGACATCGAACGCAAGGCGCCGGTCAGGGACGACACGATCTTCCGCATCTATTCGATGACCAAGCCGATCACCAGCGTGGCCTTCATGATGCTGGTCGAGGAAGGCCGCGTCGCGCTCGACGAGCCCGTGCACAAATACATTCCCTCCTGGAAGAACCTCGGCGTGTTCGCCGCCGGCATCCATCCGGCCTTCCTGACCCGCCCGCCGACGCGGCCGATGCTGATCGTCGACCTGCTGCGCCACACCTCCGGGCTGACCTACGGCTTCCAGCAGCGCAGCAACGTGGACGCCGCGTATCGCGAGACCAAGATCGGCGAGGTGATCAAGGCCGGCACGCTGCAGACCATGATCGACGACCTCGCGAAAATCCCGCTGGAATTTTCGCCCGGCGAGGCATGGAACTACTCCGTCGCCACCGACGTGCTCGGCTATCTCATCGGCGTCATCAGCGGCAAGCCGTTCGAGGAATTCCTGAAGCAACGCATCTTCGATCCGCTCGGCATGAACGATACCGACTTCTTCGTGCCGAAGGAGAAGGTGCATCGCTTCGCGGCGTGCTATTCGGCCGGCGTCCAGATCGGCATGACGGCCAGCGAAGCCAAACTGACGCTGCAGGACGATCCGACGACGAGTTCGTTTCTCTCCCCGCCCTCGTTCATCTCCGGCGGCGGCGGCCTGTGCTCGACGATGGCCGACTACCTCACGTTCTGCCGCGCGTTGCTCAATGGCGGCGAACTCGATGGCGTTCGCCTGCTCGGGCCGAAGACGCTGAAGCTGATGACGTCGAACCATTTGCCCGGCGGCGTGGATCTCCCGGCGATGTCGCGCTCGCTGTTCTCGGAAGCTGCGTATAACGGCATCGGCTTCGGGCTTGGCTTCTCCGTCACCATGAACCCCGCACAGACATTGATCGCCGGCAGTCCCGGCGAGTTCAGCTGGGGCGGCGCGGCGACGACGTCGTTCTTCGTCGATCCTGCGGAAGAGCTGATCGCGATCTTCATGACGCAGGTCTTGCCGTCGAGCGCCTATCCGCTGCGGCGCGAACTGCGCACCATGGTCTATGCGGCCATCACCGACAGCAATCTCTGAGACCGGCAACCGGGTTCCATGCCGCGAAGCCGTGGAACCCGAACGCTCCAGCGCGGGCTGCTGAATATGCTTGGCGCTGTCTGGCGGTTTCTCCTATTCTCGGAGCGGTCGGCGCCGATCCGGGAACTTCCTTGCCAAAACCCTCATTGCCAGTGCGTCTCGCCCTTCTGGTCGCGGGAACCACGCTGCCGCTGATCATTTTCGCAGCCGGCATGGTGTACAACAACTACAAGCAGGACCGGCAGAACGCGACCCAGCGCGTGCTCGATACCGTCCGCAGCATCCGCCTCGTCCTCGACGCCGAGATGCTGCGCATGACCGGCGCGCTGCAGGTGCTGTCGCTGACCAATTCATTGGGCGACGGGGATTTCGAGAGTTTCCGTCGGATCGCGCGGGGATTCCTGGACCAATATGGCGAAGGCGGCGTGATCCTGGTGGCCGATCGAAACGGCCGGCAGGTGTTCTCCTCGGTGACGACCGATACCACGAGCCTGCCGCCCCGCAACAACCGCGCCATCGTTGATAAGGTCTTTGCGGAAAAGAAGCCGGTCTATTCGAACCTGTTCGTCGACGCTGTAAAGAACCGGCTGATCGTGACCGTTGAAGTACCGGTCTATCGAGACGGCGAGATGATCTACGACATCTCCTTCAGTCCGCCGATCGAAATGTTCCAGGCGATGATCGAGCAGCAGCAGCCGAGCAATGATTGGACGCTGTCGATCTTCGACGGCGAAGGTACCAATTTCGCGCGTGTCCCGAACCCGCAGGAGACCGTCGGCAAGCGCGCCTCGCCCTCGCTCTATGCGCAGATGTTCAAGAGCCCGGAAGCCACCATGCCGACGGTCTCGCTCGAAGGCGTGCCGCTGATCACGAGCGTCGCCCGCTCCTCGCTCACCGGCTGGACGGTCGCCGCTGGCGTCGCCGAAAGCTCGCTGGTCGCGCCGCTGTGGCGCAATCTCGCGATAACAAGCGTGATGGGCGCCTTCCTTCTGATGGTCGGCCTCGCCTTCGCGGTGCGGATGGCGACCCAGATCGCCCGCGGCGAGATGCTTCACAACCTGCTGATCGAGGAGCTCAACCATCGCGTCAAGAACACGCTGGCGGTGCTGCAGTCGATCGCCACCCAGACGTTCCGCAGCGCCAGCCGGGCCGAGCGCGAGAAATTCGAGGGCAGGCTCGGCGCGCTGGCCGAGGCGCACAATCTTCTGAGCCAGGAGAAATGGCAGGGCGCGGAGCTGCGCGAAGTGATTTCTCGGGTGCTGCGGCCCTATCTGCTCAACACTCCAGAGCGGATGCGGATGGCCGGACCTCAGGTTCCGCTGTCGCCGCGGCTTGCGGTGGTGCTGTCGATGATCGTGCATGAGATCGCGACCAACGCCGCCAAATACGGCGCGCTGTCCAACGACAGCGGTACCGTCGCGGTAGACTGGGAGATCCTGGAAGAAAGCGACGGACGCAAGCTGCGGCTGACCTGGACCGAAGCCGGCGGCCCGCCGGTCTCGGCGCCGGTGCAGCGCGGCTTCGGCTCGCGGCTGATCGAGCGCTCCACGCGCGACCAGCTCGGGGGCGAAGCGACCGTGGACTTCCTGCCGCGCGGTGTCGTCTACACCGTGAGCTGTGCGCTCGACCGGGAAGAATAGCGCGGCACGCCGGACGTCACTTCAGCATCTCCGGCACGATCAGCCGCGGCAGGAACAGCGACACGCTGGGCCAGATGATCAAAGCGGCCAGCACCAGCATCATCGGGATCAGCATGATCACGGTGTCCTTGAGCGCATAGCGCAGCCGCACGCCGGCGATCGAGCAGGCGATCATCAGGCACAGGCCATAGGGCGGCGTCACCAGCCCGAACGCCAGCGAGACGATCGAGATGATCGCAAACTGCACCGGGTGCAGATCGACCGATTTCGCCAGCGGCTCCAGGACCGTGCCGACGATGATGATGGCCGGAATGGCGTCGAGGAAGCAGCCGACGACGAGAAAGCAGAATGAGATGAAGAAGCCGGCCGCGATCGCGCCCATGCCCCAGGTCGAGACGTTGGCCAGCAGTTCCTGCGGGATCTTGTAGTAGGCCAGCAGCCAGCCGAAGGCGCTCGCCGTGCCGACGCAGAACAGCGCGACCCCGGCAAGGCGCCCGGTATCGAGCAAGGCCTTGTAGAGTTCGCGCCAGCCGGTTTCGCGGTAGAAGAACGCCGACAATGCGACGGAGTACAGCACCGCGACGCAGGCGGACTCGGTGGCGGTGAACCAGCCGAGCAGGATGCCGCCGACGATGATGAACGGCGTCATCAGCGCCGGGATCGACCGCCAGATCGCGCAGCACATCCCGCGCCAGGTCGCCTTGGGATAGGTCGGATAGCCGCGGCGCACCGCATAGACATGCACGGTGGCCATCTGCGCGCCCGCAATCAGCAATCCCGGCACGATGCCGGCGAGGTACATCGCGGCGATCGAGGTTGAGATCAGCCCGCCCCACACGATCATCAGGATCGAGGGCGGGATGATGACGGCGAGCACGGCGGAGACCGCCGTGATGGCGATCGAGAACGAGAGGTCGTAGCCCTCCTTGGTCTGCGCGTCGATGAAGATTTTCGACTGGCTCGCCGCGTCCGCGGTGGAGGAGCCGGAGATGCCGGCGAAGAACACCGACAGCACGACGTTGATCTGCGCCAGCGATCCCGGCCAGTGTCCGACCATCGAGCGCGACAACGCGACCAAGCGGTCGGTGATGCCGCCGATGCTCATCAGATTGGCGGTCAAAAGGAAGAACGGCACCGCGAGCAGAATGAACGAATTGTAGGCGTTGAAAGTCTCCTGCGCCAGCGTCATCAGCGACAGTCGCGGTTCGATCAGGAGGATCGGCACGCAGGCCAGGCCCAGCGCAAAGGCGACCGGCACGCGGACGATGAGCAGGCCGACGAAAACGCCGAACAGGACCATGGCGGCCTGTCCGGCAGAAAGAACATTGCCGCTCATTGTCTTGCCCCGATCAGAATCCGCATCTCGTCGAGGATCTGCTCGCCGGCAAACACGATCCACGTCACTCCCGCCACCGGCCATGCGACGTGGATCAGCCAGAGCGGCAGGTCCGCCAGTTCCGACGTCCGGTTCCAGGCAAACCGCGTGAATTCGATCCCTGCGATGACGAACACGATCGCCATTGCCAGCACGCCGAGCCGCGCCAGGATCCGTACCATGGCCTCGCTCCGGCGCGACAAGTCAGGCCAGACGTCGACCTCGAAATGCTGCGACTCGCGGATGCCGACCATGGCGCCGATCATGATCGTCCAGATAAACAGGAAGCGCGCCATCTCCTCGGTCCAGATGTAGGACGGGATGAACGGCGTGTAGCGCGAGATGATCTGCAGCGTGACCGGAATGACCAGGATGCCGACGCAGGCGGCGAGGAGGAATTCCAGCAGTTTGGCATAGGCCGCCGTCGCTCGTCGCCATAGCGACGGGTTCGGCGGCATCGACAGTTCGGACATGAAGG
>CAZSRR010000019.1:0-127889 GCA_964609175.1 uncultured Bradyrhizobium sp.
TCGTGACCGGAGGTTCGACCACCGTCGTCACCTCACCGACGCCGTAAGGTCGGACGTCATCAGGCTGCCGCCGGCCAGAAATGGTCTCGGAAGCAGGTCGAGGCTGGATCCGGCACGACAACCATAGCGCCGGGCGACACCCGCCAGACGGCCAACGCTCCATTGGCATTTGTCCGAGGCGCGCATGGGCAGCAGCAGATTGTAGAGTCCTGCGGGGAAGGGAAACTCTCAGGATGTGCCCTCTACGCCTAGCCTGAAAGCACGGAACGGCATGTGCCTGGGTCGGCCAATTCAATACGATTCGCTGTTCGGGATTTTTCGCTGTTCGGGATCGCGAAATGGCCGCACCGGCCTACTTTGTTGCTGCACCGCCATTAAGCAGACCCAGCGAACTTCATTTAATTAGCTTCAGATTGTCTAGTTCGCCAGAGATCAACCCGCTTGAAGCGAGGACGAGATCTCGCTTCGCCTACGCGACCTTGCGGCGTTGGAGCCGATGCAGCCATGCGCTGTCGGTCAGTAGACGTCCTTGTGCCCGAGGACGGCGGTAAACGTCTTCAGCAGGATCTTGATGTCGAGCCAGAGGCTCCAGTTGTTGATGTACCACAAGTCCAAATCGACACGCTTTTCCATCAGGTCGATCGTCGCGGTTTCCCCTCGCAGGCCATTGACTTGCGCCCAGCCGGTGATGCCAGGCTTCAGGTGGAGACGGTAGGCATATTTAGAGATCAGCTTCTTGTATTCGTCATCGTGAACAATGGCGTGCGGGCGCGGGCCGACCAAAGACATTTCGCCACGCAGCACGTTCAGAAACTGCGGAAGCTCATCAACACTCGACCGGCGGAGCCAACGGCCTACCCGCGTCACCCGCTTGTCGTTGCGGGTAGCTTGCTTCACCTCTGTCCCCCGCTCCATCACAGTCATCGTCCGGAACTTGATGATCCAGAATTCCTTGCTGTTGAAGCCGCTACGAAGCTGCGAAAAGAAAACGGGCCCACGCGAGTCGAGCTTGATCAGCACGGCGGCTATCAACATCGTCGGCGCCAAAATGATCAAGGCCAGGCTGGAAAGTGCGATATCGAACGTCCGCTTGATCGCGCATTCGCTCCACGTCAACGGACCGCGATGCAGATCGACGACCCATGTCGATCCGATCTCCATTCTCGGCTTGTGAAGCAATCCCTCGATGCTGCGATCGGGCGCCAATCGAATCGGAATCGGCACCACCCGCAGGACGGCCACGATCGAGTCGATCAGGCGGCGCTGGTCCCACGGGATCGCCAGCAGGATTTCTTCCACCCTTCCCGACTGCGCGGTCCGAATAGCTTCGCTCAACATCTCGGCAAGCCGCCCAGACATGCCACTTGCGGTTTCGAAATCGGACTCGAGAATGGGAAAACTTTGGATGGGGCGGTAGCCGTATCGGCGCAACCGATGGAGACCTGCGGAAGAGTCGATCTCGTCGACTCCTCCGATCACCAGGACACGACGCTCGGCAAAGCTTCCGTGCGCGAAGGCCCTTGTGAGATATGAACTCAAGGATATGCGCCAGGTCAGCAGCGATATCAAGCCTACGACCAGAAAGGTTCCGATCGCACCTCGCGAGAGATCCGCGCCTGCCTTTAGCAGGAAGACGACCGTGAGCAGCAGAGAAAAGACGATCAGCCAGACTGTGATCGTTTCTTTGATGCGGCTCTGAAGTGCAATCAGACCCATCGGCTTGTAGCTGCCGCGCGCCGCAAGAACGGCGGTGAAGTTAACGACCACCAGCAAGCCGACAGCGAGCGATGTCTGAAAATTGTCGTCGGTGCCGTGAACAAACCGCTGATAGGCAAATCCGCTGACGAAACTCGACGCCAGAATAATGATGCAATCCAAGGCCCAAACCAACGGCTCCACGCTGCCAAAAGGTATTCGCCACGGCGCCGTCGACAGGGAGATTTCGTTCGCAACAACCGCCTTGTCTCTCGACGAGTTCCGCATGACGCGCGCCCCCTTACGCTACAGCTAATCCAACGGACTTGAACTACCCGCCAAACACATTTCCCGATCGTGCAATCAGGTTGACCCCGGTGGCGAGCGGGGCGGCCGAAGCCCGCTGAAGAAGCATGTCTCGCGCCCATCGGAGCAGGAAGCGATCCCTCTTCGGTTCTGGTGCGATCTTGACTGGAAAGTAGACTGTCCCCGCAACTTAAATGGAAGCATGATCTGCGCTCGACACACTCGGTTACGTGACCATTCAATTTAATAAAGATGAATCAGTCTGATTAATTCGAATCAAACTCATTAAGTATTTTATACTCATGCATTCGGCATTGCAACAAATATGCCGTTAACCTTGGGAAATCGAAGAAACCGTGAAACGGTAATATGGTGCCGAACCAATTCAACCGTCGCAGCCCATCCCAGGATTCCTGGCGATGCAGACGCCTGTCTCTCAAGTCAAGAAGGCCGCGCGGAGTCACGAGCGACCGCGGCAGACGATCGATCCGGTGACCTGCAGATGTTGACGCGGGCTGATACGGAGAGGCGCGCCCGCCCCGAGCAAACCTAGTTGTTCAGGGAAGCGCGCAGGCCCTGATCAGACAGTAGATCCTCGAAATAAGCGATCGTCTGGACGAGACCTTCTTTGAGCTTGGTCTTCGGCGTCCAGCCAAGCTCTTCCTTGGCCTTCGAAATATCTGGCCGCCGCTGGCGCGGATCGTCTTGCGGAAGTGGCTTGTGAATGATTTTGGAGGACGAGCCGGTCAGGCTGATGACGGTCGACGCAAGTTCGAGGATCGAAAACTCGTCGGGGTTGCCGATATTTATTGGGCCGGTTACGTGATGCGGGGTTGCCATGAGCCGAACGAAACCATCGACCAGGTCATCTACATAACAGAACGATCGGGTCTGCGAACCTTCGCCATAGATCGTGATGTCGCGCCCGAGCAATGCCTGCACAATAAAATTTGAAACCACCCGCCCGTCATTGGGATGCATGCGCGGTCCGTAGGTATTGAAAATCCGAGCGACCTTGATGCCCAGATCGCGCTGGTGCCGATAAGCGAAGAAGAGACTCTCCGCGCAGCGCTTGCCCTCGTCATAGCAGGACCGCAGACCAATCGGATTGACGTTACCCCAATAGTCCTCGGTCTGTGGATGAACGCTCGGATCGCCATAAACCTCCGAGGTCGACGCCTGCAGAATCTTGGCATTCACGCGCTTGGCAAGGCCTAGCATGTTGATCGCACCATGCACGCTTGTCTTGATCGTCTGCACCGGGTCGTGCTGGTAATGAATCGGCGAAGCCGGGCACGCCAGATTGTAGATTTCATCAACCTCCACGAAGAGCGGAAAAGTCACGTCGTGGCGGATCAGCTCGAAATGCTTGTGATCGAGCAGCGATTCCACGTTCCTGCGCGCGCCGGTGAAGAAGTTGTCGACACAAAGGACCTGCGCACCTTCAGCGATCAGACGCGCACAAAGATGGGAACCAAGAAAGCCTGCTCCGCCCGTGACCAGAATACGCTTTTCGAGATGCATTAAAATATACTCTAGCTGTTGGAGGCAGGCCCGCGATTAAAGCTTGCCCACGCGCCCTGACCCGCAGTGCGCGGTCCTTCGGTAAGCCACGACCGCAGTCAAAGCCTCAGGGCACGATCAAGGAAATAACGAGCAAAGTCTCTCCGGCCAGTCAAGTCCATACGATCATCATGGTGAATGGGATTCGTGCAGCCTGGCATATCCGTCATGCGGTGCCGCATCAGCAAGGACCACGCACACCCATCACCTGCACCGAAGCTTCAATAGGCCTCTTTCTGTCCTATCACGGCCGCGAACGTCCTCACGAGTATTTTGACGTCGAGCCACAGGCTCCAATTGTTGATATACCAAAGATCGAGCTCGACACGCTTTTCCATCACGTCGACCGTGGCAGTTTCTCCTCGCAGTCCGTGAATCTGGGCCCAGCCGGTAATGCCTGGTTTCACATGATGGCGGAACGCGTACTTCCAGATCAGCTTTTCGTACTCGCTGTTGTGGACGGTCGCATGCGGGCGAGGACCAACCAGCGACATCTCTCCACGCAGCACATTTATGAACTGCGGAAGCTCATCGATGCTGGTGCGGCGCAGCCACCGGCCAACGCGCGTCACGCGGCTGTCGTTGCGGGCGGCCTGTTTCACTTGCGTTCCCTGCTCCATCACGGTCATCGATCGGAACTTCAATATCCGGAATTCCTTGTTGTTGAAACCGTTGCGAACCTGCGAGAAGAGCACGGGCCCGCGCGAGTCCAGCTTGATCATAATGGCAGCGACCAGCATCGTTGGCGCCAATACGACCAGTGCAAGACTTGCAAAAGCAATGTCGAACACTCGCTTCACAGCGCATTCGCTCCAGGTCAGCGGACCGCGGTGCAGATCTACGACCCAAGTCGAACCGATCTCCGTTCGAGGCTTGTGTATCAATCCTGCAATGGTGCGATCGGGCGCCAAGCGGATCGGGATGGGAACAACCTGCAGCGCGGTGACGATCGCGTCGACGAGGCGCCGTTGGTCCCAGCGAATCGCGAGCAGTATCTCTTCGACTCGTCCGGACTGTGCAGTGCGGATGACTTGATCCAACACGCTGCGCAGCCGCGGCGACATGCCGTCATGGGCCTCGAGATCGGTGTCCAGAACAGGAAAGCTTTCAACCGGCAGATAGCCGCAGCGGCGAAGGCGAAAGAGCCCTTCCGACGTATCGATCTCATCGGGCTCCCCGATCAGGACGACCCTGCGTTCAGCAAACCCTCCGCGCGCCAGCGCCTTCGCCAAATAGGCGCTCAATAGCGCGCGCCAGCCGATCATCGACGCGCATCCCAGGACCATAAAGGTCGCCGTGGCGCCGCGTGAAAGATTGGCACCGACCTTGAGCGAAAACACCACCGCAAGAAGAAGCGAACAAACGATAAACCAGATCGCGGCCGTTTCCCCGATGCGCCCCTGCAGGGAAATCAGGTTGAGCGGCTTGTAACTGCCCCGGGACACCGAGATGGCGGCGAAGTTCACCGCCACCAGCAGACCGACGGCCAACGACGTCTGGAGATCACCGCCATTGCCAAGCGTCCATTGATGGTACGCGAAGCCGCTGAGAATGCTCGATCCAACTATGATGATGCAATCGAGAGCACATACCAGAGGCTCGACACTCCAGAACGGAATTCGCCACGACGCCGGTGCAAGCGAAATAGCTTCCGCAACGGCGGTCTTCTCTCTCGGCAGGATCGACATGACGCGACGCTCTCTCCGCTATCGTACCACTCTTACATCACTACTGTTCCCGCACGCATCTGACCCGGGCCGTCCATTCGCCCGTGTCAACCAGGCGCCCGTGTCAACCAAGCGCCCGATCCGACGCTGCATCGTGCCCGCAAACAAAGCATCCGCCTTTGTTGGAGATGAGACTGGCCCGACGCCCGTAGGCGTTGCAGAAAACGTCGCCGTCGCAATCAATCCCGCCTCCTCCGAAAACCACTTAAATCCGGGCAGATACAAATTGGCCTTCGACGGAAAAATCCCCGCAGCTTTAAACCGCGGGAATGCCTCGTGGGATATGTCTTACGCCTTCGGTCGATGGTTCAACACTTTATTCAGTATTTAGGATTAATGCTTGTTAGAAATTAGCGATCTGTTAAGGATTAGCGGACCGAATACACTCCATTTGTTAACGCAATATGATCTGCTGGCAGTTCGAACCGATCGATGACCAGAATATGGACGGGAGTTGTATTTTAATCGAACTGCCGGTCAGCAGCTCGAAAGCAGCTATTCGCAGGTTTTGCAATACCGGAAATTTCATTCCCACCGATTCGCAAATCCGAGTTGCCCCCATTGTGGCTTGGACTTTCCCAATGTCATGCCCACACATCGACCCAGCATCGGATACGAAGTCATTTGTTTCGAACGGGCTAACCAAAGCTCCGACATCAGCCACAATTCCCGAGACCTGCTTACATCGGGCGAAGTGTTCGGCTGCGCGCCGGCTCTGTCATCGCAGGCGAACTCTGCTGCCGAAGGTGGATCGACCCCGCTTGCCGTCGCACGCAAACTGAGCAACGGCGTCCCGGATATTAATCATTTGAGCCGAGAGGCGCAGCGCGGGCTCCAGGACCGTGGTGATTTCGGCCAAAGAGCGATAGAAACGCGAGACAGAGATGGTCGAGGTATCGGATGAGTGACGATCGTCGCGTCGTTGTGATCGGCAGCGGTCCCGCAGGCGCCATGGCAGCGTTCGAGCTGGTGCGCAAAGGGATTCCGGTGACGATGCTGGAGACCGGCGAAGACATTCAGCACGGCGCGCTCGTTCGACTGGCGGGCAGAAATCTCTTCCGCCGTCTTCCGCCGATGACGAGGGCGGAGGGTTTTGTCGTCACCGGCGATCCGGAGACAAACCTGGAGTACAATTATGCTCTCGGCGGCCTCTCCAATCAGTGGACGGGCGCCGTGCCGCGCTTCTGCGCAGAAGACTTCACGGCCGGTGAACAAGTCCACGAGAAATATCGCTGGCCCGTCACCTACAGTGACCTTGCTGCGTATTACGAGATCGCCGAAAGAACGATGGAGATCACAGCCGATCCGAACGATGTCCCCAATCTGCCGGCCGGTCATTGCGATTATCGACAAGAAATACCGAAAGACTGGCAGAGTGTTCGACAGGCTGCGCTGAAACGCGGGCAAGGCTTCACAACAATGCCGCTCGCCGACGGACCGCCAAACCTGCTCCTTACACGGGGTACCTCGTTCAACAGCTATTCGAAGTTGATCGCAGGTCTGATCGGAAAGCCCGGGTTCGAGTTGATCACGCGTGCCCATGCGTTGAAGCTGGAGTGGGACGGTCAGAAAAAGAAGGCTTCGGCGGCGGTCTATTGCGATCGGCAGACCATGGCGCACCATCGAGTGAGCGCCAGCGCATTCGTCGTAGCTTGTGGACCGCTCAATTCGCCCAAACTACTGTTCAGTTCGGAGTGCAACGATCATCCGAACGGAATGGGCAACAACGCTGGCCTGCTCGGGAAGTATCTTCATGATCATCCGCGCGAGTGGTGGCCTGTCGACATGGACAAGCCGCTCGTCTCGCTCTCGCCCCCCGCATACCTTACCCGCTTGCCGCACGCCTCTTCGCACCCGTTGCTTGCCACCTCCTGGACACTGGGTGCATTCGGAACCATTGGTAAGATAAAGAGTCGGCTTGGGCAGAAAACGACCTATTTCGGTGTGCAGGTCTTCGGCACCATGATACCGGAAGAGAAATATTATGTCGCGCCCGCCAGACAGGAGCAGGACCAGTTCGGCCTGCCCAAACTGGAAGTTCATATCAAATTTGATGAACCCGTGTTGAACAACGTCATCAAGTCACGCGAACATCTGATGCAACTGATGCAAGATGCGGGGCAGAGAGGGACGATCAGGGAAATCGCGCCTACATTGGTGCCTGGAACGGCCAAGCACTATGGCGGCGCGGCTCGCATGCATGCTTCGCCGAAATTCGGCGTAACCGACAATCTAAACCGGCTGCATGACATTCCCAACGTCCTCGTCGTCGATGCCAGCTGCTTCACGACGGGCGCCGAGAAGAATCCGACGCTAACCGTGATGGCGCTGGCCGCGCGATCCGCCGACCGCCTGGCTCGCGACCTGAAAGCCATGTAACGGAGGCGATGGTGCGGTACAGGCAGTTTGGGAAGACCGGCTGGCGCGTTTCCGAGATCGGATTCGGCACGGCGCGTATCGGCGGACTACTTGACCATGATGTCGGCGGCACAATTTCGCTGAGAACGCTCGATGCGGCAAACGACGCCGGGATCAATTTCTACGATACCGCAGACATATATTCGCAAGGCGAAAGCGAAGTTCTGGTCGGCAAGGCCTTTCGCAAGAAGCGCGACAAGGTTTTCATCGCGACCAAGGGCGGATATTGCCTGCCGAAGAGCAAAAAGCTCATTCAACTTGTCAAGCCGTTCGCGAAACCGATTGTTCAAGCCCTGGGCCTGCGTCGGAGCGCGGCGTCAGCGGCGAGGGCCAATCCGTTACCGCAGAATTTTTCTGCCGCCTATTTGAGAGACGCCGTCGAGGTATCTTTGCGGCGGCTGCAGTCCGACCATATCGACCTTTACCAGTTGCACAGCCCGCCACAAGACAAATTGAACGGAAACCAGCTCGAGGACGCGCTGGGCCTTCTTGCACGGTTGAAGACGGAGGGGAAGATCCGAGAATACGGCATTGCACTGGATTCGGTCTATGATGCCGCGCAGTGTCTGGATATGGATGGTATCGCCAGCCTGCAACTGCCTTTTGGTTTGATGGACCTTCAGGCACTGAATGGCGTGTTCGACAAGGCGTCCAAACGCCAATACGCGATCATCGCGCGTGGCTGTTTCGGTGGTGGTGCGTTGAAACAGTCATTGACCGAAGCGGATCTGCGCGCAATAGAGCCGCAGTGGAAGCGAGCAATACAGATTAGGCAAATCGCTGAGCAGATGCAGCGATCCAGTCTCGAAGTTGCGCTGCAATTCTCGCTCAGCGTCGATTGCATCTCCGTCACCATTCTGGGGATGCGCACACCTCAACATCTGGCTGCCAACATGCAGTTCTATGCCGCGAAGCCGTTATCGGAGGACGAGAAGAGCCGGCTCTTGATCTCCGAAGCGCGGAACGGCTCTGGCATCAGCGCGCCGAGCGCTTGAAACATGACTCACCGTGAGAGTTAGGCATCATGGGATACTTCGCCATGTTGCTGGATCCAAAGATAGCAGTTGCCGAGAAAGCCCTGAAGGGTTTGCCACCGGAACTGCCGGACGACGAGGCGCTCAGCATTGCTCGGGCCGTTCCGCGCCGGCGCCTCGAGTTCGCCTATGGGCGGATATGCGCGCGGCAAGCAATGGCAGCGTTGGGTCACCCACCGGTTTCTCTGCCGCAGGGACACGACCGCGTGCCGATCTGGCCGGATGAACTTGTCGGCAGCATTACGCATACCCGCGACTGGGTAGCCGCCGCCGTGGCGCGGCGAGATCAGGGTTTTGCAGCAATCGGAATCGACATTGAGCCGGCGACGGCGCTGCCACCCGACCTCTGGGCATCCGTCTGTGCGCCCGACGAGCTGGAGAAGCTGACTGCCATTTGCGAAACGACCCCGGGGTTTGCAGCGCACATTGTTTTCTGCATGAAGGAAGCTGCGTTCAAAAGCCAGTACGGCCTCAGTAATGCGATGCTGGAATTCGAGGATTTTGCCATCGATGTCGACGCCTCAGCCGGGACGTTTGCTGCTTCATATCGTAAGGTCGTGCCGCCGTTCGACATGCATCACCGCCTTCATGGACGGTTTGCAATTTCCGCAGAGTATATCGCAAGCGCAGTTGTATTGAGGTCGGAGCAGGTACCGTGAAGCGTCATTGGATCTGCCGGCTGAAAGTGATGCTGGCGACGTTGATTATCTCTTGCGGTTTCGGAGATGTGGCCATGAGTGAAAAAGGGCGTGAAGCGGCTGGCGTTCCGGCGTGGACGCCGACGGATCGTGTACGCGCCTTCTATTCGGGTCACAGCCTCAGTGAAGGAATTCCCCAGGTCGTCGAACAGATCGCCCGCTCGCTCGGGCGGCAATTTCAGTTTGAGGCGCAGTCGATGGGCTATTCCCTGCTTCGCCAGCGGACCAAGGGGGAAGTACCTTCTGCGTCCGACTGGCCGGGCTATCGCGCCGGCAATAACCGCGCAGGCTCCGGCCTGGATGTCGCCGAAGAACTGCGGCGACCCCGGCGACTGGCGTCCGGGGAAAAATATGACGCGCTCGTTGTCACGGAACGCCACGACCTGCCCGCCATCGCGCGCAAGGAGCGCACGGCCTTTTACCTAACCGACATGGCTAGGCATCTCATCGCGGGCAATCCCGAAGCACAGGTGCTGCTCTATCACTCCTGGCTTCATCTGGAGCCCGACGCCCCGTGGCCCTGGATCGAATATGAGCGCGCGGTGTTGCCGATGTGGGAATGTGTCGCAAGCCGGGCGAATCTTGAGCTTCCGGCGCGTGGCGACGTCCCGCGCGTCCGTGTGCTCCCGGGCAGCAGCGCGCTCGCAGAACTGGTCGCCGCACTCTGGGACGGCAAGGTCCCGGGCGTCACGAGCAAGACTCCCGGTCAGCGCGTCCGCCTGTTATTTTCGGACAACGTTCATATGAGCGAAGCCGGCCATTATTACCTTGCGCTCGTGCACTACGTTGCACTGTTTGGTCGCTCCCCTGAGGGGGCTGCGGTCCCTGCTTCGCTTACCCCAGAAACAGGCCGGTACATGCAAGAGCTGGCGTGGGAATATGTTTCCTCATACGGAGAGCGAGCCAATGCCGGCGCGCGTCGCAACATGGCGACATGCCGCGCGCTGATGCAAGAACAGATCTGTCCGGCCTATGCCGCTTTTCAAGCCAAAGGCGTGCTTTCGACGGTCAAGCGCCAGTACAACGCCTATATCTGTGGGCGCGACTATGCCGACGCACAGGACCCCGAGAACCCATTCGCCCTGCCCAAATGATGCGGTGTTGCGGCGCTGCAGTCGTGCGGACTTAGGCGCTGACCTTCTGCGCATCCGGTCGATCTTCGACTTGAGGCGCCGGCTTGGCTGACATTGTCAGGTTCGCCTGATCAATTGCCGTATTCAACGGACCCATCAATACCTTGGCGTTGGCTCCGAGCAACAGCGTGTCATGGTTGCCGGGGATCACCACGGTCTCCACTCCGCCCAGCACAACCCTGTCCCATCCGTAGTGCGGTCCACCGCCGCTGAAAACATACGGGACGCTCTCCGCCCGAAACAGGATTGCCCTCCCGTGCCATGGCTGTGGCCGGTAGCGACTGCCTGCCATGCTGAAATTCTCGGCGAGATGACGGTCCCGCAGCGCGTGCGGCACCGTCTTCCCGGTCAGGACGCAGAGCTTGATTTGCAACCGCTGACGCATCACTCGCGCACGGTCGATCCGATCGCGCACCGTTTCCTTCACGTACTTGAACCCGTCCTTGCGCAAACGTATCAGCTTTTGGCTGACACTTACGGTGCGGATCGGCATTTGAGGATGGTACGTATCGAAAAACACCAGGAGCGGCACTTCCTCGCCCCGCGCCTTCAGTTGCTGCGCCATCTCGAAAGCGACGATGCCGCCGCCTGAATAGCCGGCGAGGTAATAGGGACCATGCGGCCGCATCACCCGGATTTCCTCGATATAGGCGCTAGCCATTTCCTCGATCGAGTGATGCAATTCAGGCGCCCCGTCCACTCCGCGGGCCTGCAATGCGTAGAAGGGCTGATCATGGTGTAGACCCCATGACAGATCGCGGAAATTAAGCACGTTGCCGCCGGCACCGTGCACGCAGAACAATGGCGGCCGATTGCCGCCGCGGGTGATTTCGACCAACGATCGGAACGCCGAAACGCCTGCTGGCTGTGCAGCCGCCGCTGCGGTTGGAACGGTACCGGTCGCATCCCCGGCGGATGCCGTCGGTGCCACCCCGTCTGCATCAACCTCAACGGGCAGATCGGCGCCCGCTGACGCATCGATCGGCGGCAAGCCCTTGGCTTCCCGCAACAGCGCCGCCGTTGCAGCGATGGTCGGTGCTTGAAACAGCACGGAGAGCGGCAACTCGACACCATGCTCCTTGCGAATGCGGTTGAAGAGCCGCATCGCAATCAGGGACTGGCCGCCGAGTTCGAAAAAGTCGTCATCGATCGAAACCTGCTGAACGCCCAGCATGTCCTTCCAGATTGCCGCAAGGCCTCGTTCGATCGCGTCGCGCGGAGCCTTGAGACCGGATTCGCCGCCGGGGCGCACGAGACCTGGGGTTCCGATGGACCAGTTTGCATCCTCCGCCGGCGTTCCGCGCCCGCCGCTGTCCAGTCGCTCGAGCCACAGATCCAGATCAAGGGTGGAGGCAACGACCTGCGGCGAGACGTTGTAGGCGAGGATGCGATCGAGCGCCTCAAGACCTTCCGCGTTGGTCATGCCCTCGCGCAAGAAGCCTTCTTCGGCCGTCTCAGGACCTTCAGGCCGCGTCGGCTTTGATGAGGCCGGCACAGCAGCAAAGCTCTCGACCCGGCGCATGATGAAGCGCTCGATCGAGACAAGCTCGTTGCCCTCTTCGTCAAGCAGCGTGACATCGAACACCGCGCTCTTGTTTTCCGCCTTCCTCAAGCGCACGTGACTGAAGAAGCTTGCGGGCACCGGCCGCGTCACCAGCACGCGGCCATAGGAGAACGGCACATAGAAATCATCATTACCCGCAAAACCGGGAATGAGCTTCTGCGCAGCGCCGGTCGCCATGTCGAGTAGTGCCGGATGCAGTCCATATGTCGCGACGTCGGATTCGAAGGCGGACGGCAATGCGAGATCGATCAGCGCCTCGCCCTCACCGAGATGTATCGCGCGGATGTTGGACCAGCGGGGACCGAAGTCCATGAAGTTCTGTACCAACCCACCGTTCATCAACTCGCCACGTCCGTGACAACGGTCGCGGATGTCCGACACGGACTGCTTCGGACCAGGCGGCGCATCGACATAGGCGGCGCGAGCCGTCACATACGGTTGCTCCTCGGAATCGCCGTAGATCACAAGGCTATAGTCGTCCTCGCGATACAGCCTGATGTTGAGCGAACGCGTCTCGTCAGGCCCGATCGCGAACGGCTGCAGGAACACCAGGTCGCGAATCTCGATAGGCCGGTTCTCATCCCGATAGGCGACTGCCGCGCGTGCAAGCTCGAGGAACCCGGTGCCGGGTATGACCGCCCGCCCACCCCTGACAACATGCTCGCCTAGCGGCCAATGGGTGCGCGGGTGCAGCACGGAATGGAACAGTGTCTGCTTGGCGTCGTCATGTACGCAATCGCCGAGCAGAGAGGCGGTTCCGCTTGAATCATCCGGCGAGGGCCCGCTGCGCTCGCGAACCAATGTCGCGAGCATGCCAACTTCCTTCCAAGCGTTCCAGTTGATGCTGACCGTGCGCGTCCGGCTGCCACGCGCCGTGTGAGCCTTCGCGAGCGCGTCCAGAACGGCATTCGCCGCGGTATAGTCAACCTGGCCAGGAAGCCCCAGGATGGAGCTGACCGATGAGAAATGGACCATCAGATCCAGATCCCCATCGACGAACAGCGATTGCAGGACCAGCGCGCCCTTCGCCTTTACCGAAAGCACCGCAGCGTCGGTTTCGGGAGCACGGAGTGCGATCAACTGATCCTTGAGCACGCCTGCGCAATGGAAGACGCCGTTGATCCGGCCAAAGCGTCGGCTTGCCTCGCCAACCACGTGGGCCATGGCCAGCCGGTCGGTAACGTCGGCCGTCGCCAGCATCACTTCGGCTCCGAGCGCCTGCAATGCCCGCACCTTCAGGATTCGACGCGAAGTGTCGTTGCGCTCGCCATGCTTCTGGAGCCAGTCATCCCACGTCGTTTCCTGGGGCATCGGAGTCCGGCCGACGCACACCAGGCGGGCCTTCGCGTGCCGCGCCAGATGCTCCATCAGCGCCTGACCGATGCCGCCCAGGCCGCCCGTAACCAGATAGACTCCGCCGGGGCGAAGCCAGCCGCGATCGTCGGGCCGAGCGTCCAGTACGAGCGGGTCAAAACGCTGCACCCAGCGCCCCGCCTCGCGCAGGATAACTAACGGGTCGCGCTTGCTCGCAGACAATTCGCCAATCAGCCGATCGGCAAGTACGCCCTCCGCGTCCGATCCTGCGCGCGGCAACACCACGTCCACGACCGAGCAAGAGGCGCCCGGCATCTCGCGCGGCAGCACGCGGAAGACCCCCGTCAAGGCGGCCTTTTCGGGATGGACTTCGCGCTCGCTCGGAAGCGCCTCGATCGCGGTACCGATCGCGGTCAGCCGGACCTGGTCCACCTCGAACGCCAGCGCCTGAGCCAGGAACATCAAGCTGTAGAAATTTCGAACCGCTCCGCGCTCCCACGCCGCGAGGTCGGCATCGCTGGATGAGCCAAAGAACCTCCTGGGCCGGGGAGCCAGCGCCCACAGGTGCACGATATGCGCCGGCAGCGCATCCTGGGTCCGCAATTCCTCCATCAGTTTGGAATGATCCGCCGCCCTGGCCGGATCGATCGCGAAGCTCAAATCGCCCCGCGCGGCAAAATGACTTGCCGGCACCACTGTAGACACGCGTGCACCTGATGCACGCAGGCGCGCGACGATTGCCTTGGCGAGCGGCGAGTCGTCTGTGAAAATCAGCCACGGTTTGCGAAGCTCCGCCGCCGCGATCGGCTTGGAGGGAGCCGCGCGCTGAAACGAAGGGGCCGCGAACCATTGGTCGAGATCGGGGCGCCGTATCAGCGCTTTGGAGGGCGCGGCCTGGACGCCCTTGTCTATCCAGTATCGCTGCCTTTCAAATGGATAGGTGGGTAGCGGGACGCGGCGTTGAGACTTGCGCGGAAGAAATCGCACAGGATCGATCTCGACGCCAGCAACCCAGAGCCGCCCAACTGCCTCTTTCAGGAATGCAACGTCGGATACCGACTCGTTGGGATGACGAAGCGCGTTAGTTACAACCGCAGCCTTCTTGGGCTGCTGCCTGCAGAGGCTGGCGAGGGTGCGGCCTGGCCCGACCTCCAGCAGCGCGCGACTTCCGCTCGCCAGCAGCGTCCTGGCGCCCTGGTCGAACCGGACGGTGTTGCGGAGATGCCGAACCCAATATGCGGGGTCCGTCGCCTCGGCGTCGGTGATCCAGGTACCGGTCAGGTTCGAGACGAACGGAATTTTCGGCCTCTGGAACGCGATGGGTCTGCAGAAGCGTTCGAACTCCACCAAAATTGTATCGAGCATCGACGAGTGAGCAGCGACGTCGATGTGGATGCGCGCATGCTCGATCTCTTCCGCAGCAAGCTCCGCCTCGAGCTTCGCGATTGCGTCCACCGGTCCGGAAGCGACGCAAAGCGAAGGTCCGTTCACCGCGGCAAGAGAGAGTTCGCTTCCAAGTCTCGCGCGCACCTGCTCCTCGGGCAACGCGATCGACAGCATGGCGCCGCGCGGCAGTTTCTCGAACAGCACGCCGCGCATCGCGACCAGCGAAATCGCATCCGGCATCGTGAAGACGCCGGAAATGCACGCCGCGGCGTATTCGCCCGCGCTATGCCCGATCAGTGCGGCCGGTAAGATGCCCCATGACTGCAACAGCATCGCGAGGGCATATTCGACGGCGAAAAGAGCAGGCAGCGCAAGAGACGGAGCCTCAAGCTGCTTGCCCGCGATGGCTTGTTGGTCCGCCGGCGGAAACATCAGGCGACGCAGGTCGACCTGGAGCCGGGGCTGGACCACGGCAAGGCAAGCGTCCACGGCCTCGCGGAAAACCGGTTCCTTTGCGTAAAGCTCGGCCCCCATGCCGGCATATTGCGCTCCGCCGCCGGGGAAAAGAAACACGGTGGAAGTCGGCTCCCGCGCGGCCTTGCCCCTAATCAGGCGCTGTACATCTGCGACTTTCAGCTGAGCCGCCGCAGAGGCTGCGTCGGAGGCCACGATCGCGCGACGAAATTCGAAGGCTTCGCGTCCGGCCATCAGCGTGAACGCCACCTCATCCAGCGGCTGCTCGGGGTGCGATTGCAGATGATTGGCCAGATTGCCGGCCGCCGCCTCGAGTGCGGCGTCGCTGCGTGCCGACAGCAACAGCAGCTGCGCCCCTGGAGTATGGCGAACCGCAGGCGAACGAGGTGGCGCCTCTTCCAGTATGAGATGGGCGTTGGTGCCGCCGGCGCCGAGGCACGTAACGCCCGCGATCCGCGTCTTGCCAGGCGCAACCGCCCATGGGCGCAGGCTGGCATTGACGAAGAATGGCGAATTGGAAAGGTCGGCCTGCGGATTGGGTGCCCGATAGTGCAGCGATGGCGGCAATTCGCGGTGCTCGAGCGCGCTAACGGTCTTGATCAGGGCGCATATGCCCGCGGCCTCGCCGGCGTGGCCGATATTGGTCTTGACCGAGCCTATAGCGCAGGATTGCTTTCGGACGTCGGGCCCGAAAGCCTGAACCAGCGCTTCAATCTCGATCGGATCGCCGATCAGCGTGCCGGTGCCGTGCGCTTCGACATACGATACGTCTTCGGGAGCGACACCGGCAAGATCCAGCGCTTCGGCAATCACCTGGGCCTGCCCGCCGACACTGGGCGCAAGATATCCGACCTTGTCAGAGCCGTCGTTGTTGAGCGCCGAACCGCGGATCACGGCACGGATGCTGTCGCCGTCCCGCACGGCGTCCGACAGCCGCTTGAGCAGGACGCATCCCACCGCAGAGGCCATGACGGTGCCTCCAGCCTGGGCGTCGAATGCACGACAGTGACCATCAGGAGACAGGATCTCGCCCTGCCGGTACACGTAGCCCAGTTGCTCCGGATAGACGGTAGAGGCGCCCGCCAGCGCCATGTCGCACTCTCCGTTGAGCAAACTCTGGCAAGCGAGGTGGACCGCAACGATTGACGACGAACACGCCGTCTGCACGTTCATGCTCGGACCGACGAGATCCAGTTCGTAGGAAACGCGCGTCGCGAGAAAGTTGGGATCGTTGCCGGTATGACGAAGCAGCCACGCCCCGATCGAGCGCAGAACCTCTTCGTTGGTGACGAGATTGTAGGTGAAATATTCGCTGGCGCCCGACGTGGCAAAGACGGCAACCGGCCCGCCGATCTTGGCGCCTATATAACCTGCATCCTCGAACGCCTCGGAGGCGCATTCGAGAAACAGGCGGTGCTGCGGATCGAACACCGCGGCGTCACGCGGCGAAATGCCGAAAAAGGCCGCGTCGAATTTGTCGATGTCGTCGAGGTAGCCGCACGCTTTGACATAGGCCGGGTCACGCAGAAGTTCAGGACGCTCGCCCGCGGCAAGCAGTTCTGCCTCGGTGAAGAAACGAATGGATTCGCGTCCCTCGCGAATATTTTCCCAGAAACGCGCCACGTTGGATGCACCGGGAAATCGTCCCGACATACCTACGATCGCGATCGAGGATGCTTCGCTGCCTGTCGTTCCTTCGTTCTTCAAGACCAGATCCTGCACTGGGCGCACCTAAAAACGACTGTCAATCAGCAAAGTGCGCAATGATTCAAGCTGAAAGCCGAGGATGGGTTAATGGGCCGCGCTTGCGCTCGCCACTCAACACCACGATGCAAAGTTGATCAAGGATTGCTGATTTGGCTAGCTGCGGTCAATTAATCCGCCGCAATCGGCATCGATCGAATTTCCACGGAACGTGAAAAAAGCCTTGTTGGATCGCGATACATCGCCAGTAGGGTTAAAGGTTAATTGAAAATACCGGTTCTGAAAAGTCGAATAATAGACTTCAAGGCGAGGCCTCGCCTTCGCAGTTGCGTGCGGCTATATTAGACATATTGCACCTGATTTGTAGTATCAATTGACCGATGGGTTCAAATCGGCAAGCGTCCGAAATGATCGCCCGCGGTGATTTTCGAGAGTACCATGGCCCAGGACAGCTATCCCCTTTCCCCCCTTCAGCAAGGCATGCTGTTTCATCACCTCGAGGGCCGCACCCGGGGCGTCGACGTCGAACAGCTCGAAATCCGGCTGAACGAGCCGATCGACACCAAGCTGTTCGTGGATGCCTGGGCGAGGGTCGCGAAACAGAATCCGATCCTGCGTACGCGCTTCCGCTGGGACGGGTTACCAGCTCCCGTGCAGGAAGTCTTGCCCGACGTCACGGTTCGATTGGAAGCACGGGACCTGTCGGAGCTGTCGCCTCAGGCACAAGCAGAGGCCCTTTCCCGTTTCCTTGCCGAGGATCGATCACGCGCATTCGACCTTGATGTCGCGCCGCTATGGCGCGTAACGGTGCTTCACCTCGGCGGCGATTGCAGAGTGATCGTCTTCACCTACTCGCATGCCATCCTGGATTCCTGCTACGCCTCCATCGTGAAAGAGGTGTTCGACGCTTATGCCGCCGCCGCGCTCGGCGAGACGCCGCTGTTCGAGGCCCGGCCGGCCTACCGGGAATATATCGCGTGGCTGCAAACGCATTTGCCCAGCAACGCGGCGGCTGCCGAGGCTTACTGGCGCGCTTCCCTGGCAGGGTTCCGGACGCCGACCAATCTCGATGCGTTGCGGGTTCTGGCTTCGGAAACGCCTTCCGCGGCCGGCCACGCAACTTATGCACTTGCTATTTCGCCAGACTACACGAAAAAGCTGCATTCACTCTGTGATCGGACATCACTGCGGATATCGACCATTGTTGAGGCCGCCTGGGCACTCGTTCTGTCCGCATTCTCGGCCCAGGATGATGTCGTTTTTGGTGTCACCAGGGCCTGCCGACGATCATCGATCGAAGGCGCCGATCGAGTTCTCGGCCTGTTTATCAATACAGTCCCGATCCGGGCTAAACTCCCTAGGGATTTGCCGGTGCTCGATCTCTGCAATCAGTTGCGCCAGCAGCAGGTCGAACTGCGGAAGTTCGAACATACCCCGCTCGTCGACATCCTTCGCGCCAGCGAGGTAAGTCGTGGGCAGTCGCTGTTCGATTCCATCATCGTCTTCAATCCTCAAACCGATGATGCGCGCCTGAAATCGTTCGGTCCGGAATGGCAGCGTCGCGAGTTCATGCTGCACGACCAGACCAATTTCCCATTCAACGTGATGGCTTATGATGGTCCGCAGGTGACATTCAAGCTGTCCTACGACACGGGTTGTTTCGCACCTGCCGCCGTTGAACGTATCGCAGACCTGCTGCAGGCGATCCTTGTTGCAATCGCGGATCGTCCTGAGGCCCGTCTTGGCGAACTGCCGCGGTTGCCGTCACAGGATGCGCGATCGACACTGCAAATCTGGAACGATACGGCCAAACCGCTGCCCGGGCCACAGTGCATGCACGAGGCGTTCGAGGCGCAGGTCGATCGCACACCCGATGCGGTCGCACTCGTCGACGCCGCCCGCTCGATCACCTACCGCGAACTGGATCGGCGCGCCAATTATCTGGCCCGCACGCTGATTGCCAGCGGCGCGCAACCGGACCAGATGATCGGCATCTACGTCGACCGTTCGATCGAGATGCTGGTTGGACTGCTCGGCATCCTCAAGGCCGGCGCGGCCTACGTGCCGATGGACCCTTCCTACCCCAGCGAGCGGATCGCGATCATGCTCGACGACACGCGCGCCCGCCTGGTGGTAACGACGTCTAACCTGGCCGGCTCGCTGCCGCCACACATCCATTCGGTATGCGTCGACACGGATGCCGGAGAGGCTGATCGGCCCGGCGTCACCATGAAAGGTGAGAATCTAGCCTATGTTATCTTCACGTCCGGCTCCACCGGCCGCCCCAAGGGAGTAATGCTCGAGCACCGGAACGCCGCCAACTTCTTCACGGCGATGGACGAGGTGTTGGGAACAAAGCCCGGTGTGTGGCTCGCAACCACTAGCATCTCCTTCGACATTTCGGTGCTGGAACTGTTCTGGACGCTGGCGCGCGGCTTCAAGGTGGTCATTCAGCACGAACCTGAACGTATGGCTCGCGCGGCGACGAAGACGATATCGGACGCGAAGCCGATCGATTTCAGCCTGTTCTATTTTGCTGCCGATGCGGCGGCATCGGCCGGCGGCAAGTACCGTCTGTTGCTCGAAGGCGCCAAGTACGCCGACGAGCACGGCTTCTCCGCCGTGTGGACGCCCGAGCGGCACTTCCATCCGTTCGGTGGCCTGTATCCGAACGCGGCCCTGACGGGCGCGGCGGTCGCGGCCGTCACCAAGCGTATCGGCATCAGGGCCGGCAGTGTCGTGCTGCCGCTGCACAATCCGATCCGCGTCGCGGAGGAATGGTCGGTCGTGGACAATCTGTCCAACGGACGCGTGGGACTGAGCTTCGCATCCGGATGGCACGCCCGCGACTTCGCGCTGCAGCCGAACAACTACAAGAACCGCCGTGAGCTGATGGCCAGCGGCATTGAAACCGTGAAGGCGCTTTGGCGCGGCGAAGCGATCAAGGTGATCGGCGGCGACGGCCAGCCGGTCGAAGTGAACACCTATCCGCCTCCGGTGCAGCGCGAACCCAAGATGTGGGTGACCGCGAGCTCAGATCCCAACACATTCGCGCTTGCCGGACGGCTCGGCGCTAACGTACTAACGAACCTGCTGGTGATGAAGACCGAGCAACTGGTCGAGAACGTCGCGACCTACCGCAAGGCATGGGCCGACGCCGGCCATGAGGGTGCCGGCACGGTCACCCTGATGCTGCACACCTTCGTGGGCCGCGACGCAGACGAAGTGCGCGACAAGGTCCGTGGCCCGTTCCTCGAATACCTGAAGACCTCGACCGATCTCATTTCCAAGATGCGGTGGGAACTGACCGCCTTCGCCAAGGGCGATGACCGCAAGGAACAGACCCCGCAGCAGATGAGCCTCTCCGACCTGGAACAGGATGAGCTCGACGTCATCATGGAGCATGCGTTCCAGCGCTACTTCAAGACTGCAGGCCTGTTCGGATCTCCAGCCTCGTGCATGGCGATCATCGAGAAGCTGAAGCAATACGGTGTCGATGAGATCGCCTGCCTGATCGATTTCGGTGTCGCGGCCGATGACGTGCTGGCCAGCCTTCCCTATCTGGACGAATTGCGTCGCATGTCCAATCCGTCCGCGACTGCGGCCTCGGACGGTCCGGTTCCGGATTTTCCGTCGCAGATCCGTACCCACGGCGTGACGCACCTTCAAGCCACGCCGTCGCTGGCAAGCATGCTGGTAGCGGACGAGGCGTCGCTCGATGCCTTGGGTTCATTGCGCAAGCTCCTGCTCGGCGGCGAGCCGCTGCCGCGTACGCTGCTCGAACGGCTGCGGACGAGCTATCGCGGCGACATCCACAACATGTACGGCCCCACCGAGACCTGCATCTGGTCCACGACCAGTTCCGTCGGTAACGCCGATGATCCGATCACGATCGGAAAGCCGGTCGCCAACACCACCGTGTATGTCGTCGATCGCTCGCTGCAACCGGTACCCGTCGGCGTGCCGGGTGAAATCCTGATTGGTGGTGCCGGTGTTGCGCGGGGCTATCTGGAGCGCCCGGACCTCACCAAGGAGCGCTTTGTCCCCGATCTTTTTGGCGACGCCGAAGCGCGCCTCTACCGGACCGGCGACCTCGGGCATTGGCTCCCGGATGGCACGCTTGGCTATCTCGGACGTCTCGACCATCAGGTGAAGATCCGAGGGCACCGGATCGAGCCGGGCGAGATCGAGGCCGTGCTGAACCGCCATCCATCCGTGCGACAGAGCGCAGTTGTGGCAGGACCGGATGCCGCCGGAGGGCAGCGGCTGATCGCTTACGTCGTCGCCGCCGCCGACGCCGAAGGCAGCGGTCCCACAACCGCGCATTGGGAAACGATCTGGGACGAAACCTACCGGGGCGACAGCGCTTCGGAAACCGCGGGCTGGCGCAGCAGCTACACCGGCGATCTCATTCCCGAAGCCCAGATGCGAGAATGGATTGAATGCACGACTGAACGCATCCAGCGGCTGCGGCCCCGACGCGTGCTCGAGATAGGCTTCGGTACCGGCATGTTCCTCACGCGGGTCGCGCCGGGCTGTGAACTTTATCACGGCATCGACCTGTCCGCAGCTGCGGTGTCCCGGGTAAGGGCCGAGGCCGATCGGCTCGGCCTGACCGGCGTGGTCCTCGAACAAAGGGCCGCCGACACCTTGGCCACCTTCGAGGGCGGACCTTTCGACACGATCATCATCAATTCGGTCGTGCAATACTTCCCTGGCGTGGAATATCTCGTCGACGTGCTGGCGACCGCGATCGACCGGCTTTCTCCGGGCGGTGCAATTTTTGTCGGCGACGTCCGCAACCGCGCGCTGCTGGAAGTGATGCTTGGCGAGATCGAATTGCAGAGGGCATCGTCCGATGCCTCCGTGGGCGAACTTCTCTCGCGGCTGAAAAAGCGGTGCGATGAAGAGGCGGAACTGGTGCTTGACCCCGACCTGTTCCTGTCGCTTCGAACGCGATTCCCCGACATTGAGGACGTTCAGGTCGAACTCAAACTTGGCCGGCAGCCGAGCGAAATGACTCGATTCCGCTACGACGTGGTGATCCGCAAGCGTGGCGGAATGCAGCGCCTACCATCGGTCGCCAATGTGGCGGAGGCCCCCTCGCCTTGCTCGCTTGAGGCGCTGCGCGCGATGATTCGATCAGAACCAGAGGCGTTGCGCGTCGTCGGGATTCCTAACGCCCGAGTCTCGGCATCAATTGCTGCACTGCAAACACTCCGGTCTCGAGCTCCGGCAGAAAGGCTGGGCGAAATTCCCGCGGCTACCCCCGCCGGGATCGATCCTGAGGACGTTCGCGGACTCGGCACGGATTTCGACGTCGCGATTGAGTGGTCCGCTGCCGGACCGGGATGTTTCGATGCCGTGTTCCGCCCGAGAACGACAGTTCGAACGGAAATGTCCGTCCCGGATGGTGCACCTGCGCCGGCTCCAGTCGAGGCTGACTTGTCGTCTTACGGAAATCGCCCAGCGTTCCGCGCGGTTTCTGGCGGAAATCTTGTTCCTGCGTTGCGACAGTATCTGCGCGACACGCTGCCGGAGTACATGGTTCCCTCGGCATTCGTTTCAATCGAGTCGATGCCTCTCACTCCCAATGGCAAGCTGGATCGACAGGCATTGCCCTCGCCGGATGCCGCGCGTCAGGAGACCGCCACGCCGTACAATCCGCCTTCAACCGAAGTGGAGCGCAGGCTTGCAGGAGTTTTCGGAGGATTGCTTGGGCTGAGCGAAATCGGAATTGACGACAATTTCTTCGATCTTGGTGCCAATTCGTTGATGATGGTCAAGGTTGTTGAAAAAATTCGAGCCGAATTCGGGATTAAAATGTCGCTCGTCCGTGTTTTCCAGTTTCCAACCCTAAGGAGCCTTGCTGCCAACATTGCGGCGGCCACGACCGATCATGCTGCAGTGCACATAGAAGAAACGCGTGGCAAGCTTCGCAAGGAAATGATGCAGCAAAGACGCGAGAGGCGCGGCGCTCGATCACCTGCGTCATAGTCCGTTTCCCGACCCATTCGGTCGCCCATCGCTTGAGCCTCCAGTAAACCATGAAGCGGCGCAGCGCGTTGCCGCACGCGGCAAATTAGCTTAATTTATGAGAGTGCAAGCCATGCAAAGGGCTTTCATTTCTACGCCCCGCTGCACTCGAGGGCCGTGCTCCACTGAAAGATTTTTCGTATGCTTGATATAGGGGTCATAGCTTCAGCGCTTCGGGTTCTTGCTGGCGGGGACTTCAACCGATATCACACCTCAAGCGTATCGGAGGTCGAGCGCTTCGAACTCGCGATGCAGAAATACTTCGAGGTCGGACACGTCCTCGGAGTCAACAGCGGCACGAGTGCGCTGATCTGCGCGATGGTGGGTTGCGGGATCGGTCCCGGAGACGAAGTACTCGTGCCGGCGTACACCTGGGTTGCCACCGCCGCCGCACCTCTGGCCGTTGGAGCCGTTCCGGTTCTTACCGAAATCAATGCGTCGCTGACAATCGATCCCGAGGACATCAGGCGGAAGATTTCGCCGCGCACCAAGGCGATCATCGTCGTGCATATGCTGAACCTCGTGTGCGACATGGATGCCATCATGGCGATCGCCAAGGAAAACGACCTCTTGGTCATCGAGGACGCCTGTCAGGCCGTTGGCGTGACCTACCGTGGGCGACGTGTCGGCACGATTGGCGATGCGGGAGCGTTCAGCTTCAACGCCCACAAGAACATGCAGGCCGGCGAAGGCGGCGCTCTGTTGACCAACTCGCGGCGGGCCTACACGCGCGGACTCATGTACCACGACGTCGGCAGCTACATCCGCGCAGGCCGCGCCGATACCAACGAGGCCGTGTTCATCGGACAGAATTACCGCATGACAAACCTCGCCGCCGCGATATTACGCGCGCAAATTCCGCGACTCGACAGGAAGATGAAGCTCCGCCGCGACCGGCGCCGCTTTTGGCTCGACAAGCTCGCCGGACCGTTCGGGAAAAACATCAAGGTCAGCCCGCACAACGATCCGGACTCTGCGGCTGGCATTACGGTCTATTTCGACGATCCGGAGGAAGCGCGGGTGTTCGGATCGCAGCGGGGGACTGCCCGATTGATCGACACCGATCGTCACGTCTACACCAACTGGATATCGATCCGCAGCGGCGTGACAATGCACCCGAGGTGGGATCCTTACGCGTGGGCATCAGGCAATGACGTTCGCATCCGTGAGGACAGCTGCCCGCAGACGCTCGAAATCCTCAAGCGGACTTGCGAGATCCGATTGTTCCCAAAAGTGCCAACGTTCGTGTATCGTCAGGTCGCGAGGGGCATCAAGCGGTAAGGTCGCCGCGATGCGGTCTCAACGCGTGAATGCGGCAAGCAAGCGTATATAGTAAGACTGGTAGTGCATCGAGGGCTCCGTGATCGCCCACGAGTTCACCGGCCACGGATCATTATATTGCAGATATGACTTAGCCGGCGGCTGCTCCAGCGGCGGCTTCAGGTTGCGCTGGCACAGCGGGAATGTCGACGCGCCATAGCAGCGATAACCGGACGACCCGG
Organism: uncultured Bradyrhizobium sp.; assembly: GCA_964609175.1. GTDB lineage: Bacteria > Pseudomonadota > Alphaproteobacteria > Rhizobiales > Xanthobacteraceae > Bradyrhizobium. Next base: position 24,555 of record CAZSRR010000019.1, read on the forward strand.
CAGGCGCGGTGCAGCATGAATCGATGGAGAACTGCGGATTGGGTCCGCCGACCAGGAAGCCCGGCGGTGGCCCGGGAAGATATTCGCTTACCCGTTGCCAGCGCGTGCCGCGGGCAAACCAGGAATGAAACATCGTCGTTGCCGAGTGGCTTGCGCCGGCCTTGTCCATGTTCGTCAGATAGACGAGACCAAGCGGGTTTACCCCGTGGAGATAGTGCGCGTATTCCAACGCCGCGGCGAGCGAGGTTTCGTCCAGCTTCGCGTCCGCACCGTGCAGGGCCGCCAGTTGGAACAGCCTCGCCTGCATGGCTTTGCCCTTGTTGCTCCCCCACGTGTAGTCCTTGATCGGGGCGCGATAGGGATCCTCTTGTGCCAGGGCATTCGCGAATTGCTGGGAGCCCCGCGACAGGTTCACCAATAAATTCTCGCGTATCGACTTCGCCACCTCGGGATTCGCACCGGGAAGCCGTGCGTAATAGAGCAGGCTGTCCAGCGCATCGACTTCCCACATCGACGCTCCCCACGGCGGCAGCAGCTTGCTGTAGTTGGCGTCGGCAAACTGCCTGTACGGCGCCTCGCCCGTCATCTCGAAGAGATAGACGGCAGCCTCGAACCGCGCGCGCAGCCGGTCGATCTCGCTCATCTCCTGCTGCCCGGCTGCAAGCCCCTTTGATCCGGGCTGTTTCGAATCGTCGTTATTGTAATAGAGCACGTTGGGATTCGCGGTGGCCCAGGCCCAAGCCGCGGTTGCGCGCTTTTTGAGGTCCTCTCCATATTGCCTGAGGGTCGGTTCCGGCCGCGATGCGAATATCTTGGCGGCGTATGCGTAGGCGGCCGCCCCCATCAAGGTCGCCGACGTGGTCGGAGGGCCGTAATAGCTGTTCCCCCTCGCCTCCGAAGGTGGACTTGCGGTGGCCAGGCCCTGAACGCACAGAAGGGAGCCGTCAGCGTTCTGCATCCGGACGACCCAATCCATTCCCCACTTCGCCTCGTCGAGAACATCGGGAATGCCGTTGCCGGATTCCGGTATGCCGTAGTCGTCGCTGAACGCCTGCGGGTTCTCTTCGTAGGCTTGCAGCAACACGACGACGTAGCGCGCCGTCCATGAGGCGTATTTGTTGTAGTCGCCGGCGTCATACCAGCCGCCGCGAAGATCCTTGAGCGCCGATTTCGGGGGGGTCGACGGCCGTCCATTGTGCCAGGGGCTCGTCTCGGGATCCTGGCCGGGCCCGAGGTGGCTCGCCTTGTCCGCCCAATCCTTGCCTGCAAATTCCGGCTTTTTCTCGAAGCCCGCGCGTTGATAGAAAAATGTCCGCACGGCATGCTTCATGACGTCCTTGTACACGTGCTCGCCGATCGAGAATTCCGCGGATCGAACGCCCTTGTCGGCATCGACGACCGCGTATCTGCCAGGCGTCTCGACCTCGGAAAAGTCGAACCACCAGGCCTTGTCGCCGGATGCTTGATCCGCTTTCCCGCTATTCCATGCCGTCGGCGCGCCGGTCTTGACGACTTTGCCGCTGGGAAGCTCGAGCAACCTGTAGTTCGAGCCTGGGGCAAAGTTGGCGGAATTGTCGTAGCCGACTTCAGGCGCGCGTATGACAGCGACCTTTCTCGATTTCGGCAGGTATCCGAACTGATCGACGACGATCGCCGGGATCGGACCGTTCGGGCCGAGGCGCAAGTTCTTCTTCCAGTCAGCAGCAGCGAGGTTCGGCTGCAAGGAGAGGTTCGGTGCACTGGGACCGGCCATTTGGGCCTGGCTGGTGGAAGCACAGACCAGCATCAAAAATGCAAGACACCAGGCATTGTAGCGCAAGTTCCAACCTCTTTTCTCCACAGACGGAACCACATCTCCGTCCGCCCGTCGCCGTGCCTAGCTGCAGCACGCAGCCCCTGCTGGCTTGCCATAACGGGTGCGCTAGGCACGCTTCTCATCGGTGTAATAATCGTGGAACCGTTCACCCTTGTAGCGCTCGATGCTCCGCAGCGAGGACGGATCGACCTTGTTGAGAACGATGCACACAATTCGATCGAAGAAATCCGACGCTTCGTCGAGACACTCCAGGACCATGCGCTGGCTCGTCTTGCCCCACTCGACGACGAAGACGAAGCGGTCGCAGTGCCGTGCGATCATCTTGTAGTCGACGACCGCTGCCATCGGAGGCACCTCGACGATCACGAGATCATACATTTCGCGCGCCGTATCGATCAGTTGCTTCATCTCCGTAGTGCCGAGCAACTCCGCCGCGTTGGGAACACGATCGGAAATTGCGCAAGGCAACACGTCAAGGTTCAGCTTGTCTTTCCTGATCACGAATTTGGAGAGATCCTTTGGCTCCTCCAAGGCCTCCATGAGCCCTACTTTCGCGTCAGGCGCGACACTCATCGTAAGCGAAGGGTGATGAAGGTCCAGGTCGACAAGGAGCACGCGCGTTGTCGATTGGCGAGCGAAGTGTGCCGCAAGATTGGTCGCGACCGTCGTCTTTCCTTCGCCGGGAGTCGAAGAGATCACACACACGATCTTCGCATTCGACTTCTGCTGCGCAATATTAATCATTGCCCAGATATTGCGCAGCGTTTCGACAAATCGCGAATAGGGCGCGATAATGGAAAACTCTCCGCTTTTTACCGCCGCCCGTTCCTCGGCACTCTCAATAGCGGGCAGGATGGCGCATGGCAGGCCGGTCACGTCCGTCACCTGCTGCGCCGTTCTGAACACGCCGAAAGGGAAATCCCGCAGCAGGACGAAGCCGGCTCCAAGCAGCAAACCAAAAATCGTTCCGCCCGCCAGGATCAGAACCCGCTTTTTCGAGGCTTCGGTCTGCGTCGGAGGCGAGGCACGCATCAGCACAACGGCATCGGGCGCGACGGAAGGCTGCGCTTCAACCTTGCTCATTTCGCCGAGCTGCTGCACCGCCCTGTTGTACTGGGTACGAAGGGTCTCGGCCGCACTTTCGAGCTCGCGGATCTTGGCCTGGGCGTCGCTGCTCGCGCCCTCCTCGCTCATGAGGCGCGTCATGGCCGCGGAAATCTCGTCATATCGCGCGCGCGCGAGCTCGTAATCCTTGCTGAATGTGCCAGAGATGCGTTGCTGCTCGTTGGCGATCGCCTCACGCAGCTCCTTCATCTGATTGCGCACCTTGACCGTCGCAACGTGATCCTTTCCGACGCGGGTCTCAAAATCATTGGCTCGAACGGACAGATCCGAGAGCTGCGAGCGCAAGCGTGCGATAAGACCATCATCGGGGACATAGGGACTATCCGCGCCGCTGCTTGCCCCGCGCTCCATCCGCGCCTTGGCCTCAGCCATCGCAACCCGCGCGCTCGTAAGGTGAGTCTGAAGGGTCGCAAGCTGTTCCGCAGCCGGGCTGTTCCTGGAATTGCCAGCAAGGTTGTTGGCGATCTTGTATTCGAGGAGCGTGCGCTCCGCATCTCCGGCCAGCCGATTCAACTCGTCAACGCGTTCCTGCACCACCTTGGTGGCCAATTTGGTCGACTTGACCTTGCCCGCAACGCCGGCGTCCAGGTAGGTATCGACGATCTTGTTAGCAATCGTCGCCGCCTTGACGGGGTCTTTTGACGAAAACGTGACGCTGATCACGCTCGGGACGTCTTCACGAGTGGCGGACAGATTGCGCAACACGCTGTTGACCGCACGCTTTTCGAGATCCTCCTTGGACGGGATCTCCCGCGGCTTTTCCTGCGGCAATCCAAAGGCATGCGCGGCCGATCGAAAAAAATTACGAACCCGGGAGCCTGCGCCCTCCTTGCCCTGCTCACCGACGAATTCTGGATCACTTGCCAAGGACAGAGCCCTGACGACCGCTAACAGGACGCTCTCCGAGGAGATTACGTAAATCTGCGCGTAGGTATCTGCATCCTCGATCAGCGGCTCATTGGTGATCTTGTTCGACTGCAGGTACCGTGAGAGCGTACGTTCGAACGCAATTCGAGAACCCGCCTTGTAGACCGGCGCTAGGCCGGAAAGCAGTGCAAGGCCGACAATCAGCCCGAGAATCGCGCCCGCAGCAATATAGAACCACCCACGACGTGCGATTCCAACGAGATCCGCAACATCAGGCTGGGCGCGCCGCAGGGTCTTTTTGGGAAGCTCTTCACCCGTCACGCTGTAATCAACGGAAGCCATACAATTGCCTGCGGTTATTACGTACCGTTATCGAGAGCAAGTCTCGACGCACATCTTTGATCAAAACAGATTCGGCACGCACGGTTCATCAAGCAATTGGAGCAAAACGGGTGCCGTGAGCTTACCCTCAATTTTCGCACCTCCCGACTGAAGGCACAAGGCGAGGAAGGTGATTTCTCCGTCAGTATTAATCGAGGCGAACTCCAATTGACTATATTGCACTCAAGCTTCAGAAGCCCATGCAAAAGATTATCAAGCAATAACAGCTATTTATATCAAGAAGTGAAGGTTGAATCAAGGTATGGCTCTTTCGAATTAAGTTATGCCCTACCCCAAAAAGCAGATGGCACAGGCTTGATAGCCGGAGTTTGGAAGAAGTTCAGCATCCTGAAGGGCGAAGGACGCTTCCGATCGCGGTGCCGACGCATCGACGGTTCGCGCGGCGGCTTCGTGGAGCAGATGATTGAGCTTAGCAAAGACCGTTCGATCGAATTCACGCCGGGTGAGCATTTTGGACAGGAAGAGCTTGGCACCTGCTAAGCGGATAAGTTGACGAACTGCTTTTCTCTTTTGGCTTCCGAGGTCGTCGCAGACGATGTCGCCGCAACCGAGCGATCCTGCCATGCGAATGGCGTGGACACCTGGTGGGGTCCGGTCGTGGGCGTGGCTCACGCCATCGGCCAAGGTCCCTTTGCTCCCACCCCGCCGGCAATGACGTTAGATGGCAATATTCTCAGGATCCCGGGACAGGAAATGCCGGTCGTCAAGTTCGTTCAGGAAGCCGTGGTAGTATTGGACATTAAACAGGGCGCTATAGGCTGTTCGCTCCAACCCCCCGATCCGCAGAAAGGTAGCGGCGTCCGCGGCAGATTTCAGCACCGGGCTCGCGATCCGCATCGGCCATTGGCGCCCGCTGCATGCCCGCACCAGTGACCGGATGAGACGATGCCGCTCCTCGAACTCCCGACGAACCGTCGGGAGCAGCCATCCCTGGTTCCGATCGCGCGCGAAGATTACATCGTTGCGCCCGTAGGTGTACGCGGCGTCGAGCCAGGCGCGGAAGCTGCGATCGGCATAGTGCATCCCGGCTGCCTGGTAATTGAAAACAAATGCCAGGCCATTCTTGTTCAGCCGGTAAGCCAGTTCAACATCCTCGGCGCGGCGAAAGTTTTCATCGAAGCCGCCGGCAGCCATAATGTGGCTGCGTCGAAGCGAGGCGTTGCCGGTATAGAACTGACGAGCGCTCGCCTGCCAGTCCCCCCTCAGCATAGCCTTGTATTGCTTCATCAGCATCTCTTGCTCCCAACGCACCCAGGGGGCCATCTTGAAACCTTCCGGCGTGAGCAGGGGCCCGAGCACGACGACGTCCCGCCCCGCCTCGTGGTGAGAACGGGCGTGCTCCTCCAGAAGTTGAGGCTCCGGCACAAGGTCGTCATCGACGAAAATGATGTAGTCCCCAGATGCCTCCCGAACGCCGGCATTGCGGGCGGCAGCGGGTCCCTTGTTGGCCTGCGATAGCCACCGCAGTGCCATCTTGCCGCGGTAGGACTCGAGATAGGCATCCGTGCCGTCGGATGAGCCGTCAGAAATGACGACGACCTCGTAGGCCTCCGCAGGATATGCCTGCTGCTCGAGGCCCGAGATCACACGCTGCAATATTCTAAGACGATTGTACGTCGGTACGACAACGCTGAAAAAAGGGCGATGCACGTTATGGCCTAGGTCTCAGGTGAAACGGGCAATGCCGCCGGAGCGCGCGTCCGCTCTGCCCCGATTGCTTCGTGTAAATAGCCTGTCAGCCGCTCGACATAAAGATCGAGATTCATTTCGCCCTCGACAAGCTTGCGGCCATTGGCTCCCAACCTGCCCGCTTCCTCGGGCTGGGACAGCAATTGTCCGATCTCGGTGCGCAGGACCACGGGATCGCCAGGCGGCACATACCGCCCGTTGTCGCCTTCGCACACAACGTCGGTCTGGCCGGGAACACGAGAACAGATTACGGTCTTTCCCATCGCCAGGCATTCCAGGATCGCGGTGACGCCGGCTTGAAATTTGACGTTATCCAGAGGCATGACCATGAAGGCACTGTCGGCATAGAGCTGGCGCAATTCATGCTGTGTGAACTTCTGCACCGTGACATTGGCAGGAATCGTCCGTGTTGCCACGCCCTTCGCCCGCTTGGCCCAAGGCGACGCGGCCGCGATCACCACGCGAACATCGAGACCATCTACCGCGCGCAACAGCGTTTCATAGTCGCGGCGCTCCAGCCCGACGGCGCAGATCTGCCTATGGGCGCCGGACACCGGCTTGACCCGTTGAGGTGAGAAGAACTCGTGGTCGACCATGAAGGGCGTCCAAAGTACGCGGTCAGCATCGAGTTTCCAGCGCTCAGCAATGAATCGCTGTTGCCAGCGGCTATAGGTGATAAAGCGGTCGATGGCGCTTTGGACGCCAAGCCAGTCGAGGAAGGCGGTTTTCTTCGGCTCGGAAATGACGTGCACGATCATCAAATGTCGTGGCCGCACACCGGGCGTGAACTTCAGAAGCGCCGCCAGTGGTAGCCCGATCTGCTCCCCGTCAGTGAATATTGCCTGATAGTTCTTGCGGATCTTCCAGCAGGCGTAGGCCAGGACCAAGTTTGGACCGCCGAACCGTTCTAGGAAGGCACCCGTTCGGCCCGCGATCATGCGTGCCGCCGCATAGTCGATAAGTTCCGCATCGAAGCTGCGCGCAAGTTCCAGGTAATCGGCCCTCGGCCGCTTGCCCGCCGCGATCTGTTCACGGATGTCGGCCTGAATATTGCCAGACACCGTCAGTACCACGCGCTTGCTCATCCTGTTGGCCTTATCCTAGATTCCACGCATTGATCAACTGAACGCCATAGCCCTCGGCAGGCGGCATCCTGCCTACTGCCTCCTCCAAGACAAGGGCACCCGCTCGTCATTCGCTTGATCTATGGTGTACCCCTGCTGAGAGTGGGTACCAACTTCCTGGATCGGCCGGCCACTGGATGATTTGCCTCGACCGACACCTGGCTCCATCGCGAAATACGTACGGCCTCCGCCACCACAAGCACGTACAGCATCCATAGCGCACTGAGAGTAAACCACCCTGAATCCGTCAAGTTGATGAGTATCGAGAACACCTGGAATGAAAGAAAGAACCACGCGCGTACCGGGTCGATGCGCCTCACCCGTTCAAGCAGATGCAACGAGGCATAAATCGATATCAGGAAAAGCCAGTAGCCTATCCGGCCCGTTTCGAGCTTTAGCTCCATATATCCGCTATGGCTCGACGGCATTTCGCGGACGTACCCCGGCGCATTGGCGTGAGGCGAATTCGGCACGAAATAATAGGAATGAAAGCCCCAGCCGAACCACGGCCGGTGCGATATCTGATAGTCGATATACGCCCAGATCCCGGTGCGCCCGGTCAGTGAGGCGTCCCCGTACATCCGGTATCCCAGGCGCTCGATCGGGCTCGACACGAACATGGACGCTATCACGACGGTGCCGACGATGATCGCCGGCGTCAGTCGCGTCATCTTGCAAACCAGCAATATGGCCCACGAAGAACCCAACGAAAACAAGGCGAACGCCAGCGCGCTTTTGGACTCGCTCTCGATCACAAGCCAGAAAGCGACGCCCATGGTGATCAACGCGACCACACGTCGCCAGCCACCCTGGAGGAACTGATACCCTGACGTGATGATTCCGATCGCGGCAAGCAGGCCAAGTTCCTGCTTGTGCGTGAAATATCCGGGATGACCGATCGGCGAAGGTGGGGTTGTCAGCACGAAAATCGAGCAGACCGCAATCGCAGCAACCAGGCAAGGATACACGCCAGGGATCGCGAATTTGGTGCGCCCACGCATCGCGTTCGGCAGCAGGATCACGACCAGAGCCAACGCCTGCACGATCAGTCGGCTGAAGGCGAGATCGGGACTGTATGCCCATGTCACGCTCAAGGCGGAGAAAACTACATATGCCAGCAAGCTCGCTATCGGCAAGGAGCGAAAAAATCCGTAATCCGCCCGGGATCGATCTCTCAGAAAAAATGTGGTGGTCAGCAGGGCCATCAGCGGCCAGAACAGGATGTTCTCGATCCTTCCCTTGCCGTCATCGGGAAGAAACGGAAGGATCAGAAGAACATAGAAAATGGCGAAGGCCGGCATCCTTCCCAGTAGGCCGACACTCGAAAATCCATCACCGGATGAGTGAGACTTACCCGCATCCTTGAGCATCGGCATCGCGAAGAACTACCTTCGGTCGAGAGATCACAGGGTGGTCGGAAGCATGGCTCCATGCCATTGGGGGAGTCGACCGATCAGCCACCGCGCAAGGCTCGATTCCTGCCAATCTTCCCACATTAACGGGACTTAGCGCAAATCTGTTGCTTCCGCGACAGTCCTGTCCATATTCAGCAGTTAACCCTAGCGCATTTGAGAGGTTTTCTCCCGATCGGGTCGCAACTATCTCTGACAAGGTTGAGGTCACGACATGTTCGAACGCTCGGCGCCGTCGGCCACCGTGACAGTATCGCCCTTGACGGGATCGGCACTGGTCTCTAAGCCCTGACGAAAACGCTTGGTTCGACCTCGGTGAGCCTTAGCTCCGAAGGAATGACTGGTGATCAAGGCACGTGATGTACCCCTCAGCCTTTGGGCGACAGCGGTATTTCGACTGGCGGGGGCGCGATCGGCCGTCGTAACAGTGGATGGCCGCCGCCCGGTGCTCGTTACGGGGGGATCGATCAAGTGCGGACGTCTGGCGCTACGCTGCAAGACGATCCCGGTCGAGGTCGGCGCTGCCCATAACGCCACTCTTGTGCTTGGCGAACGTGTTTTCATCAACACCGGCGCCACCGTGGTAGCCAACCATAAGATCGTGATCGGTGACGATTGCCTGTTAGGGGACCTGGTGGCGATTTTTGACTCCAACCATCACGCCCTGGAGCCGTCGTCCCCGACTCGCATCGCGCCTGTTCATATTGGCAATAACGTCTGGGTCGGCCGCGCTGCGACAATCCTTCCCGGCGTCACCGTTGGCGACCATGCAGTCATCGCCGCTGGATCGGTGGTGACCGAGGACGTTTCAGCGAGGACACTCGTCGCCGGCGCTCCAGCGCGGCCGATCCGGCCTCTGGATATTCCGGACGGCTGGCGACGCAACAATTGAACGGTGTCGGCCGAGCCCCCGTTCAGGCGATGCGCGCCCGACTCTCTTCACCCGGCAGCAAGGCCCATGTGGTTTCCGGCGTACCCGCCGCAAGATATTGCGCGATCTCGACACCCTGCATGACACAGTGATCGGTGTTCCCGATCTCGTAGCGCCACGCCCCAAACCGGCCGCGGGAATAGATGCCCTGCTCGGTCAGCCAGGGATGGATGGCAGCCAAGGCGCGGTCGCGCCCTGTGGTCGGGACCGGGTATGAGTAAGGAACGCGCAACAGCTGACGGCTGACGATCTTGGACTTGACCTGCTCGGGCGTCAGCAACTTGCTGCTTAGCATCCCCTGCACCGTCCGCTCGATGACGTCGTCGGCATTTTCCTTCTTGAAGGGCGAAACCGACACCTCGGCCAGAAGCGAGAAATGGTCGCCAGGCGGCGTCAGTTTCGGCGAATAATTCGAAAGATAGGTGACGCGATAGAATGGCGAATCGGCTTCGGGGAAGTACATCCAGCATTTCGTGCTGGGGCAAGGATCGGCCACGCCGATACCGACGAACATGCCCTCGGTAAAATGCAGGTCCCGCGTGGCCGCAATAATCTCTTCCGGGCAGCCGACGATCTTCTTCACGAGTTCGTTGATCGGCATCGTGTTGATCAGGAAATCGTAGTTCACCGAACGACCGCTCCTGAACGTCACCGACTTGGCGGCCGGATCGATCGATGCCACCGCCTCCCTGAGGTTGACCGGCTTAGGCAGCGCCTCGGCCATGCGGTCGTACAGCATGCCGGTGCCGAGCAAGGGGAACTTGAACTTGTTGTTCGGCCCCCATGAAACGTCATCGCGGTTCTCGAGCAAGTTTTCGAGGATACGACCGACGTCGACATTGGGCACGCGATCGCCCTGCCAGGAAGCCGACATCATGTCGAGCGGATGCGCCCAGACCTTGAAGTTGTACGGCATCATGAAATACTTGGCGATGCCGGCACCGAAAACCGAATTGATCCAGTTCTCGAAGTTGTCGCGTTTCAGCCCATTCTTCTGCGCCTCAATGATACCCATGACGCATTCATGGAAAATCTTCGGCGGCAGGCGGTGGATGTTGTTCTGGAACGGGTACGGCACGAAGCGATCGAACATCCATACCCAGGCTTCGCGCATGTGCTGATCGTAGTCGCCGCGCAGCATCTGTTCGACGAGATTGTCGAAGTAGGTGTAGTGGCTGAACATGACGTGCCCGCCATGATCCCAGATGAAGCCGTGCTCGTCGGTGTAGCTGGAGGCAAGACCACCGACATGGTCTTCGCGTTCGAACACCTCCCAATTGTCGTGTCCGAGTTCGGCCAGCCGATAAGCTGCACCAAGCCCCGTGGGACCCGCGCCGACAATAACGATCTTCTTGCCCAAGCGGGCCTCCTTAATCAATTCTTCTCGGTGTACAGCAAAGTCGTTCGGTCAACGTTAAACTTGAGTCCCCCGCGAATGCCCTTGACGAAGCCCGAGAGGTAATTGATCTCGCCAGCCGGGCGGCCAAGCGCACGTTTCACAAGAAACTTGGCTCCTCCCACGAAGAAATTTCTGGCAGCCAGCCAGGTCGCGTAAGAATCGCCGCACCGTATGTGCTTTGAGTAAAAAGCTCCATCGCCGAAGCCGTACGCTTGCAAAAGCGCCGGCCAGTCTTCGCGCTCACGCCGACCATCGTGACGGATGATCACTTCGGGCCTCAACAGAATTGGCGCATTGCGGCGGTAAGCGCGATACGCCAGATCGAAGTCCTGGGAAGATTTGAGCGGTCCGCCGCCTCCGAGCGCTTCATCGAACAGCCCAGCGCGCTCGAACAGCGAGCGGCGGGCAGCGAAGTTCGCGCCCATGCCAAACACCCGGAAGCCGTTCGCGCGATCCAGCCGCTCGGGCTTCTCGAATTGCAGGAGCGGCGTCAGGATATCGCCATCGTTCTCCGGAAAGGCCGGGACGACCTGACCGTACATCAGTTCGCCGTCGCGCTCTTCCTCAAAGGCCTTCACAATCTTCTCAATCCAGTCCTGAGGCGCGATGCAGTCGTCGTCCGTAAACGCAATCACCGGGCCGGTGGTGCTCGTGATCGCCTGGTTGTAAGCGCGCGATAACCCCGACTTGTTCATCCGCTGGTAGCGAACTCTGCTGTCACGCTCCCCGATCCGTCTGACGATCGCTTCAGTCTCGTCATTGGTGCTCTGATCGATCACCGTCAGATCGAAATTCGGATAGGCGTTGGCCAGCACCGACTCAACTGCGGTCCCGATCTTATCGGAGCGATTTCTCGTGCAAATGACGGCCGAGACGAATAAATGTTGGCTATTTTGCATATCGCTTCTACATCAAATGGCGTTGGCACGGGCACCGGGCTTGCCAAAATCAGCAGGCTTCGGTTCAGTCGCCCGCTTGAACCCAAATCCGGAGCGCGTTGTGCATCCGCGAACGGATGTAAGCCGTGGGCCAGCCTCTGCGTCAAGCCCTGAATCCCGACTTGGCTGGATAAGAGGCGCTTCTACGTGCGGGTTGAGCTTCGATCTTGATCTTAAGGTTAAGCCCTTCTGCGAAAGCAACTGATACGTACGAAATGTCGTCGTTCCCGTTGCCGTCTACCTGGCTTGAGTAAGCCATTGAGGACCGATTAGCCAACCTCGACGCGGGACGCAGCGCTTCTGGAACCTCGCGGATACTCTGTCAGCCGTCTGAAGCTGAACCCCTCGCCTGCGACCCGGATAGCTTGTTCCGCACAAACTCCAGCGCGAACCGCAGATCACTCGGCAGCACGAGCCCTGTGATGGAGGCCATCGCCGCAAACGTCAGGCCAAAGAGCGGGATCAGGTACAAGAGACCGATCGGCTGCAACATCGACAGCGGCACGACGGTGCACAGAGCAGCGATGCAGGTCCGGGCCATGTTGAATGACACTGATGATCCGACAGCGCCTTTCGGAAGCAGCGCCAGGCATGCGATGGTCGCTGGAATCTCCGCCACGCCACTTATGATTACGAGCGCAATGGCACCGTTACCAAAACGCTGTTGGCAATATCCGATCAGCAGCCAGTTCAGGACGACACACAAAACAATCCTGGCAATGCTGATGACTGCCATCGCCTTGTTTCGGCCGACGGCGTTCATGGCGGACGCCAGCACGAGCGCGAAAAACAGCAGCGGCACGAAGACCGCGCCAACCCGAAGGATCGTCGCTGTTTCGACAAAACGGCCCTGCCCGTAAACGATTGCAACCATGTGATCTGCAAACAGATAGAGCGCCGAGCACGTGAATGCCCCGGCGATGAACATCACCCGACCGGTGGCATCGATGACGCGACGCAGATCCGGCAACGAGCGCGAAGCGCGCGAAAGCTCCGGAAATGTCGCCGTCAGAAGTATCATCGCCGGAGAGAGCACAATGCCGAATATGTTTGTCGACGCGCCGTACCATCCCACGACCGTGGCGCCGGCCAGCGCCGAAAGCATCAATATCTGGATGAAAGGCTGCGACGCGAGCACAAGCGAAAAAATCGCAAGCGGCGTGCCTGATCGAACGAGCTCGCGAAGCAGTTCAAACCGGGGCGGCCTGACCTTGATGTGCAACCGCGAAGCGGCGATTGCACCGACAAGCAGCGTTGCAGCGCCGCCAACGGCTCCCATCAAAATTACTTCCATCAAGTCGCCGCCGAAATACAGCGCAATTACCGTTGCGACGAGTGCCGTCGCCTTTCCGACGACGCCGGCGAAAGCATCGACGTCCATGCGATCACGGCTGCGAAAGGCGCAACTGAACGGAGCGAACACCGCAGCCGGGATTCCGCAAGCGATGGCCACCAGCGTCAGGACCACCATTTCCCGACCGTATCCCAACGGTAGCGCAATCGCGGCTCCCACGCCGGAGACCATGACGACAAGGATGAGCCGAACCAACAGCGCGCTTCCAATCATCTCGGGCTCGTCCGGGCGGCCTCGCGCCATCTCCCTGACGAGGTGAGTGCCCTGGCCCCAGTCGACGATCACGTAAGCGAATGCGCAGATGGTGATCACAGTGTAAAGAAGGCCGAGCTGCGCGGGCTCGAACGCCCGGCCGATGACGGCGCTCGCCAGGAACCCGAGTGCCGTGGATGCAACCTGCCCCATCCCGAGAAAGGATACGTTGCGGACCAAGAGCCTCTTTTTGTTCATTTCACCGACGGCTCCGGAAGCGGTCATCCTAGGGCGACAGACCAGACCATATATAGAAGTTCTCATGGGCGTCCAACGCAAATCGGCGCTGTCACTGCGGCGCGTATGCTGAGCTTCACCGTCGGCTCTTTTGGTTAAGCACGACGGCAATTCAGCATGCGTGCTCGTGCGCAACGAACGACGGCGACGACCGCGCAGGACGACGATTGCCGGCCAGAAAGCCCGACCTACCCGTCAGTGATATCGCAAAGCCCGAGACCTGCGGACCGACACGTCGGCGGCGGAGGCCAGTTGACGTCAGGTTAAGCATGGACATGCCCATGACCGACCGAACCGGAAGCCGAAAGCTTAATAGCAATGTGAAGCCTGTGGCCGGGCTTTCCGTCATTCTGCACGTCCGGAAACGTGGTATCGTTGAGAGTATTTCGGCCACCTCAACCTGCCCTTCTCCAATCGTCGGGGGATCTCAGCATGCGCGAAGAATTTCATGCCGCCTGCCGGTGACAAGCAAACACGGGTGCTGTTCATCAACTCGGCGCTTCTCGCCGGCGCCGACACCTGGATACATTTCCTCGTTCTGCGCCACCTGTCGCGACTGGATTTCGAACTGCACGCGGCCGGGCAACCGGGAGCGTTCTCTCCTGCCTACGATCAGTTGTGCGCGATTCCCGGGATAACCATCCGTCCAACGCAGTTTGGGCCATCGCTGTGGAAGCAATCCAGGCTACAGAAAATGGCCAGCATGCTCGACGCTCTGCCGGCTGCGGCGAGCCTGCTCGGGCTGGCCGCCTACATCCGACGTCACCGGATCGCGATCCTGCACGCGACCGACCGACCGCGCGATGCCATCGCATGCGTAGCCTTGGCGGGCCTCACCGGGGCCAAGGCGGTCATCCACGCTCATGTCAATTACGGCGACTGGATGGGTCGCGGGGTCAAATGGGCGTTCTCGCGAGCAGACGCGATCGTCGGCGTGTCGGACTATACCGCGCGCACGTTCGTCCAAGCGGGCTACCGATCGGACCGCGTACATGCCGTTCTCAACGCCATCGAACCTGCCGCCTGGGACCCGTCGATGGACCGCGCGCCCGGGCGCGCATCGCTTTGCGTGCCGGAAGGAACACCGCTCATTGTGAGCGTGGCGCGCCTTTTTCGCTGGAAAGGGCATCAAGAACTGCTGCGCGCTCTGGCCCTGGTCAAGCTGAAACATCCGAATGTACAAATGGCAATCGTCGGCTCGGACTATCCAAGCGACAGCGGTACGACCGCGATGCTCAGGGCGCAGGCGAGCAATCTTGGCATCGAGGACAACGTGATATTCACCGGTCAGCGCGCCGACATCGCGGCGCTGTTGGCAGCCTGCGACGTCTTTGCGCTTCCGAGTTTCGAGGAGCCGTTTGGACTGGTGTTTGCCGAAGCAATGGCGATGAAGCGCCCGGTGGTGGCATTGAACAACGGAGGCACCCCGGAAGTGGTCGAGCACGGCAAGTCTGGCCTGCTTTCTCCTCCCGGAGACATCGACGCGTTGGCGGCCAATCTCATACGGCTGCTGAACAGCCCGGCCCTCCGCGCCGAAATGGGAGAGCAAGGTCGGTTGCGGGTCGAGCAGCACTTCAACCCGCAACGCATGGCGTCCGACTTTGCCGCGCTGTATGCGCGAATGTTGGCGTGATGGCCCCAGCCAAGGATTGTCGCCCGGTGCGCT
Source organism: uncultured Bradyrhizobium sp. (assembly GCA_964609175.1). GTDB lineage: Bacteria > Pseudomonadota > Alphaproteobacteria > Rhizobiales > Xanthobacteraceae > Bradyrhizobium. The sequence goes on from CAZSRR010000019.1 coordinate 39,767, forward strand.
ACCGGACGACGGATCGAATGAACAAGTATCCTTTTCCCAACGCCGGTAACGAGGCAAAGGCGCGCTCCTGCAGGCGCCCGGTGAGATTCTGCGCGTAACGGTTGCCGAGCAGGGTGATCTTGCCGCCATGCGCGGTGTAGGGGTCAGCAAGATCGCTCCCGCCGTCCTCCCAGGTGAAGGCAAGCATCGGCCGGATTTCCTTGCTCCTGTTCGGCATTCCGCGATGCCAAACCGAAGATAGCCGGATGATCACGTCACCAGCGTTCATGCGCATACGAAGCGCCGGCATCCCGGAGAGAGCGTACTGCCAATACTTGTACTCGCGCAGATGGGTGCCAGGCACAGCTTCCATCGCACCATTCTCGATATCCGTATCGACGGGCGCGACGTTGACGATGATGAACGGGGTCGCGACATTGCCATCAGCATGCGGATTTTGCGCGCTACTGTTCGGCAGATTAAGATTGCACCCGATGTTGGGCTTGCGCACCGCGGCCGGGGAAAGCTGCCGGACAAAATCGAAGACGCCGTATTGCTCGAGTTCTTCGTATACGAACCGCGAGCCCGCCCCGGGAAAGCAGTTCAAGTGACCGCTGATCGTGCCGCCGCCCGAGAACAGTTCGCCATTCGCCCGGACCCGAGCATACTCACCTCGCAACTCTGCAGTGAGCGCCGCAAGCTTCGATTTTGAGACCACGTTCTCCAGCTTCACGTAACCTTCGCGCGCGAACGACGAACTTAAGTCCTGGGTCTGACCACTGAGCGGCGTCATCAACATCCCCTATTTCGATTTAACTTTTCGAACCGATTAAACTATATAAAATCGACCTGCTCGGCGAAGTCGGCGGATTTCTGCGTCGATCCCGGGCCGAATATATCGCCTCCAAAGCGGTTCCGCTACTCCCGGCCAGCTCCGCACTGATGGCTCGGCGTGCAATCTGCAATCCTAGGTTAACCGCAAAATGGCGGGCCCGGGCGGGTGTCAAGTCGTTCATAATTAATCCGAACTTCAAAGAAACACGGGTACAAAACCAGTCATTTTACTATCAAATGCCGGCCGAAATGATAAATACGGCCTGACGCGGAAGGGGAGCGTTTTGTTTATTAAGCAAACTTCAAGTGAGTTCCATGGCCACGATTGATTACACCCAGTTAACTGACGGTCCCGCCCACCTCTCGACCAACATGGTGCAGCCTGAAGTCTCGGATCTCCTTGGCATCGCCCGCCGGGGATGGCTTTTCATAGTCGGCGGAACCTTCTTTGGGCTGGCCTGCGCAGTGCTCCTCCTTTCGGCCGTCCCGCCCGTCTACAAGGCGAGCGCGCGGATCGCATTCGAAAAGACGCTGCCGCGATACATGCAGGCGAACAAGGTCAGCAACGAGCCGATCATCGACGATTACGACACGCTCGGCCAAACGTATGTGATCTCGTCCGAGAACGTACTCTCGCAAACCGTCAAGTCCCTGTCGCTTTCGACGGACTCCGATTTCGTCAGCGGAAAGAACACGCAGACCGCCAGCTCGCGCGCCCGCGCTCTGTACCAAAACATCGCGGAGCGCCTTGGCTTCCAGAGCGATCCGACGGAGAGCAAATCGGACGACCCGGAGAAGATCGCCCTGAGGGCGGTTGCGCGGAACCTGACCGTCAGCCGCGAAGATGTCGCGACCGTCATGACCGTCGCTTTTTCTTCAAATGACCCGGTGAAGGCCGCGGCGATCGTCAACACGATCGTCGACACCTATGTCGCCGACACCATCGCCAACAAGATGAAATCGACCAACGTGGCGGGCAAGGTCGTGCAGGAGCGAGTCGAAGAGCTGAAGCAGCAGGCCAAGGATGCGGAGCGCGCGGTCCTTGAATACAAGATGGCCAACAATCTGGTCGGCACCGGCACCGCCACGCTCTCGGGCGAACAGCTCGCTTCGCTGCAGACCCACATGACGAACGCACGCATCGCGATGGCTGAGGCGAAAGCCCGGATGGAGCGGATCGCCACGGACCCCGATGCCAGCGCCCTCTTCGCGCCCGACAACGAACTGATCACCAGACTGCGTTCGGAGTTGATGGATCTTTCCGTCCGCGCAAATGACGTGGAAAGCCGCGTGGGCAAGGAGCACCAGGCAGCGATCAAGGTCCGCAACAAGATGGCGGAGTTGCGCGAAGCGATCGCGGTGGAGCAGAAGCGAGTCACGGGCTCGTTCGGCAAGAACTACGAGCTGGCGCGCGCGCAATATGAAGAGCTTTCGGCGGCGATGACGCGCGCGATGGGCGAAGAAGGCGCCAACAGCGATGCCAAAGCCCGGGTCCGCGAACTGGAAAGCGCTGCTGACACTCTGCGAAACCTGTATAATCAAGCGGTCCAGCAGTACAGCCAGATGAGCAGGGCCGACGCTCAGCCGGCCATCACGCCCGATGTCCGCGTCCTCATGCGCGCCAGTCCGCCCACTCAGACGGAGTCTTCCAAGAAGCGCTGGTTGATTATTATCGGCGGCTCGCTGTTCGGGTTGCTCCTGGGAGCGGCCTTCGTCCTGCTCAAGAACTTTCCGTTCGGCGTTTTCAGGACCGCCCAGCAGGTGACCCAGGCGACCGGCCTCCCCTGCGCGGTCCTTCCCCATATCCAGGGCAGCGCTGAGCAGGATTCGCTGAAGACCGGCGAATACGTGTTGAATTGGCCGTATTCGAGATTTTCCCAGACCCTGCGGACCATCTGGGCGACGATCAATATAGCGCAGAGGAAGGACGGCTCGAAAGTCATATGCGTCGTTTCCTCGACCCCCGGAGAAGGAAAGACGACGGTTGCAATCAACCTTGCAGCGCATTTCGCCCTGAACTCGAAGGAGCGTGTGCTCGTCATTGATGCCGACTTCCATCGGCAGTCGCTGACGAACAGAGTGGCTCCTGATGCGCAGGTTGGATTCAAGGAGGCGTTGGAGGATCCGACCGCGCTTTCGAAATACGTTCTAAAAAAGGACCGGTTGAATCTGGACGTCCTGCCCTGCCCCGCTTCGGAGCGACTGACCAATGCGGCAGAGCTGCTTGGTACAACGGGGATGGAAGAGCTTATCGAGATTGCCAGCGAGTCCTATGATCTGGTGGTCATCGAAGCGCCGCCGATGGCCGCTGTCGTGGACTACAAGATGATCGCGCGCCACTGCGACGGGTTTATCTTTGTCGTCGAATGGGGCAAGACAAGCCAACGCTTGGTTCGCGAGTGCTTGTCCGATGCGTCCGTCGTGCTCGATCGGGTGCAGTGCGTAGTCCTCAACAAAGTGGACCCCAACGCGCTGCGGAGTATCGAGCACTATAAGGGCGACAAGTTCCAGAACTATTACACCGATCAGAAAAGAGCGTGAACGCCGGATTGCCCAAGATTTCAGCGCGCCCCTCCGCACGCGCTGGAGTTCGGGGCCACCCGGTTTCTCGCAAGCGGGTCGATCCCGCGTCACAATTAAGCGGTAGAACGCCTCAAACTTGGAAATGCGATTGCGTTGCTCCAGCCACGAAATCTAAAGCAGAAAGGCGATTCGTCTCATCCAATTGCCTTTCGCTATTTTGACATATGGTCGCATAGCGCCGAAGTTGAATTCGGTGAATGCTGAAAGAGTTATGCTGTCAAATGCAGCCGAAGTTGAAGGCAACCAGCCGGATGGCGTCACTCCTCAGCAAGATCGTAGATTTCGGCCATATCCTCAACGCGCAGATGCGGCTGCGCGGCAAGGTGGAAGCTCCGTTGTCGGTGCGGCTGCGAGGCAGCGTCCAGCTTACAGGCAGCGGCGAATTGATCCTCGGCGAGGGTGTCAGCCTCAACGGAACGGTCGTCCCGATCGAGTTGATTACCTACGAATCCGGGCGGATCGAGATCGGGCAACACACGTTCATCAACTATGGATCGTCGATTGCAGCAAGGGAGTCAGTGAAGATCGGCTCGAACTGCCATCTTGGCCACTACATGTTCGTAATGGACAACGGTCAGCACGACGTCGTCAGGCACCTTGAAGTGCCACCGTCGAACCCGATCGTCATTGAGGACAATGTCTGGATCGGCTCGAAGGTCGTGATCCTGCCCGGCGTTCATATCGGCAGCCGCGCCGTAATCGGCGCAGGCAGCGTCGTCACCAAGAGTATCCCTCCGAGATGCGTCGCGGCAGGAAATCCGGCACGCGTCCTTCGTCACCTCACGGAGCTTGAGGACGACGCCCGCCTTGAATGAGCTTCATTTGGGGCACTCAGCCTGATTAACCCTGACGATCCCCACGTCCAATAATATCCGATACCAATTACCGGATCGATTGAGAGATTTAAGATGGAGAGCATTGTGAAGAAAAACGTCCTGGTTACGGGAGGCGCGGGCTACATCGGCTCGCATGCCTGCAAGTCTCTGGCGCAGGAGGGGTATCAGCCGGTTGCTTTCGACAATCTCTCGTCGGGACACACTTGGGCGACCAAATGGGGACCACTCGAACAAGGGGATATTTTGGACCGGGCTGCTCTCGATCGGGCGATTGGGAAGCATCGCCCGACCGCCTGTGTGCATTTTGCCGCGTTTGCCTATGTCGGCGAGTCCGTTACTGATCCAGGCAAGTATTATCGAAACAACGTCGTCGGCTCGTTGACGCTGCTTGAGGCGCTGCGGGATCACGGCGTCGACCAGATCGTGTTCTCGAGCACGTGCGCCACCTACGGCGTACCAGACCGAGTTCCGATCGACGAAACATTGACGCAAACTCCGATCAATCCGTACGGCGCCACAAAGCTAATGGTTGAGCGCATGCTGGCGGACTTCCAGGCCGCCCACCAGTTGCGTTCGGTCGCGCTGCGCTACTTCAACGCCGCCGGAGCCGATCCGGATGTCGAGATCGGTGAAGACCACGATCCCGAAACGCACCTTGTGCCCCTCGTTCTGGATGCTGCGTGCGGAGAGCGGGACAACATCACGGTGTTCGGCACCGATTACGACACGCCCGACGGAACCTGCATTCGCGACTACATTCACGTGACAGATCTGGCAAAGGCTCACGTGCTGGCGCTGAAGGCGCTTGAACAGGGTCTTGAGCACCGCGCATTTAACCTTGGGAACGGCAACGGCTATTCGGTACGCGAAGTCATCGCGTCAGTGGAGCGGGTCACGGGGCGAACCGTGCCGGTCAGGTTCGGCGAAAGGCGACCGGGCGATCCAGCGCGGCTCATCAGCAATTCAGCGCGCGCGGCCGCCGAGCTGAAATGGACGCCGAACATCACCAAGCTTGATGACATCATCTCCACGGCTTGGGAATGGCATCAGAAGCGGGCGCAGATGACAAGTCGATGATGTTGCCTGCGCGGCAGCTCAGAAATCAGTAGTCGACCGATCCGAGCTTGGCTGATGCGGTGATCAACTTTCAGATCACCGCCGTTTCTGCGATCGCCAGAGCCGAGCCATCTCATCGCTGCCGGGGAATGAGAACTGCCCGAACGAGAATTCCAGGCAAAGCGACCATGCAAAGCACATAGCGGTAGAGAAGACGCCGCGGATTGCAGGCGGCCCGCCACAACCACTCCAGGTTCCAGCGCTGCATCCAATTCGGGGCGCGCACCTGCGCTCCTGCGATGAAATCGAGCCCGGCGCCGATGCAGACGAACGAGACGTTGGGCAGGATGCCCTTGGCATGATCGGCAAATAGCTCCTGCTTGGGTGCACCCAGGGCGACGAAGCAAAGATCGGCACCTGCCTCTCCGATTGCCTCGATACACCGGCGCGCATCTTCCGATGCTGGATCGAAACCGTGTGGCGGAGAACACACGCCGGCAATCTTCAGGCCTGCGTTTCTCGTCTGAAGAATGCATGACGTCTTGCGCAGCACCTGCGGGCTGGATCCGAACAGGTATATCGATTTCCCGGAGCGCGCCGCTTCGGCGACGATCGGAGCAATCAGGTCCGATCCGGCGACGCGAGTAACCTGCTTACCCTGGAGGCTGCAGGCCATAACGATCGGAAAGCCGTCTGCCGTGATCAGGCCGGCCCGCTTGTAGGCGCCTCGAAACCTGGCGTCCTTGCGCATCTTGACCACGTGGTCAAGATTGAGCGTGAACACGTTCTGCGCCGCCACTGACCCCGCATTCCGGCAAATCTGCGCGGCAGCATCCGCCAGCGGCAGCAAACTGATCTTTAAATCTTCAACAACAGCATCCGAGGACACAGCCTTTGCCTCGCTTACTCAATTAACCAAGAATACGATACCGCGTAGATCCGAGTGTACCCCGAAAGGGAAGGCAAAATGCTTGCTCGTCATACAAGCAATTACCTTCACCTAGTCAACGTCTGCCACGAATTGAGCGCCATGAACAGGCATCGTCCGGGACTGGCGAATAAACCTCGCAAAAGCTTAACTTGCAAGATTGCGCCTCCCCACCCCCTCCGGGCGGGACGGGGCGCGATCCGCAGCCATAGACGAATGGTCAATCTAGGCGGGAACTGACCGCTTCTGACCATGCGCCGCGTTTGCTTCTGCCTTGAGCAAGTTGAGCAACAAGTTGGCATTCGTTGGAGCATTGTAGTGGCGCGTAATGTGAGCCATGGCGCGTTCGCCGAGGGTCAGGCGAAGGACGGGATTTGTCGCCAGATCACTCAGCGCCTTGGTTAACGCTGCCGCATCGCCCACGGGGACCGTGAGACCGGTTTCTCCATTCAGGATGATCTCCGGAATTCCCGCCACGCTCGTGGAGATGATCGCCATGCCGGCGGCGCCCGCCTCGGAGAGCACCATCGGCAGACAGTCGCCATACGTGGGTAAAGCGAAAACATCGCAGGTATGGTAAAGATCCTTCAATGGCTGGCTGTTGGCCTGAAGACCATTGTAGACGAAAACACCGGTCTCCGGCGGAAGACGATCCTTCGTCACCAGATGAAGTTCTAGCCCGAGGTGTCGAAGCGCGCGAAAGGCCTCGAGCAGCACCAGCCCTCCCTTGCGCTCAAGATCGCCACCGACGAAGAGGATTTTGATCGGATTGTCGTGCAGCGCGCGGGGCGTTGGCCGGCGCCAATCAGCCACATTCACGCCGGGAGGAATGACGGTAATCTTGTCTGCAGGCACTTCATAATCCCGCACAAGGCCTTGCTTGGTCCACTCTGCCCACGCCACAAGCCGGCGCGCCGATTTGAAGCAGTCCCGATTGAGACGCCATTTCAGGTTTTCCAGCCAGGCCGGACCCTGCTCGTGCTTATAGAATGCGCCCAGTTCGTCATACTGAAGCGGTGTGGCGTCAAGCGAAACGATGCCGGGGATCTTGCGTAGCCAGCTCTGGGCGAGAATGGCCGGCACTTGCGTATGGAAGAACAGGGCGTCGAGTTTGGTCTGTCCGCTTATACGGGCAACCTCGCGGCGCGCGCGCACCCCTGCCCGCACTGTCCAGTTGCTACGATAGACAGGAAGCTTTGCAGAAAGCCCCGTGGCGTCGAAATCAATCAATCCCCAGTGCGCCTGCACCTCGGCGTCGAGCGCCACGTTCGTGATCAGGTTTTTGGTATGCGTGATGTGCCCAAGCGACTGCTCCAGCAGAAATCCAAACTGGTAACCGGCCATTGTGTTTGGGCTCCCAGGAACGTGCACGGTGTCAGGCCCGTTCATTTGAAAATTCCGCTTACCAGTTCGGCTTGCGGGCGCGATGCGGCGATCGGCGGGCGTCAGACATCTAACAGCTCAATGAAATTGCAGTTAAGTTCGGCACGCGATCCGTCCAGCAATCAAGGCGATCGATTAACCAAAAGAGCTCTGTCATCTGCTTGAAAAGCCGTCAGCCACCATTCACTTGCGATCAGTCCTGATCCACGACGACGAGGCTCTTCCGCTCGCAATCCCGTAATAAAAGCCCAACTTTCGGATAGCATGCAGGGGAAGAAGGAGCAAATCCCGCGCCGGCAGCACGTCGCGACCGACAGCTCGCCACGCCAGTACCGTTCCGACCGCCAAAAGCACAAGGCTCAGCAACGGAATGACCAGTGCGACCGGCGACGCGCCCAGACCGAACGCTGCGCCGCCCAGCATCACGCAGGCCGTCGTGACGAGCACAAGCAGCGACAACGGCGGCACTGCCATATCGATGGCCATTGCAGCAAGGCCGAGGCTCCCGAGGCTCAGCGATTTGAGCAGAGCTCCCGGCACCAGATCAATGATGTTATCGAGATGACCTTTCTCCCAACGCTCGCGCTGAGATTCGCTGCCAGTCTGCGAGACGGGAAAATGGCTGTAAACCTTCGCGTCACTGACGAACAGTGGCGGATGGCCCGCGGACGCGAGTGCGATCCCCAAGGCGCAATCCTCTGCCAGCCGGCTGTTTCCAAGATCGCGGCCTGCCAGCTGATTGAACGGAAATGCCATCCCCGTACCGACGAGTTGCGTGGGTAACCCAAACAATTTCAGGCCAAGCGGCCTGATCCAGTTTTTGACGCGCCAGGCAAAGAGGCTCAAGCTTTTGCCGGTCGGCGCACCGTCCGGCGCGTGCATGAGATAAAGCGATTGTGCCGGGCGCATGGTAGCCATCGCACTCGCGGACAGAAGTCGCAGCGCATTGTCGCCAAGCCGGCAATCGGCATCCAATACGATCACGACGTCAGGCGGGTTTTGACCGAGATGCAGTACCCCGAATTCCAGGGCGTAGCCCTTGCCGCGGCGTTCAGGGTCGGTGCGAACGATCGCTTCGGCCCCCGCCCGCCTCGCTATTGCAGCGGTGTCGTCTGTGCAATTGTCGGCGACGACGAGAATATCGTCACGGGGTCCGAGTTGCGCCTGCACGTCATGGAGGGTGGGAAGTATCCCCGCGCCCTCGTTGTGCGCAGGAATGAGCACTGTCGACCGATGAGACGGCGCATTAGGTTCGGCAAAGCGAGCACTTCCCTCGTTCCGCAAGGCGACGCAACCAGCCAAGACTTCGGTGAACCACATGACGGTCAAAAGCGCCGGCAGGCACACGATCGCAATCACGATGCCACTCAACATGGTTTACATCCAGTCCGAAACATCTCGCTCCAAACCAGTTTACACGAAACGGCCACGCGCTACCGGTTGGCGTCGTTCATTATGAATTGGCGCAAAACGAATGCAGGCGTTGCTGAAGGATAGCATTTGCGTCTGAACTCCGCTTGGGTCGAGACAATCGCTGGGCATGGTCAAGCGGATTTGATTTTGGGGCATCCCACTTCGCGGTTCTCTCCAAAAGGCCGCGTCTCCTGGCGCGGCGACGGCGGTGTCTGCCTTGCCAGGCCGCAATGTGCGAGCAACGAACCACAAGGCGCCAGCTTATAATACCATGTTACCTCTCGCCAGGGGCGCTGACGACCCGGGGGGGGTTCCTCCGTCGCCTTCCAGCTGGTGAGACCGAAGAACGCAAATTGGTGGGGTAATAAAACAAACATTGTGTATGATCGATTCGCTTGTTGCGCACGCTCGCGAATCTCGGGGCTACCGGACCACTAATGCCAACTTGATCAAAGTGCGTGCCCTTCCATGATGCCCGGGGCCCGGCCAAATGGAGTGGTGATAGTTAACGATTAAGGTGATTCTGCAACCTTCACGCGATGCGTCTTCGCAGACTTACTTCTGGGATGGCCGGAAGGTCAGGGGCGAACGATGGACCAAACGGTAACTTTGCTGGTGACGGCAGTAGGCCTCTTGGGGATCGCACTCGGCTTGCGCTTCCGGGTTTACGTCCTGGTTCCGGCCGGCCTTGCGGTTTTGGTCTTGCCGGCTGCTTCGCAGCTTATCTGGCGCAAGATGGCCGGATGGGGCGTAACCGGTGCGATTGCGCTGCTGATCGTTCTCAACGCAGGCTTCATTATGGGGGTGCTTATGCGGGCGGCGGCCGCGCAATGGCACCTTCGCAAGGTGGCCGGACTCTTCACCCACGCGGCCCGCGCCACGGAGCCGGCCGGCCAGCAGGATAATGCCAGCCGAGAGGCAAAGAGCGAGATCGTTGGCACCGGGGCCTCAATGGCAAGCCGCCGATTGGCAAAAGGCGTTTTGCCCCGCTGAGGCCATCGTCGGCCCGATTTGGCGTGTCAGCTGATCGGGCCCGGAAGTCCCGAGCTCCGACCCTTTTCTACCAGGCCCACGGTGGAGCCCGTCTTGGCGCGTTGGTGCGTCTTTAAGATACCTAACCTTTCCGATGCCGATGCCGGCATTCCTTCGAATGCCGGCCAGCACCTGCACCGCTGAGGTTAGGGAGCCGCAGCCGCAGGATAGGTATTTTTCGATCCGGGCAAGACGGGTACACCGCCGGGCACATCCACCAGCACGATGTTGACGTTGGACGTAATCATGTCCCGGTCTCCGCCAATCTGCACGACGTTTGTGCCCGTCACAAGATCAGCAATCGGAATGGTCACGGCCATCGTACGCCAGGTAAAACCTTGGGTATCCGGATATGGCCAAGGTGTCGGATGCGCCTTGCCATTGACGATCACGTTGATCGTTCGCGAAGGCGTGTCCTGATAGAAATTGAAAAGAACGCGTACGGAAGCCGCCTTTCGATCGGCCGGCATATTGAGAACGTTCCAGCTTGCGGTCTGGTTCGGCGATGAAGCCTTACCCAGATTTATTGTGTTGGAAGCCGGATTCGGCTCGTTGGCGTCCAGCGCGTCGTAGCTGAAGTCTCGGTAGGTGAACGGTCCGTCGAACGCCACGTTGTCCCAGACAAACGTGTGATGTCTCTGCGATGGCAACTCACCCTTGTCGGCGTTGTAGTGAACGTCCTGTAGCCAGATCAGTCCGCGCGTGAAGGACAGGTTCGCATTGGTCACAACGCCAATACGCCTGAGCGTGCTGGCAGAGGGAGCAACACCTGCATCGGTTGCGTAAATATCGATCTGGTTCTGAGAGATCCTGAGTTCGACATGGTTGGTGACGCCGGAATTGTCGTCCGGCGCGACGACGCAATCGAGCGGCCTCACCGCCATGCTGGTTCGTGTTCCCCCGAACTCGGTGTCGTCCATGACGTAATTGCGGATGACGATGGCTGAACCGACGGTCCAACGCCGCTTGGTCAGGTTGTTGCCATTCGGGCACGTTCCGTAATTGCCAGGTGAAGCCGTCGACGTGAAGCGGAGTCCGAACCCGTGTTCAGGCAACGCAAGATGCGGCGATGCTCCATGATTGAACGGCGCGGGTACCGGCAGATTGGTCAGCCAGAATTCGGGCCACGCTCCGTGATTGCCGTGCGTGTCGTTGCTGATGTCGAACGCAACCGTGCCGGCTCGTCCAGCAAAGTCAAACGGCTGCTTCGGATACATCGCGAGCACCGTCACCCAGCCGGCTTCGTAGCCGCCGCTCGGATTGTCATTGCTGGCTTGCCGAAGCTGCCCGTTGCAAATGACGACATCGTTGGGGGCGTTGACCGTGGTCGTCCCGCTGCAGGTCCGAAGTTGGGTTGCAGCCCAGCCGTTGTACTGGCGCTGGCCAAAATTGACGATCTGACCGAGACGCGACACTCCCCAGACATTGGGATCCAGATCGCCGGAGCGGCTCGGGATTCCCGGATTCTTGGTGTCGAAAGTATCGCAGAAGGAGACCGCACCACCCAGCTGCAAGCCGCAATTTCCGGCGACGGTCGACGGGCTTGTCGAGGTAGATCCTCCCCCTCCCGAAGCTGATCCAGTTGGCGCAGAACAAGTCGCAGTGGTGCCGCCGTTGGAGCCGCTGCAGCTCCATGTCCACGGGCCCGAGCCTGCTACGGTCGAAGCCGTGCCGGCGCTGCATAGCGCAGTCGAAGGCTTGGTCGATGCTGTCGTGCCGTTCGCTGATCCGCATGCCCCGTTCAGCGGCGTCGAGCTGGCGTTCACGACAACCGTCGCGCTGGTTGCCGCCGACGTCCCGCCGTTGCCTGTGCAGGCCAGAGAATAGGTCGTCGTGGATTGCGGTGATGCCGCAAGGGTACCGGAGACCGGCTTCGCGCCTGTCCAGCCGCCCGAAGCGTTGCATGAACTGGCGTTGGTCGACGACCAGTTCATGACCGAGACACTGCCCGCCGTTATGCTGGTCGGGCTAGCCGAGAATGATACGGTGGGTGCAGGTGTGGTGCTGCTCGCACCGCCGGCGGTGCTTCCACCTGACGTGCCCGGATAGGCATTGTTCGATCCCGGCCGCACCGGCACTCCACCCGGCACGTCCACCAGCACGATATTGACGTTGGACGTGATCATCGCCTGATCCGACCCCAGCTGAACCACATTGGTCCCGGTGACGAGATCGGCAATGGGAACTGTCACGGCATAGGTACGCCACGTGTAGGCTCTGTTGTCCGGGTATGGCCAAGGCGTCGGATATGCCTTGCCATTTACGATCACGTTGAGCGTCCTCGGAGCACTTTGCACATAGAAATTGAAAAGGACGCGTGCCGAGGCGGCTTTCGGATTCGCCGGCATGTTGAGAACATTCCAGCTCGCGGTCTGATTGGCCAACGACGGCTTGCCGAGGTCGACCGTCTTGGTCGACGCATTGGGCTGAACAACGTCCAGCGCGTCATAGCTGAAATCACGGTAGGTAAACGGGCCGTCGAACGCCACGTTGTCCCATACGAACGTGTGCTGTCTTTGCGAAGGCGCGCTTGAACTGGCCGCCGCCTTGTCGGCGTTGTAGTGAACGTCCTGCAGCCAGATCAATCCGCGGGTCAGCGAGAGGTTCGCATTGGTGACGACGGCAATACGCTTGAGATTGGCGGGGGTCGGTACGACACCCGCATCGGTGGCGTAAACATCGATCTGGTTCTGGGAAATCCTGAGTTCGACGTGGTTCGTGATCCCCGAATTATCGTCAGGCGCCACGACGCAATCCAGTTGGCGGACCTGCATACTGGTCCGAACTCCACCCATCCCAATGGTGTCATCCATCACGTAGTTGCGGACCACCACAGCCGAATCGACCGTCCAGCGACGCTTGCTCAAATTGTTGCCGTTGGGGCACGACCCGTATTCGCCCGGAGCAGCCGAGCCCGCGAAACGGATTCCCAGGCCATGTTCCGGCAGTGCCTGCCACGTATCGAAGTGATTGAACGGCGTTGGTATTGGAAGATTGCTCAGCCAGAACTCGGGCCACGCCGCGTGAGTGCCGTGCGTATCGTTGCTGATATCGAACGAAACCGTGCCGGTCCTCCCGGCGAAGTCAAACGGCTGTTTCGGATACATCGCCAAGACGGTCACCCCGCCGGCCTCGAAGTTGCCGCTCGGATTGTCGTTGACGGCTTGCCGAAGCTGGCCATTACAAATGACGATGTCGTTAGGCGGAACAACGGTCTTTGTCCCGTCACAAGTCCGGATCTCCGTCGGCGCCCAGCCATTATAAAGACCCGGGCTGAAGTTGGTGTTGCCGGTCGCGCGCGATACGCCCCAGACATTCGGGTCGAGATCACCCGTGCGGCTTTGAATTCCCGGATTCTTGGTGTCAAAGGTGTCGCAGAACGCCACCGCAGTCCCTAGCTGCATGCCGCAATTTCCCGCCACCGGGCCCGGTGTCGGACTGGAAGTTGGTGTCGGTGTCGGTGTCGGCGTCGAGCTTGGTGTTGGCGTTGGCGTTGGTGTCGGGGTCGGCGTAGAGGTTGGCGTCGGAGTTGGTGTTGGAGTGGGCGTCGGCGTCGCGCTTACACCTATAACGCCGTCACCGTTCAGGTCCTGCATGAAACCGGTCTCAAGGGATTTGAGCACGGAGCTCGCCCCCGAAACGATGACGCCTCCCGTTCCGTTTGAAACAAAGCCGCCATTGTTGTCGGTATTCCAGACCGTGTACTGATCCTTACCCGCTATTCGAAGCGCGACCTGGTAGCCGCTCGCCGTTTTCTCGGCTCCGATATAGCTCCACTCATACTGCCCGGCAGTCACCGGCGTTCCGCGGTATTTGAACTGCGGGCCGCTGCTGCCGCCGACGGGATAAAAATAGTAATTGCTTCCTACCTCCACCAAACTGGTTGAGCCGAACGATTCGATCACTGTCTTTGGCGGAGCAGCGTTGCCTATCAGGCCGTCGCCGTTCAGGTCCTGCTGGAAGCTGGTCTCAAGGGATTTGAGCACAGAGCTCGATCCCGAGACGATGACGCCTCCCGTCCCGTTTGAGACGAAACTGCCGTTACTGTCGGTATTCCAGACCGTGTATTGATCCTTACCCGCTATTCGAAGCGCGACCTGGTAGCCGCTCGCCGTTTTCTCCGCCCCGATATAGCTCCACTCATATTGTCCTACCGCCACCGGCGTTCCGCGATATTTGAACTGCGGACCGCTGCTGCCGCCGACAGGGTAGAAATAAAAGTTGCTGCCGACCTGAACCAGACTGGTCGCACCGAAAGATTCTATGACGCCTGCGGCGAATGCGGTCGACGAAGTCAACATGATCGACGAAAGCGCGACCGCCACGGCCAGGTTCCCAGCGAGCCGGAGTCGAAAACCACGATGCAACGAAGTGATGGAGCGCACGAGCATTACTCCCAATCAATCAAGATGTGATGCAATCCAAAATCAAAAGCTGATGCGATCGTACGGCAAGAGCAAGGCAACGATCGCGACGAGTTCAATCATTGTCGATTCGTCGCAGCATGATTGCTGATGTCGGCTGCAGTACCGGTGCCGCCTTCCTGGCCATCCGATCCCAGCGATACGATCTCGTAAGGACCGCGCTCGCCCGGAGAACGGTATTGATAGACGTGCCCCCATGGATCGGTCGGCACGGTCCCGGTCTTGAGATACGGTCCATTCCAGACGGAGGCGTTGCCGGGACGTTGCGCCAGTGCTGAAAGACCTTCGCTGACGCTCGGATAGCGGCCGACATCGAGATAGAACAGATCCAGCGAACTGGAGAAGCTCTCGATCTGAAGCTTGGCCGCCTTCACCTTGGAGTCGCCGAGGTAATTCAGAACGCGCGGTCCGACCAGGCCCATGATCAATCCGATAATTGCAATCACCACCAACATCTCGACGAGGCTGAAGCCGGCTTCGCCCCGTCGATCGGTACGGTGACTGGTCGTCACGCCAGGCCGTTTCATGTGTTCTCTCCGTATCAAGTCGTCGTCTCTATCCGTTTGGCCGTCGGTCAGCGCGCTGACGTCACGCGCAAGACTTCGGGCGGTGCGGTCATTCCAAGTCGGCACTTTTGCACGGCATCGTCCAGCATCGTCGTCATGCCTGCACGAATGGCCGCACCGTCGATGAGCGAGGCATCGGCTTTGTCGCCGACCAAGGGCCTGATCTCATCGGTCAATTCCAGCAGTTCAAAAATTCCGGCGCGCCCGCGATAACCGGTGCCGCCGCAACGTTCGCAACTCCCCGGGCGGTAGATCGTCTCGCCGGGGGCAAATCCGAGGACCCTGTATCGCGGATCTTGCGCGATGTCGGGTTCGGTCAGTTGATGCGCGCTCTTGCAGCCGTCACAGAGCACGCGTACCAGTCGCTGGGCGATGACGGCGCGCAATGTCGATCGCAGCAAAAATCCCTCGACGCCGAGATCTAGAAGGCGCGGCACCGCCGCGGCCGCGGTCTCTGTATGGAGCGTCGACAGCACGAGATGGCCGGTCAGCGCCGCGTGGATCGCGATGTTGGCGGTTTCGCTGTCGCGGATTTCGCCGACCATGATGACGTCGGGATCCTGGCGCACGAACGCGCGCATCGCCGCGGCGAAAGTCAGCCCGATCGACGGCTTGGCCTGCGACTGGTTGACACCAGGAATCTCGTACTCGACCGGATCCTCGATGGTCAGGATTTTTCGCGTCGGCTCGTTCAGGATCGACAGCATCGTCGCCAGCGTTGTGGTCTTGCCGCTTCCGGTCGGTCCCGTGATGAGGATCAAGCCATGCGGCAATTGCAGCAGACGACGCAGCGTCGCTTCATCTTGGCCGAACAATCCGATCTTGCCCAGATCGAGCAAGCCGCGGTCGCGGGGCAGCAGACGGATGACGACGCCTTCACCGTGCTGCGTCGGCATTGTGGCGATGCGGATATCGATCTCGCTCCGCCCGACCCGCGCCCGCGCCGCGCCGTCCTGTGGCAGCCGCCGCTCGGCAATGTTGAGGCCGGCCAGAATCTTGATGCGCGAGACCACCGCCTGCGGCGGCGCCTCCGCCGGGAACGGTACCACGCGCAAAATCCCATCGACCCGCATTCGCACGACAAGCCCGGCCCTGAATGGCTCGATGTGGATGTCGCTCGCCCGCAGTTCCATGGCGCGCTCGAGAACGTCATTGACGGCCCGGACGACCGGCGCGCCACTCGCCAGATCGCGCAGGCTGTCGATGTCGTCGTCGCCAGTGCGGCGTTCCGGCTCATCGACGACCGTGCCTGTGGTGCGTTCATCGAGCCGCAGTTCGAGCATCGTGGCGATGTCGTCAAAGGACGCGATGGCGATCACGACGGGACGCCCGCATACGATCTCGGCCGCCCGTATGGCAGCGCCGTCGGCCGGGTCGCCCACCGCAAGGGCGAAGCCGTCATCGCCGGTCCGGAAGGGGAAAACCGATGATTCACGCAAGAACCTCGGCGAGAACCGCTCAACCGCGCCGACGGCATCCATCAGATTCTGCAGGCTGAGGCGCGGCAATCGCCAGAAGGCTGCCACCTCGTCGGCGAATATCCCCGATGGGAGATCCGACTTTTCCCACAATTCGCGCAGTCCGTTGCCGGAAGCTCCCTCGGCGGGATCAATCTCCCGCAATCTCAGCTTCGCGGCGTCCGGAACCCGCTCAATCAAGTGCAGGCGAAACTGCTCGACCGCGTTCCTGGAGTTCGCCAGCGTTGCGCTCCCCGCTCTCGCTGATCTGCCACGGTAAGGCATCAACATCCTGCTACCTCGCTCCGCGGCTATCGCGTCACGCTGTCAGCGAAAAATACGATCCACAGCGCCGGACACAGAAAGGCGCCGAACGGTATCCTTGTCGTCCGCATGATTGCCCTGCCGCTCAAATACGCCAGCACCACCGCAGCCAACGCGCCGCTTGCCGCCAGCCCGAAGCACAACGGAATCGCATCCAGCGGCAGCCATGCCCCGATGGCCGCGGCCAATTTCACATCGCCGAGACCGAGCCCCTCTGTCTTCCTGAGCCAGCCGTAGCCGCTGCGAAACAACGCCAGCAGACCTGCCACGACTCCGGCGCGCGCGATCGCATGCGCAGTCGCTGTCCATGGGTCTGCCATATCGAGCAACGGTGCAGCCAGGATCCCGAAGAAGAAGGCTGCAAATGTGATGACGTCCGGCAGCAGGAACGTTCTCGCATCGACGTCGGCCCCGGCGATCATCAGCGTTCCCAGCACCGTCGAGGCAAGGGCCACCGGCCACGGCAACGAAAGGAAGGAGATCAGGCCGATGACGACGGCGCCGCCGATCAGGATCGCGGGTCGCGGCCAGAGATCGATCTCCGGTCCGGCCATCGCTCCCGCTTCGACCTCGACGGTCATCTCACGACCCCCGTCCCGTCAACGACGCTGCGGCCACCGCGCATCGATTGCAGCCTGTCGCGGAATTCCTCGGTTACCGCGCTGGCATCTACGCCGTTCCGGATCAACTGGGTCTTGATGAAGATGATGATTTCGGACCGCGTCTTGGTGCTCGATGTACTTCCAAAAACGTCGCCGAGAAACTTGATCTCGCGAAGTCCCGGTATGCCGGATCTAGACTGCTGGCTGCGTTCGCTGATGAGGCCGGCAAGCAGCACGGTCTGGCCACTGTTCACCGAAACCGTCGAATGAACGCGGCGCTGGGCGATCGTAGGCGTCAACGTGTCCTTGTCGGCATTCACGATGTTTGAGATTTCCTGGTCGACCTCAAGCTGAACCGATCCGTTGGCATGGACGTGCGGCAGCACCTTCAGGATCACACCGGTATTGCGCATGCTGATTGTATTGACGATCGGCGTGGTCGAATTGGTCAGCACCGCAGCCGAACTGGTCGTGATCGGCACCTCGTCGCCGACCTGCAACAGCGCCGGCTGATTGTCGAGGGCGACGATCGATGGCGACGATAGCACCTTGACGTCGGTGATGTTGGACAGGGCGTTGAGGATCAGGCGCGGCTGCGATTCCGATCCGAGCAGCAGGTTCAGGCCGGGAGCCACCTTTTGAAGCAGCGCCGATTGCGCCACATCCTGTCCCGCACTCAGCAGGCTCACCGATCCCTTGTCCTTGCCAAGTCCGACGTTCTTGCTGGTGAGATAAGCCTGGACGCCAAATTGGAGTTCGTCCGTCAGCGTGACTTCCGCGACCGTTGCATCGATCGCAACCTGCATCAGCGGCCGGTCGATGTCGCGGAGGGCGCGTTCGACCACCCGGTAGTCTTCCTGGTTGGAATAGACCACGATTGAATTGTTGGCCGCATCGGCAGTTATCCGCAGGTTCTGGAACGTTCCCCGCGGCATCGTCCCGGATGAAGTCGCCGAAGAATCCGCGTCGTTGCTGTTCTTGCGGCTCGAGAACGTCTCAAACGCCGCGGCAATGGTGCCGGCGTTGCGGCTGTTCGAGTTGGTGCTGGCATTGGTCAGCCCGCCAGTATTCGACCCGTTGCCATTCGACGAGCCGCGATCGAGAGCGTCCATCCGGGCCTGGACGCCGTCGACGCCCGGCGCGAGCTGCTTCGTCGTGGAATCGCCGCTCCCGGATCTCGAACCGAAAATGTCGTTCAATATCTTCGCCACTTCAATGGCCTTGCCGTTCTTCAGCTTGTACGTTCGCAGCGTCGTGCCGGTTGAATCGGACCGGTCGAGACGACGAACCCACTGCGTGGTCTGGGAGAGCAGCTTGGGATTCTTCGTGACCACCATCACGGCATTCATGCGGGAGATCGGCTGGAAGCGGATCACGCCTTGCCCCAGCCCGCCGTCGGCGGTCTCGAATACCCGCTCGAGTTCGCCGATCATGGTTTCCGGTGAAGTCGATTTCAGCGGATAAACGCCGACCGATTGATTCTGCAGCCATTCGACGTCGAAGGTGGCGACGACGTCGAGCGCGGCCTGCCGTTCGGCGGTCGTGCCTTGCACCAGCAGCAGATTTCTTGACGGGACGACGCGAATGGCGCCGGCGCGCGACATGAAGCTCTCGGCGGTCTTCGCCACCGTCGATGCCGAGGTATAGCGAAGCGGTACCAGCGAGACACCGAAGCCCGGCTCGCCAGCCCCGACACTGATGGCGCCCGCGCCGGCCTCCTGCATCGGGACGACCTTCACCAGATCGCCCTGGCGCACGATCGCCGCGTTTGACATCTTGAGCACGCTCTCGAAGGCCGGGAGCACATCCTTGCGCGCAATCGGACCGGCCGAGGCCAGCGTCACGTTGCCCTGGACGCGCGGGTCGACGACGAAATTGAGGTGCAGAATGTCTCCGAGCAGCGTCTTGGCGACCGTCTGGACGTCGGCCCCCTCGAAATTCATCTCGACGCCGTCGCCCTTCATGAATGCGGCCTGCTGCAGCGAGGCAGTCCGCAGCTCCGGATCGCGCTCGCGCGGCCGCTCCGGCTGGACGTCCGAACCCGGAAAAAGGAAGGGCTGGTTCGTTTCGCCGGAATCCCGATCGCGCGCTCTGGAAGGCCGACCTGAATTGCCCGCATATCCGTCGTTCGCGATGGGAAGACGTGGACTAAAGTCAGCGGTACGAACGGGGTCCGTCGCGTCGGGTGCCGTGACGCTGGCCATCGAGGCCAAGTTCGAAGAGCCGCAGCCGCCTAGCGCGAAGCAGATCCAGAGTACGCCGCAAACACGCGTCAACTCGCTCGCGCTTCGCCCATGCAATTTATCCACAATATTCTCCCCGCAGTGGCACCCCATCGCCACATCTCGGCAACACCCGGGCTCCTCAAACACGATGCAAGGAATGCCTCGCAGGCGCGCCCGTTACGATTTCATTTACAACTGTGGGCATTCTGCGAACTTTGTGCGGCTAACATCGCGATCTATGAGGCAAACCCACGACCATTTTGCGTATTTGATCAACTTTTGGATGTGAGACGCACTGCAATCAACTGGTACTCAAACCAAAGTCAACGATTTGCCGCAACTTATGCCATTTAATTTCACTTGGCACGCGATAAGCGATTAAATTGCGTTGACAAATCCTATTGCCTGAGTCTTTTTTAGATACGCATATTGGCGTTAATAAACTCAAAATTCACCTTAAAGGCAATATTCGTTCCCAAGCGAATTGGCCCGATTGCGCGTCCGATCACGCATTCGAGTGTATGTCGCTAATATTGCATCGGTTTTTTGTTCGACATCCATCCGTGGCCCCCCGAATGTCGAATCTCTCTTTATACCCGATTTCTGGCGTCCCAGGGCCTGCGACCCTTTGACTCACTCGGTCCTAATTCTTCGGCCATTCCGGCGTATCTGCTCCCGAACGCTCGCCACTAAACAGCCGGTAGGTGGCAAATCGGCCGTCCTCGGATGCCAGCACCACCTTGCGCCCGTCGATCTGTGCGACTTTCCAGCCATCGATGTCGTCGCCCATCTGGGCGCGAAGCAATCGCTTGTCGGGTCCGACACGGACAACGGCGCGGGCGCTTTCGCCATCCATCACGACGCCATAGAGAACGACGTCGGGCGGCTGGGACCGCAGTGCGGGTAGCACGGGTAGTGGCGCGACGGGCGGGGGCGCGGGCGCGCCACGACGGCTCGGCGAGAACAGCGAACGATCGAGCGTTGCCGAGAGCTGGTCCAGCGGTTGAGCCGCGACCGGATTGGCCAAGGGCCCGCTGGCGCGGCCCTGCTCTTGGGCCCAAGCATTGGCGGTCAACGTCATGCCCGAAAGCGCCAGGAGAAAGCCGGCAACCGTGCGCGACCGCGAATTCGTCATGACGCCCCCCGTCGCCATATCGCGCGCAGGCTCAGCGTGGCCCGCAACTGCGGGTCTTCAGCCGCCTGCCCCGCTCTCGCATTGGCGAGCTGCACTGTCAGCGCATCCACGAATACGTATGGCGTACCGCTCTCGAGCTCATACAGCAACGCGCGCAATGACGGCAGATTCATCTCGAAAGCCGCCTGAACGCGGACCGTATCCGGCGCGTCGTCCCGCTTGGCGGTTTCGCCGCCAGAAGAAATCAGGCTGGCATTATGACGGCCGGCCAGTTGCCCGACATAGGATTGCAGCTGCGCGCTGGCGAGTCCAGGAGTGGAAGCATCGAGGAAGGCCGCGGGCGGCGCGGCCGTCGGCCGGCTGCCAGCCGTCTTGAGCCTGGCTTCGAGGCGCGACAGCATCTCGCGCCGTTCGGCATACTGCTGCGCGGCATCGGCGCGCGCCTGAAGCGAAATCCCCATCACGGATAACGACGCCAGCAACAGCAGGACAAAGGCCCCGACGGAAATCGCCTGTTCACGGTCGAGTTTGAGCATCTCTCAATCCTCTCCGATACTGATGTGGGGCTGCACCCGCGCCTCGATAGAGAACCTGAAACGTTTGCCATCCGGGGCGCGCGCCATCGGCGCAAAGAAGCGTACGTCGGTCATGTGTTTGGATTTCTCAAGCGGCGCCAGCAATCCGGGGGCATCGTCGGCCAGCCCGACAATCCGAAGCTGTTCCTTCTCAAGCCGAATATCGGTGAGATAGGCGGAATCCGGCAGAGCCCGGGACAACGCCTCCATCACGATCACGCTGGATGTCGACATCTCCTTGGAGGCCCATGCTCGTTCGGCCGGCGGCATCGATGCAAGCGCAGATGCCGAGCGCCCGGTCTGAACTTGCCTCTGCAAGAGCCTGGAGCGCTCAGCCATCCCGTCGCTCTCGTCCCGGAACGAACCTGCCGACAGCAATGCCCACGTGCTCAGGATGACACTCACCGTCACCGTGGCCGCCATGCCGAACCCGATTTTGCGCGCCACTCCCCCGATGTTGTCACGCGACCTGTCTTCGAGTCGAGACCACAAGGTTATCGAGCCGGGGGAATCGCCGTGAGCTTCGCTTTCGACATCGCGCGCGACGATCCGATCGATCGACAAGCCGAGCGCGGCGAGATCGTGCCGCACCGCGTCGACGTCGCTGCGCGCCGCCATGATGATCCGCACCTCGACCGCCGCAGCATCCGCGCCATCGTCGGCTTCGAAACCGTAGACGACATCCTTGGCCGGCCAGGGCGACAGTCGCTCGATCTGGTTGCTGATTACCCCGGCGAGAAATTTCCGCGCCTGCGAGGGCACGCTTAGTCGCCGCACGAAGACTTTATGGTCGGGGAATTCAAGGACGACAAAGTGGTTATGAACCATGCGCTGCAGTTCCGCGGAAACTTCCACTCCAGGGGCCAGGGTTGCGAGAACACTTCCCGCCTGCGCATCTTGTAGAATGGCATCCCGCGTCGCTTCTGCCCGCCGAACGACAACATGGCTGCTTTCAAACGTGACCATCAGCGAACGGCGTTCGCGGGCAGTCTCGCTCCAGGACAAATACAGTCTGGCGAGGATCTCGATCCACTGCTTCCAGATAGCGCCAATGCGCATGATTCTGCCTTTGGTTCCAAGCCACCCGCTAAGGAAGCCGCGGGGATGATACCGGGGTCCAGGATAGCACGCGATAGGGCAGACGATCCTGAGGCAGCACAACGATGACAGACCGCGCGGCGGCAGCGTAGCCGTTCTCGAGCTCGGCCACGAGTTCTACCGATGCGACACGCACCGGCTTGACGGCCAGGTATCGTCGCGCCGGCTCGATCAGCCGCAGCAGCTGATCGGCATCCGTGGACGAGTTGCGACGCGCCCTGACGAAGGCATCGACCTGCCCCTTCGCAAGACCTGGGAGGGCGGCAATTACGCCCGGCGGCGCTGTTAGCGGATTGACCGTTTCACTCCCGAATACGGTCGCAAGTGGTGCAATCGCAGCCACCCATTCCGGACGCATCCCACGGACGAGCTGGAGCTGGCGCAGGTCGGAGAACGGCTGTTCCGACTCTGCCGCTAACGGCTGCGCGGGAGGCGGAATCCTTGCATCGGTTGACTCCGGCTTGGCGAACGGTCGGGCCGCATTTCCGGAATAGCGCCGATCGACGATAAGCTTGGCGACTTCAGTTGCCGCCGGCTCAGGAGCGCCAACCGAGCGCAGTAGGGACACGATCACCTCAGCGGGCGCTCTTCCCACATCGATGCGGCCGCCCTCATCGGTGAGCCGCGACCGCACCGAACCGGTGGCCAGGCTGACGCTCACTTCGTTGTCCAACAACGGCGCATTTCCCAACGCATCGACGATGCTCGCAGCCGTCTCGAGACCCGCCGACAGCAGCGCATCGCCCTGCACGCGATCACGTTCGACCGACATGATTCCCGCAAAGCCGCGGAAAGTCACTGAAGCCGCCATCGCAAGCGCCGAAAGCAGTGCGATCGACCACAGCACGGTCATCAGGATCACGCCACTACGCGGGTCGCTTCGCTTCATCGGACCTGCCTCCTCTGCTCGGGCACGTTCCCCTGTGCCGAAGTCGCAATGTTCAGGCAGGTGACCATCGCGTCGGCCTTCCCGCAGGCTGCCGGCGCATTGGCCCGGATCACGAAATTGGCCTCCCCTAGCAGGTTGGCGCCCGTTGCCCGGTCCCGCAGATTGAGCCTCACATATGAAGGCAGCCCCTCCTCTCCGGACCAGTCGGTCTGCCAGGCGAGGGATCCATCGGGAGCAAAGCGGGCGAATACAAATGAAATGTCAAAATTGCCTTCGATTAGATTGACCGGATCTTGCGGCACCACGTCCTCGAAACTCGCAATCGGCCCAGGCCAAACCGCCCTCCGTCTGACCAAGCGACTGACTTGGCCGACCTGCTCGATCTTCAGGCTGATAAGGTCGTCGTCGAGCGACCCCGATGCGGCCCGACCGACCCCGACAAATCTGACGCTGGCCGCATCGCCCGCAAAGGCTGCGGCGCGGTCCTTCGTTCCTGTCCGTCGCTGCACGAAGCGGGCCGAGCTGAAATCTCCCGCCAGTCGCTCGACAGCAAGCATCAAACGCTCCGCTTCGGCCACTCCTCGCGTTCCCCGGTCAAAGAACAGCGCAACATTGTGAATCAGCGCGGAACTCGCCATGATGATCACGGAAGCGATCGCAAGTGCGGCGAGGGCCTCGATCAGTGTGAAGCCATCGCATCCGACGGCCGCTCGGTTCCGATGCATCTCTAACGTCCTGACGTCTTGCGCAGCCGTATCGTTTCCGCCTTGATGGTCTGATCAGAACCCCATGTGACACTCACCGTCATACGGTATGCTTGCAGATTCTGCTTTTCGGCAGGGCCCATCGGTTCGGAGGTGACCCGCCATCGCAGCCCTGCCGTTTCACCGTCCTGCGACGTCTCGGCCAGACTGGCGCGGTTGAACGGTCCGTCTAGCAGCGAGCGCAACAGGACTTGCGCGGCGACGCGGCCGTCGGCATCCGCCATGATCCGACGCGCCTGAGACAGGTGCGGACCGAGCACCCCCGCAAAGGCGAGGACCACGGCCAGCGACACCAGGGCCTCGAGGAGGGTGAACCCCGCCTGCCCATCGCAGTCACGGCGTGATCGAGACGCCTCCGGTGTACCAATTGACGCGAATTTCATATTCGGCATTCTCACGTGACAATTTCAATACCGCTCCGGTCGATGCGCCGTCCGGGGTGAACCGAATAACGGCCTGACGCCCCGACCACACTGCGTCGATGCCGAAGACGTCGAAAGTAACGTCGCGCGGGATGGCGAGAGTGTCACCCCCATCGCCGACCAGGACACGACGCTCGCCGTCGAGCGAAACCTGGCGTTCTTTCCCGGTCAGGACTGCGCCAAGACGCTCACGCCGCAGCAATGCGGCCGTCTCAAGCGCCACAGCCTTGAGCTTTCCCCGCCCCGTGCCTGACATCCTGGTAACGGCAAGCGAAGCAACCAGCGCGACGATCAGTAACACGGCGACGACCTCGATCAGGGTGAAGCCAGCACTTCGATCGCTGAATCTTGTTTCAGGTTCTGACTGCAAAGGTCGACCGGTCCAGGCAGTCGCCGTCACTGTGCGAGTTCCGTAATACTGAGCAGAGCGCTCATGATCGAAACAATCAATGTGCCGATGACGACGCTGACGACGACGATTGTAACGGGTCCGATCGCGCCCATCAGCCGGTCGAGGCCGACACCCAGCTTGTGCTCGTAGAAAAGCGCCGCCTGACGGACAATGGGGGCGACGTCGCCGACTTGATCCCCGACCCTCAGCATCCTGATCGCCAGCGGCGGAAGCAGTTTGGTCTCTTCGAGAGCATCAGCGAAATTTCGTCCATTCCGGACGTGCTCGTAAACGCGGTCCACCGCGGCAACGTAGGCAGGCTCCGTAACGACGTCGCGCAGGATCTTCAGGGCTGTCGGCAGCGGCACGCCGTTTTCGAGAAGAAGGCCAAGCGTGCCCACGATCCGCGCGGTACGCCTGTCGTCTATTGGGCCTGAAACGCCTGGAAGTTTGGCGATGGCGGCGAAAATCTGCGCCCGCCACTCGCGCCTGTTCAATACCAGCCAGGTGCCGATCACAAGTGCCAGACAAATCCCCAGAAACAGATCGATGTTGCCGCGCAGCCAAATCGAGGCGGCGACGATCGCCGCCGCGCCGGAGTTGAGGCGGCCACCGAGATCCTTGAACACCGGTTCGAATTGCGGGACCACATAGATGAGAAAAAAAAGCAGGATGACCGTGGCCGTTCCGATCAGAAAAAGCGGATAGCGGATTGCGGAGTTGATGCGCTCGGTCATCAGTTCGCGACGGGTTCGATCCTCGACGATCGCGCGAAGCACAGCTTCGAGCTTGCCCGATGCCTCCCCTACCCGCACCATCGCGACATAAGCAGGGTCGATGATCGCGGAGTGGCGCTCCAATGCCTCTGCGAAGCTTTGGCCGGCCGAAATGGACGCGCGCAGATCATTGGCGAAAGTCGCCAGCGCCTTGCTGGCATCTCCTCCGAGGGTCTGGAGCGCAGCCTCGAGCGTCAATCCGGCACCAATCAGAAGCGCCAGTTGCCTGAGGAAGATGGATACGTCGCGAGATCGCGGCAGAGTTGTGGAGGTCCGGCGACTGCGAGTCAGTATCCCGGTTGCCGCGAGCTCGGCCTCGATCGCCATATGTCCGAGATATTCGATGCGTCGAACAACTTCCTCGCGCGATGAAGCCTCGACTTCACCGACAATGATCTCTCCGGTGGAGGTGACGGCTCGGTAGCGAAACTGTGGCATCGTGCCGGTGCAGGCCAAGGTTAAACCGACGACGTCCCGAGATCGTCAGCGCTCGATCGGTCATGATTAAATTCAGAATTGGTGTCCTGTCGTCGCTGCGCGCGCCAGTCAAAAGCTGCCCAATTGGCATCTGGTAGGCCGTACGAACGGCAAAAATAGGACGTGGTGCGCGTCGAACCTATGTTAATTTTTCGCCAAAAACAAGATGACAACGGCGACGGATCGCGCCTTCCAATTCATCTCTGAGAAGAAGAATCGTTTGATTACAATGCCTTAACAACCATGCGCCAGCATAGGTTGAAGAAAATTCACGATGAGATTGGCAAAGAATATTTTACGTGCAGACGATTGCCAACACTTGGTGTTCCCTAGTAAACCGTTAACCGTAAAAATTAAAGCGTTGCGGGTAAGCGTATGCACAAAACATCCAGGGGTTGTAGAGCGTTCATTTTGGCAGGGGTGCTGTTTTGTGGCGCATTCGCGCAACCGGCAGCCGCTCAGGACGCGAAACCTTCGGACGCATTACCTACCGGTGCATCAGAGGTTACGTTCGAGTGGCAGTATTCCTGCACCGGCGGCAAGGCTTGCTCCTTTACCTGCCCCGGATCGGGCGGCGCGTCCAACGTCACCAAACTCACACTTCAATTGGGAAGCATTCCGCTCGGCGGCGGTCAGAGGGCCTTAGGGGTTTTCTACAAGTTCGCAACTGCGCAAATTCCCCGAGCGAATGGCTTCATCCTCACCACCGGAATAAGCACGCTTTCGTGTCAGGTGAACGGTATGGACCTCGACTATTCCGGACCACGCAAGGCCGCTGACGAGGATGCGCCGACGGCAAGCGTCCCCGGCCAGGAGAAAAATTCGCGAACGCAGTTGCGTTGAAGCGAAACATTGTCAACGATGCCGACAGCGGAGAACAATTTCCGCTCTTGCCCGGCCGGCACTTGGACTAGCACCCGATTGTAAGGAAAAACTCGGCCGAACCTCAGGTGCATTTTACATAGATCTGGGTGCCGCGCTGACCGGACCATTTCAGCTTATTCTTGGAGAGTGAGAGACGGACGGTCGATTCCCAGCGCTCCGATCCGTCTTCGCATAACGCCTTCATTTCCCATTCGGCATCTGCAATTTGCTTCTGCTGCTTGAACGCGCAGCTGTGTGCTCCGGCGCGAGCACCTCGCTCGCCGATAATCGTCCGAAAGTCACCTCCCGTTCCCTCACATGCCCGCGCATCGGATGCCCAAGCGCCGACAAATCCGCTTTTCGATCGGCGCGGATGAACTCGCGCTGGCGGTTTGGGAAGGCTGGCGAAGCTTTCGGTACCGCCAGCGCGGTCCAGCAGCAACGCCTGCTCGGGAGCATTGGATCTAACCAAGACAGCTCGCTCGACCGCCTGCGTTTCACTATGTGCGACGGGCGCCGTCACATGCGCATCTGCCGGCGCGGCTGTTACCGGAGCCCATACCTGCGGTTGCTCGGCTTGGGGCGGTGGCCCGCCGGCCTCGATGCGCCTTAGCGAAGAAGCCAGCTCCGCAACGGCTTCTTTGGACGCCGAGACCACCTTCAAATCAGTTGCAATGGAACTTGTTGTCGCTGGCTCGGCTAATTCTGTCCGATCATCGGCGGCCTTCGTCATGAAGATTGAAAAGCAGATCGATCCAAGGGCCAGTGCCAGCGATCCGCGCAGCAAGTTCGTCTTGCGTCGATGCAAAACCGCGCCTCGACCCGCCATCGCAGGCGTTGAATGGCTACGCAAGTAGAGTGCGATCGCAACCTGTATGACCGTATTCACGGCAACCAGCAGCAACGCGTAGCTGATCAATATCGCCTGTGCAGGGACGACATAATTCAGCTGCGGAATCGCACCGAGTATCAACGGCACGTACCAAGAAATGACGGACACCGTGCCAGCCAGAAGCACTAGCGAGCATTCAAACGGCGACAATCCATCGAACAGACGCTTACCGACCTGGTCTCGAAGGCGCGGCAACACGAAGTGATGAACCAGAAAGCCGTTGACCGTCAGAACGGCCACGATGGCAATCTTAGCCCAGATTTTGGGGTTCTGCAGTTTGGCAGGATCGAAGAAGCCATAATGAAACAGGAAGCCAATACCGGAAACCCAAAGAAGAACCAGTCCGATCGTTACTACCTTGGATGAGAAGTCGACGATGTGGACATGCTCTGGAGAGATGCCGCGCATCAGGACGAAGCGGGCGACAATCAAATCCAGCAACGTCGCGCTGCCAACGCCTAGTACGAGTCCGCAAAAATGCACGACCCGAAGCCCCGTTCTGATCCACGCCGGATCCGACATGGCTAGCTGTAAGAAAGATTGCATCAACCCCGCCCCCTTGGATCTTGGCGGCGGTTTTCCACCAAGAAAATGGCGTCTCGATATCAAGAAAGTGACAGCGACATGGTTAACCCCGGGTAACCGTCGCCATTTCTTGCCTCACCGTTCCACGTTGCGCCTTCACCAGGGCGCTTAACAAAATTGCCAGTGCAGTCACCACCGCAAGCCTCAGCCCCCTTCCGCGTCGGCCTCGCTTCGCCATGCAACACAACGGCCAACTGATACAGACGCGCATCTCAAATCGCCACTCCGCGAACAGGTCTGCTGATGTCCGACCGATGGATAATGATCTGAATCAATACGTTATTTAGAGGCCTTTGAGTTTAACATAAATATTTCTCATGGAGATTGCATCGACCAACGCGACGCACCGTGCACATTCTAGGCGTTTCATGGCTGATTGCAGCAGCTGAGCTTCGTGCGCTCCCTGGATTGAACCTGCCAAAAATTTGGTCATTGCCAATACTGGTCCCGCCGATCAGCAGACCGGGATCATTTGAACCCGCCAGCCAGCGGGAGTTTTCACGGGTTGGCGGAAAAGAGGGCACTCGTCGTAGCCGGAACGGATACCGTACCAGTCTCCATATCCCCGGCCGTAGTCATATCCGAAGTCACCCACGATGATGCCTCGATTGTGGTGACGGTGGCCATGCCGATGGAAACCTCTTCCGTGGTGGTAACCATGGAAGCCGCCGCCTCCGCCATGGAGACCACCGCCTCCCGCCCCCCTGCCCTGGGCCGAAGCAGGATCTGTATCGATGACGGCAATGCCGGCCAGAACAAATAATGCTGCGACGATTTTGGCTGTCATGTGAGGTCCTCAACTTCGAAAAACGCAGCGCGTGCGCGTGGCGCAGGCTCGCATGCGAACAAACTTGGAAAAGGCGCCGACTTTGTGAACAGAAGCGGCTGATTTTACCATCTTCTGAGCCATCCAGTGATGGTGGAGCAATAATTTCAAAGCTGATGCTGTCGCTCGCGCGCCCAGAATCACCCCCTGTTGCCCTAGTCTCGTTAACCCATCAAGGCCCATGGGACAATGAAATGACGTTTGCCTACGACAGCCGTCCAGCGCCAGTTGCTCCCCGGGAGCAAGAAAGACGCTGGCGATGGCGTGACGCGGGATTAACCGGGAGGCGTTCCAGGTATTCAGTCACACTCGATCTAAAGTACCAAAATACAGCGAGAATTCGCTGCCGCACCAAACCCCTATCTCGACCGCCCTATCGATTTCAATGCGGTTCCCAACGGAACCCCAGCGGCCTCATGGGTGTTATTGGATCGGGAGTTCGTCATGAGTGCATTGTTTCTGGCGCTAGGCATCTGGATTTCAATCAATATGGTGATCGTCGCGGCTTTGCACTTTAAGCCGCTTAGGGGCCTTCGGCGCCGGCGGGCCGCGGATGGTACGCTAGCCTTTGCGCGGCACCGGCGATGTCCATCCTGACTTGAAGGTATAGTCGGACGCCCCCGAAGGCGGCTGAATGGTAGCGGGCCTAAGCTGTATCGGTTACTGTTGATTCGCGCGCGTACGCGGCTTGCCACCCCGTCATTGGATCGGAGGGTGATTTGTTGCGCAATCCATCCGATGCGCTCCGAAGTTCAACATTAGCGTGGGTCGCAATTCGAACGAACGACCTTGAGTTGCAATAGCGAACGCATGGTCCGACAACTCGGCCACCGATACGCCTTCAAACTTCGCGGGCGATCGGCGCGGTATTCCAATCTTGTCAAGGCAAGCTAACACATTCCGGCGAGGTCAACGCTGCAGTGGAACAGGGCACTCGCTGGAAAGTTCTCCTTTGTTCGAAACCGCAAACCCAACGAATACGCGCCACACGACAACCGCCGCATTGAAAACCAACCACGCCTGCAACCAACTCATACGCCCATCTCCGTTGCATGTGTGGTAAGTGACGCTCGATTTGAGGCGCTAGTTTGCACCAAACGGGTGGAAATTGTGCAGAAATCTTGGCCGTATTACTTGACGCCTCACCGAGGCCAAATTGCGGGCTCAATAAGCGACTGTCCCTTAGTGAAAGCAGCCGATGTTGATCGACGCAGCCATCTTGCTCGGGGTATTTGTTGCCGGTTACAGTCTTCGCGCCTGGATCTCGATCAGGCGAAGACGAGCTGTCAGAAAAGCTCGTGGTGACTGAGAGCCGACAGGTTTGAAATCGACGTCGTGAATTGCGGCCCCACGCCGGGCGATCTGACTACGCAACACGACGTGCCGGCTCACATACAAACAACGCCTTTGATCGTCGCCGCCAAGCGCCCCTGCTTCCGCCGGGCGCTATCAACCCGATGACTTGCGAGTACACGCGTCGTCGGAGGCATCCAGCCCCCGCTCTTCGGCTCAGTAACCATATTCGTAAACAAGTGTGGCCAAATTTCTTCCACCTATTATTGTTGAACCGTAACCAATCGGAAACCAATATTTAATTTTAAGCTATCGGGGTTCATTCCAAACGGGGGAGGGGATGGAAGACGATCAATTTCGCGGAATGTCGACGGATCAGTTGTATGAACTGCATGCGCTGGTTGGTCGAGTACTGGCCCAACGGCTTACCGAAGAGAAAAATCGCCTGGAGGAACGGCTCAGAGCAGTCCATGCTCATCAGGCGCCAAAGTACGCCCAGGTGCAATACCGCAATCCGGACAAGCCATCGCAGACTTGGACAGGGCACGGCCGGAGACCGCGCTGGATCACGGAGCAACTGAACTCAGGCAAGCGGCTGGAGGATCTCAAGACAGGTATCGCTGCCAGAAAGAGCCTCGGCAATCGCTAGCACATCTAGCGCGTACATCTCTGGCGACAAAGATCACTTTCATAAGCGAGATCTTCGTGGACAAGGGTCGGAGCCGAAGTACCGGACGTCGCGCGCTGTTGGGTTACAATCGCATTTCCTCGAGGATAACACCTTCGATCCGCTGCAACTTCAAGATGTGTCGGTCCAGATCCAGCAAGCGGCCCTCTGCCCTGCTCATCTCAGCCTCACTCTCGGCAAGTTCAGCGGTCTTCTCCGGCAGACGAGCCTCGTGCTCATAGGTATCCGTGCCGGCCAGAATAGTTGCCCTTGTTCGAGCTTCGTCGAGTCGTTGCGCAAGCGCGGATTTCTCGCATTGCGCGGCCTCCAGAGCCAGGCGAACCGAGTTTCCTATGGCTGCCAAACGTTGCTCGTCGGCCTCGCGATCGCGGTCGGCAGACCGAAATCTTGCGGCAGGCTTGGTGCGAAAAGAAAACATCAGTTCACGAGGATCCTTGATTCCAGCCGCGGGAGATTACCACGTGACCGCCGAGGGTCCAAAACATCTCGTGGCGGCGCGCAAGTTCAGGCAGCTGCCCGGCTTGCCAGTTTGGGACAACCTCGCTTGTAACACCGCCGGAAAACGATCTGCCGGCCGCTACTTCTTGCACTCGGAATAGAATTTACCGTTGGTAGCGATCAGTCGCTCCAGGCACTGCCGTGGATCCGTGACCGCACCGGCGACGGTGAAGTCATAGGCGAACCCCTTGAGAACCAGCGCGTAGCGTCCTGGCGACAATGGAACGTCAGGGTTTTCGCTTCGCACCTCGTACATTTCCGGGTTGTCCTTGACCGGCGCCGTTCGCTGGGGAATCGAGATGTTCCGCATCACCCAGTTGTCATCGACGCCGGTGACGACCTGCTTGCCATTGCTGCCGAAGCTGGCTTCCCGCTCGATCCTCGCGATGACCCGAAGCTCCGCTCGATCAGCCACGGTATTTGCCAGGTCCCGGCGGTAAATCACGAAAGAGACCCGCCCATCCGGCAGCGTTGCACGGCTCGGCGTAGTTATGATCGACGAGATCGCAATTCGCGGATCGGGCGCCCGCCCGGGCAGCACGTCAAGTTCATAGAGTTTGCCATTGCTGACCGCGTAGATACCGAAGGACGTTGGCAAGGTAGGTGACGGCGCTGCAGGTTTTGTCTCCACCGCCTTTGCAACTGCCGGGGGAGCAGCGGTACCGGCATTCGGCGAGGCTGGCGGCGGCACCGCGAGAACGTTACCCTTGTTCCGAAGCGCCTGTAGCAAAACGACCGATGATACGAGCGTGAGCCCTACTGCTAGAGCGCCGGCAGCCCAGCGAATCATCGTGTAGCGGGCCGACTTCTTCGAAGCCCGCGTCCCACCCGATCCAAATGCATGGGATTCGAAGGCTGGGGAAGCCGAGTTCAGGGCAGACGTAACATCAGGGTTGGAAGGATACGAAGCCAACAGCGCCCTCGTTTGCGCCGGGTTCGCCCCCAACAGGGTCGCCCCTAGCCCGTCCTTCTTGCTGAATGCCTCCACACTCGCGATGGCCGTCTCCAGCGACTTGGAGAGGTCACCCCGGTCTTCAGAACCGAACTCCTCCTTCAGTTTGTGACGGGCGAGTTCGTAGACCGTGGCCCGCAGAAATTCCGGATTGCTCTCGACCGAGTCGATCACGCGGGAAAGCATAAGCGCGAATTCAATCTCGCGACTGGGACCCGGGGGTGAGCCGCCCCCCTCGGCCTGCACTATCTCCAAGGTCATGGATTTCGATCCGTGTCCTATTGGTAACCACTCAATTTGAGGTTCCAAACCCGCAATT
This sequence comes from uncultured Bradyrhizobium sp., assembly GCA_964609175.1. Taxonomy (GTDB): domain Bacteria; phylum Pseudomonadota; class Alphaproteobacteria; order Rhizobiales; family Xanthobacteraceae; genus Bradyrhizobium. Next base: position 72,853 of record CAZSRR010000019.1, read on the forward strand.
GACAAGGAAACCGTCGTCAACGCAACACTGACTGCCTGCACCCGACAATAGGTCCGCTCAGGACCCGGTCTCGAATGGCCAGATCGAGGCACGCCACAACCGCGCCTATTTGCATCGATCTGTCAAGTTTTCAGGTCCCGAAAGTAAATTTCCCGACCAAGTTCCAGGGGCCCCGATTTGCCTCCTCCGTCCAGCGCGAGCGTTGCCCTGCCAGCGTCCAGGGCCGCAGTTCCCGGCACGCCTTGTCGGTGCAACTCTGCCTTTCGACGACGAAATCGAAGGCGCGACGCGTTCCGGTTCTCCGCTGCACGGTTCCGGTTCTCCGCTGCACGCATGTGGAGCAACACTAGTGCGCAACAGCCGATGGACGATCGAGGCGTTACGAATAAATCAGCCGAATCGATGAATCTACTGCCGAGGGGGAGCCGGATCGCGATCCAGTTGCCGAAAGTCGTCGCGCCTGTGGGGCGCTTCGGTCTGTCCCAAAAACTGAAACATACCTTCCCCGGTTACGACGATGTCGCCGTACACCAGCGTATTGTCGTCGAGGAGACGCCTTACCGGATCCTCCTCGACTTTCGGGACAAAACTTTTTCCTTCACGCCTCATTGCTTGAACTCGCGCCCTGGAGGCCTCGACACGCGCATTCCACTGCTCGCGAGTCATGGACGCTGAACCATCGGCGTTGTCGTTGTCCGCCTGCTGGGCAAAGCCGTCACTCGTCAAACACGACAATACAAGTATGGCAATCTGACCAAACTTCACGGCAACTTACCAACCCAAGCCGCTGCTATATGCGGGATAAGGCCGAGAACCCGACCACGGTTCAGCAATCCATTCGAACTGACGTTTGATGAAATCAGCAGCAGGATAACAGACCTCCTGTCAAAGGGCTGACGCCGGCTTCGCTTTATCGGCCTTCCCGATCGGTTGCCGCGTGCGGATCGGCGCCTTGGCAACGGCGAACTTTTCAGGGGCTTGAGGGGGCGGGCTATCGCCGCACGCAGTCGGATAGGGTGATCATATCGAACTGCCAGCTCCGGATTTTGCCTGATTCCTCCTCGATCAAAAAAACGCCCCAACACATCGAACTCCTTGAAGGGCCGCTCCAACCTTGGCTGAGCTTGAAAACTTGACGTATGATAAAACGGAATGTGCGGTATAAAAATGATATTATCAAAAGTGTACTGATTTCGTGGCATCGGCAAGCCCCAGATTTCGGCTGTATCAGTGCGCGCCACCCACGTTACGTATCGGAACACGCGCTGGGATTAATGTGGAACGGTCATGAAACGCAAAGAGCTGGATCAGATGAGCATCGACGATCTTTGGTCGTTGCACATCGAGATCGCGCACCTTCTGCAGGAAAAATTGGAAGTCGAGAAACTTGCTCTTGAAGAGCGGCTACGGACCTTGAAAGCACCGACACCTCAGCGGAAGCCCTACCCAAAGGTGCAGGCGAGATACCGCAATCCTGACAAACCTTCCGAAACCTGGTCGGGCCGTGGCAAGCAACCGCGCTGGTTGGTGGCGCAAATAAAATCGGGCAAGCTGATCGACGACTTGCGGATTCGGAAGGAAACCAAAAAGCGATAGCCGTTTTGAAGCAGCTTCGAAGCATCGCATCATCCACCGGGCGCAGCCATGATCGCTCTGCCGTGGTCACGCGTGTCTTACCCGGCTGCCGCCATGTGGGCAGACGCGCTGAAAGACATCCATTTTGCCGGGAAAAGGATCATCAAGGCCTTGCCGAAGATGGCGAAGGCAGTTCAGGCAAGCACCTCGATGAGACGCACGCACCTCCCAAGCGGCACAAATCGGTCATCTGAAACGTGGCATTGCTGCACCGGACGTAGCCGTGTTGGATTTCCAACGGTTTGAGCCAGCGCAAAGTCCCCTGGCGCCGGGTCCGGTAACTGACCGGGTGGCACAAGGAGCACGACAGATGCGATCGGATTTGGCGCAGTCCTACGGGCAGGATCGGCTGCCGCGCTATACCAGCTACCCCACAGCCCCGCATTTTTCCCCCGGCATCGGCGCGGAGCAGTACAGGAAATGGCTGCAGTCGGTACCCACGCAGCATCCGGCCTCGATCTACCTGCATGTGCCGTTCTGCCGGTCGATGTGCTGGTACTGCGGCTGCCATACCTCGGTCACCAGGCGCGACGATCCGATCGCGGCCTATGCGGCCGGCCTGCGCACAGAGGCGCGCCTGGTGGCCGAAGCGATCGGCCAGCGCATGCCGGTATCCCACGTCCATTTCGGCGGCGGTACGCCGACCGTCATGTCGCCGGAGACGTTCGTTGAACTGACAGGCGCGCTGCGCCATTCGTTCTTCGTCGTTCCCGATGCCGAAATCGCCGTCGAGATCGATCCCCGCACGCTGACCGAGCCGATGGTCGAGGCGCTCGGCTATTGCGGCGTCAACCGCGCCAGCCTGGGCGTCCAGAGCTTTGACCCCGCCGTGCAGCGCGCCATCAACCGCATGCAGGGTCTTGAACAGACCGCGCTTTCGGTCGAGCGTCTGCGCCGGGCCGGCGTCAACAGGATCAATTTCGACCTGCTCTACGGGCTGCCGCTACAGACGGTGGATTCGTGCCTCGATACCGTCGCCAGATGCGTCGAACTCCGGCCGGATCGCTTTTCGGTGTTCGGCTACGCCCACGTGCCGTCGTTCAAGAAGCACCAGCGCAAGATCGCCGAAGACGCCCTGCCCGACAGCATCGAACGGCACCGGCAATCGGAAATCATCGCGGAAGCCCTGCTGGACGCCGGCTACGTCCGCATCGGGCTCGATCATTTCGCTCTGCCCGGCGACAGTCTCGCCATCGCACGGCAGGACGGACGGCTGAAGCGCAATTTCCAGGGCTACACCGACGATACCGCCGACACGCTGATCGGCCTCGGCGCCAGCGCCATCGGCCGCATGCCGCAGGGCTTCGTGCAGAACGTCGTTGCGACGCGCGACTATCTCGCGCGCATCGCCGAGGGCCGGCTTGCCACCGCCAAGGGATACGCATTCACCATGGAGGATCGTTTTCGCGCCGACATCATCGAACGGATCATGTGCGACCTGAAGGTCGACCTGCCCAGGGTGTCGCGTGCCCACGGCCGCGACCATCGCTCCGCGATCGTCGACCGGACACGGATCGAAAGCCTGATCGCCGACGGTGCCGTGACGATGGTCGAGGACCGCCTTTCGATCAGCGACGGTGCGGAATTCCTGGTGCGCAGCGTCGCATCGGCGTTCGACGCGCACCTCGCGCATTCCGCCGCCATGCACAGCCGTGCGGTGTGACCCGCCGCCGGATCATTTTGCCGCCAGCGACGGCGCCTGGGCCGCTTCGACATAGCCGTTGCGGGTCTGCGGGATCTTGGTGTCGAGGATTCGCGACGCCACCAGGGTCCGCAGCACCTGCGCGGTGCCGCCGGCGATCGTGAACATGCGCGCATCGCGCACCATCCTTTCCATCGGATAATCCCGCGAATAGCCGCGGGCGCCGAACAGTTGCAGCGCCTGGTTGGTGACATTGTTGGCGGTCTCGGAGGCGATGATCTTGGCCTGCGCGGCGAGCAGCGGGTCGGGAAACGGGTCGGCGCTGAGCGCCGCCTGATGCAGCGACAGTCGTGCGGCATTGAGCGCCACCGCCATGTCGGCCAGCATCCATTGCAGGCCCTGGAATTCGGCGATCGGCCGCCCGAACTGCTTTCGCTCCTTCACGAACGCCAAAGCCTTTTCGTAAGCGCCCTGCGCCAGTCCGAGCGCCACCGTTCCGGCGCCGACGCGCTGGCTGTTATAGGCGTCGATCAGGTCGGCAAAACCGCGCCGCAAGCCCCGCGGCGGCAGCACCAGCATGTCCTCGGAGATTTCCAGGTTTTCGAAGATGATCTCGGTCTCGGGAATGCCGCGCAGGCCCATCGCAGGTTCGCGCTTGCCGATCACGAGACCGGGCGCGCCCCTGACCGCGAGGAAACCGCCGATCCCCTGCTCGTGACCGCGCTCGTCGAACACGCGCGCAAAAATCAGGTGAAGCTTCGACACGCCGCCACCGGTGATCCAGTGCTTCTTGCCCCGGATGACATAGCTGTTGCCGCGCTTGTCGGCGCGCGTCGTCATCTCGGTGGCGGCCGATCCCGCTTCGGGTTCGGTGATGCAGATCGCGGGTTTGTCGCCGGAGAGCACGAGATCGGCCGCCAGCCGCTTCTGTTTCTCGGTGCCGTACTGCATCACCGCTGATATCGCGCCCATGTTGGCCTCGACCGTGATGCGTCCGGTCGCGCCGCAGACCCGCGCCATTTCCTCGATGATCAGCGCGGCCTCGAAATAGCTGCCGCCGCGGCCGCCATAGGCGGTCGGGATGGTGTAGCCCATGAAACCCGCGTTCTTCAGCGCGGCGACATTGTCGAAAGGATAGGCTTCGGTGCGGTCCACCTCCGCCGCCCTGGCGGCGAACTCGGCCTCGGCCAGTTCGCGCGCCGCGCTGCGAAGTCTTTGCTGCTCGGGTGACAGTTTCATATCCATGGCATTCCTCCCGACGAACGCGTCGTGTTTTGCTCATTCCGCTCCGAAGCGCCCCAAAACGCAACTTAATAATTCAGGAGGTATGCACCACAGCATCCCCCTTTCCGACTTTGCTTGTTTGCGCGAACCTGCATCGAGCACCGGCACACTGGAGAACATTTCGAAATGTCCGATTCTAGAACCCCGCTTGGCGAACGCTTTGGTTCCGATGCCGCCGATGTGGAGCTTGGTCACGACGCCCCTTCCGTCCTGCACCAAATGGCGGCCCGCGGATCTGTGAGAAAATTCCGGCCCGATGCCGTGCCATACCCGACCTTGCGGCAGCTGTGCGCACTGGCGCTGTGCGCCCCGACCAAGAGCGACCTTCAGCAGCGCGACATCATCATCGTGGACGCGGCCGACCTGAAGTCGCAGATTACGGCGCTGCTGACGGACGGGCCGCTGGGCCAGAAGTGGACGGCGGACATTCCGAGCCTGCTCATTTTCTGCGGCAACAACCGGAGGCAGCGCCGCATTCACGCGTTGCGCGAAAAGCCCTTTGTCAACGATCATCTCGACGCCTTCTTCAACGCCGCTGTCGATGCAGGGATCGCGCTGTCCGCGTTCGTCATCGCGGCGGAGGCGGAAGGCCTCGGCGTCTGTCCGATCAGCGCGGTGCGCAATCACTCCGCCAAATTGTCGGAGCTCCTGAAGCTGCCCGATCATGTTTTCCCCGTCGCCGGCCTCGCCGTCGGATATCCGGCGGAGACGCCCGACATCAGCATGCGGCTGCCGCTGTCGGTGACGGTGCATCACAACGCCTATCAGGAAGGTGGCCTCGACGCGGCCATCGCGGACTATGACCGCCGCCGCGAGAAAGCGCAGCCCTATGCGGCGCAACGCGGTGTCAAGAAATTCGGGATGGCCGAAACCTATGGCTGGTCGGAGGACAAGGCGCGGCAATATGCGCAGCCGGAGCGCGCGGATTTCGGCGCCTATGTGCGGCGGATCGGCTTCAGGCTGGACTGAGCAGCCATGGGTGTCAGTGGAACAGCTGAATCAGCCCGATGCTGATCGCCAGCAGCAGCAGCAGCGACAGCGTTACGGCCGCCGTCACCCGGCCGCCGACGGTGGCGAGAACCCGAACGTCGACGCCAAGCCCCAGCGCCGCCATCGACACGACGGTGAGAAAACTCGTGATCGCCGTCAGCGGACCTATGACTGTCGCCGGTACGATGTCGAGCGAGCGCAGGACGGCAAGCGCGAGAAAGCCCAGGATGAACCACGGCACCAGCCGGAAGAAGCCGGCCGTGGTTCTGCCCCGCGCGCCGCCTTGCAGGCGCGGAGCGAGCAGCGAGAGCCCCACCACGAGCGGCCCCAGCATCAATACGCGCATCAGTTTTACGAGCGTGCCGATCTGGGTGCTCACCAGCCCCGCCGGCACGGTGGCGGCGAGCACCTGCGGGACGGCATACACCGTAAGGCCGGCGAGAATGCCGTACTGCGTCGCGGACAGATGCAGCAGCGGAATCAGCAGCGGCAGCCCGAGCACCATCACCACGCCGAGGATCGCCGTGAACGAGATCGAGGACGCGATCTCGTCTCTGCTGGCGCCGATGACGGGGGCGACCGCGGCGATGGCCGAATTGCCGCAGATCGAATTGCCGCAGGCGATCAGGATCGACAGCCGCACCGGCAGGCCGAGCATGCGGCTGATGCCGTAGCTGAGGGCCAGGGTGGCGATGACGGTGGCCGCAATCGCCCCGAGGAGCGCCACGCCGGATGCCGCGACGGCGGCAAAGCTGATCGACGCGCCGAGCAGCATCACGGCGACTTCCAGCAGTTGCTTGGCGCTGAAGGCGATGCCGGCCTGCCATCGCACGGGCGGGTTCCAGAAGCTGCGCACGGCCATCCCCAGCAGGATCGCCAGCACCAGCGCTTCGACATAGGGGTGCTCGAAAACGTTCCGTTCTGCGGCTTCAAGGGCGGCTGAAACCCCGGCGATGGCAATGCAAATGAGCACGCCGGGAATGAGCGCCGCGAGACGACGGGCTATGCCGGCCGCTCTCTGGCGGCTGGATTCGGAAGACACCTCGTCTGTCGGCACAAAATTCTCCTGCAGGGAGAAAGATTTATGCGAAATATCGGGCATCAGGGTAATATATTTTCGATCTGGCCCGATAAAGGGAAGTTATGTCCTTGAATCTGCATCTGCTGCGCCTGTTCACGACGGTGGTAAGAACCGGAAGCTTTTCGCGCGCGGCCGAGGTGCTCCACATCAGCCAGCCCGCGATCTCCAAGGGGGTGCGGGACTTCGAGCTTCAGGTCGGCTGCCGCTTGCTCGACCGGACGCCGAAGGGTGTACGCCCGACCCGGGAGGGAGCGGCGCTGGTGCGGCACGCCGAGACGCTGTTCGCGGCCGAGCGCGCGGCGGAGGACGAACTGTTGTCGTTGCGCAATCTCGACAGCGGATCGCTGCGCATCGGCGCCTCCACCTCGATCGCGACCTACATGATCTCCGACTATCTCGGGACGTTTCACAAAAACTATCCCGGAATCGACCTGAACCTCGTCATCGCCAACACGCGGGATATCGCCGATCTCATGCTGGCGCATGACATCGAGATCGCGCTGGTTGAGGGTCCGGTCGAGGATGACGAGTTGGAAAGCCATGCCTGGCGCACCGACGTGATGAGTCTGATCGTCGATCCCCGGCATCGTTTTGCGGCGGCCGAACGGGGCATATCAGGCACGGCGCTATGCGACGAGGTGCTGATCGTGCGCGAACCCGGATCGGGATCGCGCGAGGTGGTGGCGCAGGCGCTCGCCGCCGCGGGCATCGAGCCGAAGGGCACGCTGGAAATCGGCAGCACCGAGGCGATCAAGCAGGCGGTGGCCGCCGGCCTCGGCGTCGCCATCGTGTCGAGCGCCACAATTGCCGATCAGGTGACGCTCGGCCGGCTCAAGGTGGTGCCAATACGCGACCTGAAGATCGAGCGCACGCTCTGGCAACTGAAGGTGCCGGGGCGAATGGAAACTCCCGCCGCCACCGCCTTCGAACGGTTGGTCTGGCAGGACAGGCGCTTGGCAGCCTTCGCTTAGAAGATAGCGGCCTCGATCAGCGCGGCGACGCGGGTGAACGGGTCGAAAACGCCCGGCTCAAAAATGACGGCGCGGGCAATCACGATGGCCGCCACCAGCGACCAGAACAGGCCGGTGCCGGTCCGCAACAGATATTTTGACGCACGTGATCGCGGCGCGGCTTCCCCTTCGGGTGCCAGGGGCTCGCCAAACGGCTCATATCTCAAGCGGTCCATTGCGCGGTCAATCTGTTGGTTTGCAGGTCAAATGTCGTCGTTTCGGGCCGCCGGGGCAATGGAAGCGGTTTGCTTTTTCGCCCCCGGGGATGGAAGCGAATTTCTGCAAGCGGCCGTCGCGGAGTGGCTTTGTTCTTGGCGTCCTGCCCATGCAACCTTTCAGGCCGCCGGTTATTCCTGAATGGAGCCAGTATTGGATTCGGGACCAACGGACGATCGGAGAGTGGCATGCGGTTCCTTGCGGCAATCGGTGCGCTGGCGATCGTCGCCGGCATCGGCGCGGCGGCCTTTTTCTTTGGCGGGTATTATAGTGTGGCGGGAACCAGCGAAGATCCCGCCGCAGTGACATGGGCGCTGACGCGCGTACGGACCGCCTCGATCAGTCGCCACGCCAACGACAAGCCGCCGGCGTCTTTCGGCGACGCGGCCATGGTGCAGGCCGGCGCCAAGGCCTACGCCACCTTCGGCTGCGCCAACTGTCACGGCGCGCCCGGCGTGATGTGGCAGAAATATTCGGAAGGGCTGCATCCCTATCCGCCGGACCTGAAGAAGATCGTGGACGATCGTTCGCCTGCGCAACTGTTCTGGGTGATCAAGAACGGCATCAACATGACGGGCATGCCCAGCTTTGAGCAGGCGGGCGCCAAGGACGATGAAATCTGGTCGATCGCGGCGTTCGTCAAGAAGCTGACGAATATCTCCGAGGCCGACTACAAGGCCTGGACCGCGTCGGCCGGACCGAAACAGTAGGCAGTTTTAACCTTCCGGCTTTGCCGTCCTGCCCCCCGACGACGCAACGACGCCGCCAGCAATGGCGGCCAGCACCGCCCAGTAGCCGTAGCGAAAGTCGGACGCTACGCCGAGGGGATAAAAGCTCAGGACGTAGATCGTCGCCGAACCGCAGACGGCCAGCGCGAACGCCGCCTCCGGCGCCGCGCTTCGCCGCCAGCTCCAGCCACAGACGACGATACAGGCGAGAAGCCAGAAGCCGGCGCGAAGCAAAGGCGTCGGCTTGAGCACGTCATGCGCCGCAACCATCGCGTTGAACGCTGTGCGATCGGCGAAGACCTTCTGCATCGGACGATCGACATCGGCGGTCCACATGCCGAGATTGTCGGCGGCCAGGAAATTCCACATGAAGGCCGAGCGATGCTGCAGGTAGGCAACCGGATGATGAAGTACGGCCTGCGTCCAGGCGCCGGGTATCGCCGCCGTCCCGAACAGGCGCTGTTGGCGCTCGACCTTGCCCATGACGAAATCGCACGGCTTGAGCCGCCAATAGATGTCCCACATCGTCGGCTGGTAGCAGCCGTTAAGCAGCATCGCGCTCTCCGCCTCGCTCCAGGTGACGGGAAACTGGTTCTGCTTGGTAAAGTGGCTGATGCCGCCGAGATCGAAGATCATGATCGTCTGCAGCGGATGCTGCCGCCTGGCGTCGAGCATGCCGTAGTAGACGAGTTGCACCATGCCGAACAGGATCAGCATGGCCGGAACGTAGAGGATGGCGGTCTTGCGCAGCGATACGCGCGACAGCCAGACGATGTAGGCGATGAGGACGGGCGCAGCCAGCAAGGCGTTCGGCCTGAGCAAGACCCCGAATATCACGAGGACGAGCGCGAGCCCCTGACCAATCGCCCTGACTGGCGACGGGCGTTCGGAGACGGCGAAGGCGACCGACGCGCCGAGCAGCCAGCATGTCGCCAGCAGAATGTCCCGCCAGATGATACCGGCAAAGGCCAGAGCCGGCGGCGTCATCGCCAAGAGCGGCAACAGCACCGCGCTGGCCTTGCCGCGGGACGCGAGCGCCAGCGAAAGCACGCCGAAGCCCGCCCAATAGGTTGTCGCAATCAGCAGGAACATGCTGCCGGCGCCGGGCGCAATCGGATCGATCAGGCCCCACAGCCAGACCATGACCGGCGACTGCCAGTCGCCCGTGCTGCCCTTGGCGATGTCCTCATAGACGAATTTGGCGTCGTAGGTCATGACGCCGGGATAGAAGATCACGAGCGTCAGAGCGAAGCCCGCCGCGAGCAGCACGGCGACGGCGATCATCAGAAGCCGCGGCTGCAGTCGGTCAGTCCGCGACGGCATAGATATCTCCGGAATTCGCGGCTTGCGGCAACGCGGTCAGCCAGGCGGCGACGTCACGGGCGCTCCCCCACTCCCTAACCAGCGCCTGGCTTTCGCCTAGCGCGGCGTTGAACCGCCCATAGCCCAGCGCCGCGCAACGCTCGATGCAGGCGAGGCCAACGTCGCGCTGGATGGTCGTGAACTCGAACGAAAGCGCAGGCACCGGCCGCGACAGGCCCGACAGCGCTTCTGCCTCGAACCCCTCCACGTCCAGCTTGATGAAGGCGGGCACGCCATGCTTTTCGATCAGCGCATCCAGCGTCGTGACTTCGATATCCACGGTCTCGTTCCAGCGCTGGGTTTCCCAGCCCGGCGCGCCATCGGCGGCTTTGACGAACGCCGCGGAAATCGACGACACGGTTGGATTGTCGACATTGACCAGCATCCGCGCCGTGCCCGGCGCGCGCCCCGCCGCCAGCGCCTCGATGGCGACGGATTGGCTGCGGCCGTACAGCAGCCTGAGCGCCCGTACCATGGCGGGCTGCGGCTCGACCGCGACGACGCGCGCGCCAAGCCGCCGGAACGAGGCGACGCGGTCGCCGACATGCGCGCCGACGTCGAACACGAGATCGCCTGGCCGGACGAACTGGCGGTAGAGCCGGTCCATCGCCGCCGCGCGCTTGCGGTCTCCGTAATAGATGCGCAACGACCGGATGGTGGCCCGCGCGGTCCTGACGGCTGCGAACATCGGCTAGACCGAGTTCGTCAGCGGCGGCCGGCGCTCCGGATTGATTGCGGGCAGCGCCAGTTCGAGCAGGTCTTCGGGGATATCGGTCTCCTCCGGGATCCGGCCGACGCCGATGCGGGCGGCGAGTTCACCGAAAGCAGGCCACGCGGTGCTCATCGCAAACGGGACCGACAAGGCCGGCCCGCCGGCCAGCAGCAGAACATAGGGCAACGCCCAGGGCTGGTTCGTCAGTACGAGACCAAGCGAAGCGCATCCCACCAGCGTCTGCGGCCAGAGGTCGCGCAGCGCCAGCGACAGCGGCACGGCATGATCGTCGCGCACCTGTCCCATCCAGCTGATCTCGCGATTGAACAGCAGGCCGGCCAGAAAGATCGTATGGCTGACCCAAAGGATCGGACACAGGATGATCGAATAGATCGTCTCGATGGCGAAATTGAACGTGAAGCGGCCGGCGCCGCCGAAGGCGCGGCGTTCCCGCGGCGACAGCAGGACGTCGAGCGCACCCGCGATTTTTGGCGAGAACCACATCACCAGCACCCAGACCAGCAACACAATGCCGACATCGCCGCGCATGATCGTGGCGGGATCATCGGTAGTCGCGAGCGCGATCGTGGCGAGGGCAAGCAAGCCAATCCAGGCCGGCGAGCCGATGAACATCAGGATCGCCAGCACGAGCTGATAGCGGCTGACGGCCTTAAGGTTCGGCAGCAGCAGGAGCCGCCAGTACTGCATGTTGCCCTGACACCAGCGCAGGTCGCGGCGCATGAACTCCAAGAGCGTCGGCGGATTTTCCTCCCAGCCGAGATCTTCGCGCGGCAGCACGCGGACGTGATAGCCGGCCGCGCGCATCAATGCGGCCTCGATCTGATCGTGACTTAAGATATGCCGCTCCGCCTCGCCGCTCCCGGACAGCACCGGAAGCTGGCAATGTTTCATGAACGGCTCGATCCGCAGGATGGCGTTGTGCCCCCAATAGGGCCCGCAATCGGCCTGCCACCACGCGCTGCCGATGGTGTAGGAGCGCATGCCGAGCCGCATGCCGAACTGGAAGATTCTCGCGAACAGGCTCGTCGACGGCAGCCCGACGATCAGGCCCTGCAAGATGCCGAGCCGCGGATCGACCTGCATGATCCGCACCAGGCGGATGATCGCGTCCGCCGATATGAAACTGTCGGCATCGAGCGTGACGGCGAATTCGTGCCGGCTGCCCCAGCGTTCGCAGAATTCCCTGACGTTGCCGGCCTTGAACCCGGTATTTACGGTGCGGCGCCGGTAGCTGATCGCAATCCGATCGCGCCAGCGCGCAATCAGTTCCGAAAACAGCGCTTCCTCGCCTGCCGCCAGACCGGTATCGCTGGTGTCGCTGAGAAGGTAGAGATGGAACCGCTCGCCATGGCCCGAAGCGTGGAGGCCCTCGAGCATCGTTTCCAGATTGCGGATGATGCGCCGCGGCAGCTCGTTACGAACGCAGAGCAGGATGGCGGTCGACGATACGATGGGTTGATCGTCCCCGACCGATCCGGCCGCCGGCAGCACCGCCGCCACCGGGTCTGCGGAAAAGCGCATGATGACGAAACCGATCACGGCATTGGCGAAGCCTGCGGCCATCCAGGGCAAGGTGACGGCGAACAGCACGAGGGCTGCGACATCCAGCATGCCGATGCCGCCGGGTGACAACGCCACCGCGGCGAACCACAGCGATCCTGCCATGGTGACCGAAAACAGGGCGGCGAAGATCGCCCGCCTGGCGAACATGCTGGTGTCGGCGGCTTCGGCTTGGATCATGGCGGGGCGGGCTACTCGCAGCGGATCAGGTTACGGCTTCTCATTCGCCCACGGGCGGTGCAGAGTGCCCTCTATAACACGTCCTGCCGTCATCAATTCCAGTCCGAGATCGAAGAAAATGGCTGTCAGCGCCAGCGCCCACGCGGCCTCGGCTTTGTGGTATTGCGGTCCCAAAAAGGCCGAACTGCGCGAGGAAGTCTTGCCGCCGCCCGGCGCGGATGAAGTGCGCGTCAAGACCCTCTACAGCGCCCTCAGCCGCGGCACCGAATCGCTGGTATTTGGCGGCCGCATACCCGCGGGCGAATTCCAGCGGATGCGCGCGCCGTTCATGGCAGGCGATTTCCCGTTTCCGGTGAAATATGGCTATGCCACGGTCGGACAGATCGAGAACGGCGGCGATGAACGGCGCGGAAAGAACGTCTTTGCGCTCTACCCGCACCAGACTGCGTTCAACATCCCGGCAGGCGCAGCGGTGGTGCTTCCGGACGATGTGCCACCCCAGCGCGCGGTGCTGGCCGCCAACATGGAGACCGCGCTTAATGGGGTGTGGGACGCGGCGCCAGGACCGGCCGACCGCATCGCGGTGGTCGGGGCCGGCGTGGTCGGTTCGCTCGTCGCCTATCTCTGCGGGCGGATTCCCGGAACGGACGTCACACTCGTCGACATCAACGCCGGCCGGGCGGAATTGGCCGGACAATTCGGGGTTGGCTTTGCAGGCCCGGCGGATGCGAAAGCCGATTGCGATCTCGTCGTGCACGCCAGCGGATCGCCCGACGGACTTCAGACGGCATTTGAACTGGCCGGCAACGAGGCGACGGTGCTGGAAATGAGCTGGTATGGCGATGTGCCGGTCACGGCGATGCTTGGCGGGCCGTTCCACTCTCGACGGCTTCGGCTGATTTCGAGCCAGGTCGGACAGGTTGCGCCGTCGCATCGTCCGCGCTGGACGCATCGCCGCCGGCTTGCGGCCGCGATCGCGCTGCTCAACGATCCCAGGCTCGACGCCTTGCTGGCGCCCGCCATTGCGTTTAGCGATCTGCCAAAACGCCTGCCGGAAATTCTCGACGCCGGCAGCGGGATACTCTGCCAACCTATCACCTACGCTTAAGGAGCTGCCGTGTTCACCGTCGAAGTTCGCGATCACATCATGATCGCCCATTCTTTCAAGGGCGCGGTTTTTGGACCCGCGCAGAAGATGCACGGCGCCACCTTCGTGGTCGATGCCGCCTTCATTGCCGAAACGCTCGATGAGAACGCCATCGTGATCGATATCGGCCGGGCGCATGAAGCGCTGAAGGCAGTTCTCGGGCCGCTGAATTATCAGAACCTCGACGAAATTCCCGAATTCAAGGGCAAGAACACGACGACGGAATTCCTGTCGAAATACATCTTCGACGGGCTGGCCCGGCCGGCGCGGGCTGGCGAACTCGGCCGTCCCGGCCGCGAGCTCAAGGCGATACGCATCACGCTGTCCGAATCGCATGTCGCGCGCGCGCAGTATGAGGCGCCCTTGTGGTGAAGCGGGTCGTGTTCGCGGTGCCGGGCAGCCTCGATACGCCGACCGGCGGCTACGCGTACGACAAGCGGATCATGGCCGAACTCCGTGAACTGGGCTGGGACGTCGAATGTCTCGACATCGGCGATGGATTTCCGTCGCCGGGCGAAGCGACGCGATCTGTTGCGCGAACCCTTCTCTCGAAAGTGCCTGACGGCCAGCCGATCGTGATCGACGGCCTGGCATTGGGCGTGCTGCCGGATATCGCAGCGGACGTTGCCGGCCGCCATCCATTGGTTGGTCTGGTGCACCATCCGCTCGCGCTGGAATCGGGGCTGTCGGCCCGGCGCGCCGATGCCCTGCATCGGAGTGAACGGGCTGCGCTCGCATCGGTGCGCGAAGTCGTGGTGACGAGCCCCGCTACGGCAACGCTCATCGCTGCCGACTATGGCGTACCGACCGACCGCATCACCGTGGCGAAACCCGGCAACGACCCTGCGCCGCGGTCGCAGGGCAGCCGGGACGGCCCGCCGCATCTGCTCTCCGTCGGCGCCGTCACGTCCCGCAAAGGCTTCGACGTGCTCGTCGCCGCGTTGGCGACATTGACCGGGCTGCCATGGCGGCTGACGGTCGCCGGCGATCTCACGCGCGATCCGGACGAGGCGGCAAGGCTTCAGGCCAACATTTCGGAGCACAAGCTTGCGGACCGCATCGCCGTGCTGGGCGCGATATCCCCGGCGCGGCTCGCAACGCTCTATGACGAAGCGGACGTGTTCGTGCTCGCCTCCCGTTTCGAAGGGTACGGCATGGCCTACAGCGAGGCGCTGTCTCGCGGCCTGCCCGTGATCGGGACCAGGGCGGGAGCCATACCGGATACCGTCCCGCCAGCAGCCGGCCTGCTGGTGCCGCCGGGAGACGTGGCTGAACTGGCCGAAGCCCTTCGCCGCGTGATCGCCGATCCCGCGTTGCGCCGCCGCCTGTCGGATGGCGCGTGGGCATCGGCGGAGGCATTGCCGACCTGGCAGCAATCCGCGGCGATATTCGCGGCCGTACTGGAGAAGTTGTCATGAGCGGCTTTTCCGCCGAATGGCTGGCGCTGCGGGAGAATTATGACATGCGGGCACGCCATCCGGCCGTGCTCGCCGCGGTGGCCGACCGGTTCAAGTCGCGCGACGCCATCGACGTCGTCGACCTCGCCTGCGGCGCGGGCTCGACCGTCCGCGCGGTCGGCTCCCGTCTGCCGGCGCGACAGCACTGGGATCTCGTGGACAATGACCCGCATCTGCTGGCGTTGGCATGCGGCGCATATGGCCATGGCGATGTCAGGCTGAACGCCGTGCCGCTCGATCTCGGCGGCAATTTCGAACCGGTGTTGAACGGCACGAAACACCTGATCACGACCTCGGCGCTGCTCGATCTGGTCTCCGAAGCATGGATGGACCGGCTTGTCCGCCATCTCGCCTCGCACGCGCTTCCGCTCTATGCGGCGTTGACCTATGACGGACGCGCCAGCCTTTACCCGTCCGATCCGTTCGATGAGCCCGTCATTTCGGCGGTCAATGCCCACCAGCGTACCGACAAGGGTTTTGGGCCGGCGCTGGGCCCGTCGGCTGCCGCCGAGGCGATCTCCAAGTTCGAGGCGCTCGGATATCAGGTGGTTCAAGGCCATTCGGACTGGGTGATCGGCCCGGCCGATCGCAAGATGCAGCATGAATTGCTTGCCGGATGGGCTTCCGCCGCAAAAGAGATCGCCACGCTGCCGCACCGCGACATCGACCATTGGCTGGCGCGACGGACCGGGTTCGTCGACGCCTCCTCGTCTACGCTACGCGTGGGTCACGTCGATTTTTTCGCATCGCCGATGGCGATGCGCTGATCGGAGAGGTCGCAATCGAACAGGACGTCGTCCTCGATCTTGTGCACGCGAACCTGCATACGGCGGGCCTGGTCGGCCCGATCGAGCGGCGGCAGTTCGATCCCCGGCCCTCCCGCGCCCAGCATGACGGGGGCGACGCTGACGTGAAGCCGGTCGAGACATCGCGCGGCGATGAAACGGGACACGGTGTCGGCGCCCCCCTCAATCAGGATGCGGCGCATCCCCGCGCGCGCCAGCGACGCGACGATGTCAGGCGGCGCCAGATTGCCATCCTCCACCGGCAAGGTAATGACCTCGACTCCCGGAGGCACCGCGGCCACAGCGCCATGCGCCGTGATCAGCAGGCGGCGAACGCCATCGTCGGCAAACAGTTTCGCATCCGCACCGAGGCGCCCTTTCGGATCGATCACGGCACGTGCCGGCTGCGGGCCGGCAACCTGTCTGACCGTCAGTTGCGGATTGTCGGCCAAGGCCGTTCCGACGCCGACCACCACCACATCGACCAGCGCGCGGAGCCGGTGCAGATGATCGATGCCGGCCGGGCAGTTGATGTATTTCGAATGGCCTGTTGCCGTTGCCACGCGACCGTCGAGCGACTGGCCGACCTGCCCGACGATCATGAGGTCGTCGACCGCCCCGTTGCGCAACGGGCCGAACAGGTCGGCCCAGGCTTGCGGCAGCGGTTGCTGTCCTTTACGAAAGCAGTCGACAAAGCTCTCCCACTCATCGGGAGAAGCAAATTGACGGGTTAGGAAATTGCCAAGCTGCACGGCAGGATTCAAAATTCGGGTCTCGCGCGTTATCAATGCCACTATCGGCCAGTCGATCCCAAAAATCCATATGATTTGTGACGGAATGATATCAGACATTCGGTGTTCCACGAACGCGCCCGGTAATGGAAGGTTCGAGTAGATGAACGCCGCGTATCCGCATACAGGCTCGGCCCTGTTCGGCAGTGAGGAATACCTCACCGTCAGCCGCGCCCTGAGCGAAATCCACGCGCGGAGACCTGTCCGTATCGACGCTCCCGGTGAAGCCCTTTTCACCTTGCCGGTGGAAAATCTTGACGATCAGCGGCTGCGCGAATTTACCGATCTGTGCGGCCCAAACGGCTTGGAACTGGTATTAACCCAGCAGCGGGCACGCGCCATTGGAATTGAGGCAACCGCGTCCGTCGTGCTGCCGCTTTCCGCCGAGACCCGCGCCAGTGACATATTTGCGCTTGCCGCCGACAATGACCGAAGAGGTCATTCTGCATTGCAGGCGTCGGCGGCTGGCCGCGCCGCCCGGGCAGCGATCCGGCTCGTCAAACTCTGCCGCAGCCTGCCGGCGGTTCTTGTTGCGAATGTGAAAGACGTCATGGTCAGCCGCATGCCATCGGTGGCTGGAGTCGCTGCGGACGCGGTCGATCGCTTTGCGGCAAGCCACGGAGAAGCGCTGGTCGTCGCGAGCGACGCTTCCATTCCCCTGGTGTCGGGCTCGGTGGCCCGCTTCGTCGTGTTTCATGATGCGCTTGGCGTCGACCAAGTCGCCATCATCGTCGGCAAGCCTGACTTTGCCGAGCCGGTCCCGGTCCGGATGCATTCGGCGTGCCTCACGGGCGACGTGTTCGGCTCGCAGCGCTGCGATTGCGGCGACCAGCTCCGCCTCGCCCTGACGCGCCTGGAGACGCTCGGTGGCGGCATCATCCTGTATCTGGCGCAGGAGGGACGCGGCATCGGTCTTGCCAACAAGATGCGGGCCTATCGGTTGCAGGATGCGGGGCTCGATACGCGCGATGCCAATACGATGCTGGGATTCGAAGACGATGAGCGCGATTATGACATCGCTGCGACGATGCTGCGACAACTCAACTGCACGCGGATCGTCCTGCTCACCAACAATCCGGCAAAACTCGATGGCCTGAAGAAGGGCGGCATCGAGATTCTCGCCCGCGTTCCGCTCGAGACACCGGTCCATTCGCACAACAGGCGCTATCTGACGACTAAGGCGGTACGCTCCGGGCACAAATTCGCTACCCTGAAGCCTTTGCCCGGCGAGAAATCATGACCGCGCAAAGCGTCGATGCCGAGCCGCATCATGCCTGACACGGACCCTCGTTGAGATGTCCGGCCGGGCGCTGCGCGTCGATGACGCTTCGTTCCGGCTTATGGTCATTGCCGCCGGCCTTGGCTGGTCCATCACCTTTCCCGTCGTTGCGCTGTCGTTTCGGCTCGAGCTCTATGGCGACGGCGCCATGTTTTCCTATGCGGTCGCAGTCCGCGACGTCTGGGCCTTTCACTGGCACAACGTCTCCGGCCGGATGTCGGTCTATCTGCTGACGCTGCTCCCGGCGGAAGCGTTGGTCCGTTTCACCGGCAATCCCTCCGCCGGCATCATCGCCTATGGCTTCCTGTTTTACGTTTCACCCTTGATCGGGCTGGCCCTGACCTGGACGGCCGACCGCTCGCCCGGCCGCATCATCTTTGTGTACGCCTGCGGGTCGACCGCCCTGCTCTCCCCGCTGATCTTCGGTTTTCCGACCGAGATGTGGCTGGCCCACGCCCTGTTCTGGCCGGCGCTGGCGCTGAGCCATTTTGCGAAACCGACTCTTGCGGGAGCGCTGCTCGTCTTCACGGTATCGCTGGTCTTGGCTTTCACGCACGAAGGAGCCCTGGTGTTGCTCATGGCCATCACGGCCACGCTGGCGCTGCGCGGGCTGCGAAGTCCGATTTTCATTCGCGCCGCGGTCAACCTAGCCGCCATCGCGGCGCTGGCCGTGGCGACGAAGATTTTCGTTGCTCCCGACGAGTATTACGCCGACGTCTTCGTGAGGGCCGCGCTGAAATTCTTCGATCCCGCGATTTTCGAGGTGAGGATCGTTCTTATTTTGTTCGCTACGGTCATCGCTTACGGCGCGATCTTCGCGCTGTTGTCCAGATGGCTGCCGCAACAGGCTTGCATCGGCGCCCTTGCTGTCTTGCTGGGATCTCTGACCGTCTACTGGCTGCATTTCGACCGTTCGCTGCATGCGGACAGCCGCTACTATCTGCGAACCGCGCTGGTCATCGCCATTCCCCTGCTCGGCGCCCTGGCGGCCGTCGCCGCCCTGACCAGGGAAGGAATCGACCTCAAGGCGCTGGCGAGGTTCTGGCAAGGCATGATCGCCACATGCGGCAGCTCGCTATGCGCCCTCGCTTCGATGTTATTGCTCGTGACCGCCATCCACGCGGTCGAAACCGGAAAATTCGTTCGGTACTGGGTCGAGTACCGCGACGCCGTGGCCGCCCTGGCGAGGGGCGCCCAGTCCGATCCCAAACTCGGCGACCCGCGCTTCGTGTCGGCCGAGCGGATCCGGCCGGCGCTCGCCGCGCTGTCGTGGTTTTCGACCGTCCCCTATCTGTCGATCATTCTTTCGGGCTTCGCGCCGAACCGGCTCGTCATCGATCCCGCGGGAAATTATTTCTGGCTATCCTGCGAGACGGCGACGAAAAACAGGGACGCCGCACTTGCCGTTCCCGTGCAAACGCGAGAACTGGTGCGGGTCTATTCGTGCCTGCATCGACCACCGCGCTGAGAGACCGCCTTGAAACTGATCATCTTCGATTTCGACGGCACGCTGGTCGACAGCCGCTCCCTCATCCTGGAGAGCCATCGCATCGTATTCGCGAAGTTCGAGTTGCCCGCCCCGCCGCCGGACCAAAGCCTGGCGCTGGTCGGGAAATCACTCAACGTCATCCTGGCCGAGCTGGCCGGCCCGAGCGCGCCGATACCGGAGATGGTCAGGGCCTACGATCTGCTGCTGCCGCAGTTGCGGGCCGACGATGCCTTTGCCGAGCGGCCGTTCGATGGCGCGGCTGACCTTCTACAAGAGTTGAGTTCAATGCCAGGTACCATTCTGGGGTTGGCGACCGGACACCGGTCCGACACGGTGGCCCCCGCGCTGGAAGCCCTGCGGTGGGACGGCCATTTTCGCACCATTCAGGCGGCCGACACGGCGCCGTCGAAACCGCACCCCGGCATGCTGCTGCAGGCGATGGCGGCAACCGGGGCGACGCCCGAACACACGATCTTCATCGGCGACACGACGTTCGACATGGAAATGGCGCGGGCCGCCCGCTTGCGGTCGATCGGCGTCGCCTGGGGTTATCACGGTACGGATCGATTGATGGCAGCCGGCGCGCATCGCATTGCCACGACCATCGACGAACTGGGAAGCTGCATTCGCTCGGTCACGCAGGAATGAACCGGCTCATTTCCGGCGCAGCCGATGTTTCCTGATGGGAACGAGGCCTTCAGGCGGAGCAATTTTTCCGGGGGCAATGATCCACTCGATCAGACGCAATGAAACTTCGTCCTGCTCTGCCTGGCGCAGCAGATCGTCGCGCTGGTCTCCGTCAGGAAGTTCGCCGGCTTTTCTCCGAAGTGTTCTGATCTGATCGCGCAGGCGATCGATGTGGGACGCTTTGCTCACGCTCGAAAACTTCCAGTTCACGGCTACCCGTAGGGTACGAGCCGCGCTGCGGAAAGTTTCGAACAGTCGAGGGATGGATTGGCCGCGCTCGGCGCGCGGCGGGGCTGAATGTCAAAGCGCCGCTACGATCTTGAATGCCTCGTCCGTCACCGACAGCGCGAAATCGATGTCCGCTGCGGTATGGGCCAGGGAGAGAAACATGTTGTGCTTGGGATGCATGTAGACGCCGCGGGCCAAAACCTCCTGCACGAAGCGGGAGCCGCGCGCGTAGTCAGGATCGTCCTCGAACAGGATCGTCGGCATCTGCGGCGGCCCGCTCTGCCGGACGCCGATATTGTAGCGCCGCGCCTGCTCGCCGATGCCATCGCGCAGCCGCTGGCCCATCCGCCGCATCTGTTCCGGGCCGTTTTCGGCCTGCAGCACGTCGATGGTGGAGAGCGCGGCCGCCATCGAGGTCGCGCCGCACCAGAATGAGCCGGTGGCGTAAAGCCGTGCCGCCGCGTCGCGAAACCGGTTGTTGCCCATCACCGCCGACAGCGCGTAGCCGTTGGCGATCGCCTTGCTCCAGGCGCTCAGATCAGGCTGCACGCCTATTAAGTCCCAGCTGCCATGCAGTGTCAGCCGAAAGCCGGCGCGGACGTCGTCGAGGATCAGCGCGGCATCATTGGCGTCGCACAGCGCGCGGACGCGCGCTGCAAACGCCGGGTCCGGTAATTCCTGGTGCTTGCCATAGTCGTGACGGAACGCCGAGACCACGATCGCTGCGAGATCGTTGCCGGCACGATCGACGGCATTTTCCAGGCTCGCGATATCGTTGTAATCGAAATAGAGGATATGCGCGCGATCCTCCGACATCACGCCATAAGGATACGGCGTGCACCAGGGGATTGCGCCATGATAGGCGCCGTTCGCGAGCAGTACCTTGCGCCTGCCGGTAGCGCCGCGCGCCAGCGTCACGCAGGTCGTGGTCGCATCCGTCCCGTTCTTGGAAAACAATGCCCAGTCGGCATGCCTCACCAGATCAACCAGCCGCTCGGCCAGTTCGACCATGCGCTCGGACGGGCCGTTCAGGCAGTCGCCCTGCTCCATCTGTCGCCGTGCCGCGGCATCGACAGCGGGATGGCGGTGGCCGAGCACGACCGGCCCCCAGCTGCACATGAAGTCGAGATATTTGCGGCCGTCGACGTCCCAGAGGTAACAGCCCTGCCCGCGCGCGAAGAACTGCGGATAGCCCTCCGGCAGCCCGCCAGCCCGCATATGGCCATACATGCCGCCGGGCACGACCAGACTGGCGCGGTCACGCAGGCTCTGATCGATGGGGCCGAGCGCGGAGGTCATCAAGGATCCTTTTCGTCAAAGGATATACGATAAATTCTTGGCAACAAGCACTGACATGACGCGCGCGGCGGCGACGCCATCGATGGCAAGGCTGCGATCTGTTCGCGATGGAAGGGATTCCGCTCTCCGTCTACCGCGGGGACAAGCCCCCCAATGGCGGCCGGCTCAGCCGCCCTGTCCGTAACTCGCCATTGCCGCGGCGGCGCTGACGTAGCCGAGCCGCACATCGCGCTCGACCAGCTCCCGCGCCCGCAATTTTGCGTCGCCAAAACCGCCGCCGCCTGAAGTTTCGAGCCGGATGATGTCGCCCTTCTTCACCATCATGTTGGTCACCTTGGAGCGCAGAGCTTCCCTCTTGCCGTCTCGGATCAGATAGAGCGCGCTCGGCGCCGCGGATTCACCGCCCGCCAGACCGAACGGGCGGAACTTGAAACGATCGAGATTGGTCGACAACTGCGCCATCGGGCAATCGATCCGCCATTCGCGCCACAGGCCGAGCCCGCCGCGCCATTGGCCGGGGCCGCCGGTGTCGGTCAACAGCCCATATCCCATGAACGTCAGCGGCATGTCGCTTTCGATCATCTCCATCGGGATGTTCGAATTGTTATGCATGCCGAACGACAGCGCCGACGGGCCGTCGGAGACCGGCAGCGCGCCGATGCCGCCGACCTCGATCTCGACCAGCACGCGGCGGCCGCGCTCGGGATCGATGGTCTGCAGCGTCACCACGTACGAGACGGCATAGTACGCCGCCGGCATCCGCGCCGGCACCGCCTGATGCAGCGCGCCGAACAGCACCGTGGCCAGCCGGTGTCCGATGGCGATGCGGTGCACGACTGGCGCCGGCGCCGCGGCGCTCACGCACAGGCCGGGCGGCGCAATGATCTTGACCGGACGATAGCACCCGGCATTCGCCGCGATCGGCACGTCGGCCGAGGCGATCAGCGCATAGAACACCGTCGAGCAGGTCGACGACAGCGTGGCGTTGCTTGGCCCCATCACCTGCGGACTGCAGCCCGAGAGATCGACCGTCAGCTCGTCGCCCGCGACCGTCAGCTTGGCATGAATGTGGATCGGCGCATCCGAGATGCCGTCGTCGTCGACATGATCCTCGAATTCGTAGGTGCCGTCGGGAATGCGGCCGATCACGGCCCGCATCGCCGCCTCGGAGCGATCCAGCAACTGCCTGGTAGCCGCCTCGAAACGCGCCTCGCCGAGCTTGGCGGCAAGCCGCTCGACGCTCGACGCGCCGATATCGAGCGAGGCGAGCTGCGATTGCAGGTCGCCCCAGAGAATGTCGGGCTGTCGGACATTCTGCAGGATGATGGCGCGGATCGGCGCGTTGAGCTTGCCGTCCTCGACGATCTTCACCGGCGGGATGCGCAGGCCTTCCTGGAAAATCTCCGTCGCGCTCGAGCCGTAGCTGCCCGGCGAGGAGCCGCCGACGTCGAGATGGTGACACAGCGCGCCGACGAAGCCGATGCGCCGGCCGTTGCGGAACACCGCCTTGTAGGCGACGATATCGGGCAGATGCTGGCCGCCGCAATACGGGTCGTTCGAAATGACGACGTCACCGGGTCCCCATTGGTCGGGCGGAATGTGATGCGCGAGGAGTTCGGTTAGGAAATAGCTCATCGAATTGAGATGGCTCGGGATGCGCGCCGCCTGCGCGACGTTCCAGCCGTTGCGGTCGAAGATCGCGGTCGAATAGTCGAGCAGCTCGCGCACGATGGTCGAACGGCTGGTGCGCCAGATGGTGACGTCCATCTCGGCGGCAGCGGCGGTCAGGGCGTTGTAGATGATCTCGAGCTCGATCGGCGAGATCTCGGCATCAACAGCATTCGCGCTCATCCCTGCCTCCTCGCCACGAGGTGGCCGCTTGTGTCGCGCCGGCAGCTCCATCCCTCGACCAAGAGCACGCTGGTGTAGGCCTCCTCGATCACGGCCGGCCCTTCGATCGCCGCACCCAGGAATACATCGGCGCGATCCCACACCGCGACGTCCCGCCAGCCGCCGGAAAGCCAGATCCTGCGCTGGCCGACCGGTTTGCCACCGTCACGCGCCTCCGCCCCCTTCGCGGCGGGCTTGGGCAAGCGGCCGATCGCCGAGGCCCGCAACGACACGATCTCGACGGGCGAGCCCGGATTTGAATAGGAGAAATATTGACGGTGCAGATCGTGAAAATCAGAGACGAGGACCGCCAGCGTCGCCTCGTCGAGCGCGAGACCGCGCAGCGGCACGGTCAGCTCGAAAGCCTGTCCTTTGTAGTGCATGTCGGCCGCGAGTTCGATATGGCGGTCCCCTTCGGGAATGGCGTCGGCATCGAGCCTCGTCTGCGCGTCGGCCACGAGGCTATCGAGCAGCGGCGCTATCGCGCCGAGCTTTTCAGCCGTGGCGTCAAGCACGCGCGAGCGGACGAGGTCATGCGTCAGGTCCGAATGAAGAATGCCATAGGCCGACAGCGTGCTGGCATTTTCCGGGAATACCACGCGGCGGATCCCCGTTTCGTCGGCCACCTCGAGCGCATGCAGCCCGGCGGCGCCGCCGAACGCGATCATGGTGAATTCGCGGGGATCGACGCCTTTCTCGAACAGCGACAGGCGGATCGCGGCGCCGAGATTGGCGTTGACCACCGCGAGCAATCCCTCCGCCGCGGGCTCGGTCGCAAGTCCGAGCGGCGCGGCCACCTCGGCATCGATCACGCCGCGCGCCGCCTTGCCGTCGAGGCGCATCCCGCCGCCCAGGAATTTTTCGCCGTCGATCCGGCCGAGCGTGACATTCGCATCCGTCACCGTCGCCCCGGCGCCGCCGCGTCCGTAGCAGGCCGGGCCCGGCGCGGAGCCGGCGCTTTCGGGCCCGACCGTCAGCCGCTGGCCGCGCTGCACTTTGGCAAGCGAGCCGCCGCCGGCGCCGATGGCGCGGATCTCGACCATCGGGATGCGGACCGGCATGCGGTCCACCTCGCCCTGCATGACGACGTTGACGCGGCCGTTGCGCACCACCGAGACGTCAAAACTGGTGCCGCCCATGTCGACGCCGATCAGGTTCTCCTCGCCGAGCACCTTGCTCAGCAGCGCGCAGGCCGCGCTGCCGCCTGACGGCCCCGAAAGCAGCAGCCGCACCGGCTCCACCGCCGCGGTCCTCGCGGCGCAGACGCCGCCGTTGGACTGCACCAGCAGCAACCGCGGCCGAAACCCCTCCGTCTCCATGCGGTGCGACAGCTTGTCGAGATATCCGGCGATGACCGGAATCAGGACCGCGTTGAGCACGGTGGTCGAGGTGCGCTCATACTCGCGAATCTCCGCGCTCAAGGCGCTCGCGCAGGAGACCCTCAGCGCGGGCCTTGTCCTGGCGAGATGCGCGGCAATCTCCTGCTCATGCTGCGGGTTGAGGTAGGAATTCATCAAACAGACGGCGACGCTGACTGGATTGATCCTGTCGATCGCCGCAACCAGGCTTTGCAGCGCCGCTTCCGTCAGTGCCGTCTCGACGCTTCCGTCCGCGCGTATTCTTTCCACGACGCCGATGCGGCAATCGCGCGGGATCAGCGTCGGCGGTTGCTGCGGACTGAGCGAATAGACTTCACGCCGGACGTGGCGGCCGATCTCCAGCACATCCTCGAAACCCGCCGTAGTCACCAGAACCGATTTGGGGAGCTTGCGCTCCAGGACCGCGTTGGTGGCGATCGTCGTGCCGTGGAGCAGGAAGCCGACGTCCGGGAGCGTGAAACCGTAACGGGACGCCGCTTCCTTGATTCCGGTCATCAGACCGATGGAAGGATCCTCCGGCGTGGTCGGCGTCTTGTAGCCGACGATGGCACCCGTGCGGGCGTCATAAATCTGCAGGTCGGTGAAGGTGCCGCCAATGTCGACCCCGATCCTGACCGGCGCACCCTCGATCAACGCCACTCCAAATTCCCCAATCCTTGATATGCTGCAACGGCCTAGCCGATCCTACACGGATCGGATTGCGATGCCAGCACGTCCTCAGGGCGTTCTGACCGGCCTATTGCCCAGTTTGCAAGCATCGGCACAATGCATGACTGATGCTCGCAGTGCGAGATGGAGGCAGCAAGCGGTTGGTGCGAATATTGCAACGACATCAACGTCCGATCCGGGACCAGAGGAGATGTTTGTAATGACGCCACGCCATCGGATGCTAACAGCCATTGCTGCGTGCTGGCTCGGGACGGTCGCAACTGCCGAGGCGCAGCAGAAGATGACCGTCACGATCGTGACCCAGCCCTTCGGCACGCAGCCGCAGTTCACCAAGGTCGATCAGCCGCTGCTGCGCGACGGGCTGAAGGCCAAGTCCGACGGACGGATCGACGTCAAGCTTTCGGCCTGGCCGGAGATGGGGTTGAACGGTCCCGAAGTGCTGCGCCTCATTCGCGCCGGACAGGTCGATATCGGCGCGGCACCGCTCTCGACCGTTTCAGGCGACGTGCCGTTCCTCGACGGCATCGATCTCGCCGGCCTGCATCCCGACATCGAACAGGCGCGCAAGGCGGCGATCGCGCTGGTGCCGCTTGCCAACAAGGAGTTGGAGAAATTCGGCAGCCAGATCGTCGCGGTCTATCCGTTCCCGGCGCAGGTGATCTGGTGCCGTCAGCCGGTCGCAAGCCTTGCCGATCTCAAGGGCCGCAAGATCCGCACCTTCGGCGCCTCGCTCAACGACGTCGTCACGTCGATCGGCGCGCAGCCGGTGTCGATCGGCTTCCCCGAAGTCTACAGCGCCCTGGAGCGCGGCGTCGCCGACTGCGCCGTCACCGGCACGGGCTCGGGCAATGCGGCGAAGTGGTACGAGGTGACGGGCAGCATCTACAACCTGTCGGTCGGATGGGCGGTAGCGGCCTACTACGTCAACACGAGCTGGTGGAACAAGCTCGACGCGCCGACGCGCGACATGATCTCGGCCACGATGAAGGAAGTCGAAACGGCGCAGTGGAAACTCGGCGCCGAAGCCACGCAGGACGGACTCGATTGCAACGCCGGCAAGGCCGAGGGCTGCAAGATCCACACGCTCGTCAAGGACAAGCCGATGAAGGTCGTCGAAGCGAGCGAAGAGGACAAGGCGACGCTGAAGAAGATCGTGGAGACCACCGTCATCCCCGGATGGGTGAAGCGCTGCGGCGCGCGCTGCGGCACGATCTACAACGACGTCCTTGCGCCGATCACGGGGGTGAAGTTCACCGCGAACTGACAGCACGCCGGAGAGACCGATCAGATGTCGGATGCCGTCAACCAACGTGGAGCCCGCATGGCGATGCGTGGAACGGAAATTCCAAGCACCCTGCGAAAGGCCGCGACCGCGATCGCGGCGTTCATGAACTACGTGGCAGGCTGGAATTTCATCCTCTGCGCTGCGTTCATCACGATCGATGTGATCTGCCGGAACTTCGGCGGCTTCTCGTCGAGCGCCACCACCGAGATCACCAGCTACATGCTGGCGTTCGGCCTGGCCTGGGGGCTGGCGCACGCGCTGGCGACGCGCTCCCACATCCGCATCGACGTGCTGGTCAACCGCCTGCCGATCGGACTTCGCCAGTATCTGCACGCCTTCGCGCTGGTGCTTCTCACCGCATTGGCGCTGTTTCTCGCCTGGTGCGCATGGCTCCTGGTCGGCGAGAGCATGCTGTTCAATGCCAGGGACACCAGCGCGCTGGCGATCCCGCTCGTCGTGCCCCAGGGCCTGTGGGCGATCGGCGTCACGATGCTTGCGGTGTTTGCGGTCGTGCTGCTGCTGGAGATCGTGTGCCTGCTGATCGCGGGTGACGCCGCCGAGATCGACAAGCTGCTCGGTCCGCGTGGATATCAGGAAGAGACGCAGGAAGCGCTGGAGGCGGTCGGCCTGGCCCCCCGCCGAAGCGCTGAAACGGACGTATCGGCGTGAAGGACTTATCAGCTTGATCGCGATCATCTTCCTGCTCGTCATGCTCGGCCTTGCCATTTTTGCGGCGAGCCAGGGCGCGGCGGCGCTGCCGATCGGCGAGATCATGATGCTGGTCGGCCTGTTCCTCGTGTTCTTCGGATCGGGCGTCTATATCTCGGTCGTACTCGGCGCGCTGGCGCTGCTGTCCGGCTTCATGTTCTCCGACCGTCCGTTCTGGCTGTTCCTCGGCCAGGTGATCTGGGCGCCGTCGTCGAGCTTCGTGCTGGTGGCCGTGCCGCTGTTCCTGCTGATGGGCGAGATCCTGTTGCGCTCGGGGCTGTCGGAACAACTTTATCGCGCGCTCAATGTCTGGATGCGGCGCTGGCCGGGCGGCCTGCTGCACACGAACATCGCATCCTGCGCGGTATTCTCCGCGATATCAGGGTCGAGCGTCGCGACCGCGGCCACCATGGGCTCGGTCGCACTGCCCTATTTCGAGAAGAAAGCGTACAGCCAGCGCATGGTGCTGGGCTCGCTCGCCGCCGGCGGTGCGCTGGGCAATCTGATCCCGCCCGGCATCACCTTCATCGTCTACGGACTGATGACCGAGACGTCGGTCGGCAAGATGTACATCGCCGCGATCGTGCCGAGCGTGCTGGTCTGCCTGCTGTTCTTTGCCGTCATCTTCATCCATGGCCTGCGTACGCCGACCAAGGAGACGCTGCCGCCGGTCACCGCGCGGGAGCGATGGCAGAGCATCGTCGACCTGCTGCCGACGACGCTGCTGATCCTGATCGTGCTCGGCACGATCTATGGCGGCATCGCGACGCCGACCGAAGCCGCCGCGCTCGGCGTGGTCGCCTCGCTCGTGTTCGCTCTCGTCGGTCGCAAGCTCAGCTTCAGGCTGCTGAACGAATCGGCGGAAGCGACCGCGCGCAACACCTCGATGCTCGGCCTGATCCTGTTCGGCGCCTACATGCTGAACTTCATCATGACGCAGTTGCGCGTGCCGCAGTCGCTCGCGGAAATCGTCAGCACGCTGCCGCTACCGGCCTGGGCGATCATGCTCGTCATCATCGGGTTCTATCTGGCGCTCGGCACCTTCATGGAGGGCTTCTCCATGATCATCACCACGATCCCGGTGGTGTTCCCTGTCGTGAAGAGCCTCGGCTACGACCCGATCTGGTTCGGCGTCATCGTCACCATGCTGATCGAGATCGCCATGATCAGCCCGCCGGACGGCACGGTGATGTATGTCCTGCAGGGCATGCGGCGAACGCCCGGACCGATCACGGACGTGTTCAGCGGGGTAATGCCGTTCGTCGGCGTCTACATGCTGGCCGTCCTGATCCTGCTGCTGTTCCCGAGCCTCGCGCTCGTTCTCGTGCCGCGCTAGGCTGCATCGCTTCGAGCTGCCGGTCCCGGGGACCGCACGACAGTCCGGGCGCCGCGAAAGTCGCTCAACGGCGACTTCCGATTTCTCGCCTTCTTTTCGATGCAGATTTGCCAAGATCTTTTTTCGCGCGCCAGCATTTCTTCGAACCGAAGATCGCCGCGCGTTGATCAATTGTTGATCCAGTCGTGGCAGCGTTGGAACGCCGAGAAGCGCGGCTTGGCATCGGGTCTTTTGTTTGAACGAACGAGGAGGCGGCGTGTATCGCGGTCCGCATGATCTATCCCAAACCCAGCTCCTGCTTTGGTCGCGGCCGTGCGCCGGCGCCAGCGTCGAATCCAGCGCGCATCGCCGCGCCGTTGGAGACGTCAAGCCATGAAGCGCATGCTGAAAACCATGAAGCGCCTGCTGATCCTGCTATCGCTGCTGGCCGTGGTCGCCGTTCTCGCTCCCAAGAGTCCGAAGCGGCTTGCGCTCAACGACACGGTCCTTGATTTTTCGCGCAAGCACGAGCCGGTTCACACCGTGCAGATTCCGCGCGGCTCGAACGGCGACTTCGCCGTGCGGGCCAGGATCAACGGGATTACCGCACCGATGGTGGTCGATACCGGAGCTACCTCGGTCGTCCTGACCTACGAAACAGCGCAAGCCGTCGGCGTCCCGCTGGAGCTGCTCGAGTACAATGTGGACGTTCAAACCGCGAGCGGGCAGACCAAGGCGGCGCGGCTCTGGCTCGACCGGATGGCGATCGGCAAGCTGGTTGAACGCTCCGTGCAGGCGCTGGTGGTGCCGCGCGGCCAGATGAAGACCAATCTGCTCGGCATGAGCTTTCTCGATCGGCTCGACGGGTTCGAGGTGCGGGCCGACCATCTGGTGATGCGCGGCTTCCAGGAGCCCGTCGACCTGCGGAGCGAGCGCCGCAGTTCGGTCATCAACTGAACGAGCAATGAAGGCGCTTTTGACGAGATCGAGCTGCGTCGGTGCCGGGGAGATCGCGTGAGCGGATTATCTGCACGGGTTTCCCTGCCCCGACGCCCACCACTTCCATCGGGAGGCGCCGCCCGACCAGCAGGATGAAGGCAGAACCTTGACGCCGGAATTCGCCGCCGCCGGCTCCGCGTTCGATCCTCCGGCGACCTTCGGTCCCTCGGCGGGCTTCGGTTTGGGGCGAGGCGCATAAGCGTCGTTCGCCGGTCGCGAAACGCCGACTGTCATTTCAGGCTCGCGCGCCAACCTGGATGCGCCCTGCGGATTTGCTGGCGGCCTGGCGTCCGCGATGATTCGGCGATCGGACGGTGGCGGCGCCGCAGGCCTGGGCGGCAGGGCATTGTTCGCCGCGCTCAGCCGGCTGCGCGGTGCAGGAGCCAGATTGGGCATCTCGGCGGTGAGCGGATAACGTGCCTGCCTCGGCGGAGGCGCGTTGATGGGCGGCGGCTGGCCGATCGTCATGGCCGGCGGCTGGTTCATGTTCATCGGTTGCGGCTGGTACGTGCCTGGCTCCGCGGCCACCTCGCGCCGTGGCGACGGCAGTTCCATGGGACGCCCCTGGTCCGTCACTTCGATCGTGGTCCGGTTCGGACCTTCGAGTTGCACGAGGTCGAACAGGATGGCGGCGTGATGGGGGTGCAAGCGCACGCATCCATGCGATGCGGGCCCGCCCAGCCGGTCGATCGCGTAGCTGCCGTGAATAGCGTAGCCCTTGTGGAAGAAGATCGAAAACGGCATCGGCGAATCGTAGTACGCGGTGGAGGACCAGTTGCGCTCCAGCCGCTGCGGCGTGAAGATCCCGTTCGGGGTTTGCGTGGCTTCACGGCCGGTGGACACCGGCCACATGAAGCGAATGTAGCCGTCCTGGATGACGAACATCCGCTGCGTCGCCTTGTCGACGAGAATGTCGAGCTTCGCGTCCGCGCGTTCGATGCCAATGAGCCATGCCAGCGTCGCTGCTATGATAACGGCATGGCTACGCATGACGAACTCCACCGAATCGTACCTGTGGATAGAGCCGGTGAATCGGGGTGTTTTCTTGGCTAAACTGCGCGCGAAATTCGCGCACACAATGGCGGGATGCGCGTAAACGCAAACTGCCTGCACGGCCAGTAGTTTGCCAGGGGTACGAATCGTTTACCCTGTTTCCAATCGGTGATCGTAACGGCCTCGCCCGCTTGGCGTCCGCCACGACAACGCCCAATATGCGACGAGCCCGCGGCGGAATCGCATCATTGCCCGGTCAATATGAGTGCAGCACGCCCGCGAGAGCGGCAACACACCCCGGAAACGGCGCTGCACGCCGGCTGGCGGCATCGTCACAACCGACCGAACGCGCAAAACCGCAGTCCAGCCTTGAAACGCTCCAACAAATGCCCTGAAAAATTCGCGAAGCGGGCTTACGGGAGCGCACTATGGTGTGTGGGCGCGTCTGGGCCAGTACAGTCATTCCAGTTCACTCTATCGCCAGGATTCAAGCGCACGCGCATCGCGGGTGCGGACCGGGTCGCGGCTTGGGATGCGGCAGGATCTTGTACTTTTCCGTGTGATCATGTGGCCGGATCAAGAGTGTTCCCGTAACCTGAGGAGACTTGCTCAGTGAACTTTGGCTTTGTTGCTTCGCTCATTGTGTTGATCTTCTCGGTTCTGAGCGTGTTCGTCGAGGTACCGGTCGTGAGCAACTACGCCTTCTGGTTCGCGGTGGGCGCATACATCCTGCTCGCGGGCACGCGGTGACGGCGATGCCCGATCGCCGGCCGGGCCGTTTCCGTCAGCCGCCGGCAGAGCCTGTTCCGATCGAATCGGAACGGATCTCCAGATTTTTGATTTGACGCGTTTTCTCGACGCGAACCAGGCGCCCCCGGATCAAGTCCGGGGGCGAACGTCGCCGGAAAGGGCTCTCTAGTAGTAGTCGCCCTCGTACGCGACCGGCGCCGGCGGTCGCGGCCGGTGCTCATAGGCCGGTCCCTCGAAATACGGCACCGACCAGCGGCGCCCGACACCGCCGAAGCCATAGCCGTAAGGCCTCGAATAGGATCGATAGCTTCCATAGGCAGGATAACCGTAGTGACGGCGATAACCGCACGGAGAATATCCGTAGTGACGGCGGTAACCGCACGGAGAGTATCCGTAGTGACGGCGGTAGCCGCCGTAACCATAGCGCCGCTCGACATACTGGCGCTCGATGTAGCGGCGCTCATAAATCAGTCGCGGTCTCCCGCACGAATAGCAGCGAGGGCGATAGGGCCGATAGTGACGATATGACGGGTAGCCGCACCGATAATCGGGACAGGAATAAGATGAGTCATAGTAGCCGGCCAGCGCGGGCGCTGTGACCGCAAGCGAACCGAACAATACGAAGACGCTCGCGACGATCAGTGCCAATCGGATGCGGACTGTCGGCCCATCGGTAGCATTACTCATCATCGTAAACTCCAACATGCGTGCACTGATCGAAGCGGTGTGACGAAAACATTTCGACCAAAGTGCGACGCGCAACGTGCGTAGCGCGGCAAGCAAGCGCGTGATTGCCTCAGGCGGACCTGGAACCGAACTGGCGATATGGCGATCGGAACGATACGACCGTCGATCTAAGTGAAGACAATCACGAGAGTTTCGCGAGAGTTCCACCGCAGCGACGCAGCCGGATTGCGCTGCTGGAATCGACGTTAACCATCCTTTGCAGAATTTTCCCGAGCTGCGGCACATGCGATCCGTAGACGCAGCTTCACAGACGGCCCGCCAAGCAAGATGGCGTCGCGGTTCGCGCCCGCCCTCGCCAACGCACTTGTCGCCGCAAGCGGCGACGCCGACTTCAGGCGACCTTTTCCTGCGGCAGTTCGACCAGTCCGCGATAGAGAGCGGCGTAACGCCGCGCGGGATTGCGCCATGACACGTCGATCGACAAGCCGTTGCGCTGAATCCGCCGCCAGGCCGCGACGTCGTGAAACGTGGCCGAAGCCCGCCGCAGCACGGCGGCGAGATTTTCGGCAGTGACCGGTCCGAACTTGAACCCGGTTTGTCCGCCGTTGGTCACGGCCGGATCGTCGGCGTCGACGATCGAATCTTGCAGCCCGCCGATGCGAGACACGATGGGAACCGTTCCGTATCTCAACGCACAAAGCTGCGTCAGCCCGCACGGCTCGAAGCGCGACGGCACGACCAGCGCATCCGCCCCGGCCTGAATGAGGTGGGCCAGACTCTCGTCATACCCGATGGTTGCGCTCACCCGCTCAGGATTGGCTTGCGCGGCCGCCCGGAAACAATGTTGCAGGCTCCGATCGCCCGCGCTTCCGAGCACGACCAGTTGCATTCCTTCGCCCATGATCGTCGGCAGGTTTTCGATGAGCAGATCGAGCCCGTTCTTGCTGGAGAGGCGGCCGACGAAGCCGAGCACAAGCGCATCAGGCGCGATCTGCAGGCCGAGCCGCTGCTGCAGGGCCGCCTTGTTGGCCGCCCGGTTCCGCAGAACCTCCGTCTCGAAATCGCTCGACACGTCCGCATAGAAGCAGCCGGGAATGTGGGGATCCGTTGCAGGATCCCACACCGACGTGTCGATGCCATTGAGAATTCCGCTGAGGTCGCGCGATCGCCCGCGCAGCAGGCCGCCGAGCCCCATGCCGCCCTCGTCGCTGAGCATCTCCTTGGCGTAGGTCGGGGACACGGTGGTGATGCGATCGGCAAAATACAGACCGGCCTTCAGGAACCCGATCCTTCCATAGTATTCGACGCCGTGCATGGCGAACGACTGAGGCGGCAAATCGATCGCAGCCAGCATCTCGCGCGGGAAAACCCCTTGATAGGCGAGGTTGTGAACCGTCAGCACCGTGGCCGGCCGAGCCCGATTGCTGTAGTGCATATACGCCAATGCAAGAGCCGCGTGCCAGTCGTGCGCGTGGACGACGTCAGGCACGAACGAGGCGTCGAACCCAAGGCCGATGTCGGCTGCGATTCGCGACAGTGCGGCAAAGCGCAACGCGTTGTCCGGCCATTCCGTGCCGTCGGCCCTGAGATAGGGATTTCCGGAACGTGCGAACAAATGCGGTGCGTCGAGCACGAAAAAACCGAGTTCATGCGACGTCGCCCGGAGGAGCCTGGCCTCCGCGCCGAAAAAATGCGGCAGATGAACCACGCCCTCGACCTGGCCGAGCGAATTCATGACGCTGGGGTATCCCGGCACGACGGTGCGGACTTCGACGCCTTCCGATTTCAGCGCGACCGGAAGAGCGCCGGTCACGTCGGCAAGCTCACCGATCTTGATCAAGGGATAGATCTCGGAAGCGACCGAAAGCACGCGAAGCGACTTCATCATTCAGCCTGTCGATGATTGGCTGCGTGATCACGCAGACTCACGGAAATAATGTCGATTCATAGCTTTGGAAGTTGTCGACATTGAGTCCGGGAACTCGCTGGCCGGTGCTGACGCCCTGTCTGCATCGAAAGCGACTTGCTTCTTCCTGCGATGAAATGCGCGTGCATCGCCGTGCACGACGGCCGGCGCATCAACCAACACATCGGCCGGCCGTGCGGTCGGCCACGCGGCTGGCCATGTTTGTGGTTTCGTAATATCATCGCGATCTACTCAGAGAACGGCGCATCCACCAGGTCGTTTAGCAACCTGTCGTGTCGCATGAGAGAGGCATGCCAGCCGACACGGCTGCCGCCGAAAGAGGCTTTGCGATGATCAACGACATGGCTTCCCTGAAAAAGGCCATGGAGCAGATGGACGCCGACGATCCGGCGGTTGCCGAAGCCGCCAAGGATCGTGCTGCAAAAATCCTTTCCGATGCCAACATGAACTTCTCGAAGCTGGCTCAACTGATCGAGCAGCGCCGGCTGCTGCTGCGGCCGAGTATCGTGACCAACATCAAGCGAATGGATCAGCCCGAAATGCTCAGCGACGCGGCCTTCCGCGCCGCCGGCGCCTCGCTGCGGAGAGAGGGCCAGAGCTTTCGCCAGATCGCGGAAGCGCTCGAACTGAACAGCGCGACCGCCCCGCAATACGAGGACGCGGCGCTGCGGAGCGAGGTGCCGTACCGCTCGGAGCCAGTTGGGCCTTGGCTGCGGACGCAAACGCTTGCCATGCGCGTCGTCTCGTTTCCCTTGCGGCATCCGATCCGCTTTCTCACGATCGCGCTGCTCACGGTCTTGCTGTTCAACGCCCTGCGCGACTTCTCCGGGTTTGGCCGGCGGATTTCGGGATATGTCGGCAATGTCAGCGCCGCGCGCGAAAGCGCGGATGCGGCGGTGTCGTCGGTGAGTTCGTTCTTCGACAAATGGATCAGGTGGCGATCCCGCGAAGCCGCGTCCCCCTCGCCCGCCAGCGTACCACCGCCCGCAGCCCCGTCGACCGGTCCCGCCGGCACGCCCGCGACTCCCCCAACCGCAGCCGACGCCTCCGTCGGTAAACCGGCGTCTCCACCATCCGCGCCCGCGGCTGCGCCCACCCCAATGCCGCGTCGGGATGCCAAGGGCGCTCCCCCTTCAAACCCGCCTCTGAGGGATCGTCGCCAAGGGGACCAGCGCCCTGCGCTCGATGACGTCGTCCCGCCGGAGGTTCGCCGCAATTCCCGGGTGGCTGGCCCATGTAACGGCGGCAGCGGCGGCTGCTACTGGGGCGGCGGTCGATATTGAGCGCCCGGCCCGGCGACCGGCGCGTTCGAGAACCCATTCCGGATTCGCTCGTATCGGTGCGCGAGCTGCGGGCGCTGGCCTTGAAGTTCGCAAAGTCGATGAAGTGCGGCGACCGGGCCGAACAGAGGCCTGCAGTACTGCTTGGAAACGACGCCTGCTTTCACAGCGGCGGCGATGGCGTTCATCGAAATGAGACGCGCTCGATTGCGACACTTGCCGCGGGGCTGGTGCTCGGCGCCCGCGTTCCCATCATCCTCACCAGCCGGTCGGATTCGCTGAAAGTGAGGTTGGCTTCCGCCGCGCTGGCAAAACTTGCCGCCGAACGCCGCCATGGCAATGCCGGCTTGCCATGAACAGTTCGAGCTTGCCGAAGCCAGCGCCCGTGGTGTTGAAAACGGGCTCGTAAGTCCGCACGGGCGACGGCGGGCGCCATCCGGTCATGCGCACGTCATGCTTTGAAGATAGCCGGTCATGGTACTGTTGCGACTTGCCGCTTGTGGAGCTTACGATGCCCGACTCGCCCGATCTCCCGGTGGTTGGTGCCGCCCTGAACAGCACCACCCTGGCGTTGCACCGCGGCTGGATTCTCGAACGGCAGCGCGATCTCGAAATCCAGGACTTCTTCGAGGCAGCGACGCTCGACGGCGACTGGCGCGGGCGGGTTGACGTGATCCGAAAGCTGCTCGACGGCTATCAAGGCCGGCTCGGCATTCACGGACCGTTCTGGGGCTTCAAGATCGACAGCCAGGATTCGCTGATCCGCGCGGTGGTGACCAAGCGTTTTCTGCAGGGGCTGGAGGTCTGCGAGGCGCTCGGCGCCACGCAAATGGTCATCCACTCCCCCTACACGACCTGGGACTACAACAATCTCGACGCCAATGCCGGCGCTCGCACAAGCGTCATCGAACGTGTCCACGCAACGCTCGGCGACGTCGTGAAGCGCGCTGAAAACATCGGTTGCGAACTCGTCATCGAGAACATCGAGGACAAGGATCCGATGGCTCGCGTGCAGCTTGCGAGCAGTTTCGCAAGCCCGGCCGTGCGCGTTTCGCTCGATACCGGTCACGCCAACTACGCCCACGGCTCCACCGGCGCGCCGCCGGTGGATTTCTATGTCGATGCCGCCGGCGACATGCTCACCCATGTCCATCTGCAGGATACCGACGGCTATGCCGACCGGCACTGGATTCCCGGCGAGGGCAACATCGCCTGGCCGGCGGTGTTTCGTGCGCTGGGCCGTCTTTCATCCAGCCCGCGCCTGATCATCGAAGTGAGGGACCACGCCAGGGTCCGCGCCGGCGCTGCGCATCTCGAAGCGCTGGGCCTCGTGGTCTGACGCGATGCCCACGCGGCTTTGCCGCTTCGCACGCGGCTCGTCACCGCCGCCACCAGGTTGGAAGTCTCGTGCGCCGGATTGTCGATTTGCTTTCGTCTGAGAAGGAAATATCCATGATTCGTCCCTCCCGCCGTTCGGTCGTCGGACTCGGCGTTGCCGCAGCCGGCACGCTGCTGCTGCCACGCTTCGCGATCGGACAGGCCGACAACCGGCCGTCGATCACGATCGCCGTGCAGAAGGTTACCAATTCGAACACGCTCGATGTAATGCGCGAACAGTCCAACGTCGGAGAGCGCGTCTTCTTCTCGTCGCTCTGGGAGGCGCTGATCGGCAAGAACTGGCGCGGCAATCTGGAAACCGTTCCCGGCCTCGCCCTGGAATGGCGCCGCATCGACGAGCAGACCGTCGAGGTGAAGCTGCGCCCGGGCGTCAAGTTCCACAATGGCGACGAGATGACCTCCGAAGACGTCGTGTTCAGCTTCGGCCGCGAGCGCATGTTCGCCAAGACCGAGGCCAAGAACCGCACAACGATCAAGGCGTTCGAACAGATCCCGACGCCCCGCCCCGGCAAGGAACTGCCGCCCGAAATCCCCGCCGCGGCCCGCCGCATCTGGCCGGATCTGCTGCGCGTGGACGCCGTGGACAAATACACGGTGCGCTTCGTCAATGCGACGCCGGACGTCACGCTGGAAGGCCGCCTGTCCCGCTACGGATCCGACATCCTGAGCCGCCGCGGCTGGGAAGAAGCCGCGAGCTACCTCGACTGGGCGCGCAAGCCGATCACGACCGGTCCTTACAAGGTCGTCGAGTTCAAGCCCGACGTGTCGCTGACGCTCGAGGCCCATGACGAGTATTGGGGCGGCCGTCCTCCGCTCAAGCGCATCCGCTTCGTCGAGGTTCCGGAAGTCTCGAGCCGCGTCAACGGGCTGATTTCCGGCGATTATCAATTCGCCTGCGACATTCCGCCGGACCAGATCGCCGGCATCGAGAAGAATGCGGCCTTCGAGGTTCAGGGCGGCACGATCCTCAACCACCGCCTGACCGTGTTCGACAAGAATCACCCGCAGCTCGCCAACCCGCTGGTGCGCCGCGCCTTCACCCATGCGATCGACCGGCAGGCGATCGTCGACAGCCTGTGGTCCGGACGCACGCGCGTGCCCAATGGTCTGCAGTGGGAATACTACGCCGACATGTTCCACGCCGACTGGAAGGTTCCGGAATACGATCCGGCGCTGGCGCAGAGCCTGCTCAAGCAGGCGAACTACAAGGGCGACGTCATTCCCTACCGGCTGCTCAACAACTACTACACCAACCAGGTGGCGACCGCGCAGATCCTGGTCGAGATGTGGAAGACCGTCGGCCTCAACGTCCAGATCGAGACCAAGGAGAACTGGACCCAGATCATGGAACGGTCCAGCGCGCGCGGGGTGCGCGACTGGTCCAACTCCGCGCCGTTCAACGATCCGGTTTCGTCGCTGGTCGCGCAGCACGGGCCGAACGGCCAGCAGCAGCAGATCGGCGAATACACCAACGCCGAGCTCAACACGCTTTCGGAATTTCTGGAAACCTCGACCGACCGTCCGGCGCGCAAGAAGGCCTTCCGCCGCATGCTCGAAATCTGCGAGCGCGAAGACCCCGCCTACACGGTGCTGCATCAGAACGCGGTGTTCACCGCCAAGCCGAAGTCGATCAAATGGAAGGCGGCGCCGGCCTTCGCGATGGATTTTCGCGCCGGCAATTTCGAGGCCTGAGGCCGATGGGGCCGCTGGTATCGATCGAAAACCTCACGGTCAGCTTCGACGGCGTCGCGGTGCTGCGGGGGATCGATCTTCAGGTCGGGCGCGGCGAGGCGCTCGGCCTGGTCGGCGAGTCCGGATCGGGCAAGTCGGTGACCTGGCTCGCCGCCCTCGGGCTTCTGCCGGCGACGGCAGCCGTCGGCGGCCGCGTCAGCCTGGAAGGCGCCGACATCCTCGGCGCGCCGTCGAACCAGCTCGACGAGGTTCGCGGCGGGCGGATCGCCATGATCTTCCAGGATCCGGCAAGTGCGCTCAATCCGGTACTCACGATCGGCAGGCAGATCGGCGAAAGCCTCGCGCGGCACCGCGGCCTTTCCGGCGCATCGATCCGATCGGAGGCCCGCCACCTGCTCGATCTCGTCGGCATTCCCGATCCGGAGCGGCGGCTGTCCGCCTACCCGCACGAATTCTCGGGCGGCCAGAACCAGCGCGTCATGATCGCCATGGCACTCGCCGGGAAACCGGACCTGCTCGTCGCCGACGAACCGACGACGGCGCTCGATGCTACGATCCAGTCCCAGATTCTCGAACTGATCGGCCGTGTCCGGCGCGAAACGAATATGGCGCTCGTGCTCATCAGCCACGACCTCGGCGTCGTCGCCGAGAATTGCGACCGCGTCGCCGTCATGTATGCGGGCCGCATCGTCGAGGAAGCGGCAGCCGACCAACTGTTCGCCGATCCGCGCCATCCCTACGCGCTGGGGCTGACAGGCGCGCTGCCGCCGATCGATGGTCCGCGGCGCCGGCTGACCGCGATCCCCGGCACCGTCCCGGATCCGAAGGCGATGCCGCCCGGCTGCGCATTCGCGCCGCGCTGCAGTTCGTCCAGCCCGCTCTGCGAAACCAATCCGCCGCGCTTGCGCGCAATCGGCGACCGGCGGCGCATCGCCTGCGTGCTGGAGGCCGGCGTAGGGCAGCAACCGGTTGTGCTCGAGGCCGCCGCGGAATGACGGCGCCTCTCGTCAAGGTCGATGCCATCGTGCGCAGCTATCGGATGCGAACGGGCATGTTCGGACGCGCCGCCAACGTCCGCGCGGTCGATGGCGTCTCGTTCGAGCTGCAACGCGGCGAAACGCTCGGTCTCGTCGGCGAGTCCGGCTCCGGCAAATCGACCACCGGGCGGATGGTTCTCGGACTGGAGGCCCCCGACAGCGGCTCGGTGGTCTTCGACCAAGCGGTGATGCCGGCGATCGGAACTTCGGCATGGCGCACGCAGCGTGCCCGCATGCAGATGATATTTCAGGATCCGCTGGGCGCCCTCGATCGCCGCTGGTCGATCGCGCGGCAAGTGCGCGAGCCGCTGGAGATCCACGCCATCGGCGACGAAGCGTCGCGAACGACGCGCACCGACGAACTGCTGCGCTCGGTCGGCCTCTCGCGCGATCAAGGGCTGCGCTATCCACACGAGCTGTCCGGCGGGCAACGGCAACGGGCGGTGATCGCCCGGGCGCTGGCGACCCGGCCGGATTTTCTGGTCTGCGACGAACCGGTCAGCGCGCTCGACGTCTCGATCCAGGCCCAGGTCGTCAACCTCCTGATCGACCTGCAGGCCGAACTCGGGCTCACCATGCTGTTCATTAGCCACGATCTGCGCGTGGTGCGCCAGATCAGCCGACGGGTCGCGGTGATGTATCTCGGCCGCATCGTCGAGCTCGGCGACGCGGACGACCTGTTCGCCTCTCCGCAGCATCCCTATACGCGCGCGCTGGTTTCCGCGTCGCCGGCGCCGGGAAGGCGCAGCACCGAGCGGATCGTCCTGACCGGCGATCCGCCAAACCCCGCGGCGCGGCCGGCCGGCTGCGCCTTTCACCCGCGCTGCGCGCACGCCTTTGCCCGCTGCCGCAAGGAATCGCCGGCGCTGGTCGCAGTCGCGCCTGGCCGCAGCGTCGCCTGCCACCTGACCGATGCCAGATCGGCACCGGCCACCGTTTCGGAGGCCGCCGCCTGATGCTGCGCTTTTTCGCCGTCCGGGTTGCCCGTGCATTGCTCACCATTGCGTTGGTCGTCA
Organism: uncultured Bradyrhizobium sp.; assembly: GCA_964609175.1. Taxonomy (GTDB): domain Bacteria; phylum Pseudomonadota; class Alphaproteobacteria; order Rhizobiales; family Xanthobacteraceae; genus Bradyrhizobium. Next base: position 113,461 of record CAZSRR010000019.1, read on the forward strand.
CCTTCGCCTTCGTCGTGCTGCGCCTTTCCGGCGACCCGGCGCTCATCATCATGGGACCGGAAGCGCCGCCCGAAGTGATCGCCGCCTTCCGCAAGGCCTGGGGTCTCGATGAGCCGATCTGGGTGCAATATTTCGACTATTTCGGCGCGATCGCGCGCGGCGAACTGGGCCGCTCGATGCGGGACGGGCGCGCCGCCATCGAGCTCGTCGCGGAGCGGATTCCGGCGACGCTGGCCATCACCATTCCGGCGCTGCTGCTCAAGCTTTGCATCGGGATCCCTGCCGGCATCTTCGCCGCGCTTCACCGCGGCAGCGTCATCGACCGCGCGGTGATGGCGGCGGCGGTGGCCGGCTTCACCGTGCCGAGCTTCGTGCTCGGCCTGGTGCTCGTTCTGATCTTTGCCGTGCAGCTCGGCTGGTTGCCGTCCGGCGGCCAGGACAGCTGGCGGCACGCCATCCTGCCCATCATCACGCTCGGGATCGGCGGCGCCGCGGTGCTGGCGCGGTTTACCCGCAGCGCGATGCTCGAAGTGCTGGGTCAGCCTTACGTGCGCACGGCATCGGCCAAGGGCGTCCCGTGGCGCGCGGTCGTCACCCGGCATGCGCTGCCGAACGCCGCGATCCCCACCGTGACCATCATCGGATTCATGGTGGGAACGCTGATCGCCGGCGCCGTCGTCGTCGAAAGCGTGTTTTCATGGCCCGGCGTCGGCCGCCTGCTGGTGGTGGCGGTGGCCAATCGCGATCTCGCCGTGGTGCAATGTGTGCTGCTGCTGGTCGCGGCCACGATGGTCGCCTCGAATCTCGTCGTCGATTTCCTCTACGGCTTCCTCGATCCGCGGCTGCGGACCGGGACACAGGCGGGAGCCCACTGAGATGGCCGACCTGTCGCTTCCGCAGCAGCGCACTGAACGACGGCGTGTTTCACTGCCGAAGATCCCGATGGCCGTGCTGGTCGCGCTGGTCTGGATCGTCGCCATGCTCGTGGTCGCATTGTTTGCCGACCAGATCGCGCCCTACAACCTGACCAAGATGGACCTGAAGAACCGCCTGTCGATGCCCGGCAACGCGGTGCATTGGCTTGGAACCGACGAACTCGGCCGCGATGTGCTCTCGCGCCTGCTGTTCTCGATCCGGATTTCGCTGCTGATCGCCTTCGGCGCGACGGCAATATCCGCCGTGCTCGGCACCTTGCTCGGTTTCCTCGCGGCGCATTTCCGTGGGTTGGTCGAACAGATCGTGCTCATGCTGGCGGATTTTCAGGCCAGCATGCCGTTCCTGATCCTGGCGCTCGCCGTGCTGGCCTTCTTCGGCAGTTCGCTGCAGCTTCTCATCTGTCTCATGGGGCTGTATGGCTGGGAGCGGTACGCGCGGATCGCGCGCGGGCTTGCGATCTCGGCTGCGGCACAAGGCTATGCCGGCGCCATCCGGCAACTGGGCGCGACGCCCTCGCGGATCTACTTCCGGCACATCCTCCCGAACATCGCTTCCACCCTGATCGTCTCGATGACTCTGGTGTTCCCCGAAGTGATCCTGCTGGAGTCCGGCTTGTCGTTTCTCGGCCTCGGCGTGCAACCGCCGATGACCAGCCTCGGCAACATGGTCGGCTATGCCCGCGAATATCTCGGCCGGGCGCCATGGATCATGCTCGCCCCGGCCACCACCATCGTCCTGACGACGCTGGCCGTCTCCGTGATCGGCGACTGGCTGCGCGACAAGCTCGATCCAACCCTGAAATAACACCTTCGGATATCGTCATGACCCATCCCATCGTCGTCACCGTCATCTGCGACGGCCACCGGCCGGACTTCGTCTCCGACGAGACGACGCCGCATATGGCCCGCCTCAGGCGCGCGGGAACATGGTTTGCCGACCACCGGGGAATTTTTCCGTCGGCGACCCGCGCCTCCTCCGCCTCGATCGCGACCGGCTCGTGGCCGCGGTCGCATGGCCTGCGCGGAAACAGCGTCGCGCTGCCCGTGGACGGCGGGCATGAAGTGCACGACGCCGGCAAACCGGAATTCTACGAGGCCTATCGCAACCACTTCGGCCGCCTGCTCGCGCGGCGGTCACTGGCCGAACGCGTGGCGCCGCTCGAGGGCGCCGTGCTGTGCTCCAATGTCTCGCCGGGCGCGGCGTTCTTCCACGATTCATACGGCCACGGAACCCTGTATCATCGCGAATTGTGTTACCGGCCGGGCCGCCGGCCCATGGCGGATACGATCGATGCGCCGCCGGGAGATGTCGGCGACACCGCGCTGGCCGATCGATTTCTTGCGGTTCTCGCCTCGCGCCCGCCTTCGGCCGCCACCTTGTGGCTATCCGAACCGGACAAGACGATGCACGCGTTCCCGCTCGGCTCGCCGGAGCATCTCCGCGCCCTGCGCGCGGTCGACGATCATGTCGGCGCGGTTGCCGAAGCCGTCGAACGGCTGCGGGACAAGGGTCATGACGTTCTCTTCCTGATCGGCTCCGACCACGGACATGAATCGGTGACCGAGACCATTCCGGTGGAGCGCCGGCTGTTCGAGGCCGGGTTCAAGGCTTCGCTCGAAAGTTCCGAGATCGTCGTCGCGCCGCAGGGATCGTCCGCTTTCATCCACTTCGGCGAGAACGCGCTGGCGCGCCGCGCGGAAGTCGTCTCCTGGCTCGGCGAACAGGACTGGGCCGGCCGCATCATCGCCGGCGAAGACCTGGCCGAACTCGGACAGATTCCCGGCAACGACCTGATCGCCGTCGATATGGCGAAGCGTTCGGGCGCGAACCGCAACGGCGTTCCAGGCCTGACCGCCATGGCCGTGAGATTTGCCGAGCATGAGGATGCCATTCGCCGCGACTGCGGCATGCATGGCGGCCTGGGGCCTCATGAAACCCGGCCGACGCTGATCGCTGTCGGAAGCGGCTTCGAGGCCGGCGCAACGACCACGAAGATGAGCCGCATCATCGATATCGCGCCGACCGCGCTGGCGCATCTCGATCTTCCGCTGGACCAGGTCGATGGAACCGCGCTGCAGAAGTGGCAGTAGCCCAAGCGCCGCGTCGTGAACGGGAGTCACGCCGCCCTGATGCATCGCTCGAACCTGGGGTCAGTGCGGCGACTTTCCAGACTGAAGTGTCGTCGCACCGATGATCGATGCGGGGCGTGCGACGAATCCCGTTTTTTCGGCGGAGAAGGCACGAAGATCCATGCCGGCTGATCTTCAAGGATGGTGGGCGCACCAGGGCTCGAACCTGGGACCCGCTGATTAAGAGTCAGCTGCTCTACCAACTGAGCTATGCGCCCGGATCCTGGTCCGGAAGGTCCTTTGCAAGAGGGCGTCGTTTAGCAAAGCAATATCGCGATGTCCAGCAAGCCGGAACAAGTTTTCCCGAACTTTGGCCGGCTGCGTCGGAAGCAAAAAGCCGCCTTGTTTCAGCGGCTTCTGCCAGTCTCCAGCTACACCTGCGGGGCGCGTGCGTCAGAGTCGCTCGGGGCCGCCCCGATCGCCGCCGTCGTCCCGGTCATACCGGTGGCGATGGTAGCCATGGTCGCGGTCAAAATCGCGGCCCATGCCCATTTCGCGCTCGAACCGGTGATGGCGCCAGCCGCCCCCGTCACCGAACCGGCCCATCCCGGTCAGGAAGGTGAGCCGGCGCTTCTGGCCGTCATCCAGCGTCTTGTAGAGCGGGTCGGCGGCCTCTGCGATCTTCTTCATCGCCGCCGCCGTGGCGGCCATGGTGTCGGCGCGGTCGCGCAGCCGCGTCATCGGATCGGCCGGCTGGCTGGAATCGTCCTGCGGCCGATTCATCCGCGCATTGGCGCGATCGATCCGGAGCTTGGCGAATTCCTTGACCGCGGCTTCGACCGGCGGCCACAGCTTCTCCTGATCCGCCGTCAATTTGAGGCCGGCATGGACGGCCGCGATCCGGGCATCGGCATAGGCCGAACGGTCCTCCGGGCTCATCCGCGAGAAGCCGTGGCCACTCCAATGACGGTGCTGGGCGTAGACGGCGGTCGAACCGGCGATGGCCAGAACGGCAACCGCTGCGATGGCGAATTTCCTCATGCGAACCTCCTGTGCAAGGTTGCCTGAAGATGGTCTCGCCCCGGCGGGCCTTCAACTTAAGGATTGGCAAGGGAGGCGTCCCTTACCAAGATGTAATGTGAAGCCGTTTGATCCAGCGCAATGCGCGACGGTGTGACGACGTTTCTTCGCACGCGCTACAACATCCCCAGCGTTCGCGGCAGCCACAGCGAGATTTCCGGCACATAGGTCACGATGCCGAGGAAGATCAGCATGGTCAGCAGCCACGGCCATACCGCAATGGTCAGTTCGGTGATGCCCATCTTGGCGATGCCCGAGGCGACATAGAGGTTGAGGCCGACCGGCGGATGGCACATGCCGACCTCCATGTTGACCACCATCAGGATGCCGAGATGCACCGGATGGATGCCGAGCTTGACCGCCACCGGAAACAGGATCGGCGCCATGATCAGCACGATCGAGGACGGTTCCATGAAATTGCCGGCCAGCAGCAACAGCACGTTGACCACGAGCAGGAACACGATCCAGCCGACGCCGATCGAGGTGATCCAGTTGGCGATCTGCTGCGGAATGTTCTCGTTCGCCATCAGGAAGGAGAACAGCACCGCGTTGGTGATGATGTAGAGGATCATCGCGCTCATGTTGGCCGAGCCGAGCAGCACCCTCGGCACGTCCCGGAGCGACATGTCGCGATAGACGAACACGGCGATGATGAAGGCATAGACCGCGCTGATCGCGGCGGCCTCGGTCGGCGTGAAAATGCCGGCATAGATGCCGCCGAGCACGACGACAATCAGCAACAGCCCCCAGACGCACTTGCGGAACGCTGCGATGCGTTCGCCCCAGCTCGCGCGCGGCAGTCTCGGATAGCCGTTGCGCCAGGCGCGATAGAACGTGGTCATGCCGAGCAGCGTCGCCAGCATCAGGCCGGGAATGACGCCGGCGATGAACATCTGGCCGACGGAGGCGGACGACACGCGATTGCCGGCCGGATCGAGCGCGATGTTGCCGCCGGTCGCCACGCAATAGATCACCATCACGATCGACGGCGGAATCAGGATGCCGAGCGCGCCCGAGGTCGTGATGACGCCGGCGCCGAAGCGCTTCGGAAAGCCCTGCTTGATCATCGCGGGCAGCATGATCGATCCGATCGCGATCACGGTCGCGGGCGAAGAGCCGGAAACGGCGGCAAACAGCGCACAGGCCATGACGCCGGCAAGGCCGAGACCGCCGTGCCAGTGGCCGATCAGCGTTCTCGCAAAATCGATCATGCGCCTGGCGACGCCGCCATGGGTGAGAAAATTGCCGGCGAGGATGAAGAACGGGATCGCCATGATCTCGAAATTGTCGATGCCGGTGAACAATTTCAGCGCCACCGACTCCGTCGGCACATCGGTCATCGTGTAGATGAAGGTCAGCACGGTAAGGCCGAGGGCGATCGAGATCGGCATGCCCGTCAGCATCAGCGCGATCAGGAGACCGAAGATGATGATCGAGGTCATCGCGTCAACCCCGCGGCGGCGTCGGCGGTCTCATCGGCATCCACGCCCTCGACATGGGCATGGTCATGATGCGGCAATTCGCCGGTGAAGACGTAGTTGTAAGCCACCTGCAGGAAGCGGAAGCACATCAGGTAGGAACCGAGCGGGATGCACAGGTAGACGAACCAGCTCGGGATCTCGAGGTCGGGCGACACCTGGTCGGTATGGTAGAGGCCATGGACGAATTTCGCGCCCATGGTGCCGATGACCGCGGTGAAGAACGCCCCGCACAGCAGGCCGAACAGCACAACATAGTTGCGCCAGGGCGATTTCAACTGGTTGACGACCACGTCGACGCCGACATGGATGCCGGTGCGCACGCCATAGGCGGCACCGAACTTGGCCACCCACACGAACATGTAGATGCACAACTCCTGAGCCCAGGCCAGATTGATCGGGAACAGGATCGGAAACAGGAAGGGGACGCCGAGCAGATAGCGGTGAACGACGGCGATGAAGATCAGCAGCGTCGCCAGCGCCATCAGCGTAGCGATCAATATCTCCTCGAGCCTGTCGAGGATGCGAAGCAGTATCAATTTCCCCCCCCTACCCTATCCCCTCGTCATACCAGCCCCAGGTACCATCTTGCACAAGCCGCGCGTGAGATGGAATGGCCGGGCATGTGCCCGGCCACGACGACCAGATCGCCAAAGATCGCTGCCGGCGAGGCGCGCCCGCCGGCAGCCCGTCCTCAATTGGTCGCGCCGCGGGTTTCCTTCAGGAATTCGTCGATCAGCGGCTGGCCGACGCGCTTTGCGACATCCTGGTAAACCGGCTCGAGCGCCTTGCGCATCGCAGCATCCTGTTCGGGCGTCAGCTTGATGATTTCGGCCTTGCCGGTCTTCTTGATTTCGGCGAGCGCGTCGTCGTTTTCCTTCTGCGACTGGCCGTTGCCGTAGGCGGTGGCTTCCTTCATGGCCTTGTCGAGCTGCGCGCGGGTGTCGGCAGGAATGCCGTCCCAGAACTTCTTGTTCACGACCACGATGTAGCCGATATAGCCATGGTTGGTTTCGGTGATGTACTTCTGCACCTCGTGCATCTTCTGGGTGTAGATGTTCGACCAGGTATTCTCCTGCCCGTCGACGACGCCGGTCTGCAGCGCCTGATAGACTTCCGAGAACGCCATCACCTGCGGCACGACGCCGAGCGCACGGAACTGGGCTTCCAGCACCTTCGACGATTGGATGCGGAACTTGAGGCCGCGATAATCCGCCGGCGCGATGAGCTTCTTGTTGGCGCTCATCTGCTTGAAGCCGTTGTCCCAATAGGCGAGCCCGGTCATGCCCTTGGCGTCCAGGAGCTTCAACAGCTTGGTGCCGAGGGGCCCTTCGGTCACCTTGCGCAGGGTCTTGAGATCGGGCAGCAGGTACGGAAGATCGAATACCTCGAACTCCTTGACGCCGATCGGGCCGAACTTGGCGTTCGAAGGCGCCAGCATCTGCACCGCGCCGAGTTGCAGTGCTTCCAGCTCCTCCTTGTCCTTGTAGAGCTGCGAGTTCGGGTAGACTTCGACCTTGACCTTGCCTTCGGTGTACTTCTCGGCAAGCTCCTTGAATTTCTCGGCGGCCAGCCCCTTTGGCGTGTTGGTCGCCACCACGTGGCTGAACTTGATCACGATCGGCGACTGCGCCGCGGCCGGCCCAGCCAGGGTAAATGCCGCGATCGATGCCGCGGCCAAAATCAGTTTGCGCATGGTTCCTCCCGTTATTTTCTCGGCGTGCGAGCGCAGCTCCCGATGCTTGCATGCCAAGGCGCACCAATACAGACAAGTCGGTCCAAATGCCATTGCCCGTTAGCAGGGTGGCGAACGGCCTTTTGTTGCAATGCAAAATCACGGCGCCTTCCAACCATCGTGCTGAATGCGCATAGACCTCGTCCAATAGCGCTTTGCCATACCTGCTTTCCGGGCGGTGGACGGCTTCGGGCCGTCGCGGGGATGACAACGGCATGCAGGGTTGCGATCTCGCGACATGTCTGTCCGAGGTTTGAACCTTCGTTTGCCCTCTCCGATCAGAGGGCGCAGGGAAGACCGTGGGAAGACCGGGCGCGTGCCGCACCCGCGGTCCCGCGTGCCTGTTGCGCTTTTGCAAAAGATGCACACGAGCATACAGGTTCGGCGGAAGCATCCCGGCCTTCCCTGCGCAATGGCTCTACGGGCCACATCGGCTCAGGAGGACGAGCCTTTCGGAATGCCGGGTCGCAGCGGGAAGATTGTCGGTTTCCAGCTCCGGACATGGTATTCTGATACACCCACCTGACACGGCTGAATAAATTTGAAGACAGGGACCACGAACGGCACGTATGTTTTGCAAGTTGGATGGGTGCCAGGTTCAGTGGTCAGCACGGCTCAGAGCACTTGGCTCGAATTGGCTCAGTGCCGGATCATATTCTGACTGCGAGCGGGACTATCGCTATCGGCCATATGTGACGGTGGCCGTGGAGTTCGTTCCGTGGGCCTCGACCACGCATTTGAGCGGGAAGGCAGCAAGTTAATGTGCGTTGCGCGGCGTGCGTTCGGAGCATTGAGAGCAAGGGCGATACTCATCCTCACTGTAGCCTCTTCCGTCGGCCTGTTGACTTCACCTGCAACAGCAGCCGATCGCCAGGAGGTCGTGCATTTCGCCCGCGGCAAGACCGCGACGACGCTGAGCGGCACCATCCGCGGCTATGATGGCGTGCGCTACGCGCTCGGCGCGCGCGCGGGCCAGACAATGTCGGTGCTGTTCAAGCCCGGCAACCGCTCCTGTTACATGAACGTCTGGGCGCCGGGCGCCGACGCCGCGGCCTTCATCGGATCGTCCTCGGGCAACGAGTACGTTGCCAACCTGACCGCGTCCGGTGACTATGCCATCCAGGTCTACCTGATGCGCAACGCCGCCCGCCGCAACGAGACCTGCCGCTACAGCGCCGTGGTCGAGATCACGGGCGCGCCCGGCGGCGTCAGCGCGGGCACGTCCGATGACATGTTGCAGGATGTCTGCAGGAGTGAGGCCGCGACCATGTACGGCGTGAAGCCCGCGCAAATCAGCGTGGCCGCCGTCGTGGCGAAAGGCGGCGCGTTCCAGATCGACGGCGTCGCCGACAAGGGTGCCGAGGGCAGGAAGAAGCTGCGATGCCTGTTCAAGGCCGATCGCAGCTTCGACCACATCATGGCGATGACGAGCGACGGCAATTGACGCCGGCGGCGTCGGACCACAAACGCGGAGATGGTGCGAAGATGAGAAAACCTCTGGCAGCCGCCGCACTCGCGCTGGCCGTCCTACCGATCTCCAACGGCGCACGAGCGGGCGATCCGACGAAATTTGAAAAGGTCGGCCCGGACCAACTCGCCTTTTCCGTCGAGAACATGGACCTGTCCGTCGATCCGCGCGCCGATTTCTATCGCTATGCCTCGGGAAGCTGGTTGCGGCGCGTCGAACGTCCCGAGCGCCTCGCCAGCCTTGGCGCGTTCGACTTCATGATCGAACACACCAAAGCTCGCCTGACGAGCGTGTTCGCGAAAGCAGCGGTGGACGCGCCGGCGGCCGGGAAAGGCACTCCGGCCCAGCTCGTTGGCGATCTCTATCGGTCCTTTGTCGACACCGCCCGTCTGAACGCGCTCGGCGTGACTGCGCTTGCCCCACTGATGCAGGAGATCGATGCCATCGGCAGCAATGCCGATCTTTCGACCTATCTCGGTCGTTACCCGACGCTGACCGGAGATATGGTGCTGGCGGCCATCGGCCCTTCCACCGATCAGGCCGACAACACCCGCATGCGGCTTTTCCTCGTGCCCGGGCGGATGATCCTGAATCAGGAGCAGATCTACCGGGAGGACGACCAGTCGCCGCGCATCGCGGCCTATGTCGCTTATGTACGCGACGTTCTCGTGCTCGCGGGTTGGGAGAAGGCAAAGGCCGAGGACACGGCAAAGACCGCGCTGGCGATCGAACGCCAGCTCCAGAGGGCCAAGCTCACGCCCGCGGAGTCGGTGAATCCGCGCGCGAAGTACAATCCGAAGCCGCTTGCCGAACTGCAGGCCGAAATCCCCGAACTCGACCTCGCGAAACTGGTGCGCGGCAGCGGCGCCGAGCCCGCCGACATCGTCGTTCTCACAGAACCGCGCTATCTGCCGGTCCTGTCGGCGGTGTTGAGGGAGCGCACCCTGGCCGAGATCAGGGATTATCTCAAGCTCAGGCTGCTCGCCCGTTTCGTCCCGTATCTGGGAGAGGCCTTCGAGGCGCCGACGATCGCGATCAACACGGTCCTGTCCGGCGTTTCGATCCTGCCGCCGCGCAGCGAGCGCGCTGCCGCGATGGCGCAGGAATACCTCGGTCATCCCCTGTCGAGGCTTTATGTCGAGGCGTTTTTCCCGCCCGAGATGCGCGGCAGGACCGCGGACATGATTGGCCGCATTCACGCCGCCTTTCTCGCGCGGATGCAGACCCGCACCTGGCTGACCGAGGAAACGCGCAAGGCCGCGATCGAGAAGCTCAAGAAGCTGTCCTACAAGGTCGGCTATCCCGAAACCTGGATCGACTTCTCCGCTGTCGAGATCAAGCCCGACGATCTCGTCGGCAACATCGTCCGGCTCAACAGGTTCAGCGCCGCGCGCGACATCGCCAAGATGGGCAAGCCCGTCGTGCCGGACCAATTCGCGGTCGACGGCTCGACGCTGCCGGTCGTCATCAACGCGGCCTATAGTTCCCAGATCAACGGCTTCGAGATCCCGGCGGCATTTCTTCAGCCGCCGGCGTTCGATCCCGACCGCGATGCCGCTTCGAATTTCTGCCGCATGGGCGCGGTGATCGGCCACGAAATGACGCACGGCTTCGACAGCGGGGGCCGCATGTTCGATGCCACGGGAAACCTGCGCGACTGGTGGACGCCGGCCGATGCGAGCGCGTTCGAGAAAGAAGCACAGAAGCTCATCGAACAGGCCGACGCCTTCGAGGTTCTGCCGGGCCTGAAGACGCGTGGTGCGCAGGAGGTGAGAGAGAACATGGCCGATGCCGGCGGCATCACCATCGCCTATGACGCGCTGCTGACATACCTGAAGGACCACCCTGAAGAAGACAAGGCGATCGACGGGCTGACCGCGAAGCAGCGCTGCTTCGTGGCGTGGACGCAATTATGGACGATGAAGGCGACCGACCAGTCGCTCCGCAACGAGGTCATGAACGACAGCCACCCGCCGGGTCCGTATCGCGCCGTCGCTGCGCCGCGTCACGTCGATGGATTTTACGAGGCGTTCGGAATCAAGCCCGGCGACCCGATGTGGCTTCCACCGGAGAAGCGCGTTTCGGCCTGGTGAAGATTCGCGCGAGCAATGAGGCGCAAGCGAAGCCGCTCAATGGGGCTTCGCGCGGTCCCGTGCCGGGACCAGAAAAAACGCGGCGCCGGAGACGCCGCGTTTTGCCGTATGTTTCTTGCGCGAGGCCGGTCAGCCCGCGGCTTTCGCCGGCATGTCGCGCTGGTGCTTCATGACGATCTTGTTGAGCGCGCCGAGATAGGCCTTGGCGGAGGCGACCAGCGTATCGGGGTCGGCGGCCTTCGAGGTCATCGAGCGGCCCTCATGCCCCAGACGCACCGACACTTCGGCCTGCGCGTCGGTGCCTTCGGTGACGGCGTGGACCTGGTAGAGCTCGAGCTTGGCCTCGTGCGGCACCAGCGCCTTGATGCAGTTGAACACCGCGTCGACCGGTCCGTTGCCCTCGGCTTCCTCGATCTTGATCTGGCCGTCGATGTCGAGCTTCATGGTCGCGCGCTGCGGGCCATGGGTGCCGGCGATGACGGTCAGCGACGCCAGCTTGATGCGGTCATGCGAGGCGGCCATCTTCTCGTCGACCAGCGCCTCGATGTCCTCGTCGTAGATGTCCTTCTTGCGGTCGGCGAGCGCCTTCATCCGCGCAAAGGCGTCTTCCAGCTGGTTCGGGCCGAGCTTGTAGCCCATCTCTTCCAGCTTATGGATGAACGCATGGCGGCCGGAATGCTTGCCGAGCACCAGCGACGACTGTTTCAGGCCGACCATTTCCGGGCGCATGATCTCGTAGGTGGAGGCGTCCTTGAGCACGCCGTCCTGATGGATGCCGCTTTCATGGGCGAAGGCGTTACGGCCGACGATCGCCTTGTTGTACTGCACCGGGAACGAGGTCGCCGCCGACACCAGCTTTGAGGCGCTGGTCAGCCGCGTGGTGTCGATCTTGTTCCACCACGGGAAACGGTCGTTGCGGACGTTGATCGCCATCACGATCTCTTCCAGCGCGGCGTTGCCGGCACGCTCGCCGATGCCGTTGACGGTGCATTCGACCTGGCGCGCGCCGCCGGCGATGCCGGCCAGCGAGTTCGCCACCGCCATGCCGAGGTCGTTATGGCAATGGACCGAGAATACCGCCTTGTCGGAATTTGGCACGCGCTCGATCAGCGTGCGCATGAAGTTCGTGTATTCCTCCGGTACCGTATAGCCGACGGTGTCGGGGATGTTCACCGTGGTGGCGCCGGCCTTGATCACGGCCTCGACGATCCGGCACAGATAGTCCATCTCGCTGCGGGTGCCGTCCTCGGCGGACCATTCGACGTCGTCGATCTGGTTGCGGGCGCGGGCGACCATGGCGATCGAGGTTTCGATCACTTCCTCCGGCGTCTTGTTCAGCTTGACCCGCATGTGCAGCGGCGAGGTCGCGATCACGGTGTGGACGCGGCCGCGGCGGGCAAACTTGACGGCTTCGGCGCAGCGGTCGATGTCGGCCGGATGGGCGCGCGACAGGCCGGCGATGATCGCGTTCTTGGAGCGGCGGGCGATCTCGCTGACGGCTTCAAAGTCGCCCTGCGAGGTGATCGGAAAGCCGGCCTCGATGACGTCGACGCCCATGTCGTCGAGCATCTCGGCGACCTCGAGCTTTTCCTCGAACGTCATGGTCGCGCCGGGGCACTGCTCGCCGTCACGCAACGTGGTGTCGAATATGATGACGCGGTCCTTGTCGGACTTTTGGGCGGTAGTCATGGCTAGAATTCCTTTTGGGTCATGCGCCGGTTCTGTAGGGGCGCTGGAGGGTCTGGTGATCTCGCTCAAAACCCCTGAGTGCCCAGGCGCAAACGCCCAGACGGCCCTCAGGGGCCGATAAGAAGCAGAAGCCCGCCAAGAAGCAGGGTGGGCACGGACGCAGCCGAAGTCGCAGGGGCAGACATAGAGGCGGCTTTGGCCGCTCCACCCCGAACCCCGTGCCTTGCGCTGCCAATCAGCATTACCGGACCCTTTGGACGCCCCAAATCCTCGGCCAAAACCATTGACGGTTGGTTGCCGGAACGGCGTTCCGGGCCTGTTCTAGACGAGATTTGCGACCGGTCGCAATGGGGAAAGAGCGTCAGGAAGGGTGACCTAAGTGGGCGCTCCGTCATGCCCGGCGTTGGCCGGGCATCCACGTTCTCGCTTTGTGGCGGCGAAGAACGTGGATGGCCGGGACAAGCCCGGCCATGACGATAGCGGGAGCACTGTCGGGTGGCGTCATGGCGTCATGCCCGGCCTTGTGCCGGGCATCCACGTTCTTGCTTGCAGCGGCGAAGAACGTGGATGGCCGGGACAAGCCCGGCCATGACGACGCCTTGTGCGAAGCACGCGAGCCGCTTACAATCATAGAATGTTGGGTGGGTACGTATATATCTTGGCGAGCAAGCCGAACGGCATCCTTTACGTCGGGGTCACCAGCGATCTCGTGCGAAGAGTCTACGAGCACAGATGCGGATTCGTCGCCGGCTTTTCGAGACGATATTCGATCAAGCGCCTCGTCTATTTCGAACATCACGAGACCATTCAGGCCGCGATCCAGCGCGAGCACAACATGAAGCACTGGTCGCGCAAGTGGAAGGTGCGCTTGATACTGGCGGAAAATCCCGAGTGGAATGATCTGTACGAGACCATCATTTGACGACCTCCGCTCTATCGTCATGGCCGGGCTTGTCCCGGCCATCCACGTTCTTGGCCGCGGCAAGACAGAGCGTAGATGCCGGGCATGACGGGGTGATGCAGCGAGCTTGCCCGCACAGATTCTTCGTGGTGGCCACAAAGGACGTGGATGGCCGGGACAAGCCCGGCCATGACGGCAACGGGTGCGCTGTTGGTGGCGTCATGCCCGGCCTTGTGCCGGGCATCCACGTTCTTGCTTGCAGCCACATAGAAAGTGGATAGCAGGGCTTGTCTCGGCCACGACGACCTATGTTGACTTCTTCGACGTTCCCCCGCCTTTTCCTTCCGCCAGCAGCGCCTCGCGGACCTGCTTGAACTCGCTGCGGTCTTCCTTGTCGACCTTCGGGAAATGCAGGTCGAGCTTGTCCATCGCGGCCACGATGGATGAGCCGATCACCACGCGGGCGAACCATTTGTGGTCGGCGGGGACCACGATCCACGGCGCGTGCCTGGTCGAGGTATGCCGGATCATGTCCTGGTAGGCGGCCTGGTATTTGTCCCACAGTTTGCGTTCGCCGATGTCGGCGAGCGAGAACTTCCAATTCTTGGCGGGGTCCTCCAGCCGCTCGAGGAAGCGCTCGCGCTGCTCTTCCTTGGAAACGTTGAGGAAGAATTTCAGGATCACCGTGCCGTTGCGCGCGAGATAGCGCTCCATCGCGGAAATGTCCTCGAAACGGTCGCGCCAGATGTCCTTTGTGACGAGCCGCGGCGGCATTTTCTGCTTGGCAAGGATTTCGGGATGGACCCGCACCACGAGGCATTCCTCGTAATGCGAGCGGTTGAAGATGCCGATCCGGCCGCGTTCCGGCAGCGCGATCATGCTGCGCCACAGGAAATCGTGGTCGAGTTCCTTCGACGAAGGCTGCTTGAACGAGGTGACCTCGCAACCCTGCGGGTTGACGCCCTCGAACACGCTCTTGA
>CAZSRR010000020.1:0-127807 GCA_964609175.1 uncultured Bradyrhizobium sp.
AAGTGCATCTCGATCTTGATGACGCCGTCGCCCTGGCAGGCCTCGCAGCGGCCGCCCTTGACGTTGAAGGAAAAGCGGCCGGGCTCATAGCCGCGCGCCTTGGCCTCAGGCAGGCCGGCGAACCATTCGCGGATCGGCGTGAAGGCGCCGGTATAGGTCGCGGGATTGGAGCGCGGGGTGCGGCCGATCGGCGACTGGTCGATGTCGATGATCTTGTCGATATGCTCCAGCCCCTCGATGCGGTCGTGCGGCGCCGCGCCTTCGCTGGCGTTGTTCAGCTTGCGCGCGATGGCGCGGTAGAGCGTGTCGATCAGGAGCGTCGACTTGCCGCCGCCGGAGACGCCGGTGACGCAGGTGAACAGCCCGAGCGGAATCTCCGCCGATACGTTCTTGAGGTTATTGCCGCGGGCGTTGATCACCTTGATGGTGCGCCGGTGGTTCGGCGGACGGCGCTCGGGGATCGCCACCGACATTTCGCCGGTGAGGTACTTTCCTGTCAGCGATTTTGGGTTCTTCATGATCTCGGCGGGCGTGCCCTGCGCCACGATGTGGCCGCCATGGGTGCCGGCGCCGGGGCCGATGTCGAGCACGTAATCGGCGAGGCGGATCGCGTCCTCGTCATGCTCGACCACGATCACGGTATTGCCGAGGTCGCGCAGCCGCTTCAGCGTCTCCAGCAGCCGCGCGTTGTCGCGCTGGTGCAGGCCGATCGAGGGCTCGTCCAGCACGTAGAGCACGCCGGTCAGGCCCGAACCGATTTGCGAGGCGAGGCGGATGCGCTGGCTTTCGCCGCCCGATAGCGTGCCGGAGGAACGCGAGAGCGTGAGATAGTTCAGGCCGACGTCGAGCAGGAACGACAGCCGCTCGCGGATCTCCTTCAGCACCCGGGTGGCGATCTCCTTCTGCTGCGCGTTCAGCGTCTTCGGCACGGTCTCGAACCATTCGCCGGCCCGCTTCACCGACAGCTCAGAGATCTCGCCGATATGCTTGCCGCCGATCTTGACGCACAGCGCCTCCGGCTTCAGCCGGTGGCCGTTGCACGCCGCGCAGGGAATGTCGGAGAAATATTTGGCCAGTTCCTCGCGCGCCCATTCGCTCTCGGTCTCGCGGTAGCGGCGCTCGAGATTGGTGATGACGCCCTCGAACGGTTTTTTGGTGTCGTAGGAACGGACGCCGTCCTCGTAGGAGAACTTGATTTCGTCGTCGCCGGAGCCGTGCAGCAGGGCTGCCTGCGTCTTCTTCGGCAGGTCCTTCCACTTGGTGTCGAGCGTGAATTTGTAGAACTTGCCGAGCGCGGTCAGCGTCTGGATGTAATAGGGCGAGGACGACTTTGCCCACGGCGCGATCGCGCCCTTGCGCAGCGTCAGTTCCTTGTCGGGGATGACGAGGTCTTCGTCGATATGCTGCTCGACGCCGAGGCCGCCGCAGGCCGGGCAGGCGCCATAGGGGTTGTTGAACGAGAACAGCCGCGGTTCGATTTCGGGAATCGTGAAGCCGGACACCGGGCAGGCGAACTTTTCCGAGAACAGAATCCGCTCGGGCCCGCTCTTGTCGTGGATTTTTGCGGTCTTCTTGTCGGACTTTTTTTCCTCTGCCGCGGCCGCAGCCGCGTCGGCATATTCGATCACGGCGAGGCCTTCGGCCAGCTTCAGCGCGGTTTCAAAGCTTTCGGCGAGGCGCTGGCCAATATCGGCGCGGACCACGATGCGGTCGACCACCACGTCGATGTCGTGCGGGAATTTCTTGTCGAGCGTCGGCGCATCCGACAGCTCATAGAATGTGCCGTCGATCTTGACGCGCTGAAAACCCTTCTTGAGCCATTCGGCGAGTTCCTTCTTGTACTCGCCCTTGCGGCCGCGCACGACCGGCGCCAGCAGGTAGAGCCGCGTGCCCTCCGGCAGCGCCAGCACGCGATCGACCATCTGCGACACGATCTGGCTTTCGATCGGCAGCCCCGTCGCCGGCGAGTAGGGCACGCCGACGCGCGCCCACAGCAAGCGCATGTAGTCGTAGATCTCGGTGACGGTGCCGACGGTGGAGCGCGGATTCTTCGATGTCGTCTTCTGCTCGATCGAGATCGCCGGCGACAGGCCGTCGATCTGGTCGACATCCGGCTTCTGCATCATCTCCAGGAACTGGCGCGCGTAGGCCGAGAGCGATTCGACGTAGCGGCGCTGGCCTTCGGCATAGATCGTGTCAAAGGCGAGCGAGGATTTGCCGGAGCCGGAAAGGCCGGTGAACACGACCAGCTTGTCGCGGGGAATCTCGAGATCGACGTTCTTGAGATTGTGCTCGCGCGCGCCGCGAATCGTTATTGCGCGCGATGTGGAGCCGGCGTTCTGTTGGCGCTTCGCCCTGAGCACTTCATCCATATCGGCATTTCCAGGCGCGCAAGAAGCGCACCACGTTGGGCGCGCATGACCGGCCGGAAAGCGGGGTCAGGCGCCGATGACTGAAAGCCGGAACGTAGGAAGAACGGCGGACAATTTCCAGTGCCGCGTGCGAATCATCAACGGATTGTTTTGGGCCATCAGCGCTTTGGCAGCAGCCGTCAGCAGCGTGGGAACTCCGCGAAAGAAATCGTGTCGGAAGCGGAGACGATCGCCAACAGGAGCAGCGGTAGTGGGGCACATAAAAAGGCCGGCGCGAGGCCGGCCTTTTCTCGATCTTGGGAATTGCAAGGACGTGGAGATCAGTACGCGCCGAACCTGTAATTGATACGAGCGGTAACGATATCGACGTCTTGGCGGATACGGCTGCGGGCTAAGAGTAAGCCAGCGGTGGTGAAGTCATAGGTCTTATCCTGCATGAACAGGTGATTGTATTCGATGCCAGCTGACCAGTTCGGGGCGAAGCCATACTCCAGGCCTGCGCCGACCGTGGCGCCCCAACGGGTTTCATCGACGCTGGCGAGTGAGATGCCGACGCCGGTCGCGAGCATGCGGTAGCGATTGGAAGTCACGGCAGCGCCGCCCTTGATGTAGAACAGAACGTTGTTCGCGGCGTAGCCCACCTGACCGGTGAACAGGCCAAAGGCATCGATACGCGTGTCGTTGGTCAGCGCCGGAAGAGCCGCGATCACATTGCTACCTTGGAAGTCAGCCCAGTTGCCCTGCGCCTCCACGCCGAACACCCACGACGCAGCCTGCCAGCGGTAACCGATCTGACCACCGACTGTGCCGCCGGTTGCGTCATGGCTGCCTAGCGGGATAAAGGGGGCGGCAAAGGTCTCGTCCCAGGTATTGCGGCTCGATCCCCAGCCGCCGTTTACGCCGGCATAGAAGCCGCTCCAGTTGTACATCGCAACCGCGACAGGTGCCTTTGTATACGGCCGTGCAGCCAGGTCCGCGGCGGCGGCGGGCGCGATCCCGAGCGCGATGAGAGCGGTCGTCGTCAACAAGATCTTTTTCACGTTCTTTCCTTTCCGCGTGTCTCACGCAACTACTGAACAAATCAATTTCAAGTTGCTGCCGGATATAGCCCGATACCGCTGCAAAAGGCTGTCACCGCAAAACCACATCCGCGGCAAATCTTGGCAAGATACAATCAGTGCGGGTGTTTCCGGCCGGTTCCAGCGATCGATCAGCGGGCAGCCACCGGGCCTGGGCCGGGCCATTGATTCGCGCTGATCAGCGCTTCGACCGGCTCGCCAGAGGCAGCATTCCAAAATCGGCGGAACAAAGCTGGAACATCGATGGTAGCAATGCTATATGTGGATAACCGCCGGCAGGTCGAGGGTTCGCTAAGTCGTCCGGGCCAGCCGGCGTATAGGGTCGCTCCGGATGTCCGGAAGCGGCAGAGCGCGCCGGAGCGGACAGCAATTGGCGACAGGTCAAGAATTGAAGGCGGCCGGTACCAGCGGCCGTTTCAGGAATTTTTGCCGGCAATATCGAGTGGAGAGCGGCGATGGCGGGAAGCGTAAACAAGGTAATTTTGATCGGCAACCTCGGCAAGGATCCGGAAATCCGGCGGACACAGGACGGACGGCCGATCGCTAACCTGACCGTCGCCACCTCGGAAAATTGGCGCGACAAGAACACCGGCGAGCGCAAGGAAAAGACCGAGTGGCATCGCGTCGTGATCTTCAACGAAGGACTGTGCAAGATTGCGGAACAGTACCTGAAGAAGGGCTCCAAGGTTTATCTTGAGGGCGCGCTGCAGACCCGCAAATGGACCGACCAGCAGGGGGTCGAGAAGTATTCGACCGAAGTGGTGTTGCAGGGCTTCAACTCGACGCTGACCATGCTCGACGGCCGCGGCGGCGGCAGTGGCGGCAGCTTCGGCTCCGACGATTCCGGCGGCGACTTCGGCTCCAGCAGCCCGGTCAGTTCCGCGCCGCGGCGGGCCGTAGCAGCCGGCGGCGGCCGCAACAGCGACATGGACGACGATATCCCGTTCTAAATTAGATTAGGACGGCGAGCGCGCACGCCGCGTTGCTGACTTTCATTTGCTCGCCGCCTTGATGCTGATCCGCGTCTCGTCGACAAAATTCTTGATGTCCTGACCGGGCCGGCGGAACAGGTTGCGCTCCACCGTGAGCGCGCGTCCGCTGGTCGTCTTTGTGCAGCGCTCTTTCAGGTAAACGCCGCCCACCGGCTCGCCTTCGGCGCCGGGCTGTCCCTCGGTGCATGCCCAGCCTTCCTCGCCGTAACGCGACTTGGCCTGCTGTCCCAGCAGGAACGCTTTCTTTCGAAGGAAGAGGCGCGCCTTGGGATCGGTCTCGATCTGGATGCCCGTGACACGGCCGCCATCGTCGATCAGCAAGGTCAGCAGCGCGGGATGGCCGGCCACCAGGGTGCCGTCGCGGCTGGTCGCCGGATCGTAGCCGAAGCGGATCGCCCTCGCTCCATCGGCGTCGGCGGGGCAGTCACGCCAGTTCGTCCAGCCGGACAGGCCGTGCTTCAGATCTGCCGCGCAGGCAAAGTCGACATAGCCGGACGGGTTGAGCTCGGCCGCGGCCATTCCGATGCGGATGTCACGCAGATCGTTGCCGTCGAAAGCTTGCGCCCGGACCGCAGAGTTCGCGAACGTCGCCATCTGCAAGGCAAGCAGACACGCGATTGCGCCGGAAAATCCTGACTTGTCGATCACTGGCTCTTCCCCGTGCTGGCGGTTGCATCCGGCTTCTCCCCCTTGGGCCTGTAGATGTCGCAAACCCGCGACCCGCTCGAGAAGAAGTCGATGCACTGCGCATAAGTTGGTTCGCCGGCGCCCTTGATGTGGGCCATCACGTAGTCGGCGACGGCCTCGATGTCCTTTGGCCGCAGAAATGTGCCGCCCTCGGGCGGCATCTGCGCCCCGGCATCCTGGCGGTTCATGCCATGGCATTTGATCTCGTCGTAGGCGCCGCGTGTAAAAAACGGCATGCCGGTGCCGGGCCGCCCGCAGCTGACGGTTTCAATGATCTGCTCCCGCGTCAGTTCGGTCTTGCGCAGGGAGAGGGCGTCGCCGCCGTAGCCGCCGCCGCCATTGCCATGCCATTTGTGGCAGCCGACGCAATTGGCCTTGGCGAATACCGCCTTGCCGGCACTGGTCGGATCGGAAGCTTGCGATGGCGCCGCCTGACCGTAGGCGATGGCTGGCAGCGAAAGGCCGAGAGCGACCACGCCGCCGAGCAACATGCTGGCCGCCGGGAATGGATTGCGTTCCATGTTTGCTTCTCTCGGAGAAGGGGAGGGCTCGACCGACGGACGAGCCCTCGCTGTGAGGTGGTCAGAGGGCGAACACGTAGAGCATCGATCCCGGCTGGATCTTCTTCAGTTCCGGCGTCGAATCGATGAACCACTTGTCCCAGGCTCCGCCCAGGCCGACGAGGATGGCGATGTATTGCTTGCCATCGACCGCGAAGGTCATCGGCGGTGCGTTGACGCCGCCACCGGTGTTGAACTCCCAAAGCTTCTGCAAGGTCTTGGCGTCAAGCGCATGCACTTCCCCGGACGGCTGACCGGTGAAGATGAGGTCGGGAGTGGCGAGGATGCCGCCCAGGTTGGGGAACGGCGTTTCCAGCTTGCCGGCGATCTTGCCGGTCGTCACGTCGATCGCCGTCACGCTGCCGGTGATCCGGAACGGCTGGCTCGGGCCGCCGCCGGTCCAGAACTCCCTTGGCTTCAGCTTGTCCGGCGTCGCAATCTCGACCTTGATGCGGTTGCAGCTTTCGATGACCGGGATGTACCAGAGCTTCAGTTCCGGATTGTAGGCGGTCGGGGGCCAGTTCTTGCCGCCCATGTTGCCGGGGCAGATGTCGGTTTCCATGTTGCTGCGGCTCGGCGTCACCGACGCCACATAGGTCTGCACCGCCTTTTTCGGATCGTACTCGATCGGCTTGCCGCTCTCCGGGTCGAGCCCCTTCGTCCACGTGACCTTCTTCACGAAGGGCAGGCCCCATACGAACTTGCCGTTGGTGCGATCGATCGCATAGGCGAAGCCGTTGCGGTCCGCCTCGAGCGCGAGCTTGAGCGGACCGTTGGGTCCGGGAACGTCGACCAGCACGTTCTCCGCCACGCTGTCATAATCGTAGGGATCGTTCGGCGTGTGCTGGAAGTGCCACTTGATCTTGCCTGTCGTGGCGTCGAGTCCCAGCGAACTGTCGGTATAGAGGTTGTCGCCGGGCCGATATTCATTGTCCCAGTCCGGTCCGGGGTTGCCGATGCCCCAGATGATGGTGTCGGTGGCGGGATCGTAGGTGCCGGTCACCCAGGTCGAACCGCCGCCGGATGCAGCCGCGTTGTTGCTGTCCTTCCAGGTTTCGCTGCCGGGCTCGCCCTTGGCCGGAATGGTGTAGGTGCGCCAGACCTCCTTCTCGGTCGCGAGATCGGTCGCGGCGATCCAGCCGCGGATGCCGTATTCCGCGCCGGCCACGCCCGTGATCGCCATGTTCTTCACGATCAACGGTGCTCCGGTGATGACCTCGCCCTTGTCGGGATCGGCCACGGTGCGCTGCCACTTGACCTGACCGGTTTCCTTGTTGGTCGCGATCAGCCGGCCGTCGAGCGTGTGGGAGATGACGAGGTCGCCCCACAGCGCGACGCCGCGATTGTCGACGCCGCAACAGGCCACGGCGCCGGCCCAGTCGCGGTCCGTCTTCGGATCCATCTTCCAGACCAGCACGCCGCGGCCGCCGCGCGCGTCGATCTTGTAGACCGAGCCCCAGCCGTCGGTGACATAGAGGAAGCCGTTCTCCGCGATCGGCGTGCCTTCCAGCCCGCCATGGCTCCAGATGCCGCCGCCTTCCACGCCGCCGAGATGCACGGTCCAGGCGACCTTGAGGTTCTTGACGTTATCCTTGTTGATCTCCTTGAGCGTGGAGAAGCGGTGAGCCGCGTAATTCTGATGATGATGGAGCCAGTTTCCCGGCTCGCTCTGTACATTGAGCAGCCGTTCCTGGGTGACCTGGTCCGCGGCGGAAACCGGCATCGCCGCCATGAGGCTGCCGGCGGCGAAGGCGGTGGCGAGCAGATGGGCCCGCCCGAATTTCATGGTCTGACCTGAATGTCGCTTCATGAGTGGTAACCTCCCATTCTTGGCAAAATCATACTGAGTGGAGCGTCCGGCATATCCGGGCATTCAGTCGAGAAGCCTTATTCAGCGGGCTCACGAGTCCGCTGTCGCGATCAGGGCTTTTGTCGAACCTGCACCTCCGTTTCCTTGGTTCCGGCTTTCTGGAAAGTGATGGCGCACGTGAATGTCTCGCCGGCGGCGAGCTTCTGCCGCGTCTGCAGCAGCATCACGTGATATCCATCCGGCTTGAGCTCCGTCGTCCTGTTTTCGGGGACGGGAATCGACTTGACCGCGCGCATCGCCGGGGCGCCTTCGCCGCGGTCGACGGTGTGTTTTTCGGAGAAATTTGCGAACGGGCAACGAATGCGCAGAAGCGCGTCGGCCTCGCTTGCATCATTCCTGATCGTCATCAGAAGCGGGATATCGATCCCGGTCTGGTCGGAGGTGAAAACGTGGGCGTTTGTCACCTGCAGTGCGTCCGCGGCGGCGGCAAACCCTGCCGGCAGCGAGAATTCGGCGACGAGCAGCGCGATTGCAAGCCGCTTCGATGCGCGCGCCGTCTCGATCAGCGTGCGGCCTGCACCGATTGCTTCCTCAACATCCGACATCGGCATGCCGATCACCAATATGTCTCGTGCCGAGCAGGGGAGCCCAAACCAAAAGCTGGATCTGACTCATCGGGCGGATGCTCCTCCCAGTTTTATTCTTGCTTCTTTGGCGGCCGGCGTCAGGCGTTCTGAAGCGTTGTTGCAAATTGCGGCAGCTAGAGGGCTGACGAACGAAAGCGTTGGTCATCATCGATGCGCCAGCAAAGCAGGCGCCGGGTTCCCGTGGCATGCAGCGCGTTCTCATTCTGAATTCAATTCCCTGATCGGTTGAGGCGACGAGGATTGAAGTGCACCGGGATTGTTCTCGAGGATTCGATCACGACGACCTCCATGCGCGTTCCGCTTCGTCCCAGGCGGCCAGCGGCTGAAGGTCCGGCACCCAGGCTAGTCCGGTTTTCCCATCGGAAGAAATCGCCTCCGGCGTGACGACCATGTCGAGCAAAGCGGGGCGGTTGGCGAGCGCCCGTTCGATGGCAGGTCCAAGTTGCTCCTCGGTTTCGACGCGCTCAGCATGCATGCCGAACGCGCGGGCCATTCCCGCGTAGTCCGCATCCTGCAGCTTGGTGCCCACGACCTTGCCATGGGTGACCGTCTGGTCGTGCACCTCGATCTGCCAGGCGCCGTTGTTGGCGACGACGATCAGGACCGGTGCCTTGTGGCGAACGGCGGTGTCGATCTCGATCGCGTTGAATCCGAAGGCGCCGTCGCCGGTCGCGACCACCACCGGCTTGTCGGGGAAAGCGAGGCTTGCTGCGATGCCGTAAGGTACGCCGATGCCGATGCAGCCAAACGGACCGGGGTCGAGCATCAGCGGCGCGTTCAATCCGACGCGGGCAAAGGCAAGGAAGTCGCCGCCGTCGGTAATGACGACGGCGTTGTGGCCGACGGCCTGTTGCAGCGCAGACAGCACCTTGTTCGGATGCAGCTTGCCGTCGGAGCCTTTCGGCGCGTTTGCCATGCTGTGTTGCAGTTTTTTGGCGCGCTCTTCATGTCCGCCGCGCAGCTTGCTGGCCCACTGCCGATCGACTTTCGACTCCCGGTTCCCGGCCTGTTCGACCATGGCGCGCAAGGTCTCGGCCGGCGAGGCGAGAATTTCGACGGCGCCGCGCCGGTTGTCGCGCATTTCCGACGGGGTATCGCCGATGCGCACGAACCTCGCGTCCTTGAACACCGCGGGCGATCCATAGGCGAGCTGAAAGTCGAGGCGCCGGCCGACGGTGAGCACCACGTCGGCATCGCCCATCACCGCGCCTCGCATGGCGCCCACGACGGAAGGATGGCTGTCCGGCACCAGGCCGCGGCTCTCGCCGGTGTCGAGATAGACCGCGCCGAGGCGATCGAGCAGCGAGACCAGTTCGGGTGCGGCGCCGCGGGCGCCACGGCCGGAAATCACCAGCACGCGGCGCGCCGACCACAGCAGGTCGACGGCCCTGGCAACCTGTTCCGGATCCGGGCGCGTGACGGCCCGCGGCTTCGCGGCAAGGTGCTCTTCCAGCTGCAGCGCCTTCGGCACGATGCCGCGCAGCGTGTCGGTGGGAAAATCGATGTAGGAAGGGCCGGGCTCGCCGCCGTCGCCAAAGGCGCGCGAGATCGCCTCGTCGAGTTCCTGCAGCACCAGCGACGGCTCGCGCACGGTACGGGCATAGCGCGTGATCGAGCGTACCAGCTGCGTATGATCCATGTCCTGCAGACCGCCGCGGTTCTCCTGCGGCCGCGGATTGCCGCCGGAAATTACCAGCACCGGAGCCCGCGAAACGTGCGCGTTGGCGATGCCGGTGATGGCATTGGTCATGCCCGGACCGGCGGTCACCAGCGCGACCCCCAACTCGCCGGTCAGTTCGGCATGCGCCTGCGCCATGTGAACCGCGGCGCGCTCGTCGCGGACGTCGATGATGCGGATTCCTTCGGCGTCGAGCCGCATCCAGATCGGCATGATGTGGCCGCCGCACAGCGCAAACACGCGCGTGACGCCGCGGCGCTTCAGCAGGCGGGCGATCAGGTCGGCGGCACTGTCAGGCAGCACTTTCATCTGATGGTTCCCTCCGGGCGATTGCCGCGTCTGCGGCAGGCGCCGATCAGTTCGAGAATTTCTTCCTGAGCTCGCGATGCAGAACCTTGCCGGTGGCGTTGCGCGGCATCTCGTCCTCGGCAATGAAGGCGTAGGTCCGCGGGCGCTTGTAGCCGGCGAGCTTCTCCTTCGACCATTCGTGCAGATCGCTTTCCGTCAGGGTCGCGCCGTCATGGGCCACGATGACCGCGTGCACGCGTTCACCCCATTTGTCGTCGGGCAGGCCGATCACGGCGACATCCTTGACGAGGGGGTGTGCGCCGACCAGCGCTTCGACCTCGGAGGGATAGATGTTTTCGCCGCCGGAAATGATCATGTTGCTCTTGCGGTCGGAGAGATGAATAAAACCGTCCTCGTCGCGGCGTGCCATGTCGCCGACGGAACAATAGTCGCCACGGAAGGCTTCGCGGGTCTTCTCCGGCAGGCGCCAGTAGCAGTCGAAGGTGTGGGCGTTGCAGGAATAGAGCTCGCCGGCTTGTCCGTCCGGCACCTCGTTGCCGCTCTCGTCCAGGATCCTGATCGGGGCCGCGCCCACGCATTCCCGGCCGACCGAACCGAGTTTTGTGAACTGCTCGTGCGGATGCAGCATGGTCACCCAGCCGGTCTCGGTGGCGCCATAGAGCTCGAACAGGCCGGAGTTGGGAAACATCTCCATGACCTGGCGCTTGGTCTCGGGACGCGCGGGCGCCGACGAAATCATCAGCTTGGTCACGGCGTCGTAGTTGAACTTGCCGCGAACCGCCTGGGGCAGGCCGAGCATCATGATGTAGTGGGTCGGGACGAGCGACGTAAATGTCGAGCCGCCCTCGGCCAGCGTCCTGACCGCGTGTTCGGGATCAAAACTCTTGCGTGAATAGATCGCGTTGGTGCCGCCGCAATAGCCGAACGCGCCGAAGAAGTTCAGCGAGTTGGCATGGCACATCGGCATCACCAGCAGCGCGCCGTCGTTGCGGTTCAGCCCGAGCTCGATCTCGGTGACCATCGACAGCAGCACCGCGCTGCGATGGCTCCGCACCACGCCCTTGGGGTTGCCGGTCGTCCCGGACGTATACATCAGCGTCCAGGGATCGGTCAGCGCGACATTCTGCGAAGGCTCGGTGGCGCTGCCGACGGCGAGGAAATCTTCATAGGCGCGGTAGCCGGCCGGGCAGGGACGCGTGCCGAAATGGATGAAGCGGTCGGCCGGGATCGGGATCTCCTGGCGGATTTCCTCGACGATGCCGACCAGTTCGTCCTGCACGATGAACGCGCTCGCCTCGCCGTTGTTGACGATGAACTGCACTTCCTTGGCGGTCAGCCGGAAATTGATCGGAAGCGCCACGAGGCCCGCTTTTGCGGTGGCGGCAAAGATCTCGCACCATTCGACGCAATTGTAGGCGAGGACCGCGACCCGATCCCCCTTGCTGAGCCCGAGGCCGAGCATGGCATTGGCGAGCCGGCAGGAACGCGCATTCCATTGGTTGAACGTCATCGCGCGATCAAGGTCGCGCGCGCCTATCCGGCCCGGCGTGACCCGCGCATGTACCGAAAGCATCTGTCCGAAGTTCAGCAGGTCTTTCACGTTCTGATCCCCGAGGGCATGGCGTGCGGAATAGCTTCAGGAAAATGCGATCAGACCCGCATCAGGAGTCATGGCACAGGCCGCGATGTGGACGTGGGTCAGGCGGTGAGACTCGCGTCTCCGTCGGGCGATGACCCCAATCGTCAGAACGCGGGCAATGGCCGGAATTCAAAGACATGCGACGGCAAGCCGTGGGCATTGGCATCCTCCCATGTATTCTTTGTATTCGAATTCAGAATTCATATACTGAATTCGAATACGATGCAATGGACCTTTTGCCTTTGCGCTGCTAGGCCTCTGCGAAAGTTTCTGGAGGTTGCATGACGAACGTTCAGGCCCAACCCACCCTCGTGGAACAGGTTGTGAATGCTATCGTTTCCGAGATCGTCGAGGGTGAACTGCCGCCCAATTCGCGACTCATCCAGGACGAATTGGCGCGCGCCTATGGGGTTTCGCGCCAGCCGGTCCAGCAAGCCTTGCTGCTGCTGCGCGACCGCGGACTGGTACGTGAAGCCCCCGGCCGCGGCCTGATCGTCTCGCCGATCGACCCCGATGTTGTCCGAAAGCTCTATGAGGTCCGGGGCATGCTGGACGGACTGGCGGCTCGCCTTGCGGCCGAGCGTGGTGCCGAGCGTGCCAGGATCGAGGGGCCGGCCGTGCTTCAGGAAGGGCGCGCCGCGGTCCAGAGCGGCTCGCTCAACGCGCAGATCGACGCCGACATCAGGTTTCATGCCTTCGTCAGCGAACTGTCGGGCAACTCCCTGATCGGCGAAACCACGGCGCCGCACTGGCCCTATCTGCGCCGTGTCATGGGCGAGGTGCTGCGCGACGATGTGCAGATGCCGCAGACCATCCTGGGTGAGCATGTCGCCATTCTCGACGCGATCATGGCCGGCGATGGCGATCGCGCCGAGGCGTTGAGCCGCGGCCATATCTCGCGCGCCGCAAAGATTTTCGTACACAGGCTTGAAGCGCAGCAGGCGGCCTCGGAAGATATCCGCCAGCGCCGCACCAGACGAATCAGGTGAAGCGCCGGGGAGATGGCGCAGTACCGCTGGAGGCCGGCACACCATGAGTCTGACGCCACTGCTGCAGGCCCCTGGAACGATCCCGCTGCACGCCTTCGCGGCCATGGCGGCGTTCGTGCTCGGCATCGTGCAGTTCGCGGCTCCCAAGGGAACGCTGCCGCATCGGACGATCGGCTGGATCTGGGTGGTGCTGATGTTTACGGTCGCCATCAGCTCGTTCTGGATCCACGAGATCCGCCTGGTCGGGCCGTTCAGCCCGATCCATCTGCTGTCGATCTTCGCGCCGGTCATGCTGGTGTTCGCCGTGCTGCACGCCCGCCGGCACAATGTCAGCGCGCACAGGAAGGCAATGACTTCGATCTTCTTCGGCGCGCTGGTGATCGCCGGGGCGTTCACCTTCCTGCCGGGGCGGATCATGCATGCGGTGGTTTTCGCCCCGTAGAGGACGCCCGAAAGAGGCGTTCCGGAGCCCGCTTCGGGGATATGAAATCAACCCTTTAAAAAGCGTTCAGTGATCCGCGTAAGTCCATGAAAAATCGGGCGGAAAATCCGCCCCTTCGGCCGGCTTCGGGGTGGTTTTCGAACCCCCGATGCGCTATATGATTCTAAGCTGAGAACTGACCGGATTTCCCATTGTCTGATTCTGAAGATAACAAGCCCGGCGAGCCGCCGGCTTCCGATATTCGTCCGGTTTCCATCCTCGACGAGATGAAGCGCTCCTACCTCGATTACGCCATGAGCGTGATCGTGGCGCGTGCGTTGCCGGATGCGCGCGACGGGCTCAAGCCCGTGCACCGGCGCATCCTGTATTCGATGTACGAGCAGGGGCACACGCCGGACAAGAAATACGTCAAATCCGCCCGCGTCGTCGGTGACGTGATCGGTAAATATCATCCGCACGGCGACCAGTCGATTTACGACGCGATGGTGCGGATGGCGCAGGATTTCTCCATGCGCGTGCCGCTGATCGACGGCCAGGGCAATTTCGGCTCGGTCGACGGCGATCCGCCCGCGGCCTATCGATATACCGAAGCGCGCCTGACCCGATCGGCGCTCGAAGTTCTAGGCGACATCGACAAGGACACCGTCGATTTCCAGCCCAACTACGACAATTCGGAGAAGGAGCCGTCGGTTCTTCCGGCGAAGTTTCCGAACCTCCTGGTCAATGGCGCCGGCGGCATCGCGGTCGGCATGGCGACCAACATTCCGCCGCACAATCTTGGCGAAGTCATCGACGCCTGCGTGGCGCTGATCGACGATCCCGCGCTCGGCATCGACGACATCATCAACATCATCCCCGGGCCGGATTTCCCGACTGGCGGCATCATCCTCGGTCGCCAGGGCATCCGCTCGGCCTATCACCTCGGCCGCGGCTC
This sequence comes from uncultured Bradyrhizobium sp., assembly GCA_964609175.1. Lineage (GTDB taxonomy): Bacteria > Pseudomonadota > Alphaproteobacteria > Rhizobiales > Xanthobacteraceae > Bradyrhizobium. The sequence goes on from CAZSRR010000020.1 coordinate 14,139, forward strand.
GATCGTGATGCGCGGCAAGGTCACGATCGACACCATCCGCAAGGATCGCGAAGCGATCATCATCACCGAAATTCCCTACCAGGTGAACAAGGCCACGATGGTCGAGCGCATCGCCGAACTGGTGCGTGAGAAAAAGATCGAGGGCGTCGCCGACCTGCGCGACGAATCCGACCGCGACGGTTTTCGCGTTGTCATCGAGCTGAAGCGCGAGGCCGTGCCGGACGTCGTGCTCAACCAGCTCTATCGCTTCACGCCGCTGCAGACCAATTTCCCGGCCAACATGCTGGCGCTGGACCAGGGCCGTCCGCAGACGATGAATCTGAAGGACCTGCTGACGCTGTTCATCGCGTTCCGCGAGCAGGTGATCACGCGCCGCACCAAATTCCTGCTCAACAAGGCCCGCGACCGCGCCCACATCCTGGTCGGTCTTGCGATCGCGGTGGCCAATATCGACGAGATCATTCGCGTGATCCGCACCTCGCCCGATCCGAACGCCGCACGCGACACCCTGATGTCGCGCGACTGGCCGGCACGCGACGTCGAGGCGATGATCACGCTGATCGACGATCCCCGCCATCGCATGTCGCCGGACGGCACCGCGCGGCTGTCGCTGGAACAGGCCAAGGCGATTCTCGATCTGCGCCTGCAGCGGCTGACGGCGCTGGGCCGCGAGGAAATTTCCGAAGAGCTCGACAAGCTCGCGGTGGAAATCGCCGACTATCTCGAAATCCTGCGGTCGCGCGCGCGCGTGCAGGGGATCGTCAAGACCGAGCTGGCGGAAGTGAAGGCCAAGTTCGCCACGCCGCGCAAGACGGTCATCATGGAGCAGGAAGGCGAGGTCGAGGACGAGGACCTGATCCAGCGCGAGGACATGGTGGTCACGGTCTCGCACGCCGGCTACGTCAAGCGCGTGCCGCTGTCGACCTATCGCGCCCAGCGCCGCGGCGGCAAGGGCCGCGCGGGCATGCAGACCCGCGACGAGGACTTTGTTTCGCGCCTGTTCGTCGCCTCGACGCATACGCCGGTGCTGTTCTTCTCCTCGCGCGGCCAGGTCTACAAGGAAAAGGTCTGGCGGCTGCCGATGGCGGCGCCGAACGCGCGCGGCAAGGCGCTGATCAACATCCTGCCGCTGGAGCAGGGCGAGCGCATCACCACCATCATGCCGCTGCCGGAGGATGAATCCTCCTGGGCCAATCTCGACGTGATGTTCGCCACGACAGGCGGCACCGTCCGCCGCAACAAGCTGTCCGACTTCGTCGATGTCCGCCGCTCCGGCATCATCGCCATGAAGCTCGGGGAGGGCGAGGCGATCGTCGACGTGCAGATCTGCACCGAGAATGACGACGTGCTGCTGACGGCCGCCGGCGGCCAGTGCATCCGCTTTCCGGTTACCGACGTGCGCGTCTTTACCGGCCGCACCTCGATGGGGGTCCGCGGAATCGCGCTTGCCGAAAACGACACGCTGATTTCGCTCGCGATCCTCCGGCATGTCGAGGCGACCTCGGATGAACGGTCGGCCTATTTCAAGATGCGCCGCGCCGTCGCCGGCGAAACCGCCGCGGAAGAGCCCGTGGATGCCGACGCCGAGGAGACGACGGGTTCGCTGCAGCTCTCGCAGGAGCGCTACGCGGAAATGTCGGCGCAGGAGCAGGTGGTGCTCACCGTCTCCGTCAATGGTTACGGCAAGCGTACCTCGTCCTACGAGTACCGCACCACCGGCCGCGGCGGCAAAGGCATCGTCGCGATGTCCGTCAACAACCGCAACGGCAAGCTGGTGGCCTCGTTCCCGGTCGAGGAGAGCGACCAGATCATGCTGGTGACCGACAAGGGCCAGTTGATCCGCTGCCCGGTCGAGGGGATCCGCATCGCCGGCCGCTCGACCCAGGGTGTCATCGTGTTCGATACCGCCGAGGACGAGCACGTGGTGTCGGTCGAGCATATCTCGGAAGAGGAAAACGGCGAGAACGGCAACGGCGGCTGACGCCGCCGTCGCTTCTTCTGGCGCCGAGGCGTCCGGCTTCAAATAACTCCGGCGAGCCGCAACCCAACGCCCGCGGCACAGGAGGCGGCAAGCACGGTCAGCATCCCCACGTTGAAGCGGAAGATGGCGATGGCGGCGGCTGTGGCCAGCATCAGGGCCGGTGCATCGACGCTCGAAAGCACCGGCGCATCGAAGGCAAGGCCAAGGCGCCTCACCTCAAACGTCTGCCGGAACAGCGTGTGGAGCGCGAACCAGATCGACAGATTGAGGATCACGCCGACCACCGCCGCCGTGATCGCCGACAGCGCGCCGGCCAGCGCCCTGTTGCCCCGCATCCTCTCGATGTAGGGCGCGCCGGCAAAGATCCAGAGGAAGCACGGCGCGAACGTCACCCAGGTGGCGAGCAATCCGCCGAGCGTCGCGGCCAGCATCGGAGACAGTCCTCCCGCTTCGCGGAACGCGGCCATGAAGCCGACGAACTGCACCACCATGATCAGCGGCCCCGGTGTCGTCTCCGCCATGCCGAGGCCGTCGAGCATTTCGCGCGGCGTCACCCAGTGGTAATAATCCGCCGCCTGCTGCGCGACATAGGCCAGAACCGCATAGGCGCCGCCGAACGTCACCAGCGCCATCTTGCTGAAGAAGATGGCGATCTGGCTGAAGACGCTTTCCGGTCCGAGCGCGATCAGAAGGCCTGCGACGGGCACGAGCCATAGTGCCAGCCAGACCGTCGTTACGCGCAGCGTCCGGGCCGGGTTCGGCTTCGCGTGTTCGGGAATGGCATCGCCGAGCATGCTGTCGATCACACCGGCGTTGGCGCCGCCGCCGTGCTCGATGGCGCCGAATTCCGGCCTGTCGAAGCGGGCCCCGGCAAAGCCGACGGCGCCGGCCGCCAGGATGATGACCGGAAACGGTACGGCAAAAAAGAAGATCGCGACGAACGCCGCCGCCGCGATGGAGATCATGATCCGGTTGCGCAGCGCGCGCTTGCCGACCCGCACCACCGCCTGGATGACGATGGCAAGGACCGCGGCCTTGAGCCCGAAGAACAGCGCTTCCACGAAGCCGACATTGCCGTAGGCTGCATAGATGTAGCTCAGCGCCATGATGGCGATGATGCCGGGCAGCACGAAGAGGCCGCCCGCCATCAGGCCGCCGGCGGTGCGATGCAGCAGCCAGCCGATATAGGTCGCAAGCTGCTGCGCCTCGGGTCCGGGCAACAGCATGCAGTAGTTCAGCGCGTGCAGAAAACGGCTTTCCGAAATCCACCGCTTCTCCTCGACGATGATCCGGTGCATCACCGCAATCTGCCCGGCCGGTCCGCCGAAACTCAGGATCGCGACGCGCAGCCAGACGACGAAGGCTTCGCTGAAGGAAACGCCGTGGGCATAGGCCTCCGGCTTGGCCTTGGAACTGGCTGCGAGATCGGACACGACGTCACCTCACCTTGTTGGTCGGCCAGTTGTGGGTCTCGCCGGTGGCGTCGCGGCACCAGCGGTAGAATGCGTCGTACAGCAGCATTCCGGCGCTCAACTGTTCGAGGTCGTCATCATACATGCGCGAGAGGCCGAGCGAGGCGGCAAGCAGCCCGGATGCCTCGGGCGACAGATCGAGCCGCGCCGTATCGGCCGCGCGAACCATGGTCGCCAGCCGCTCCAGCGGCGGGGTCGAGAGGCCGAACTCCTGCACCATCACGTCGAAGGTGCAGAGTTCGCCGCGATGGCTCCAGAACACGTTCTCGACGTCGAACGCCGTCGCATCGAAGCGTTCGGCGACCGCTTCCACCTCCGCCGGCGCGACGAAGAGAAACACCGCTGCCGGATCGATGAAGCGGCGGATCAGCCAGGGGCAGGCGATGCGGTCGATCTTGGGCCGCGCGCGCGTCACCCAGACGGTGCGACCGCGGCCGTCGCGCTTCGGTATTTTGTCGGCGGGAACGGCCGGCTTCTGCGCCTCAGTCCAGCCGAGATGACCGCCTTCGAGCGTTTCGGCGGCAATGCCAGACTGGCGCAGCCAGGCGGCGGTACCCTCGCTGAGCTTCTTCCCCTTGTGGCAGATGACGACGACCTGCGACGGGCCGGCGAGCTGCGGCGCCCATTCCTGAACGTCGCGGTAGGAGCGCCGCATGGCGCCGGGGATCAGCCGCGGGTCGGCGGCGAAGTCGTCATCGATACGGACATCGACCAGCGCCGGTGCCTTGGCGGTACCGATGAGACGGGCGAGTTTTTCGGATGAGATGGTGTTATAGGAAGACATGTTGCGTCCTTGTGAAAGGTGGACGCGATTCTTGGGCATGTCGCCTCGCGGGGAGATCGCTTTCCCCGTTTGGGCAGTAAATGCCGCAGGGCCCGCGATGTCAACAGGCGGGCCGTATCGATGTCAACGCATCTATCGCTTCGTGTGCCGGGCGAGCACGCGGTCCACCATCGCTCCCGCCGTCCCGAGATAGTTGGCCGGCTCGCACAACGCGGCGAGCCGCTCGCGGGGCAGGGCGGTTGCGATCGCCGGCCGTCGCACCAGCGCATCCAGCAGCGGCTCGCTGTTGGTGAACGCCTCGCGGCAGGCGGCATAGACCTCGTCATGCGCCGGCTGGCGGCCGAGCACGGGCGCGAGCCCCATCATGACGGCTTCGGCGACGATCAGCCCGCGCGTCGAATCCAGATTGCGCCGCATCGCCGCGGGTTCGACGATCAGGCCGGACAGCATGAACTGCGCCTGCGCCAGCGAGCCTGACGTCAACAGACAGGTCTGCGGCAACGCCATCCATTCGGCATGCCACGGGCCGGTGGCGCGCTCGAGGTCCTGCACCATGGCGTCGAGCATCAGCGACGCGGCGTCGCGCGATATCTTCGCGTTGGCGAGCAGGATTTCCGACGAGATCGGGTTGCGCTTCTGCGGCATGGTCGAGGACGCGCCGCGATGCGAGGAGAACGGCTCGAACACCTCGCCGATTTCGTTGGCCATCAGGATCATGACGTCATAGCCGATCTTGCCCAGCGCGCCGCAGATGGTGGCCAGCGTCTGCACCATTTCGACCAGCCCGTCGCGGGCGACATGCCAGGTGATGTCGGGCTCGGCGAGATCGAGCGCGTGCGCATAGGCGGCGCGCACGTCGAGGCCGCGGTCGCCGAGCGAGGCAAGTGTGCCCACCGCGCCGCCGAGCTGCGCCTGCAGCGCGCGCGGCTTTGCCTGTTCGAGCCGCTCGGACGAACGCTGCAGCGCCGAGAGCCAGATCGCGACCTTGTGCCCGAAGGTGATCGGCAGCGCCTGCTGCAGATGGGTTCTTCCTGCCATCGGCGTGTCGCGGTGGCGCCGGGCGAGGTCGGCGAGGGTGGCAATGACTTCGGCTAGCTGGCTTTCGATCAGCGCGACCGCCTCGCGCAGCTGCAGCACCGTCGCGGTGTCCATGATGTCCTGGGTGGTCGCGCCCCAATGCACGTAGCGGCCGGCTTCGCCGAGCTGCTGCGAAAGCTGGCGCACCAGGCCGACGATGGGATAGCCGACATTCTCGGTGTCGACTTTCAACTGCGCGCTGTCGAGCGCGATCGCCGGGGCCTTTTGCGCGATCGCCTGTGCCGCCTCGCGCGGGATGATTCCGGTCTCGCCCTGCGCGACGGCGAGCGCCACCTCCGCCTGCACATAGGCCTTGAGCACGGCCTCATCGGAAAAGACCGCCCGCATCGCCGGCGTCGAGAACACGTCGCGATAGAGGACGCTGTCGAACATCGTGCTGGCCAAGGCGGTTCCTTTCAGAAATGAGCGGCCATAACATTTGCGCGCGCTCGCTTGTCAAGCGCGGGCTTAAGGCGCGGCTAGCGCTTACCCTCGATCGCGATCTCGACGAGATATGGCCGGCCTGCCGCCACCGCCTTCGATACCGCGCCGGCGATGTCTTCGGCCTGCTCGACCCTGACCGCTTCGACGCCCATGCCGGCGGCGAGGTGCACGAAGTCGAGGACGGGACCGGTGATGTCCATGTTCTGGTAGGGATGCTGGGTACCGGCTTCAAAATTCTGGCGCCAGACGTCCACGTTGTGCTTGAGGATGCGGTATTCGCGGTTCGCCAGCACTACGAACACGATCGCCAGCCTGTGGTGCGCGGCGGTCCATAGCGCCTGGATCGCGTACATCGCCGAGCCGTCGCCGGAGACGGCGACCACCGGCCGATCGGGCATCGCGACCTTGACGCCGATGGCGCCGGCAAGCCCCTGGCCGATGCCGCCGCCGCGACCGCCGAAATAATCGCCAAAACCGCGATAGTCGAAGGCGCGCGCCAGATCGAGGCTGGCGGTGATGCTTTCATCGACGATGACGACATTGTCGGGCAGCCCGCGGCGGAGTTCCGCGGTCACGCGTGGCATCGAACTCGGTTGCCGGTTCCAGCTCTTCTCGACGCGCGCGCGATAGGCTTCTTTCTCTTTCGCCTGCAGATCGGCCAGTGCGGCATTGCGGTTTTGCGCGGCCTGCTTGAATTCCGCGTCCGCCTTGGCGCGCAGCAATTCGGTCAAGGCGCGGAGGCTGACGGCGATGTCGCCGACGATGCCGGCGTCGAGCCGATTGTTGAGCGCCAGACGCTCGGCCGACGCTTCGATCTGCAGCAATGGCACGCCGTCGGCAATGTGGCCGCCCGGTGCGAACCAGATATCCTCAAAGAAAGGTCCGCCGATCAGCAGCACGAGATCGCTATCGCCGAGCGCCTTGCGCACCTGGCGGGCGTCGGCTGGCAGCGACTGCCGGTAGCTTGGATGGCTGGTCGGGAAGGGCGCGTGATGCCGCAGCCCTTCGAACCACACGGTGGCCCCGATCGCCTCCGCCAGCGCCACCAGCGCCTGCTCGCCGTCCGATCTCGCCACGTCGTCGCCGGCAATGATCGCCGGTCTCTTCGATTTCAGCAGCAGCGTCGCCAGCGTTTCGATGCCGGCCGGATCGGGACGCGTCGATCGCCACAGATTGTCCGGCGCCGACGCGCCCACTGCGGTCTCCTGTTCCATGACGTCGATCGGCAGCGACACGAACACCGGGCCCTGCGGTCCGTCGGTCGCCACCTTGAAGGCGCGCCGCAGGATCGGCGCGATCTCGTCGGCGCGTTCGATCTGCACGCTCCACTTGGTCACCGGCGCCGCCATCGCGACGAGGTCGTGGCCGAGCACCGGATTCCTGAGCCGCATCCGGGTGTCCTGCTGGCCGGCCGTCACCACCACTGGGGAATTCGCCTTCAGCGCGCCGTACAGCGAGCCGATGCCGTTGCCGAGGCCGGGCGCGACGTGGAGATTGGCGACGGTGACGCGTCCCGAGGCCTGCGCGTAGAAGCTGGCGGCGCTGACGGCGACGCCTTCATGCAGCGCCATGATGTATTCGATCTGCGGAAAGGCCGGCAGGCTGTCGAGCAGCGGCGTCTCTGTCGTCCCGGGATTGCCGAAGATATGACGCACGCCGTGCGACACGAACGATTCCATCAGCACACGACGTCCGCGCATTTGCTCCCTTTCGAATGGCATTGATCCGTTTTGTGCATCATCGGCCGGCAGGTAGTCTGTGGCAACCGTGCATGGCGATGCACGTCCGCGCGGCCGGCTGCGTCTCTCGCATGGCAAGCGCCGGTGCGGCATCGTTGTCACACGCAGCAGGGCTCAGCCCGCATTGGCGGTGGCGGGCCGGGCCACTGTTCCCGGAATCAGTGAGGTCCCCGGGGGGCATCCCGGGGACCTCATACCAGAGCAACCTGGCAGCAATGACGGATTGAATCGCGGTTCTATGGGGTGCGGCTGACCGTAACCAGTCGCGCTTCCCCCACCACCGTCTTGGACCCGGCGGTGCGCAGGCAGGAGGCCTCGAAATTCGGCCAGGCATTCTGCGAGCAGTCCTTGCCGACGACGCGGATATCCAGGCGGTCGCCCTTGGCGAGAGGCTGCGGGACGCTGGCTTCGACCTGGGGGGCAAACCCGGGCAACACGGTCAGCGCGGCGGCAATGAACGCGGCAACGGCGATGGCGGAAAGAGCCTTGATCATGACGGTCCCCTGTCAGAGGCCTTGGCGGCCTCTCGTCGTTTCGTTGGTTGTGGTTTTACCCGACGCAAGTTTCCGGCGGTCTTCGCCGCCCATGAAAATGGTTTCGTCGGGATGGGGTTTTGTTTCGTCGGTCATTGGCCGACGAAACATTGGCGACCCGCCCGGGAAGACGCCCGGAGCCCGGTAGTGGTTCACTGGCCCACCTGAAATAAAAAGCCGCACCGACGCGGAACCGGGCCCGGCTTGCCGGGCCGCCCGGGGCGGGGTAGGAGGGGGCCATGGCCCGAATCGCGCTCTACCCCGGCTCCTTCGATCCCGTCACCAACGGCCATCTGGACGTGGTCCAGAACGCCGTCGGCCTCTGCGACCGCCTGATCGTCGCCATCGGCGTCCATCCGGGCAAAAAGCCGCTGTTTTCGACCGAGGAGCGCCTGGAAATGGTCCGGGCGGTATTTGCGCCCGTTGCCGCCAAGGCCGGCTGCGGCTTCGATGCCACCACCTATGACAATCTGACCGTGACGGCGGCCCAGAAGGCCGGCGCCACCATCATGATTCGCGGCCTGCGCGACGGGACCGATCTCGACTACGAGATGCAGATCGCGGGCATGAACGAGACCATGGCGCCGGAAGTGCACACCGTGTTCCTGCCGGCCTCGGTCGCGGTCCGCCCGATCACCGCCACACTGGTGCGGCAGATCGCGGCGATGGGCGGCGACGTTTCTGCCTTCGTACCGCCCTCGGTCGCGGCCAGCCTCAAGACCAAATTCGCGAGTTAGCGCGCCGTCAGGCGATACCTCTCCCGCTTTCACATCACCGGAGCTTCCATGATCCGCATCCTCGCCATTCTCGCCGCACTGTTTGTTGCAGCCCCCGCGCTCGCCCAGCCGCTGCCCGCCAATCTCGACAAGGCGAATGCGATCGTGATCGACACCACCAAGGGCCGCATCGTCATCAAGCTGCGGACCGACATCGCGCCCCAACATGCCGAGCGCCTCAAGCTGCTCGCGCGCGAGGGCTATTACAACAACGTGCCGTTCCATCGCGTGATCGAAGGGTTCATGGCGCAGACCGGCGACGGCAAGAATTTCAACGGCACCGGCGGTTCGAAATATCCGAACCTTCAGGCCGAATTCTCCAACGTGCCGTTCAAGCGCGGCATCGTCGGCATGGCACGCGCGGCCAGCAACGATTCCGCCAATTCGCAGTTCTTCATCATGTTCGCCGAAGGCGCCTCGCTGAACGGCAAATATACCGTGATCGGCGAAGTCGTGTCGGGCATGGACGTGGTCGACAAGATCAAGCGCGGCGAACCCGTCGTCGATCCCGACAAGATGGTGAAGGTGCAGGTCGCATCCGACGTCAAGTGAGGCGATGATCTCGCCGCGCCGCAAGCCCGCCGTCCGGTTTGCCATCGCGCTGGCATGGCTGGCGGCGGCGGCGTGCGCGCAGGCCCAGCCGGCGCGGATCGACACCATCAAGGGCGTCTACGCCAGACTGCATTCCTGCTGGCGGCCGCCGGCCTGGCGTGCCAGCCCGATGGACATCACGGTCATCGTCAGTTTCAACCGCGAAGGCGCCATCCTCGGCCAGCCGAAGATTACCCATGAATCGGCGGACGCTGGCGATGACGACCGGCTGGCCTACCGGATTGCCGTCATGGAAACATTGCAACGCTGTTCGCCGTTGCCATTTACGGAAGGACTGGGCGGTGCCGTCGCCGGCCGGCCTTTCGCGGTCACTTTCAGATCCCGCAAGCGTCCACCCAAACCTGAAGAGAAAAGAGCATGGCTGAGACAGAAAATACTTTGATTCTTGAAACCACCCAGGGTCCCGTCACCATCGAAATGCGCCCCGACCTTGCGCCCGGCCATGTCGCCCGGATCAAGGAACTGGTGCGCGAGGGCTTTTATGACGGCATCGTGTTCCATCGCGTCATCGAAGGTTTCATGGCGCAGACCGGATGTCCGCAGGGCACCGGCACCGGCGGTTCCGGCAAGAAGCTGAAGGCCGAGTTCAACAAGGAGCCGCACGTCCGCGGCACCGCCTCGATGGCTCGCGCCGCGAGCCCGGATTCCGGCGACAGCCAGTTCTTCATCTGCTTCGACGACGCCTCGTTCCTCAACGGCCAGTACACCGTGTGGGGCAAGGTGACGGAGGGCATGGAAAACGTCGACAAGATCAAGCGCGGCGAGCCGGTGCAGAATCCGGACAAGATCGTCAAGGCGCGGATGGCCGTCGACGCGGCGTAAATCAACCCGTCATTCCGGAGGCCGCGCATCGCGCGGCAATCCGGAATCTCGAGATTCCGGGTCCACGCTGCGCGTGCCCCGGAATGACGCCATGTGGGGCGTGCCCGCGCCATGCGTACCGATCTCTTCGACTTCGAACTCCCCGCCACGAGCATCGCGCTGCGCCCGGCCAGCCCGCGCGATTCCGCGCGCATGCTGGTGGTGCAGCCCGAAGGGGTGCTGCGCGACCGCACCATCGGCGATCTGCCGCGATGGCTGGAGCCCGGCGACCAGCTCGTCGTCAACGACACCAGGGTGATTCCGGCGCAGCTCAAGGGCCGCCGCATCGGCCGCGAGACCGAGCCGAAGATCGAGGCGACGCTGATCAAGCGGCTCGACGGTTCGCGCTGGCAGGCGCTGGTGAAGCCTGCAAAAAAACTCGCGCCCGGCGACATCGTCCGCTTCGGCCATGAAGGCAAGGTCTGCCTGCTCGGCCATCTCGACGCCGAAGTCGAGGCGAAGGGAGAGGAGGGCGAGGTCACGTTGTCGTTCGCGTTTCATGGAGCGACGCTGGACCAGGCCATCGCCGAGCTCGGCACGCCGCCGCTGCCGCCCTATATCGCGTCGAAACGAACGCCCGACGATCGCGATGCCGCCGACTATCAGACCATGTTCGCGGCCAAGGAGGGCGCGGTCGCCGCCCCGACGGCGGGACTGCATTTCACGCCCGAGCTCGAAGCGGCGCTGCGACGTCGTGGCGTGGAACTGCACCGCCTGACCCTGCATGTCGGGGCAGGGACTTTCCTGCCGGTCAAAGTGGAAGAAATCGCCGAACACCGGATGCATGCCGAGTGGGGCTCGATATCGGCCTACACCGCCCGCGCTCTGAACGCCGCGCGCGCCAGGGGCGGCCGTATCGTGGCGGTAGGCACCACGTCGTTGCGGCTGTTGGAAAGCGCTGCGGCCGAAGACGGCACCATCCTGCCGTTCGAAGGCGAGACCTCGATCTTCATCACGCCGGGCTATCGCTTTCGCGCGGTCGATATTCTGCTGACGAATTTCCATCTGCCGCGCTCGACGCTGTTCATGCTGGTGTCGGCGTTTTCCGGGCTGGACACGATGAAGCAGGCCTATGCGCATGCGATCGCGGCGGGCTATCGGTTCTACTCCTACGGCGATGCCTGTCTGCTGTTTCGCGAACCGCATTGAGCCAGGCTTGCGAATCATCCTGAAAAAAAAGCCCGCCGGTAAGGCGGGCAAAGGTTCAGGGAGGAAGCGCTCCGACAAAAAAGCGCCAAAGTCGTTCTCAGCGATTCGGCCGTTATCGCCTAGATCGTAGTACTACCGTCTCGCTGTGCGTTCGCGCCGCGATTCCGGCGCGAAAACGCATGGCTGCCCGTGTGTTCACGGGTTGGCGATGCGGTTTCAACGCTTCATGGCCTCGGATAGGGTGCGCGCGGTCATCCGGAGAGTTTTATGAAAATGTCGGCTATTTTCGCGCGTCTCGTCGCGCTGATCGGCGCAGTTGCGCTGCTGTGGCGACGGATGCAGGGATCGACGCCGACGCCGGCCTGGGGCAGCGCGCCGGCGATCCCCGAAGCGAAGCCGCAAGGCGCCATCCCGACGTTGAAGATGCCGACGGCGCAAGGCTGGAGCGACGGGCAAAAGCCGACCGTTGCAACCGGGCTCAAGGTCAACGCATTTGCTAGAGACCTCGACCATCCGCGCTGGATCTACGCGATGCCCAATGGCGACGTGCTGATTGCCGAATCGACGCAGGTCGCCGGACCGCCACGCAGTGTGTTCCATTATGCGATGCAGGCGACGATGCGCCGGGCGGCGGCGCTCGGCGTCAGCGCCAACCGCATCACCGTGGTGCGGGACCGCGATGGTGACGGCGTGGCCGAAAGCCGGGGAGCTTTCATGGAAGGGCTGAGCCAGCCGTTCGGCATGGCGCTGGTCGGCGACACTTTTTACGTCGGCAACACCGACGGCGTGGTCGCCTTCCCTTATGTCGCGGGCGCGGACCGCATCGACGCCGAGGGACGCAAGCTCGTTGCGTTCAAGCCATCCGGGCATTGGACGCGCAGCCTGCTGCCGAGCGCGGACGGCAAAAAACTCTATGCCGGCGTCGGCTCGCTCAGCAACATCGCAGAGATGGGCATGGAGGTGGAGGAGGGCCGCGCCGCGATCTATGAGCTCGATCTGGCCGCCGGCACCAGCCGCATCTTTGCCAGCGGCCTGCGCAACGCCGTGGGCCTGGCATGGGAGCCCACCACCAACGTGCTCTGGACCGTCGTCAACGAGCGCGACGGCCTCGGCGACGAGACGCCGCCGGACTATCTGACCTCGGTGCGCGACGGCGGCTTCTACGGCTGGCCCTACAGCTACTGGGGCCAGACGGTGGACGATCGCGTGCCGCAGGATCCGGCGATGGTCGCCAAGGCGATCCAGCCGGACTACGCGCTCGGCGGCCACACCGCTTCGCTCGGCCTGTGCTGGATGCCGGCGGGCACGCTGCCGGGCTTTCCGGACGGCATGGTGATCGGCCAGCACGGCTCCTGGAATCGCAGCAAGCTGAGCGGCTATGCCGTCGTCTTCGTGCCGTTCCAGAACGGCAAACCCTGCGGCCCGCCGCGGGATATTTTGACCGGCTTTCTCGCGCCCGACGAGAGCGTTTCATATGGCCGCCCGGTCGGCGTCACGCTCGGGCCGGACAACTCGCTGCTGGTGGCGGACGACGTCGGCAACGTGATCTGGCGCGTGACGGGGGCATAAGCGGCACAGCAGCGAGGCAGCCCGTCCGAGACAGCTTTGGTCGGCAGGCGTAGCAGCGCTTTTGGGGCGTAGACATGAGAGTGACTGGAACCTCTCCCGATGGTAATATCTCTGGGCTGGTTACAACTGGGCAGCCCATGAACATCCGTTCTTCGAAGGTAGATGAACTCGTGCAGCGGCTTGCTCGCCTCACTGGCGAGGATGTCGAGACGGCAGTGGAGCGTGCAATTCAAGAGCGGCTATCGCGCGTGGAAACGCCAATTCCGCTTGACCGAAGAGCGGCAATGGATTCGTTCTTTGAAAAGGTGTCGCGCCTGCGTGTGCTGGATTCCAGGCCGGCGGACGAGATTGTAGGTTATGACCGCTTCGGGTTGCCGTCCTGATGGTGCTGGATACGTCCGCGATCATTGCTGCCATCGCGAACGAGCCCGATGGATCACGTTTTCAGACGGCGATGTTTAATGCTGACAGCTTGCTTATTTCGGCCCTGACCGTCCTTGAAACCAAGATCGTGCTGTTTGCGCGCCTTGGATCGGAAGCCGTGGATCTTTTCGACGAGATGGTGGATAAGGCCGGGATTGTGATCGTGTCGTTCGATTACGAAATGGCGAAAGCCGCCTTTGAAGCATTTCGACGTTTCGGAAAGGGGCAAGGGCATCCCGCTCAGTTGAATATTGTCGATTGTGCCGCTTATGCATTGGCGAAATCGCGCTCTCAGCCCTTGCTGTTCAAGGGTGCGGACTTCGCCCGCACCGACGTCTTGGCAGCCGTAATCTGACTTGCAGATAAGAGGCCGGCGCGAATGCGTCGAGCCTCCTGAACCGCAGTTGCGCCTTACCTCACGCCATCGCCGGCTGCGGCAACAGCTCCGCGATCTGGATCGCGTTCAGCGCTGCGCCCTTCAGCAACTGGTCGGCAGAGACGAACATCGAGATCGAGTGGCCGGAGGCGTCGCTGAGATCGTTGCGGATGCGGCCGACCAGAACGTCGTCCTGGCCCGACGCGTCGATCGGCATCGGGAAGTAGTTTTTGGCGCGGTCGTCGACGATCCTGACGCCGGGCGCATTCGACAGGATGGCGCGGACTTCGTGCTCGTCGATCGGATTTTCGCATTCGAAGGTGATCGCCTCGCAATGGGCGCGCAGCACCGGGACGCGCACGCAGGTGACGCCGATGGCGATCTTCTCGTCTTCAAATATCTTTCGCGTTTCCTTGATGACCTTGGTCTCCTCGTCGTTGTAGCCGGTCTCGGGATCAACAGCGGTGTTGTGGCTGAAGACGTTGAAGGCGTAGGGCAGCGGGATCACCTTGGGCGTGAACGGCCGGCCGTCGAGATAGGCGCGGGTGGAGTCCACCAGCTCTTCCATCGCCGCGGCGCCGGCGCCGCTTGCCGCCTGATAGGTCGAGACGATCATGCGCTTGATGCGGTTCTGCCGATGGATCGGCCACAGTGGTACCAGTGCCGTGATGGCCGAACAGTTCGGGTTGGCGATGATGCCCTTGTGGTCCCGGATCCGGCCCGCGTTGATCTCGGGGATCACCAGCGGCACGTTCGGGTCCATCCGGAATGCCGAGGAGTTATCGACGACGACCGCGCCGGCCTTCACCGCCGCGGGCGCGAACTTGCGGGAGATGCCGCCGCCGGCGGAGAACAGGGCGATGTCGACGCCCTCGAACGACCGTTCGGTGAGCTCCTCGATGACGATCTGCTCGCCGCGGAATTCGACGGTCTTGCCGGCCGAGCGGGCGCTCGCCAGCGCCTTGAGCTTGCGGACGGGAAAATTGCGCCGGTTCATGGTGGCGATGAATTCGGCGCCGACGGCGCCGGTCACGCCGACGATGGCAACAACGGGTTCGTAGCTCACGGGTCTGTCCTCTGGTTTGAAGTCTGGGCAATAAAAAAGCCCCGGTCCTTTTCAGGCGGGGCTTCGGTTCGGATGTTGCGATCGTTCGACTACGCGCGCACGGCTCCCGAGCCCCCGGAGGGTGCTTTGGTTTTCGCGGTCGTTTTGGTCGAGATCGTCATGGCGCGAACTTATGGGGCAGGTTGGTTCCGCCGTCAACGGGGTTTGGACGGAAAACCATCCCAAAGCGGGGTTGAACGGGGCGGCGTTGTCACGCCATAAGCTCCCCCATGAATCTTCCGGATACCAGCCTTCCCAACCATTTCGAACTGCTCGGCACGGACGGTGCCGCCCGCACCGGCCGCCTGACGACGCCCCACGGTGTGGTGCGGACGCCGGCTTTCATGCCGGTCGGCACCGCCGGTGCGATGAAGGGCATCCACTGGCGCGAGGTGCGCGATGCCGGTGCCGACATCGTGCTCGGCAATACCTACCACCTGATGCTGCGGCCGGGCGCGGAGCGGATCGCCGCGCTCGGCGGCCTGCAGACCTTCACCGGCTGGAACGGGCCGATGCTGACGGACTCCGGCGGCTTCCAGGTGATGTCGCTGTCGGAGCTGCGCAAGATCACCGAGAAGGCCGTTACGTTTCGTTCGCATATCGACGGCGCCAAGGTCGAACTGTCGCCGGAACGTTCGATCGAGGTGCAGCGGCTGCTCGGCTCCGACATCGCGATGCAGATGGACGAGTGCGTGCGGTTGCCGGCGGGACGCGACGATATCGAACGGGCGATGCGACTGTCGCTGCGCTGGGCGGAGCGCAGCAAGCGCGCGTTCGAGAGCGCGCCCGAAGGCTACATGCTGTTCGGCATCGTGCAGGGCGGCGACATCCCCGCGATGCGCCAAACAAGCGCGCGCGAACTGGTCGATATCGGCTTTCATGGTTACGCGATCGGCGGGCTGGCGGTCGGCGAGCCGCAGGCCGTGATGCTTTCGATGATCGAGGAGACCGCGCCGTCGCTGCCGGCCGACCGCCCGCGCTACCTGATGGGCGTCGGCACGCCGGAGGATCTGCTCGAGGCCGTAGCGCGCGGCGTCGACATGTTCGATTGCGTCATGCCGACCCGCAACGGTCGGCACGGCATGGCGTTCACCCGTTTCGGTCAGATCAACCTGCGCAACGCGCGCCATGCCGACGATCCGCGGCCGCTCGACGAGGAAAGCGACTGGCCGGCGGCGCGCAGCTACTCGCGCGCCTATCTGAATCATCTGGTTCGCTCGGGTGAGACCCTGGGCGCCATGCTGCTGTCGGAAATCAACATCGCATATTACCAGCATTTGATGCAGGGCATGCGCGAGGCGATCGCGAGCGGAACATTCGAGGCGTTCAAAACCAAAACGCGCGCCGATTGGGCGCGCGGTGACATCTCGCCGAGATAGCACTCAGTTACAAGCGAATCTCTTGACCGAATGCTTGGTTACGAAACCGTAACCGCAGGTGTCGCAGGTCCAGAGATAGCTGATCACGTAGTCAGTGAGATAGGCGGACGCTTCCGCCGCCACCATGGTATCCGCACAGACAGGGCAGGTGGGCAGATCAGATCCGCGTGGATCGGGCCGCGACACGACGGTCGACTGGGCTCCAGCGATTGCTGACATCGTGACCTCCATTGCGTTCCAAGCCGCACTCTCAGTTCGCAACTAAAGTATAGTCACAATCTTTGACGCCGTGGCAACACAAATGCGTTGGTTTGACGATATTTAGCGGCTTTCTTGTTTTGCGATGCAGCGAATTCTTCGCCTGTGAGATTCCGGCTTGCGCATCGCGCGGGCCGGCACCTAAGTAAGGAAAGCCGCCAATTACCGCATAATTGTCATGGGAGCGCTGAGATGGATGCGTCATCGACCACGAGTGCAGTGCAGCGTCCTGGACGGGGCCAGGTTTTCGACTCCATCGTGGATGCGATCGGCGATACGCCGATCGTCCGCTTGCGCAAATTGCCGGCGGCGCAAGGAGTCAACGCGACCATCCTGGCCAAGCTCGAATATTTCAATCCGGCCGCGAGCGTGAAGGATCGCATCGGTGCGGCGATGATCATCGCGATGGAGAAGGCCGGCGCGATCAACGCCGACACCGTGCTGATCGAGCCGACCTCCGGCAATACCGGCATCGCGCTGGCGTTCGTCGCGGCCTCGCGCGGCTATCGGCTGAAGCTCGTGATGCCGGAGTCGATGTCGATCGAGCGGCGCAAGATGCTGGCCTTCCTCGGCGCCGAGATCGTCCTGACGCCGGCCGCGCAAGGCATGAAGGGCGCGATCGCAACCGCCGAGGAATTACTGCGCACGACGCCCAATTCGGCGATGCCGCAGCAGTTCAAGAACCTCGCCAATCCCGAAATTCACCGCCGCACCACGGCCGAGGAAATCTGGAACGACACCGGCGGCAACATCGATTACTTCGTCGCCGGCGTCGGCACCGGCGGCACGATTACGGGCGTCGGACAGGTGCTCAAGCCGCGCAAGCCATCGCTGCGGGTGGTCGCCGTCGAGCCGGAGGAAAGCCCGGTGCTGTCGGGCGGCCAGCATACCCCGCACAAGATCCAGGGCATCGGCGCCGGCTTCGTTCCGGACATCCTGGATCGCTCGGTCATCGACGAGATCGTCAAGATCAACGGACCGACGGCGATCGAGACCTCGCGCGCGCTGGCGCGGATGGAAGGCATTCCCGGCGGCATTTCCTCGGGCGCCGCGATCGCAGCCGCGCTCCAGATCGGCAAGCGGCCCGAAAGCGCGGGCAAGACCATTCTCGCGATCGTGCCGTCATTCTCCGAACGCTATCTGTCAACCGCACTGTTTGAAGGAATCTAGCAATGGCGGATCAGCCGCGACGGCCGAGAACCCTGAACGACGCGCGCACCGAGGCCGAAGCCGCGTTCAAGCGCACCACCACCAAGGTGCCGGAAGCGCCGCCGAAGCCGGTCCGGCTGCCGGGGGTGCGGGAGCTGGTGTCGCTGCGGATCGATCAGGATGTGCTGGAGTGGTTCCAGGAAGGCGGCCCGGGCTGGCAGGATCGGATGAACGAGGCGCTACGCAAGGCCGCCGGCAAATAGTTTCTCATGGCCTCAACGCGACGCTGCGTCGTCGCACCAAATGAAAGGCCCGGGGCGAACCCGGGCCTTTTTTCGAGGATTGCCGCGCCTCAGCGCAGCATGCCGCCGACCACGCCGCCGATAAAGCGCCCGGCGCCGGCCGGATCGGGGCCCGGAGCGGGGGCATACTGCCGCTGCGGGGGCGCATGCTGGGGCTGCGCTTGCGCCTGACTGGGGGCGCGGCGCTTGGGCCGCGGCTCTTCGTCGGAGCTCGCGGTCGGCGCCGAGGCCACGATTTCGGTCAGCAGCGCCTTGTGCTGCAGCGTGTTGAGATAGCCGCTGGCGGGATAGCCGCGGGCGTTCTGCCAGCGCGTGATCACGGCGCGGGTGGACTGATCGAACTGACCGGTGATCCTGGTGTCGAAACCGAGCCCGGTCAGGCGGCGCTGCACGTCGCGGCGCTTGCTCTTGTCGAGTCCGATCTGGTCCTCGGTGGTCTGGTTGGCTTCTTCCTTGAAGGTGGCGGGATCGATGCCTTTGGTCAGGTTGCGGGTGGCGTCCGGCTTCGGACCGGCCTCGAGGGAGGCGATGCGCGACAGCGCCAGCGAGCGGAACTGACCGTTGGGATAGGCGCTCAGATAGGCGTTGAGTTCTTCCGGCTTGTTGGAGTCCTTGATCGAGCGCCAGAACTCCAGTTCGACGTCGTTAGCGGGGGCGGGCGTCTGCAACGTGGCCGCCACGGCGCCGGGCGAGGGCGCGCCGTTCAGATAGACCGCGCCGATGAGATTGGTGTGGCCCCAGGGCAATTGGCCCTTGTTGGTCTCTTCGTTGACCTGGGCGCGGACCTTGGTCATCGCCTGCTGGATCTCCATGCCGGGCTGGGTGAGGTTGGCGAGCAGGGCACGCGTGAACGGGCTGTTCTTGCCTTCCTGGCCGTCGAGCGCGGTCTGGCCCGGACCGGTGGCAAACGCGATCAGCGTGCCTTCGCCGGATTTCATTTCGGCAAGGCCGGTCTGCACGTTGACGCTGCGCGTCGCGTTGTTCGACTTGATCTTGGCCGCGAACGGGTTGTCGCGGCAGGCGTCGAGGAACACCAGCTTGACCTTGGCGTCGCCCATGGTCTGCTCGAGCGTGAGGTCGATGTTGATCGCAGCGCCGAGCTTGACGTCCATTTCGGATTTGATGTCGGCATCGACCGGCAGCAGATAGTTGGTGCCGGAAATCGCGATGCCGTGACCGGCATAGAAGAACAACGCGACGTCGGCGCCCTGCGCCTTCTTGCCGAAGTCGAGCAGCCGCTCGGTCATCTTGTCGCGCGTGAGGTTGGAACCCTCGACCACTTCAAAACCGACATTGCGGAGGGCCGCGGCCATGGCCTTCGCATCGACCGACGGGTTCGGCAGCGGGGCGACGTTCTTGTAGGCCCCGTTACCGACGACGAATGCCACCCGCTTTTCGGCGCTGGCAGCGCCGGCCGTCAGGAGCGTGCACAAGATGGACAATATGAGGGTCGGGAAGCGCATAGGAAAATCCCCCTGCAGAATCGACAAAAGGCCTTGGCGGACTGACTGAACATTACAGAAACCAGCCTGCTTCGCGCCACAAAAAATCGGCCCCGCCACCAAATCCGGTGTCATCCGTTACCGTCACGACACGCGTATTCGCGTGATCTGGATCACAGCCACGCGCAGGAAATTCAGCTTGGAGCCGTTGCTTTAGTCGAAGGATTCGGTTTCAGGTTCAACAGATTGCCGGCGAGGATCAAGGCCGCGCCAAGCACCGTGAACAGGTCCAGCCGTTCCGAATAGATCAGCCAGCCGGCGGCGGCGCTGAGTGGAACCCGCAGGAAATCCATCGGGATCACGACGGTCGCCTCCGCATGCAGCATCGCGCGCGCCATGCAGTAGTGGGAGAACGTGCCGCAGATCGCGATCAGCACCACCCACCCCCACAGATGGACGGGCGGCCACGCCCAGACGTAGAGCGCGGGAAGCAGTCCTGCCGCAGATTGCACCACCAGCATCCAGAACATGATCGCGAGCGTGCTTTCGGTGCGGGTGAGCGATTTCACCATCGCGACCGAGACGCCGAATCCGACGGCGGCCGCCAGCGCGATCAACTGGCCCGGATTGACCTCGCTGGTGGGACGAACGATCACGACGACGCCGATGACGCCGAGCACGATCGCGGTGATCTTCCAGACCGTCATGCGTTCGCCGAGAAAGCTTGCGGCGAGGATCGCGGTCCAGATCGGCATGGTGAACTCGATCGCCACCAGTTGGCCGATCGGGATCAGCGTCAGCGCAAAGAACCAGCCGAGCTGCGCGCCGTAATGAATGAGATTGCGCGTGATATGCTGCGGCAGCCGGTTCGTCCTCATCTTGCCGAACCCGCCGCCGGCACGGATCAGCGGATACAGCAGCACAAAGCCGAGGACCGAGCGCATCTCCATCAGCTGGAACACGTTGATCTCGCGCGCCGCCTCGCGTCCGGCGATCGTGATGACCAACATCAGGGAGAGCCAGCCGGCCATCCACAATGCGGCGAGTGTTTTGGATTGGGTGCGATCCATAGGGGAGGCCGGGTTTGCGGCAGGCCGGTATCGGCGAGCGCGCCCGAATTTGCAATGTCCATCTCGGGCGGGGCAGCGATGCGCCCGCACGATTTCATGGTGGGAGCATACCTCCATTCAATGCTAAGCGTCATTCCCGGACATCGCCGCATAACGGACATCGAGGAGGAACCTGCTGATGCGTATCTTGCAACCGGCCGAATGGTCGAAACCCCGCGGCTTCTCGCACGGGGTCGAACTCGATGGCCCCGGCAAATGGGTCGTGCTGGCGGGCCAGACCGGCGGCGACGAAAAGGGCGATTATGCGCCCGACATGGCGGCCCAGGTCGGTACGGCGTTGAAGCGCATCGTCAAGCTGCTCGGCGAAGCTGGCGCGGGGCCTGAGCACATCGTTCGCCTGACCTGGTACCTCACCAGCCGCAGCGAATACGAAGCGGCCGGGCCCGGCATCGGCGCGGCCTGGAAGGAAACGCTCGGACGCAATTTCCCGCCGTCGACCTTGCTGTACATCGACGGCCTGGTGGATGTCAGGGCAAAAGTGGAAATCGAAGTCACCGCCTTCGTGCCGAAGGCCTAGGCGCAGAGAGCGTTGAGCTTCCGCGCCGACAAAGACAAAGGATACCGTGAGCCAATGAACACCCGATCCACTTCCGCAGATTTCGTCATGGCCTTCGCCACCGGCTGGCCCGAGCACCAGCCCGACATCATGGTGCTGTCGCTGACGACCCAGCGCGGCGTGCAGGACTTTGCCTTCAACAAGGAACAGGCGCTGCTGATCGCCAAGACGATCAAGGAGACCGCGGCGAAGCTGGAGAAGCCTAAAACGGGCTAAAGAGAGCGGAGAATCCGGGCCGGCGGCCGCCTACCCGCCGCGTGATCACGCACTGCAGCGAGCGGCGGCCGTTGAACGAAGCGGCCTGTCTACTTCGATAGCGAGATATTGGCGGCGCGGAACTGGTTGTCGGCGCGCATGGCGATCTGCTGCTTGCTTCCGGCGGTCTTCAGCGAAATGCTGGAGTTGAAGCCCGCGGCCTGGGCGACCACCTGGAAACTCCCTTGCGCGCCACGGCCCTGGATGCTGCCGCCGACGTTGCGGCTGGTTTCGCTCCAGGTCCCGGTGACTTCACCGCCTGCCGCGACCACGGCCGCTTGCAGGTTGAACTTGTACGCATCGCTGGCGCAGGCCAGCACCATATCCATGCTGGCCCCGCTCACCCGGTAGGACGCGCGGCAGCGAATCCGCTCGCTCGAGCCGTCGTCCAGCGTCACGGTGCCGCCGCCGGACCAGTTTCCGGCCATGCCGGAGAATGCGCTCGCCTGGGCGTGGCCGGGAGAGGCGGCGCCGGCCGCCAAGAAAAACGCGGCGGCTGCCAAAGTCAGCCGCCGCGCCCTGATGGAGAATTCCGAACTCAGCCTGGCTTCACTGACGGGACGCTTCCCATCGACCGCTGCATGCGACACCTGCTGAAGCGCCATTCCACTTCCCCGATCCGGAGTTGCCACTGAGTTGACCGTTCGCATATGCACCATTGATCGAGACCCGCACAAGCCCTCCGCTGCCCACGGTCCCGGACACCGGGCCGCCGGAAATCTTGCCGTCGGCGACGTTCACGCTCGCGGTGGTTTGCGCATCGCAGCTGCCCGTCTTCGTGACGACAGTAACCTGCCACAGGCCGTCGTAAGGGCTTTGTGCCGAGGCCGGAGCAGCAGGAATGATAGCGGTGGAGGCAACAAAGGAAACATACAAGAGGCTGTGAATGCGGCTGGAGCGCATGGATCAATCCCCGAAATGTGTGTGATGAGGCGCTTATCCAGTCACAATGTGTCCAAACTTGGATGCGCCGCAGCACAAGCAGAAGTTCCTAACAGATCAAACACATGAAGGTGAATCCGGTTCCGGGCCAGGAACAGGAAATCTAACATTTGTCTCGATTTTGCAACGAATCGAGGTCAGTTCAGGTAGTATGGTAAGGTTCAATGCTTGCCCTCCGAAAGGCTGGGCGCGCTGGTGGCGAAGGTCTCGTCCTGGGGGGTGGCGGGTAGGCTGCCATGGGTCTTGGCATGTTCGATCACGTTCGCCAGCAACTTCTGGCCGAGCGGGGCCAGCGCGCGTTCCCAAAGCTCGCGCGCCGTTTCTCCCTTCTTGACGAACACCCATTCCTGCGCGGCGATGGCGCCGGCGTCCATTCGCTCTGCGAGGTGGTAGACGGTGCCGCCGGCGATCGGGTCGCCCTCCTTGATCGTCCACTCGACCGCGGCGATGCCACGATGCCGCGGCAGCAGAGAGGGGTGGTAACCGATGCCGCCAAGTCTGGCGGCGGCCAGCGCTTCCCGGGTCACGCGGGCGTGGCTGTGCGCCGTCACGATCAAGTCCGTGCCGGGCGCGATCTCAGCCGCGACGACCCGCTTGGGGTCGGCCTGCACGACGACGTCGATTCCGGCCTCCCGTGCGGCGGTCGCCAGCCGATCCTCGCCGTCGTGAACGACGATCCGGGCGATTTCCACCCCATGTTGGCGCAGCGTGTTGAATGTCGTCACGCCAAAATGGCGGGAACCGACGAGGGTGATCCGCATGTGTTCCGTCCGTCGTTGCTCAGGCCGGAATGCCGATAGCACACCATGGCAGCCGGTTCGACGCCGGATCGGGGGCATCCGGGTTATCAACAG
This sequence comes from uncultured Bradyrhizobium sp., assembly GCA_964609175.1. Taxonomy (GTDB): domain Bacteria; phylum Pseudomonadota; class Alphaproteobacteria; order Rhizobiales; family Xanthobacteraceae; genus Bradyrhizobium. Next base: position 37,307 of record CAZSRR010000020.1, read on the forward strand.
GTCGGCCGGCGCTGGCCAGTGGCGGCCAGCGTGCGCGGCGTCACAGCCGCGGTGGCTGTCGTGCCGCTAACATTGGCGTCTTCCGAACAGGCACCGAGGGACTGCCCGCATGACACGCTTTCTGATCTTCGCCGCCATGGTACCGCCACTTGGCGTCGTCGTCGCGTTCTGGGTGATGCTGCAGAGCGCCAACTGGCTGGCGGGCAGCCCCAATACGTTCGAGGTCGGCCAGATCATGATGCTGCCCGCGATCTATCTGGTCGGGTCGATCCCGGCGCTGTCAGCTGCGTTGTTCGACCACGCGCTGGCGAAACGCAACGTGCCCTGCCGCATCGCATTCACCGCCTTGTTCGGCTATGCGATCAGCTATCTTCCGCTGGTTTTCGCGGTTCGGATCAACCTTGCGCTCGGGCCGGAAGTATTGCTGCTCGGCCTGATCGGCGCCGTGCCGTCGGCGATGTGCTCGTGGCTGGCGGCGGAAGGGCAGGCGTCCAGCCTCGTTGCGTCATCATGAGTTGGCTTACCACGACAGGATTCGCAGCTCGGGCTGCGAATGAGTCGAGGCAGGCTGTTGGGCGGGTGCGGATTGCCGCTCGGCCGCCAGCTGAAGCCGGGTCCGCAGGTCGGCGCTGCACTGCTTCATCTGGTTGCGCAATTCGCGCCGGCTGAACGTGGTGAGGCAGGGATCGCCCAGCTGCTTCCAGGCTGCGCGCAGCCATTGCTGCAAGGCGTGGATATCGGAATCGAGCAAATCAGGCTGGGTCATTCCGCCGAAGTCTCAACGCGTGATCGCGCCTTGATTAGGCCTGATTCTCGTGCGCGCGACTACTCCGACGGCAGGAAAACGGCGACTTGACCGGTTGCCTGAAGCGCATCGTTGGAACGCTGTCGAGACATGATCGTTGCAAGGCCATCGCGTTTGGAATCCGTCGATGCTCCGTTCTCTGGCGTTCGTTTTGTCCGCGGCGATGGTTCTGGCCGCGTCGGTTGACGCATTCGCGCAATTGACGCCGCCCGCCGGTTCGGCCGGGGCTGGAAATTCTCCGATTTCAGGTGTGCCGTTCGGGCCCGCCAATCCGAGAGCGCTGTCAGATCCCAGCGGGATCGGTAATGCCCCCAACATCCCGCCGCCGCGTCCCAATCCGCCGCCGGTTGTCTCCTATGGATCGGTCGATCCGCCGGCGCGTTCGCGCGTTGCGACGCCGCCCTACGCCGCCGCCTCGCAACGGATCGTCGGCGCACCACGTCAAGGCCAGCGGCGAAAGCCGCCGGCTCGGCGAGGGGCGCAGACCGAAATGAGCCGTTTCAAGGGGATCTGCCGCGGCTGCTAGAGCGCTTTCAGCGAAGCGCGCCGTTGGACCTGACCGGTTGGAATCGTCGTTCAATACCGATAGTAGCGGTCCGGCGGCGGACGCCGGTAATATCCGTCGCCGTGATACCGACGCCCTTCCTGAAACTGCGGCGGCACTGTTCCGGTCGGGTAGCACTGACCGTCGCGGCTATCCAGGTCCGCACCATGGTCGCACGGGACGGGATAGCGGCCGCCGCGGTAGTGCCGCGGATATTGCCTCGCGGCCTGATCCTGCGGCGGCAGGAAGCCGTTCGGATAACACAGGCCATCGCGCGCGCTCAGATCCCAGCCATGCCCGCATGGCGGCCGACGGACGGGTACCTGGTATTGCACAGGCTGTAGCAAAACCGGCGCGGCGGCAGGCGCAGGCGTCATGTTGAACTGGGCGGCAAGCGCCGCGGCGGCAATGCTGACAATCATGGTGTCTCTCCCCTCAGAGCAGAAGCTGCCCGCATTTCCCGACCCACGGACCGGGCGTCCGGTCGCGATTGAAGCGCAGCTATCGGCTCGTTTCAATCATATCAAGACCGGCACTGAATGACCGATGAATACACTCGCGGAGGGGAAGCCGCGTGCTGCCGCCGCTCTTCCCGCTGTCGAATTTCAGAGTAGCTGCTGTGCGGGTAGGGATAACCGGACGTCCCTGCCGATATTGCCGCGGCACGGTGCCAGTCGTTGAATCGCCACCATCGCGGCCAGGAACTTTCCGCTTTTTCCCGATTTGATTTTTTGATGCGGGGCAAGGAGATCGCCGATGGCGAGGCGCTGGAGTTCGGAAGATATCAGTAATCTCAAGAACCTCGCCCGGAGTTGTTCAATTCAGGCGATCGCCGAAAATATGGACCGTACGGTTGGAGGGGTGGCCTTCAAGGCTCACCAGCTCGGCGTTACGGTCAAGGCGCGTTCGCAAATCGAAACGCGCGCGCGAATGACGCCGGATGATGGTGCCGAATGCGCCAGGGCAGGCGCTGCCCGCTCCGGAGGCGCCGCGGCGATGCGATCACCTAGCCCGTCCGGTAGGCATCGAGCGCATGTGCCGCAAAGATGGCCGCGCTGATCAAGCCGAGGATCGCTGCGGAAAGCTCGATCATGGCTGCGCCTCCTGCTCGCCGATCGCGGCGAGGAACTTGTTTCGAGAGCGATCCCAGATCAGTTCGAAGATGAATTGCATGACTGCCGTCCCTGTTTTGTTGTCAACTAGATAGACCGCGCTTTGTTTCAGGGCGTTTTCGTCGCTCCGAAAAATGGTTTCGTCCCCGATGCTGCCGAAACTGAATGATGACAATTTCGCGGCATGCGGGCATGCTTTTGCGACACCAGCGGAGTGATTCGAGCATGCTGGAAGTGATTGTATTGTTGCTGGGCGTAAGCACCTTCGCCCTCGTCCTCACGGCCTTCTGGGGCCTCGATCTGCTCGGGATACGCCGTCGCAGGGGATAGATGGCTCCCGCTGGCCGCCGACCGTTTGCGGCAACTGCCGCTGGGGCGGTTCCGTGCCCGCAGGCCGGCGGCGCGCCCTACGATAAACCATCGGTTAACCATGAATCGCTAGGGTTGACCTGCGTCCGGGTGGTGATCGTCCGGTGAAGCGGGGAGTGAATGCAATGCCCGTCGAAATGCTGACGTATGCCCAGTTGGGCGAAAGGCTGACCATTTCCCCGGAGGCGGCCCGGGCGCTGGTCAAGCGACATCGATGGCCGCGTTCGCGCTCCAACGATGGCAAGACGCTGGTGCAGGTCGATCTCACGGAGATCAACCATTCGCCGATCGCGCGCCCGCCCCAACCACGGGCCGGAGAGCAGCTGATCGCCTCGCTGAAGCAGAAGATTGAGCAGTTGCAGGCTGAACTGGTCGAAGCCAAGGCCGTTGCCAGTGGCCATCGTGCCGACTTCGAGCGGGAATGCGAGCGCACCAACAAGCTGCTGGCCGAGTTGCTGAAGGCCACCTCGGAGCATATGAGCGCCCGGGAAAAGGCGGCGCTGCTCGAAGGAAAACTGTCGATGATGACGCAGCCCTGGCGCCGCCGATTGGCCGATGCGTTCAGCCTCGCCTTGCCGCAGGTCGCCGTCAGCCGCGAGAGCGCGGGGAGCGTTGCGGCATCCACCAACTGAGCCCGCGCGCTCGTCTGGCGTTTCTGGCTTCCGTGCCGCCGATCGTGTTTCGCGCGGCAGGCGTCGCGCTGGCCACTCACCTGGTGCGATCAAGAAGGCGCTGCGGCGCGCGCCACCCTTCCACATCCTCCAGCGTTATGCGGCGCTCAACCCGGAGAAAGCCGGGTTGAGGGCGATCGCGTCATGCGGGAGATGGAGGCAAGGGCAGCCGGCAGCGTCGCCGATGTCGGCTATCCGATCCGGATCGATGCGGCCTATTGGATCCTGAACTCGTCGACGCTCCGGCCGTTCGCAATCATTTCGGCCATCCAGCGCGGGGTCTTGCCGCGACCGGACCAGGTTTCCGACGGATCGTTCGGGTTTCGGAATTTCGGCTCGACTTTCGGGTAGGGGCGGCGTTGCGGGATATCCTTCGGCACCCCGCCGAACTTGCGGCCCAGTTCGTCAAGTTGATCTTGCAGCTTGCGCTTTTCGCTCTCGAGCTTTCGATCGAGCACTTCGATGATTCTCTGGTGGAGGTCCCAGAGGTCATCAAGCTCCATCTTCTCCAGTTCTCGGTCCTTCATAGCCCGCCCCAGGCAACGACATGATTCCCAGCATGCGATGGAAAGCTTAATAAATGCAGAGCTCCAAGAGGCGCCGCCCTCGTGCGGCCTTTTTAAATTGATCCGTTTTGCGATTCGATAATAGTGGTTTGACGCTGGCGTCTCAACCGTACGACTACGGGCGGGTAGACGGGCTGATTTTTTCTTGCGACGGACAAGTTTGCCGCGGGAAACTGCTGGGCGCGCCTTGTCTTGCGTGACGGGCCGACGCGCGACGGTTCAGGCGCTCCGTCCGCCGGCGCCATCTGCAGCCGGCGCCGCGACCATGCGCGTGCGACATGATTCGCCGCCGGGCCTGCAATGCGTCGTCCCGGCGGCGTCACGTCTCGGGCCGGGTCACTGAAATCCCGGTCTTGGTGCCGTTGGCAACGGCCGTGCGTTATGGGGGGCGGGGCCGCCTGTGTGGGGTACGAAGCGGCCCCTGATCGCGCAGTACTCAAGCGGGGACTATTCGCCATCTGCGCGATCTGCCGTCACGCTAGACGTGTTTGGAGCGGGTGCAACGAAACTCGCGTGTTAAGCTTGATGTCGGCGTTTCCGGTTAAATCTGGAACCGCCTCGGCGGGCGCGCCGTTCGCTGGCTCTCCGTGCTGATTTTGAACCCGTCTCGGCTTCTGCCCACCGCAATGCGTTCGGCCAGCCATTTCGGGATCTTGCCGCGTCGAGACCACGTCTGAAGACCGCCCGGAGGCGGTCTCGCAACAAGGTGGAGAATGTGGTTCTGGACTTAAGCCGCAGCCGTTCTTCGACGCCGCCAGGCAACGAAGCCGGCCAGCGCCATCAGGAGGCCGGGAAGTCCTGCGCCAACGACGGGACCGGGGACGGGTGCCGCGTTGACGGTGACATCAACAGCTCTGATTAGACCGTGGAAGTTGCTGTTCGTTCCGCCGGTAGTTATCCGCAAAAAGTCATTCCCGCCAGCGATGAATGACGGGAGAGAAATCGTAGTAAAACCTGATTCAAAGCTGACATTGCCGATCAGCAGCTGTTCGAGCACACCGCCGGCACCGTCTGGATCAAAAAAGAAATTGAAGAGGGAATCGGAGCTGTTGCTCTGACCGGTTACCGTGATTGTGTATGCTTGAGTGGCAATCAGATCCAGATCGAAAAGCGCAGTGCCAGGAAAATGAATCATGCCTCCATTGTAGTCGGCTCCGTCGCTAAGCTGGGCGGCGCCTAGGTCTAACGAAATGGCGTGAGCGGGTGAAGCCAGTAAGCCAACGGCGACCGCTAGGGCAATTGGAAACTTCATAATGATTCTACTCCCAAAATTTTAATGAAAACTAGTCCGACTCATTTTTAGATGGAAGGAAAAAGTGGCAATGCCCAATTTCGTCCGCGAGGCGCATTTCACTGCTGGGTGGGCCGGTTAAGTTCGACGGCGTCTATTCGCCGGCGTGTTGTCCACAGCTTTGCTACGCGCCCGTTCCCCACGTATCGAGGGCGAGTTATTTAAATTGTCGCGAAGGGGTGGGATGGTAACGGCCATCCCGGATATCGAGATCAACACCGTCGCCATTGCACGACAGTGGCTATCTGCCACCGCGATATCTGCGACGACCGTAGTATTCACGATCGCTATAACCACGATCCCCATGGTCCCGACGGAAGTAGCGTTGGCGTGCCGCCTGATCTTGAGAGGAAGAACGCCATCTGGATACCACATGCCGTCGCGGGCGCTTGGATCCCAGCCATGCCGCACGGGGGCGGATGGGCGTAAGCGCGATATTGAATCTGCTGGACAATAGGTTCGCGCGCGTTCGAGAACGGTCGGCGAACTCAATGGAGCGCGAGCGCTAAACTGGCGATGGTTACAAGCATCAGGACGCTTGGCCGCGCCGAGCGGTCAACCCCCGAGGCCCGCAGGGGCGCGCCTTTCGCACGCGGGGTTGACGGCGAACGCGCGTGCCGAGCAACAATGCGCCTGTGCCATGAATGCTTGAAGTGAGTAACCCTGAAACCCCTCGACAACTCGTTCGGCACGAGGTTGTCACCCATGTCTCAGGTACGACCTGTTACCTACATCAGGCGTTCGCGCTTCGAGCCAGTCTCGCAATAATGAAAAGACGAGGCCGGGCACGCAGAGCTTCATTTCTTTATCGCCTGTTCGGCCTTCTCAACTTTATCCATGCAACTGGCACGAAATCCATGCAACTGGCACGAAAGACGCGAACCTATGTGTCCGGCTGGACACCAGAGGTTTTTGTGAGCGCGGATGGACTCGAACCCTCGATTCCGCCAGGTCTGCCGGTCGTCTACTTCGTCGTAATGTGGGTTGTGCGCGGTTCAAACAGGCGCACCCGCCGGGAATGGGTTAGTTGTCAGCGCGTACCGATGCGTTGATGTCGCGGGCAGAAACCGGAAAAATGCTCCGCGTCCAACATCCCCATTGCGTCCGGTTGTCACCCGGCGTGTGCAAAGGACAACGAGCATTGGGGCAGATGGTTTCTAAATAAGCCTAACTCGGCTTCGTGTCCGGCTTCTGCTTGAACTGAACGGACACCCTCTCTACCGGCTTCGGAAACGGAGTGCATCGTCTGCTGCATGACGGTGACAGTGCATTTAATGAGGCCGTGCGCGCCTCTTTGAGGGGCGTCTTGTTCGGCACCGCCGCCGGCTGTTCAGTGCAGTGTCACCGTGACGCTGAAGCGTTGCAGCCGCGCGTCGCTCAGTTCCTGCTGGTAAATTCGGGTGGTCCCGCCCAACGAAGAAGCAATTCCGTGGGATCGTCGACCTTCTCGGCTAACCGGTCGTTGGGCTTTTCCTTCGCCACCAAGTCGTAGAATTGCTCAGCCGACTCATACACGGGAGGCTCGAACAAGTTCCGTTCACTCGCCGCCACATCGGTTTTTGCTTCGACGTTTCGTCGTAGTGCCGCCCCCGAAAGTCCCAGCAATAGGAGAAGGGTGCCGGCGATTAAAAGCCAATACGGAAGCTCTATCGTTGAAAAAACGCTTGTCATAATAACCCACCGAAAAAGTAACCAGGCCCCCCCAGCAACAAATTGGGTGTTTAATTGTAAGACAGCTGATTCGACGTGATTTGTCATCTTGTTCATGATTTGTTCCGACGATCCTTCAAGTGCTGAGGGATCGATGGGCGAGCCGCTGCAATGGTACGACGACAAGGCTGACAACCCCGCCCTGGATGGAAGCCCTTGCCGAGTTGCGCAGGCAGGCGACAAGCGAAGATCACTGCGCCCAGCATGTGCAGGCCATCACCATCGCGATTGACCAGTACGCCGAGAAGGCGCTGGGCAATCGCGATTACTTCCTCAACAAGCCGTACGGTGCGGGTTGGCTCAGAGTGTGCACATCGTGTGCAATGAAAAATGTGATGCCAAAAGAGCAGGGGAATATATTGATCTAAATTATTGATTTATTGGTGAGCGCGGAGGGACTCGAACCCTCGACCCCATGATTAAAAGTCCTGGCAGCGCGATTGTCGCGGGACGACGGCACTGGACATCGATGGTCAAAACCCTTGAATGATAAGCGCGTCGTCCCGTATACCCCATGACTTGCACGACGCTACGGGACGCCAAGAGACATTTCAAATCGTCCCATAGTCGTCCCACGGTCAGAGGGGATGCGGTCATGAGGTTCACGCAAAGCGCGATCAACGGGCTAAAGCCGCCGGCTGGAAAGGCCGATCACGTCGAGTTCGATGACAGCATGCCCGGTTTTGGCGTCCGGTTCCGGAATGGCGGGGCGGGAACCTATTTCGCCCAATTCAAGGTTGGCTCGAAGCATGGCCGGCTGTCGCTCGGCAAGGTCGGCAAGGTCACGCTCGACGCGGCGCGGGTCGCCGCCCGAAAGGCGTTCGCGGAGGTCGCGCAAAAAGCTAACCCGTCCGTCGAGCGTGCTAAGGCGGTCGCCAAAGCGTCCGAGACCATCGAACCGCTAATTCCGGACTTCCTTGCCTACCTCGCCCGCAATGGGCGGTCGGAGAGCTACCGCGCCGAGAACGACAGGTCGCTCAATCGATATTTCGAGACATTACATCGCTTCCCCATTGCCGAGATCAACCGGGCGACCGTCGCGCGCGAGCTATCAAGGATTCGGGCAGAGCGCGGGCCGATCAGCGCGGACCGTGCGCGGGCGCATCTCAGCAAGTTTTTCAGTTGGGCGATTGCTGAGGGGATGGCGGAAAGCAATCCGGTATCCGGCACGAACAAAACCGGCAGCACGGCTCGCGAGCGCGTGCTGCTCGACGCCGAACTGGCCGCCATCTGGCAGGCGCTCGGGGATGACGACTATGGGCATATTCTCAAGCTGCTGATCCTGACCGGCTGTCGGCGTGACGAGATCGGCTCGCTGTCCCGCTCGGAAATCAATCTCGCCGACAAGCTGATCGAACTGCCCGGAAGTCGAACCAAGTCCGGCAAAGACCACGTCATCCCGTTGTCGCCGGCGGCGCTGGCGATCCTGAAAGGCCGCGACCCGCGCGAGGGGAGCGATTTCGTTTTCGGTCGCGGGGAGGGCGGCTTTTCCGGGTGGTCGCAGAGCAAGGCGCGGCTCGATGCCAAGCTCGATGTTGCGGCGTGGGTGCTGCACGATTTCCGCCGGACTCTCTCGACCGTGATGCACGACCGCCTCGGCGTGCCGCCGCACATCGTTGAATCGGTGCTCGGTCACGTCAGCGGCCACAAGGGTGGCGTTGGCGGCGTCTATAACCGCGCGCAATATTTCGACCAGAAACGCGCGGCGCTGGAAAAGTACGCGCTCCACATCAAGGGACTGACGCGGGCGAAGCTGTCGATTGTGAAGTGATCGCCAGCAATGCCAGCCAGTAAAGCTGCATGGGTTGTTAGCCCGGTGACCGGCGTGCTTGTCGCGCCAATGGTCGCTTGGCTGCTTGATCGGCTGGCCGCCATCAATCCGCCGGCAGCGGCAGAGCATCCCGACGTAGTCGATCATCACGCGCATCAGATTTACGGAAACTGGCGGGCGCACGTCGCGCGCGGCGACAACCACGGATTCCGGATTATCGGAAAGGAGCGAAAGCGAGCGGAGCGCATCGCGGCAGATCGCGGCATCGCTCACGAATTACGGCGGATGCTGACGGTCGCAAAAAGCACATCGGACCCTCGATGGTGGAATGCTTGGCTCGCCGTGTCCGCGACAACCCGCAGCGCGTTGAGGTGGAATCCGGCGGCACATCGTGGCGGCTTCGAGGTTCGAGTTCGAGGGCTTCATGCTCTCATGCCGACGCGCGCTGATGCGATCCCTCTAATCGAGACCGCACTAAACTCGCATCTCGCAAATCCGGTAGCGGAGCGAAGCGCCCGCAAGGTCGATCATCTGGCGGACGACTTCGCGCGCTCCGTCGCCGTGGCCTATGACGATTTGTCGGGCGAGCGCGGGCTCAAATGGATCGACCTCGATGATGAGTGGGGCGGCGGTTTGGAGGCCCTGCGCTGCGACATCAACCGGCAATTCGGGACTGAGTCCCTGCTCACGGTCTCCCGCCTTCGAAAAAACTTTCCGCAGCGTTAGAAATCGTCCGAAGCCGCTGACGCAAAAGACTTTTCAAGCCGTCGCAGCAGAAACTTGTCACCAAACTCGCATTAGACGAATACGCCATCAGTCGGCCACTGTCCGCTCCAGCAAACGGAGCGAAGCAATGGACCAGACACAACAGCGGCTACCGCGCATCGTCCTTTTCGAGCAATTGATGCCGCTCGGCATCCACTACAGCCGCCGCCAGATCGACCGTCTCGAAGTCGCCGGGAAGTTTCCGAAGCGAGTCCCGCTCGGCGTCGGCAAGGTGGGATGGCTCGCCACCGAGATTGTCGCGCACGTCGATAACCAGATTGCATCCCGTTCGCTGGAAGCCGGGAAGCTCGGGAGCGGCGACGCTTGCAGGCGTGCGCCGAAGCCGCGCACCGCGCCGTTGCTGGGGAAGGCTGCGACGAAAGCGGCTGCGTCGAAGTCGGCATAGCCAGCCGAGACAGTTCTCACGAGATCGGCCCGGCCGGATGGAGCAAACGGCAGGGATGCAGGCGACAGATGCGGAGCCACGCCGCATCGCAAACCAGCCAAAAGACGGCACAAATGCTCCAGACTTCCAATCCCCGACAGACACGCGCCGAACGTCGAGCCGAAGCATCGAGCCGACGCGGATTCGTCAAAGCCATCGCGGCGAGCGGCGGCGAACTTGACACGGCGCTGGTTGACGCGGCGGATACTCTCGCGGGGCACCCGAAAGCGAGGCTGTTGCGCGATGGGAAGGCTGATTTTTACAACTCGCCGACGGCTTGCATCATCTGCTTGCAGAGACGACCGCCCGCCGCGTTCTTTTTCAGTTGGCCGACAGCGCGTGCGAGAGCGGCGACTGTGTCGGGCATCTGCTCCAGCGATTGGCGAGCATACGACGCTGAAGCCATCGAGCGCGCTTGCACTCGTGTTCTGAGGCGCGTCCTGCCGCAAGGCTCGTTCCGCTCGCCGCCGCCGTTGCCCCTCAACACGTCCTGAGACGCAAACCGCCCGGCTGATGACCGGGCGGCGAAGCGACGATGACGCACGAGCGACCAAACCCATGCAGCCAACTAGAGAGCCTCGAACGTATGCCGAAGCTTGACACCGCGCAAGACTCCGCGAGCGGCATCGCCAGCGAGCTCTCGAAGAACTTGCGTAGGGACTACCGCGTAGTCGCGGCTGATCCCCCTTGGGCGTTCAAGTCGAATAGCGCCGCCAAGCCCGGCCGCAACGCCATGCGGCACTATCGGACGATGCCGCTCGCGGACATCTGCGCTCTCCCGGTCAAAGACGTCGTGGCCGATGACGCAATTTTGTTTCTATGGATCACCGGCCCGTTTTTGGCGATCGGGGCACATATTCCGCTGATGAAGGCGTGGGGATTTGCGCCATCCGGCATGGGCTTCGTTTGGATCAAACTCAACCCGCGTGCAGCGACGCTGTTTGTCATCGAGCAGGACCTCGCTATCGGTGGCGGTTTCACCACCCGCAAGAATGCTGAATTTTGTCTGATCGGGAAGCGCGGCCGCAGCGTCCGCGAATCCGCCTCGATACGCGAGGTCATCATCGAGCCCCGGCGCGAGCATTCCAGGAAGCCAGAGCAATTCTACGATCGCGCGGAGGCTTATGCGGCCGGACCCCGCCTTGAGCTTTTCGCACGTCAGTCGCGACCGGGCTGGGATGCCTTCGGGCTGGAGAGAACGAAGTTTGACCCGCCCGGTGAGCAACCGTGAGCCGTCGCAGCCGATCCATATCCGGCCCGTTCGCGCCTCGCTTGATCGAGATGCTTGAAAGCCCCGCGCATCGCGTGCTGTCAAAGGCCGCGACGCGCGTCATCGAACGCATCGAGATCGAACTCTACCGTCATGGCGGCAAGGATAACGGACGCCTGCCGGTGACGATTTCGGACTTTGAGCGGTTCGGCCTCGACCGGCACAGCGTCCCGCCAGCCATCCGGGAAGCCGTTGCGCTCGGCTTTATCGAGATCACTGTGCGCGGATGCGCGGGCAACGCCGATTTTCGGCGACCGAATCTCTATCGCCTGACGTTCCGAGAAGCCAAGGGATACCCAGGCGACGATGGCACGCATGAATGGCGACGGATCGCGAACGACCCCAACGCAACCGAGGCCGCAAACCTCGCCGCCGCGTCCGCCATCGCAAGGGCTGCACGGCTCGCAAAGGATGGTCGAGCCGTTGAGAAAGCGCGTCGAGGGCACGAAAAACACATGGCCCAAAAACAGGATTTCGGGGGGGATAACTCCCAACTTTCAGGGGGGAAAACCCCACCCGAAAACGCACCTTCCATAGGTCTACAAACCCCACCACCAGCCATAGGTCTAAAAACCCCACCTACTCTCGATATCTCCGGGAGGGTAGGCGAGGCAGATGCTGCACCGCCGGCAACGCCGCCCCGCCACAAGCCATCCCGTCACCGCCGATCACCCGCATCCGCAGCCAAAGCGAGGACCGTACCGTCATGACCGTTGAGCACCGAAAGATCGAAGCTGGCATGGCGGCGATGGCGGACATCAACGCGGCCGTGAAAGCATTCCGTGATCGGCAACGGCTGGTCCTCACGGCGGCGCGCGGATTATTGGCGGCGCGGCGGCAGTTTCCGAACAATCGTGACTTTGGGCGCTGGATTCAGCGCTCGCCCTATGCGCGGCTCTCGAAAAATGATCGGGCGAGCCTGATCAGCATCGGCCTGCACGAGAAGGCAGTGAAGCCGTTCCTGGAAATGACAGGCATGGCGTCACCGACGCTGTTGTGGCGCACCGTCCGGCTCAAGGCGTGCGGACTTGCGTCGAAATCATCAACCACCACCGAAGAAAGGAAGCGACCATGACGACGACCATTCCGACGACCGGCCCAATCAAGATCGAACTCGTCAGGACCAATTTTTTCACGCGATGGCCCTGTCACGTTTGCGGCGGATGCACCGAAAAGGTTGCCGTGCTGGCCGAAGGTCCCGAGGGGCTTCGAGTTTGCGAGTCCTGCCTTCAGGCCGGAGATATCGACGCGAGGCTCGAAGCACAAGCGGCAGCCCTTGACGCTGGGGCTCGGATGACGCGCTCGCTGATAGGTCGCCTCCAGGTGCCCAGCTTTGCTGAGTGGTCGGAAGCGGAGAACGCCGCGGAAGTCGAGGACGCCGCAGCGTTGGAAGCGGCCGATCGCGCCGAGGCCGCGCGGCGAGCGAAGCTCGCTGCTGAACCGAAAAGTGAGCCGACTTTCACGGACGTTAGCTCGCCGCTCACCATCAGCGAACTCGCCGTACTGCTCGGCATGTCCGAAGGAGCCCTACTAAGCGGCGGCTGGGACTTCGACGTTGCGGACGCAGCCCGAATGCTGGTCGACGCCAGGATTGATCTGAGCGACAGAAACGCGGCCGCTGCCGAGCTTACCCTGCTGAGAAAAAGTGCACCCGCTGGATTCGTTGATGCCGCGCTGGCGTTCGCAAGGTGCATGACGGTCAACGACGTCATCCCGTTCTGATCGCTTGCCTATGACATACAACCCGACCACCAGCCGAAAGGAAGACGTACAATGACGAATCTCTCTCCAAGACTTGAAGCCATCGCCATCGAACTTTGCGACGAATCTCTCCAAGGGCTGCCGCAAGCCGAGTTCTACGACAAGGTTGAGGCCATAGTCGCGGGATTGAGTGACAACGAGGCTGAGGCCGTTGTTGCGCGAGCGAGTGCCATCAAGACGCAAGAGGCTGCGGCATGCTTCGCTAAGGCCGACAAGCTACAAGCATTGCAGCGGCTCACGCGCATGCCGGGTTGCCCCAAAGGCGAGGGGGCGCTGCCGTGGCTGGTCGAGCGCGGCCTGATCGAGCTTACGCCCGATTGTGATTTTCGAGTCCTCCGAAAGCCCGGGCCGGTCTCGACGTGAAGCCGCTCGACCACCACGCGCTCACCGATGCCGTTCCCGTGCGCGGGCGCGGCATCCGACTGCCGGAAACACTGGCGCGCATCGAGCAAGGCGATGACGTGCTGCGAGAGATGCGCTCGCGGCACTATGCGAGCCTGAGCGGGCGAGAGGCGGCGCGGCAAATCCGTTCCGCGCTAGATCGCTACCGTTCCGGACGTTGGCGGCGCGACCGGCTCGCCAACCGTTTCCCATCCGATCCGCTTGCGGCTTTGTGCGCGCGATATCTGACCATTGCCGACCGCCTGCCGAGCCTAACGAAGATCAGGGCCGCAATTGGCGCTATTCGTTGGCCACGCGACCGCCGATAACGCGACATCGGCACTCACAAAGGTTCACCCGCATGCCCAACCATGACGACGACATCATCGAGCTACTGCCGGCAGACGCCGCCGCCCGGCTGCGCGCATTTCGACGTGACGCCGACGATGCGGCGGCGGTTGTCCGCAACATTGTCACGCGAACTCTCGAAGTCCGGGAGCGGAGGCAATCGGCGGAAGCGCGGCTGAGGTACGTGACGCGCCCGCCATCCGGAAGAGCGGCGGGCGAAGGGCATCCGGGTTACGAGCAGGCGAAGGCGGATGTTGACCGCACCGCCGCCGAACTGGCGGAGCTTGCGAACCGCGAAACTGCGGCAAGCGCAATCTGGAACTTGCGCGCGGGCATCGTTCGCGACATTGAGCGGGAATTGCGCGACAAGGCGTCTCGCCGTCTCGCGTTTCAGATGGCACCGGCCATCGAGCCGCATCTGCTGAAAGGCGAGGACGTGATTGCCGGCATCGAGCGGTGTCGTCGCGAGGTCCGACGCTTGCAAGCGGACCTGCACGAAGTTCGCTCGGCGCCGCTGTTGGCGAGTGAAGCCCGAGCGATCATGGTCGCGCAAGTTAACGCGCTCGCCGAGGCCGGCAAGCCGTATGTCGGGGCGACCGTCGAAACCGGCGCTCCGGTTGAGTTCGCCACCGAGGGAATGAGAACCGTGGCTCGCGGTGAAGCCATCGCGTATGTCGGCTGGGAGCAATCTAATGCGCTGGCAACGCTCGCCTGGCTGCACCGGGATGCACTGGTCAAGAAATTGACCGCTGAGATCGACGGCGAATCCGACGACGCCGCCGCGTTGTCTGCCGCCGACCGCCGGAAGCGGGAAAGCGAACTACTGGCCGACCTTGCCGCCACGAAACGACAGATCGGCGCATTGATAGCCCTCGCGGATTCGCAGGGCCTGACCGTCGAGCACGAGGCGGGCGTCGAGGCTGAGGTCGCGCTCGGCATCGTCACCGTTCTCGCTGGTCAACCTGCCGGCATCGACCTGTCCGAAGAAATCCTGCGGCAGCATCGTGCGGTCGAGAACGCGGCCACCACCGGCGAAGCCATCGCGGCCCTCTCGGGCGAGATGGGAAGGGCTGCACCATGATCGCACCGCCCGAGGCAGGCATAGGCCAAGGGCGTAGCGAGGCGGGATCATGCCGTGCGGAGTCGCCCTTCTACCGGCTTGGTCCCGCCACCGTCCTACCGTCTCGCATGGTTGCCATCCAGACCCATGCGAGGATCACGAGCGCGAGGCCGGCATCGCGTAGCGGAGATACGAGGCTGGTGTGGGCGGTCGAAGGGAATGGCGCATCAGTGGGCTCGCAAGGCGTTTGGGTCCTTTGGGGCGTCTGAAAGCCAAGGGGGACGCGGGACTTCGACGTAGGGCCAGAGCAACATTCGGAACGCGAGCATGAAAACTGGAACTGTCAACGCCGCTGAGATGGGGCGCATCCTTGGCATCAGCCGGGGCACCGTCTCGAACCTGACGACGGACGGCGTCCTGCCGCGCGCTGATCGGGGCCAGTACGACATTGCCGAGACGGTGCAGGCGTTCATTCAGTACAAGTTGGCGCGGGCAACGGCCGGCGACGAGAACGTGGCGAGCCTGACGGCTGAGAGGTCGCGGCTGGCAAAGCTGAAAGCGGACGCGGCGGAGCGCGAGGCAATGGTCGAGGCCGGCGAGTTGATCCCTGCCGACCGCATCGAGAAGGCATGGCTTGGCGTCGCTACTGCGGTTCGGTCGCGCCTGCTATTGATCCCGAGCAAGGTGGCCGCTCGCATCGTCGGGAAGGCACCGGCCGAAGTGCAGGAATTGGTCCGAAGGGAATTGCATGCCGCGCTTGACGACATCGCCACGACGCCGGTCGCTTGAAAAGTCGTCAGAACCTGACGGGTTTAGCGCCGCGCTGAAATCCCGAAACTTTCGGGATTTGCCATCGCCATCGCTCGACCGCATCACGACCGCGACGCTGGCGGCATTCCGCCCGCCGACCACGTTGACGGTTTCGGAATGGGCCGATGCCGAGCGTTACCTGTCACCGGAAGCATCGGCAGAGGTCGGCAGGTACGACACGTCGAGGGCCGAATACCTGCGCGGCGTCATGGATGCGATCACTGATCCGACCGTGACGCGCGTCGTGGTCGCGAAGGCAAGTCAGGTTGGATACACCGAGGCATTGAACAACGTCGTAGGCTTCTACATCGATCAAGACCCGTCACCGATCCTGATTGTGCAGCCGACCGTCGAAATGGGCGAAGCATGGTCGAAAGACCGCCTCGCCCCGATGCTGAGGGACACGCCTTGCCTCGCCGGCAAGGTTTCGACCGCGACCTCGCGCGATAGCTCGAACACCTTGCGCATGAAAACCTTCCCGGGCGGCCGGCTCGCCATCGTCGGCGCGAACAGCCCGGCAGGCTTGGCGTCGCGGCCGGTTCGTATCGTCCTAGCCGACGAGGTGGACCGCTGGCCCGTTTCCGCCGGCAGTGAAGGCGATCCGCTGGCGCTGGCGTCAAAGCGTCAGGCGACGTTCTGGAACAGGCGCACGCTGATCGGCTCGACGCCGACCCTCAAGGGCACATCGGTAATCTGGCGAGAGTTCGAGGCATCAGACATGCGAAAGTTTTTCGTCCCGTGTCCGGATTGCGATCACCGTCAGGTGCTCCAATGGTCGGGCGTCAAATGGAACAAGTCGCCGACCGGAAAGCACCTGCCGACGACAGCCTGTTACACCTGCGAGAGTTGTGGCAGCGCATGGGATGACAGCGCCCGCCAGGGCGCGGTTAGCAGGGGCGAGTGGCGAGCGACGAATTCCGAAGATGGCAGTCCCGGCGTTGTCGGCTTTCACGTGTCGGTTTTGATGAGCCCGTGGGTCGCGCTGGCTGACGTTGTGGCGGAGTTTCTGGCTGCGCGCCGCGATCCTGCGCTTCTGCAGGTCTGGACGAATACCAGTCTCGGCGAACCGTTCGAGGAAGCGCGGGAAAAGGTCGAGAGCACGACGCTGGCGAATCGCGGCGAAGCCTATGGGCCGCAATCGATGCCTGAGGCGGTGCGGTTCCTGACCGCTGGCGTTGACGTGCAAGGTGATCGCCTCGAAGTGCAGGTGATCGGCTGGGGACCGTTCGAGGAAAGCTGGTCGATCCGCTACGAGGTATTGCCGGGCGATCCGGCGCAGCAACACGTCTGGTCAATGCTAGATGACGTGCTGCGCGCGCCCTATCACCGCGAGGATGGGCAGGAACTCCGCGTTCGCGCGACTTGTGTGGATACCGGAGGGCACCATGCGCATCAGGTGCTCACCTATTGCACCCGCCGGCGTGGTGTTCTCCCGATCAAGGGAACGCCGGGGCCGAAGGCAATCTTTCCGCCGCGAGCGAGCCGCACAAAGACCAACCACCGCGTTTTCCTGATCGGCGTCGATACCGCGAAAGACACGATCTATGCGCGCCTGCGATTTGCGGAGTCCGGCCCCGGCTTCATGCACTTTCCGGCCGCGCCCGAGTTCAACGCGGAGTTCTTTCGCCAGTTGACGAGCGAAGAGGTGCAAACCCGTTTCCAGATGGGCCGGCCGCACCGGCAATGGATTCTGCCGCCCGGCCGGCGCAACGAGGCGTTGGACACTGCCGTTTATGCGCTCGCCGCTCGCATGGCGACCCGCTACAGGCTCGATATGATGCCGAAGCCGAGCGCCGTGACGCGACCGGTTCCGGTGCCGATGACGCTCCGCGACCCCGACACCGGCAAAGCTGAGATGGTATCGCCACCGCCGACACGCTCGCCCGTGACGACGCCGACCACGCAAGCACCGCAAGAGGCGCACCGCCAGCACGTCCGCCGGCGCGTCGTGGTACGCTCGAACTATCTGACGCGATCCTGAGAGCAAGAATGGCGACATTGGCTGAACAATCCGGACTGTCGTTTGAGCAACTATGCGCGAAGGCCGATGACTTTCGCGCCAAGATCGGTCAGGTCATCAAAGAGGTCGAGGTTGGCATGGACGCCGCAAGCCCGGACGCAGAGGACCATCACCGCCACTTAAGGCAAATCGCGTTCACTTTGGACGATGTTTCGACCGCAAAGCTGATCCCGTTGGCGCTACTCAATGACCAGATGGGCGGCGCGTTGCTGGACATGATCGGCTTTGCCTTGGGGCCTGAAATGATGGGCTCCGTCGCTGACGCCGCTTCGCTGGTGGCGTTGTACGATGACGACATTGCCGAGCTTGAGCGGAAAGTTGATCGGGAACGATTCCACTGACGCCATGAACAGTGGTCCGGCCCTAATCGTCAATGCGGAAGTCGAGGCCACCGCCGTCATCCGCGAAATCGAGATGATATCGTCGCCGGCATTTCGGGCTTTGAACAAATGCGCGCATCAGGCGCTGGCTCGCATCGAGATAGCCGTTGCAGATGGTCGGCCCCGGCTCCGACATGACGACTTTATCGGATTTGGAGTGACGCGCGGGCTCGTGGTGTACGCGATCAGGGAGCTTGAGGCGCTGGGCATTGTTGACGTGCTTCGGAATCCGCCGCGCGCCAACGTCTACACGATGAGCCGCCGCTGGCGGTTGATCAAGACGTTCGAGCAAGCCGTCGAAATCAGGGAACGCGCACGGAGTTTCGGAATCTATCAAAGGCGGAAGCGCGAGCGGTCGGATGCTCGCCATACGGAGGTTCTCTAACGATGGTCTCGTATTTCAGGAGGCGGCCAAGCGCGCAAGGCGGGCGCTTGTCGAAATCGACGCGGAAATCGGACGCTGGCTAAACAACTCGATCATTTCAGGTTAATCGATCCGGCCGGGGCCAGGTGCTGCCTTACGACTTAATTGTCTCTACCGGGTTCACACTCCGTTGCACGACTCGACGCTATGGGAGCTTGTTCGATCTCAAGGCGTCCCGTTCGCTCCATCTCGGCAAAGAAGTCAGCCAAGGGGTCAGGCATAATTTTTCGAGAAATTAAACCCAGCAGAAACACAAAGCAGAGAACGACCCTATCTCTCGCGGTACGTAGCATCATCGACAAACCCCGGTATGTCAACGTTTGCGAAAAGACCGTTTCCATATTTCGGTGGCCACAATTCGACTTTTACCGTTGAGCAATTTACTCCGTAGGTAGCCGCAATATGTTCAGCGATAATTCGTCGTATCTCCTTCTCGGACAAATACAGGCTGCCTAACATCGTCATGACGGTGAATGAACCTTTTTCAGATCCGCGAGGAAATTCGCGCAAGGATCGGGCTGCGTCAGCCGGAGCGCGAGCCCTTTGAGCCAGAGCTTGAGAACCGGGCCGGTCATCTTGCCGGTGATGAGGTGAGGGAAGCCGCTGTGGGCCAAAAGGCCGGCAACTTGTTTTTCTGGGTCGGCATTTTGTGGGATGGCGTTGATGACCTTCGATCCCTGATGCTGAAGAACGTATCTTCTGATGCTTTGCAGTCCACGACCGACCGAGCGGTCGTTCTCTTTTCCTCGAGCAGTTTCAATTCGTGGCATAAAGTTGAAAACAGCGAGTGGCTCGTCTACGAAGAGAAAAGGTGAATCGACCAGCAGCGTCCGACATGCTTCCTGGATACCGAAATGCTGGACGCTGGGGCCAACCTGGAAGTTACATCCGCTATCCAGCTGCCAGATCATGCCGCCGTTGGACACGCCTTCCATGAACAGCAGGGAGGCTTGGAGGTCGATCACATCCATTACGCCTGGCCGAAACCAGAGGCCTCGTGTCGTTTCGCTTGGTGGATGCAGGCCGCGGGCCTTGCTCCAGATGCGCTGATTGGCTTGGATGAACCGCCAGGGCTTTCGATCCAGGGTTTCCGCAATGAGAGAGAAGAATCCGGGAAGCAGGTAATTGTCATCCTCCAAGACGTAGCCGTGTGTCCCTCCGTACTCCGACAACGGGCTGAAGCACTTATCGATGTTCGCGCAGGCCCCGAGCTTTTGATGATTTCGATGATAACGAAATCGGTCGTCGGCAATGGAGCGAACGACCTCTTCTCCAGCCGATGCGTCGTCATAGACCGATGCCACCCAGTGTGGATATGTCTGGGCCTGAAGGCTCTGAAGCGCGCGGGCCAACAGCTCCGGCCGGTTATAGGTGGGAACTCTTACTTCGAAAGTCGGCATTTCAACGATCTAGCCGACGTCGGGGCTTGAATCTAGGTTTTGACTCGGTGGATAACGACAAAAGATGCGCCCTGGCGTTGATTTAAGTGTGTTTAATGTCTGGTTTAATTGGTTTCATAGCCGCCGACCACCGTCAATGCAGGGATGGGCGGGAGTAGCGACGAATGCCTTCGAATTTTGCGACCTTGATCTGTGTGGGGCCTGGTGACCTGGAAGCCTCACGTCTGCAGGACGTTCTGAAGGGTCTGTTGCAGGTCGAACCTGAATGTCGTGAGATCGTGCTGATCGACGATGGCATGTCGTGCTCACGCGATCAGATCGGCGAGTGGATCGACAGGAGCTGCGTGCTGACCATCCTGAAGAATCCTCGTAACGGGGTGGGAGATGGATGGGCAGACGGACTTACGGTCGGAATGATAGCGGGACTGAGGCATCTGTCAGCGCGACACGATCTGGATTTTGTTCTGCGCCTTGATACCGACGCGGCCGTTTTTGGTCGTTTTTCCGACCGCGTTGCAGAGTTTTTTAAAGCGCACCAAGGGTGCGGCCTGATAGGCACCTTCAAGAAGTATCCGGATGGATCGAAAAGAGGCAAGCCGGGCTTCATGATCGATCGGCAGGTGTCACCGTATCTGCTATTGCGGTTTCTCGTTCGGTTAATGCTGGAAACTGCGTCGCCTCGGTTGATTCTGACGGCTCTTAGACGTCGGTCTCTGATTTGTTCTGCCCAGCAAAATGGGTATGTGTCTGGCGATTACGTCCAAGGTGGAGGGATGGCATTGTCCTTGGACTTTGTTCGCTCCATGTCGAGACATGGCCTGCTCGACGATCCGTTCCTGTTTTTTCACAGCCGAGTCACCGATGATGTCGTGATCACCCTGTTTTGTTATGCGGTTGGTCTTGAGGCCTTGGATTTCAACTCGCCTGCGGAGGTCTTTGCAGTAATCAACTATGGGCTGACAGACTCGCCAGAGGCATTGATCCGCAATGGCTATGCAATCGCCCACAGCGTGAAGGGCGATGCTCGCTGGCCGGAGTCGGAAATTCGCGAAAAGTTTGCAACATTCAGGTCTTCGATGGTTCCCTCAAATTAAGGACAGGCGATCGCACTAGCGGGATCGGGAGATATACAGTCGATACTCTCCGACCATTCCGCGGAAGTTGAATTGATTGTGTAATGCAGTATCGATAGCAGCCGTGCATCCCGCCTTGAAGCGGTCGTGGGTTTCGACCAGGATCATTCGGACGTGAGGAATCCAGTCTTCGGCATGCGGAGATTCAAAAACCTCCTTCTCGCTTCCCTCGATATCGATTTTCAGGAGGTCAATCCGAGGGAGGCGGTGGCGCTCCATGATGTCTCGAACGGTCAGCGCCTCGATGTTTCCATCGGCTCCTTCTTCCACCTGAAACGCATTATGATCGATTGACGTTGACGTGATTTTGAGCCTGGTCGACCGCGACCAGAGCGCGGCGGATTCGATGGAAAGATTGGGAAGGGACGAGGTGTTCTTTTTCAGTTGCACCAGGTTTCTGGATTCGGGTTCGATCGCAACAATTTTGGCATTGGGGTACTCGGATTGAAGTCGGAGCACCGAATACCCGACGTTCGCTCCAGCATCCACGAGGAGGTCGCAGCGTCGGACGGTCTTGGCGCGACCGTGCTCCAAGGGCCTTAAAAACGTCCCATAGTCGTCCCATTGCGAATTTGTGGGACGATGCGAAAGTGAGGCTGGCGTTTAAGTTATTGTTGTCGTTGGTCTTCATGGTGAGCGCGGAGGGACTCGAACCCTCGACCCCATGATTAAAAGTCACGTGCTCTACCGCCTGAGCTACGCGCTCACTTGCCGCGCTGTGTAGGGGGCGGGCCCTTGCGGGTCAATAGTGCCGGCGCGACAAAAGCGGCACTACCCCAAACCAAATTCTTGTTGTGGCGGCGGCGCTTAGCCGGGCCTGTTGAGGCCCGGCGGGGCGCTCGCCGCGCGTCAGTTGGCCTCGCGGCGGATTTCCGAGGCCACCGGCTGGGAGGCCTTGCCGACCGCCGGCAGGGACACCGGGCGCAGCCCGATCAGTTCGGCGGTCCGCACGGCGCTGTAGCGCCAGAATTCGAAGGAGTTGACGCGGGAGTTTTCCAGCAGCGCGATCGCGACCGCGGCCAGGAACGGCAGGCTCTGCAGCACCAGCACGCCGGCGAAGATGTAGATTTCGCGCACCTGCTTGAAGCCGTTGGTGACGACCAGCACGGTGGCGCCGACCAGCAGCAGCACCCCGATCACCGCCTCCCAGAACGCCTGGAACTCGATCGACATCCGCGACAGGCCGCCCTTGGAGGTGCGGGCGAAGGCAATGTGCTCGGTGATCAGGCCCTGCGCCACCGCGCGCGACACCGTCCACTGCACGCTCATCGCCGCGATCATGGCGCCGAGCATCTGGCCGGCCTTGATCTTCACGCGCAGCCGGTACAGCGCCAGGAAGTGGGCCAGCGAGACCACGAAGGAGGCGATGATCGGCAGCGTCAGGATCTTGTCGGGCACCGCGATGTCGGCGAACGCCACGATCGGCACCCAGATCAGGTTGAGGATCGCCACCACGACGCCGATGCTTTCGGCGCCCAGCCAGTTCAGCCAACCAAGCGAGAATTCGCGGTGCTGATCCGGCGTCAGGCGGCTCGCGCCGGGCAGGAAGCGCCGCCAGTGCTTCTTGACGATCTGCAGTCCGCCATAGGCCCAGCGGTGGCGCTGCTTCTTGAAGGCTTCATAGGTGTCCGGCAGCAGGCCCTCGCCATAGCGGACATTGGTGTAGTGCGTCAGCCAGCCCTGTTCCTGGATGGTCAGGCCGAGATCGGTGTCCTCGCAGATGGTGTCGCTGGACCAGCCGCCGGCCATGTCCATCGCCGCGCGGCGGATCAGGCACATCGTGCCGTGCACGATGATGGCGTTGTGCTCGTTGCGCTGGACCATGCCGATGTCGAAGAAGCCGGCATACTCGCCGTTCATGATGTAATGCATCAGCGAGTTGTCGCCGTCGCGATGCTCCTGCGGCGCCTGCACCAGGCCGACGCGCGGATCGGCGAACGCCGGCACCAGGTCCTTCAGCCAGTCCGGATGCACGACATAGTCGGCGTCGATGATGCCGATGATCTCGGCGTCGGCGGCGGTGCGCTCCATGGCGATGCGCAGCGCGCCCGCCTTGAAGCCCTGCACCTTCTCGGCGTTGATGAACTTGAAGCGTTCGCCGAGCGCGCGGCAGTGATCCTGGATCGGCCGCCAGAATTCGGGGTCGGGCGTGTTGTTGATGATGCAGACGCATTCGAAATTCGGATAGTCGAGCCTCGAAACCGCATCCAGCGTCTGCTTCAGCATCTCCACCGGCTCGAAATAGGCGGGGATGTGAATCGACACCTTCGGGAAGGCGACGTTCTCGGCGACGGTCGCTGGCGCCCGCAGCGCGCCCTTCGTGATCAACCGGCGCGGGGCGTGGCCGAACGCGATCGCCGCGATTTCGTCGATGCGGGCGAGGGCGATCAGCACCAGAGGCACCAGCAGGGTCAGGCCGAGCACCAGCGCAAAGGCCGAACCGAACACGAAGTAGTGCCCTTCCCAATAGGCGAAGACGGTGGCGGCCCAGGCGCCGACGCCGTTGGCCGCCGCCGACAGCACCGCGGCCTGCATGACGGTCGGCTGCTCGATCCGCAGGATCGGCAGCGACATCAGGATGCCGACCAAAAGCGCGATCGCCGCGAGCTTCCAGTAGTTCTCGTTGACGATCGGCCCGGTCCACGAAAATTTCGGCTCGCGCGACGCGTCGAGCATTCCCCAATAGGGGCCGACGCCGCCTTCGAAGAATTTCCAGGGCTGATCGATCGCCTCGACGATGTTGTAGTCCATGCCGATGGCTTCGGCGCGGGTGACGAAATTGCGCAGCACCGACGCCTGCTCGAACGGGCCGGGATCGGCGTTGCGCAGATTGTAGCCGGCGCTCGGCCAGCCGAACTCGGCGATCACGATCCGCTTGCCCGGGAACTGGTCGCGCAGCAACTGGTACATCGCGACCGCCTGGTCGACGGCCTGCTTGGAGGTGAAGTATTCCCAGTAGGGCAGCACGTGCGCGCCGATGAAATCGGCGGAGTTGGCAAGCTGCGGATGGTCGCGCCAGATGTTCCAGATTTCGCCGGTGGTGACGGGAACGTTGACCGATTTCTTGACGCGCTGGATCAGCCGGCCCAGCCGGTAGACATTGTTCTCGGCGAGCGCCCATTTCAGCGCTTCGGCCCGCTTTTCTTCAGGCTGCGCGTTCGCTTCGCGGACCCGCTGGTTCTCGTCGTTCAGGATCCGCGCCGCCTCTGCCGGTTCGAGCCCGGTTACGGGAATCGGCCCGAGGTTTTCGAGCGGAACCGCTTCGCCGCGGAAGATGGTTTCGTTGCCGACCACGACGCCGATGACGTTGCTGTTGCGTCGGGCCAGGTTGATGACGGCTTCGATCTCGCGCTTGTTGCGGTCCTTGTCCTTGTCGATCCAGGCGCCGGCCGTGACCTTGATGCCGAATTCGGCGGCGATCGGCGGCACCAGTTCGTTGCCTTCCGTCGACGAGTAGAGGCGGATCGCGCGCGTCAGCGTCGAGAGTTTTTTCAGGTCGGCGCGAACCTTGTCGGCGTCGCCTTCCACCACGGTGTGGCCCGGCTCGAACGGCGCGTAGGAGACGCTGGGCAGGATGCCGCGGAAGTCGGGGGCCGGCTGTTTTTCCTGGAACAGCCCCCAAAGCCCGGCGTGGGCCGCGGTCACAAACAGCAGAACGGCGACGACGGCACGCATGCGAGGCTAACCATACGGGGCTGGATTTTAGGGAAAGCGAACCCGTCCCCTGGGTTCGACCGGCATGGCGGCACGATGAAGGATAGTCCTGCCCTGCGATTCCACAACTGGTATGACGCCGTGACTTTTTTAAGGACGGTGTCCGCAGGACATGACCGATCCAGTCGCCGCAAACATAGGACCGTTCCGCTGAACGGATCCTGAATGCCGGACAGCTATTTTGCCGGCGCGGCAGGTGCGGGGCTGGGGGCCGGCGACGGCGAAGCGGCCGGCGCGGCGGGCGCCGCGCTGCCGGCGGTAGCGGGCGACGAGGCGGCGGCGGTCTGGGGCTGGGCGCCGGGGTTGATCCAGCAGGCGTGCACCCGGTCGTCGAGGCTCCGCGGCACCTTGTCGTCGATCTGCCCGCCGAAGCGGGTCAGGCAGCGGAAGGTCGCCTGCACATGGCCGCCGGGACAGCCGAACCGGTCGTACAGATCGAGGTGGCGGAACGCGGTGTCGAGGTCGTCGCGCCACATCAGGCGCACGACGCGCCGGCCGAGCCAGACGCATTCCGGGTTTCCGCCCGGGCCGTTGAGGACCTGCGCGGCCTCGACGAACTCGTCGGCTTTCCGCTGGTTCTCCTTGGCCGGGTCGGCGGCGCTGGCCGCGGGCTGCTTGGACTGGTCCGCGGGGTTCGGAGTCCCGCTCTGGGCCAATGCGCCGGTCGATCCGATCAGCAGGGCCAGGCCGGCGGCGGCAAAGCCCCTCAAAACTGCAACTCTAGGATCAGGCATCCGTCGACGCATACATTCCCCGATGTGTTTCCGGCCCGCTGGCCAGCATGATGGCCCGGCTAGTTGCCGCTCAAATGGGACTCCAATGCGGCGGACAGGCCCGATAATCCACATGCCCAGTATTTTGGATTTTGTCCAGCAAAGTCACAACTTTATCATGGTGCTGGTGAAACTGCCGCAGGCGGCGCGGCGCAATAGGGGCACGGTGCGTCTTGGCAGAACGCGTTTGAACGGGTAATCGACGGTCCCCGCCCGGAGGATGGAACCGATTTCTTTTCGTACGCCGCTGGCGCTTTTCCTTTCATCGCTTGGTATGATCGCGGCGCTGTGGTGGTGGCTGGCCACGCCGATCACGTTGTCGCGCGCGCCGATCGACCCCAACGCCAAACTGCAATGCGTCTCCTACGCTCCGTTCCGCGGCGCCCAGACCCCGCTGGTTCCGACCACGCAGATTTCGTCCGAACAGATCGGCCAGGATCTGGCGCAACTCGCCAGGATCACCGACTGCGTGCGGACCTATTCGATCGAGAACGGGCTCGACCAGGTTCCGGCGCTCGCCGCCAAGGTGGGGCTCAAGGTGATCCAGGGCATCTGGCTCTCCAGCAACCGGATCAAGAACCTCGCGCAGATCTCGGTCGCCATCGAGCTGGCGAAGGAACATCCCGGCACGATTACCGCGCTCGTGGTCGGCAACGAGGTGCTGCTGCGCGGCGAGATGACGTCGTCCGATCTCGCGGCCCATATCCGCTCGGTGAAGTCGCGGGTCAATGTGCCGGTGACCTATGCCGACGTCTGGGAATTCTGGCTGCGCAACCGCGAGATCTATGACGCGGTCGACTTCGTCACCATCCACATCCTGCCGTACTGGGAGGACATCCCGGTCCGCGCGAAATTCGCGGCGGGTCATGTCGACGACATCCGCAAGCGGATGGTGGCGGCGTTCCCCAACAAGGAAATCCTGATCGGCGAGACCGGCTGGCCGAGCGCGGGCCGGATGCGCGATGGCGCGCTGCCGTCGCGCACCAACCAGGCGCGCGTGGTGTCGGAAATCCTCGAACTCGCCAAGCGCGAAGAATTTCGCGTCAACCTGATCGAGGCTTACGACCAGCCGTGGAAGCGCGCGCTCGAAGGCACCGTCGGCGGCTATTGGGGCATGATCGACGACGCGCACCGCGCGGTCAAATACCCGTCGGGCCAGCCGATCAGCAATTATCCGTACTGGAAACTGCAGATGGGGTGCGGCACGGCGCTCAGCGCCTGCGTCTTCCTGGCGGCCTGGCTGACGCTGCGGCGGCGGCCGTGGAAGCCGGGGGCGGCGGCGTGGATCGCGGTCGGCACCTCGGCGACGACGGCCGGCATGCTGCTCGGGATCGCCGCGGACAAGATGTATTACGAGAGTTTAGGGGCGGGCGGCTGGCTGCAATGGGGCGCGTTGCTGGCGGCCGGCATTGCCGCACCCTTGCTGTGCGCCAACGCGGCGATGTCGGGACGGCCGCTGCCGACCTTCCTCGAACTGCTCGGTCCGCGCGTTTACCGCGCCCCCGCGGTGCTGACCGCGTTGCTGGGCTTCGTCCTGATCGTCACCACCTTGATCGCGGCCGCAACGGCGCTCGGCTTCGCGTTCGATCCGCGCTACCGCGACTTTCCGTTCGCCTCGCTGACCATGGCGGTGGTGCCGTGCGCGGCGCTGATGCTGCTCAACCGGCCAAAGGACGGCGTGCGCCCGATCGCCGAGTCGACGTTTGCCGGCCTACTGGCGGCGGCGGCGATCTTCACCGCCGTCAACGAGGGCAACCAGAACTGGCAGTCGATGTGGACCTGCGCGGTCTACCTCTTGCTGGCGCTCACGCTGTGGCGGGCGCGGGCCGTGCAAATCCCAGAATGAGCAGGCCGATCGCCAGCCCCGACAACACGATGTTGTAGAGCACGATCCCCAGTCCCGCCGCGATCAGCCCCAGCGTCAGCAGCACGATCGACGGCCGCATGACGTGCAGCGTGGCAATGATCAGCGCGGTGATGCCGAACACCGAGTTCTTGAACAGATAGGTGGCGAGCGTCCGCGTCTTGCACAGCATGCTCTGCAGGCCGGCGTCGCAGGCCAGCGCCACGGTCGAGAACTCGACCGCGAGATAGCGCAGATACAGCGCGTAGCCGACGGTGACGAAGCCGACCACCAGCAGGAACTGGACTTGATAGGGCGAGAGCCGGAACGGGGATTTTTTCATGCGCGCAATATGATCGGGTTTGGCGGCGGGGACAAGGCAGTGGAATCGGGGCTTTTTCTGCACGCTCCGTCATGCCCGGGACAAGCCAGGACAAGCCCGGCCATGACGACGGATTTGGGGACTATTGCGCGTTCTTCCGGTTGAAGAAGGTCGATAGCGTGGCCTGCGTGTTGGCGGGCGGCGCTTCCGGCGGCTTTGCCGGCTCCTCGACGACCACCGACCGCGTGGCGGCGCCGCGGCGGCGATAGGTCGGCTTGGCGGCGGTCGGGGCCGGCTCGTCCGCCTTCAGTGACAGCCGCTGACCGTCGAAGATGGTGGTTTCGCAGGGACGCTTGTTCTCGGTCAGCACGGCGCAGATCTTGGCGGCCGCGCCGGCATCGTTCAGCGGGCCGGCCACCAGATGGAGCTGCATGCCGAGGCCCTTGTTGCCCTCCTTGATGACGATAATCGGGCGCAGCGCCGCCAGCGCCGCGTTCGATCGCGATTTCAGGAGGCCGAGCCACAGCATGCGCAGGCCGTTGACCGAATTGGCGGTGCCGAGGTCGACGCCGAACTCGGTTCGCTGCAGCGAGGCTTTTGGCGCCGGGTCGTCGTCGCCTTCCGCGTCGCTGGCCGACGGCGCCGCCGCAACGACATCCGGGATCGGGCTCGCGATCACGGGGCCTGCCGTCCTGCCCGGTTCGACCAGCTTGCCGGCGGCCGGATCGGGCGGGGCCATGATCGACGGCGACCAGACCAGCGGCGTGGCCGGCGAAGGTTTTGCGGCCTCCGGCCTGCTCTCGATCTTGGGCAGTTCCGCTCGTGCCGTCTCGATCTTGCCGGCTTCTGCCTTTGCTTCCGGCTTCGCCGTTCCGGCCTTGGCTGTTTCCTTGACCGGTTCTTTGGCCGGCTCGGTCTTGCCGGTTTCCTTGGCAGTTTCCTTGCCAGTTTCCTTGGCGGGTGGCTCGGCGGCGGCGCTGTTCACAGGCTTGTCGGCGGCGGAGGACGGGGCGGTCGCGACCGGTGCGACGGCCGGCGAGGGCGGGCTCGCGGCCGCGGCCGGCGGGGCAGCGGCTGAGGAACCCTGCCTGGCGACGGCGCCGGTGACGGAATCCAGCCCCTGTTCCAGCCCGGTGACGCGGGCGTAGAGCCGGTCGCGGTCGCCATTGAGCGTCTCGATGGCGGCGGCCAGCCGCCGCGCCTCATTCTGGGTTTCCCGGGCGAACATTTGAATCTGCTGCGTCTGCCGGGCCAGATCGGCGGCGGTGACCTGGTCGCGTTTGACGCCGAGCGACGACTGGTTGGCCAACACGGCCACGACCACCGCGGCGGTGGCGCCGACGCCCCAGGCGGCGATCCGCCACAGCGTGCGGCGGTCGAACTGGTCCTCCTCGGCCAACAGCTTGTCCAGCACGCCGGCCGTCTCCTCCGCCTCCAAGCCCGCGAGTTGGTCTGGTTTCCTGGCCAAGCGCCCTTGGCCCTCCTCAAGGCCCACCGAATCACACCGCAAACAGTAACAGGATAAAACGCGGTCTACCTGAATCGGGCGATTTGCAGGCGACGAATCGGTTGGATATCCGGGGGAAAACAATCAGAGCGGGCGTCAAGTGGCTTCCCTGCCACTTTCCGCCATGACCGGGACTTGTCCCGCCCGCCAACCTCGGTCTACCTCCATGCGATGACATGCCGAGAACCCAGATGACCGCCCGATCCAGCCTGACTGTCGTGCTCGCCGCCGGCGAGGGCACGCGCATGCGCTCCTCGCTGCCAAAAGTGCTGCACCCGGTCGCCGGCCGTCCGCTGCTGGCCCATGTGCTCGACGCCACCCCGCACGGCGCAGGCGATGCGCTCGCGGTGGTGATCGGGCCGGACCACGAGGCCGTCGCCGACGAGGTCAGGCGGGTGCGCCCGGATGCGGCGACCTTCGTTCAGGCCGAGCGCCTCGGCACCGCGCATGCCGTGCTGGCCGCCCGCGAAGCGATCGCGCGCGGCGCCGACGATCTGCTGGTCGCGTTCGGCGACACGCCGCTGATCTCGGCGGAAACCTTTGCGAGGCTGCGCGCGCCGCTGGCGAACGGCGCAGCGTTGGCCGTGCTCGGGTTCGAGGCCGCCGATCCCACCGGGTATGGCCGGCTGCTCAGTGAAGGCGGCCGGCTGGTCGCGATCCGCGAGCACGCCGATGCAACGGAAGAAGAGCGCAAGATAACGCTGTGCAATGCCGGCGTGATGGCGTTTGACGGCCGGCGCGCACTGGAAATCCTCGACCGCATCGGCAACGCCAACAGCAAGGGCGAATATTACCTGGTCGACGCGGTCGCGATCGTCAGGGACATGGCAGGGGAGGCCGTCGTGATCGAGACCGGCGAGGACGAAGTGCGCGGCATCAACACCAAGGCGCAGCTCGCCGAGGCCGAAGCCGTGATGCAGGCGCGGCTGCGCAAGGCCGCGCTCGACGCCGGCGTGACGCTGATCGCGCCGGAGACCGTGCACCTCGCCGCCGATACGAAATTCGGCAACGACGTCACCATCGAACCCTATGTCGTGATCGGCCCCGGCGTGACCATCGCCGACGGCGTCGTCATCCATTCCTTCTCGCACATCGTGCAGGCCTCGATCGGCAGGAATGTTTCGATCGGTCCTTACGCCCGCCTGCGCCCCGGCACATCGCTCGGCGACGGCGTCCGCATCGGCAACTTTGTGGAAACAAAAGCCGCGACCATCGAGGCCGGCGCCAAGGTCAATCATCTGTCCTATGTCGGCGACGCCCATGTCGGCGCCAACGCCAACCTCGGCGCCGGCACCATCACCTGCAACTATGACGGCTTCCTCAAGCACAAGACGCTGATCGGCGAGGGCGCTTTCGTCGGCACCAATTCCTCGCTGGTGGCGCCGGTGAAGATCGGCAAGGGCGCGTATGTCGGCTCGGGCTCGGTGATCACCAAGGACGTGCCCGACGACGCGATGGCGGTCGAGCGCAGCCCGCAGAGCAACCGCGAGGGCGGGGCGGCGAGGTATCGCGAGATGAAGATGCGGAGCAAGGCCGGGAAAGGGTAATTGGAGAGCCTGCCGCGCATTCGAACTCTCAGGAGGAGAACGCGACCTTGCCGGCCATTCCAGCCCGCATCCTGCCGATGATCGTCATCTCGCAGTTCGCCGCGACGTCGCTGTGGTTTGCCGGCAATGCCGTGATACCCGACCTGCAGCGCAGCGCCGGGCTGCCGTCGTCCGCCGTGGGCAGCATCACGATCGCCGTGCAACTCGGCTTCATCGCCGGTACACTGGTCTTCGCCTGGCTTGCGATCGCCGACCGCTACTCGCCGCGCATCATCTTCTTCCTTTCCACGCTCGCCGGCGCGGCGGCCAATGCCGCGACGCTGGCAAGCGGCGGCGAGTTCCTGGCCCTGGTCGCGGCCCGGTTCGCAACCGGCTTCTTTCTCGCCGGCATGTATCCTGTCGGCATGAAGATCGCATCGGGCTGGTGCGACCGCGACCTCGGGCTCGCGCTCGGCTGGCTGGTCGGTGCGCTGGTGCTTGGGACGGCGCTCCCCCATCTCATCCGCGGGCTGGGCGGCGATCTACCCTGGGAGGGCGTGATCCTCTCGGTGTCGGCGGTTGCGGCCGCCGGGGGTCTGGCAATGCTCGTTCTCGTGCCGGATGGGCCGTATCTCAAGGCGGGCGCACAGTTCGACCCGGCCGCATTCGCGACGATCTTCCGCTCTGCCGAATTCCGGGCCTCGGCCTTCGGCTATTTCGGACATATGTGGGAACTCTACGCCTTCTACGCGTTCCTGCCGGTGCTGCTCGCGGCGCGCCTCGGCAGCGACGCGGCGACGGTCTCGATATGGAGCTTTGCGGCGATCGCCGCCGGCTTTCTCGGCTGCATGTTGGGCGGCTACTATTCGCGGGCGGTCGGCAGCGCGCGCGTTGCCTATGTGCAGTTGTCGGCCTCGGGCCTGTGCTGCCTCATCTCGCCGCTCGCATACCAGGCGACGCTGCCGGTATTCCTCGCCTTTCTGTTGTTCTGGGGCGTGGTCGTCGTTGGCGACTCGCCGCAATTCTCCACGCTCAACGCCCGTTTCGCGCCACCCAGGCTCGTCGGCTCGGCGCTGACGATCGCCAATTGCATCGGCTTCTCGATCACCATCGTTTCGATCTCGCTGCTTGCCAGGCTGATCGAAACCGCCGGACCACAATATGCTTTCCTCATGCTGGTGCCCGGACCGGTGCTTGGGCTGATGGCGCTGAGACGGCTGGTCACGAATCCGGCCAAGGTCAAAGGCTGAGAAAAAGATCGGGCCGCCGGGCTGCGAGAAATATCGCGGTGCGGCGTCAACCCTGCTAGACCCTTTCGGGGCGAGCGATACGCCGAGACGAGCAATATGGTTACCCTTCGTCAGCCCCGATGATGATGCAAGGGTCCGGAGATTCTGGGGAAACCTAGCCGAACCCCCAACGTTGGTACGGATGTCATACCCGGTAAACAGGACATCGACCGCCAGGTCGCTGGAAGAGGAGTTGACCGCGGCGGGCGACGGGCTGGTCGGCAACGCCGATGTGCTCCGCAGCGTGCTTGCCGGATGCGGCGACTGCATCAAGATACTGGATCTTGACGGACGCCTTCAGTTCATGAGCGAGGGCGGCAAGCGCGTGATGGAGGTTGAGGACTTTTCCAGGCTCAAGGGGTGCCCATGGCCCGATTTGTGGGCCGGTCAGGGCAATTCCGATGCGAAGAACGCCGTGGCGACGGCCCTCGCCGGCGGAACCAGTCGCTTCAGGGGGCCTGCGGCGACGGCAAAGGGCACGCCCCGATATTGGGACGTCCAGGTGTCGCCGATCGTGGATCCCCAGGGCAAGCCGACCTATCTGCTCTCGATCTCGCGCGATATCACGGAAGAATGGCAGGCGGCCGCCGCGCTCAAGGAGGCCGCGGAGCGCCAGCTCATTCTCAGCCAGGAGCTCGAGCATCGTATCAAGAATACATTGACCACGGTGGCGGCGATCGCAAACCAGACCATGCAGGGCGAAGCACTTGCTGCCGTGCGCCGCACCTTCACCGCGCGCCTGATCGCGCTGAGCAACGCCCACGACATCCTGACCAAGACAAGCTGGTCCGGCGCACCCATCCTGCAGGTCATCGAAGGCGCGCTGGCGCCGCATCGCAGCGGGTCGAACCGCATTCATGCGGACGGTCCCTGCATCGACTTGCCGCCCAAGCAGGCGCTAGGACTGTCGCTGGCCGTTCATGAACTGGCGACGAATGCTCTCAAATACGGCGCCCTTTCCAACGATACCGGCCGCATCGACATCGCGTGGTCGACCGGCGTGGACGGATTTCGTCTGACGTGGGCCGAACAAGGCGGGCCGCCGGTCACGCCGCCCGCTCCGGACAAGAAGGGCTTTGGGTCGCGCCTGATCGAGCGAATGCTCGCCAACGATTTCGGGGGCACGGTAACGACGACCTATCCGGCCGAGGGCTTCCAATGCGAGCTTCGCTCGCCAGCGCCGAAGTGACGCGACATCTCAGGATCGCAAACGCTGGGGTCAGCGACGGGCGCGGGTCCGCACGTCAGGGTCATTTTCCATCAGGATGAAATGAAAGCCGGTGATCGCGGCGCCAAAGGCGAAATAGGCGCAACAGGCCACGATCAATATGATCATGGTGGTCAGCGGCGCGACGCTGCTCTGGACCAGATCCAGCGACTGCCGCATGTTGCCCATCAGGAAAACGGTGGCGAACGCCGCCCCCACCGCTGCGCCGATCGCGCCATGCGGCAATAATCTTCGAAATAGCTGCCGGTCGGTCATCTGCTTCTTCCGCTGGTGACGAATGCCAACGTGGCACTGCGGTTGATGTTCCAGTGGAAGGGGTGCTCATCATTTCCCAGCCGGTCCGCGCATTCCCAGGAACGCAGTTCTCCCTCGCCGGTTGTCGATGAGATTCAACGCATGGGAGAATTCGATGAAGCAGCTGATCGCAGTCGCCGCCCTCACGCTGATGTGTGGCTCGGCTCTTGCTCAAACGACCGGCGCGCCCGCAGCCGCCCAGAACGACATGAACAAGCCCGGCATGAACAACATGGACAAGAATTCATCCCAGAGCGGCACGTCCGGCATGTCCAGCGGTGCAACGTCAAAGAACGATCCGAAGAAGGAGATGTCAAAGGACGGATCGCCCGCGGCCGGCAGCAAGGACATGAAACGGTAACAGCGACCCGCAGAGATGCGAGAACGCCGCGCGGTCTCCTGGCCGCCGCGGCTTTCTACTTTTTCTCGTCGTTCCCTGCGGCAGCGGGCGCTCGGTCCTGTTGCCGTTTCACGTTGCCTTTGGTCGTGCTCATCCCGCTGGTATCCATCTTGCCATCCGGCTTTGCGCCTTGGGTCATTCCGGGCTTCTCCAAGCCGGTCTGGGGGGCGGGACCCGTGTTTTGCGCGGCCGCGCGCCCGCTGGCGAGCGCGAGAAGCAACGCGGCTGCGATGCGGAGCATTTTCATGCGTCTCTCCTGAATGGCCATGGACAAACGCCGCATGAAGGCGACCGTTCCGCGTAGGGATGCAAGCGTCAGCTTGCGCCGGGCGCGTTACGATCTGCAGGTAATGGCGAAACGCACCGAAGCGGAACAGTGACTGCTGTTCCATCCCGGGCCTTCGCTGAGTATCGAGGTGAAGCCACGCCAACATGGTCAGGTCGTGCCGGCGTAAGCGGGACCAGTACCGACCTCACTCACTCTTCGTCGCTGTCCCGCTCGTAGGCATCGACGGCCTGCTTGAATTCTTCAAACAAGTCGTCAGGCATCGTTTCGAGCCGGCCGACCTTCCGGGTATCGGCACTGGCGGGGTCGCTGGTTGAATTCTGCGTCATCGAAGGTCTCCGCGACTGCTGCTATATGCTACTCGCTATCCCGCAGCACCAGCCTAGACGCAAGATTGACCGGCGACGGCCCATCCCGCGCCAAAATCAGTTTCGCCGCCGGCGAATGCGCCGAGGGCAAATCACTTCCGATTTTCCGAAATCGCGTCAAGCCCCCGAATCAAAAATATCCCGCTTCCACGGCCACCCAAATCACCGCTATCACTCCGCCCGTCCACCCCGGCACGAGGGGCGTATCGCGATCGTCACGGACGCGGGGTTGGATGCGGTGGACGCAGCGGCGTCGGGCGCGGTCGGGGTTGCAGGGCGGGTTCTCCCGTGAGCGATCTTAAGGCGGCGCAGACGACCGGCGTTTCAAGGCCTTCGCCAGGAGTTTTCGCCGGCATCTCGCCGGAGGGAACGGCGGGTGAGGGCGCTGCGTACGGCGAAGTCGTGTGGTCCTGGCATCCGTGGCTGATGTCAAGCCAGCGGAGACGCGTCGGCCCGACCGGGCCTGGACAAATCTCAATCCGCTGGCGACGGTGGCAAAAAGAGGTTCGTCGCCGGGGAGAGCACGTATAAGCCGTAAAACCATTGCGCAGGGAATGCCGGAGCGCCTCCGCTGAACCTGTATGCTCGTGTGCGCTTTCGTTCTACCCATGGCACGCGAGACCGCGGGTGCAGCGTGCATCCGGCATTCCCTGCTCCCTCGCTTCGGGGAGATCCAAGGTCAAGGCTCGGGCAGGTCATGCCGCGAGATCGCGGGCCCGCATCCCCGGCTGCCTGCGCGGCGGCTGTTCGTGGGATAGCGAACCGCGAGGATTTTCATTGAAGACTGTCTCAATACGCAACAATTATTGAGTACCGGTCGGACGGTGTTTCTCGTTAAGAGGGGCGCGGGTTGCGGCGCCGTTCGTCGCGTTGGGGAATTGAACCGCATGTGCGGCATTGTCGGCATTTTGGGACGCGCTCCGGTCGCGGAGCAACTGGTGGACTCGCTCAAGCGGCTTGAATATCGCGGTTATGATTCGGCCGGCGTCGCCACGCTGGAAAACGGCCGCCTCGCGCGTCGTCGCGCCGAGGGCAAATTGAAAAACCTCGAAAGGCGGCTCGATGCCGAGCCGCTGCAGGGGCATACCGGCATCGGCCACACCCGCTGGGCCACCCACGGCCGGCCGACCGAGAACAACGCCCATCCGCACGCCACCGAGCGCGTCGCCGTGGTTCACAACGGCATCATCGAGAATTTTCGCGAGCTGCGCGCGGCGCTGGAGAAGAAGGGCGCGGAGTTCAAGACTGAGACCGACACCGAGATCGTGCTGCACCTGGTCGACAACCTGCTGCAGCAGGGCGTCGCGCCGGTGGAGGCGGTGAGGGCGGCGCTGTCGGAGCTGCGCGGCGCGTTTGCGCTCGGCTTCATCTTCGCCGGCGACGACGACCTGATGATCGGCGCCCGCAACGGCCCGCCGCTCGCCATCGGCCACGGCCAGGGCGAGATGTATCTGGGATCGGATGCGATCGCGCTCGGCCCGTTCACCGATACGATCAGCTATCTCGAGGACGGCGACTGGGTGGTACTGACCCACAACGGCGCGACCATCTACGACAAGACCAACGCCATCGTGCAGCGCGAGGCGGTCAAGCATTCGGCCTCGACCTCGCTGGTCGACAAGGCGAACTACCGCCACTTCATGGCCAAGGAAATCCACGAGCAGCCGGAAGTGGTCGGCCACACCCTTGCCAGATATGTCGACATGGCGACCGAGCGGGTGATGCTGCCCGTAAAACTGCCGTTCGACTTCAAGGACATCCAGCGCATCTCGATCACCGCCTGCGGCACCGCGAGCTACGCCGGCTATGTCGCAAAATACTGGTTCGAGCGGTTCGCGCGCGTGCCGGTCGAGGTCGATGTCGCCTCCGAATTCCGCTACCGCGAGGCGCCGCTGCGCAAGGGCGATCTCGCGATCTTCATCTCGCAGTCCGGCGAGACCGCCGACACGCTGGCCGCGCTGCGCTACGCCAGGGCCGAGGGCGTGCACACGCTGTCGGTGGTCAACGTGCCGACCTCGACGATTGCGCGCGAAAGCGAGACCGTGCTGCAGACGCTGGCCGGCCCCGAAATCGGCGTCGCCTCGACCAAGGCGTTCACCTGCCAGCTGATGGTGCTGGCCGCGCTGGCGATCGCCGCCGGCAAGGCGCGCGACGTGCTGTCGGATGAGGACGAGCAGAAACTGATCCATGGCCTCGTCGAGGTGCCGCGGCTGATGGCGGCGGCGCTGACGTCGGAGCCGCAGATCGAGAAGCTGGCGCGCGACCTCTCGAAGTCGAAGGACGTGCTCTATCTCGGCCGCGGCACCAGCTACCCGGTGGCGCTCGAGGGCGCGCTGAAGCTGAAGGAGATTTCCTACATCCACGCCGAGGGCTACGCCGCCGGCGAACTCAAGCACGGGCCGATCGCGCTGATCGACGAGAACATGCCGGTCGTGGTGATTGCGCCCTATGACCGCGTGTTCGAAAAGACCGTCTCCAACATGCAGGAAGTCGCCGCCCGCGGCGGCAACATCATCCTGATGACCGACGCCAAGGGCGCGGCGGAGGCCACTATCGACTCGCTGGTGACGATCGTGCTGCCCGACATGGCGGCGGCGTTCACGCCGCTGGTCTATGCCGTCCCGGTGCAACTGCTCGCCTATCACACCGCCGTGGTGATGGGCACCGACGTCGACCAGCCGCGGAATCTCGCCAAATCAGTCACGGTCGAATAGTCAAGACGTTTGGCTGCCACTGCAGGCCCTTCAAAAATCTGCTAGGATGGCTTAGCTGGGTAAAGCCGGCTGATCCGACCTGGAACCACGATGAACCGCGAAGAAACGCCCTCGAGCCCGCCCCCTGAAGAACCCCTGCTGGAGGACAGCCATCCGCCCGGGCTGATGGCCCGGTTCCGCAACTATTTTCTGACCGGACTGATTGTCGCAGGTCCGGTCGCGATCACCTTCTATCTGACCTGGTGGTTCGTGAACTGGGTGGACGGCATCGTCCGCCCCTTCGTGCCGCTGGCCTACCGGCCTGAAACCTATCTGCCGTTCGGGCTGCCCGGCTCGGGCCTGATCGTCGCCGTGATCGCGCTGACGCTGCTCGGCTTCCTCACCGCCAATCTGATCGGCCGGACGCTGGTCGACCTCGGCGAACGGCTGCTCGACCGCATGCCGGTGGTGCGCGCGATCTATCGCGGGCTGAAGCAGGTGTTCGAGACGCTGTTCTCCGGCAAGGGCTCGAGCTTTCGCCGCGTCGGCCTCGTCGAGTTTCCCTCGCCGGGCATGTGGTCGATCGTCCTGATCTCGCAGTCGCCGAGCGCGAATGTCGCCAGCCAGCTGCCCGGCCAGGAAGAGCATATCTCGGTATTCCTGCCCTGCGCGCCGAACCCGACCACGGGATTCTTCTTCTACGTGCCGAAGAGCAAGATCATCGAAGTCGACATGACCACCGAGGACGCCGCGACATTGATCATGTCGGCCGGCGTGGTGCAACCCGGCGCCTCCGACCCCCAGAAGCGCGCCGCCGCGCTCGCCGGCATGGCCAACGCCGCGCGGGCGGCCAATTCAGCCGCTGCGCCGCTGCAGCCGGCGCCGGTCAAGGTGAAGGCGGAGTAGGGAGCGCTGTGGCTGACGTCCCTCCGGAAATCGGGTCACCGTCCAGCGAAGTGTA
This sequence comes from uncultured Bradyrhizobium sp., assembly GCA_964609175.1. Lineage (GTDB taxonomy): Bacteria > Pseudomonadota > Alphaproteobacteria > Rhizobiales > Xanthobacteraceae > Bradyrhizobium. The sequence continues at coordinate 75,547 of CAZSRR010000020.1, forward strand.
TCGACTGACTGACGAGGAGCGGGTTGCGGTCCAGGCTGGGATGGACGCCGCGCGCAGAGGTGATTTTGCCGCCGATGATGAAATAGAGGCACTTTATCGCCTGCACGATTGGTCATGAAGGTCTCTGTTGCGTCATTGCGAGCGGAGCGAAGCAATCCATCTCTCGGCTCGGGGATAGATGGATTGCTTCGTCGCAAGTGCTCCTCGTAATGACGGGGATAGGGCGGAGCTATCCCGCCCCGATCAGCGGCACTGCCTCGTCCCGCTCATACAGATACAGCAGACACCGCAGCGCCTCGCCGCGCTCGCCCTTGAGTTTAGGATCGTCCTTCAATATCCGCAGCGCCTCGTCGCGGGCCTGCGTGATCAGCTGGGCGTGGACGTCGGAGCGGGCGATGCGGTAGCCGGGCAGGCCGCTCTGGCGGATGCCGAGCACGTCGCCTTCGCCGCGCAGCTTGAGGTCCTCCTCGGCAATACGAAAACCGTCGGTGGTCTCGCGGATCACCTTCAGCCGCGCCTTCGACATCTCGCCGAGCGGCTCCTTGTAGAGCAGCAGGCAGGTCGACGCTTCCGAGCCGCGCCCGATCCGGCCGCGCAACTGGTGCAATTGCGCGAGCCCGAACCGCTCGGCGTTCTCGATCACCATGATGGTCGCGGCGGGGACGTCGACGCCGACCTCGACCACCGTGGTCGCGACCAGCAGCCCGATCTCATGGGCGGCGAACTGCGCCATCACGCGGTCCTTCTCCGCTCCCTTCATCTGGCCGTGGACAAGACCGACCTTGTCGCCAAACCGCTCCCGCAGCTTCTCGAACCGCTCGGTGGCGTTGGTCAGGTGCTCGGTGCCTTCGGCCTCGGATTCCTCCACCAGCGGGCAGATCCAGTACACCAGCTTGCCGGCCGAAAGCGCGCGGCCGACGCCGTCCGTCACCTCGTCGAGCCGGCTCATCGAGATGGTGCGGGTTTCGATCGGCTGGCGGCCGGCCGGTTTTTCGCGCAGTTCGGAGACGTCCATGTCGCCGAAATAAGTCAGCACCAGCGTGCGCGGGATCGGCGTCGCGCTCAAGACCAGCACGTCGACCGCGTCGCCCTTGTTGGTCAGCGCCAGCCGCTCGCGCACGCCAAACCGATGCTGTTCGTCGACCACCGCCAGCGCCAGCGCCTTGTAGATCACGTCGTCCTGGATCAGCGCATGCGTGCCGACCAGGAAATCGATCTCGCCGGATTCCAGCCGCGCCAGAATCTCGCGCCGCTCCTTGCCCTTTTCGCGGCCGGTCAGGATCGCCACGCGAAGCCCGGCGCGTTCGGCGAGCGGCGCGATGGTCTTGATGTGCTGACGCGCCAGCAATTCGGTCGGCGCCATCAGCGCTGCCTGCTTGCCGACCTCGGTCACCGCGGCCGCGGCGAGCAGCGCCACCACCGTCTTGCCGGAGCCGACGTCGCCCTGCAGCAGTCGCAGCATCCGCACCGGCTGGCGCAGGTCCTCGGCGATGGCGGCGGCCGCCTCGCGCTGCGAGGCGGTCAGCGCGTAGGGCAGGGCGTCGATGATCTTGTGGCGCAAATGGCCGTCGCCGGCATTGCGGTCGCCCGCCGGCCGCCGCAGCTGCGCGCGCACCAGCGCCAGCGCCAGTTGGCCGGCGAGCAGTTCATCGAACGCCAGCCGCGACCAGAACGGGCCATCAGGCAGGATGTCGGTGAGCTCTCGCGGCACATGCACGCGGTTCAGCGCTTCCTTGATCGACGGAAAGCTGCAGCGGCGGATCACTTCCGGGCTGATCCATTCCGGCAGCTCGGGCAGCTTCAGCAGCGCCTGCGCGATCGCCCGCCGCAGCGAGCCGAGCGCGAGGCCCTCGGTCAGCGGATAGACCGGATCGATGCCCGACAATTGGGAGAAAGCTTTTTCATCCACCACGCGATCGGGATGCACGATCTGCGGAATGCCGTCATACATCTGCAGCGTGCCCGACACGTATCGCTTCTCGCCGACCGGCAGCAGCTTTTCGACATAGCCGGGCTTGGCGCGGAAGAACGTCAGCACCACGTCGCCGGTATCGTCCGAGGCATAGACAAGATAGGGCGCGCGCGCATTGCGCGGCGGCGGCGGGCGGTGGCGGTCCACGGTGACTTCCAGCGTCACCACGGTTCCCTGTACGGCCTCGCGAATCTTCGGCCGCGCCCGGCGGTCGATCACGCTGGCCGGCAGATGCAGCAGCAAATCCACCAGCCGCGGCGTCTCATCGCGCGACAGCAGATAGCGCAGCAGCTTGTCCTGCTTCGGCCCGACACCCGGAAGGGTCGTGACCGGCGCAAACAGCGGATTGAGCAGTGTGGGGCGCATTATGACAATCTAGTTCGACGGCGTTGTAGGCGGCATCAAGTCGTTCCTTGTTTGTTTTTCCGATCTGCCGCCCATTTCATGAAGTCAATCGCATATTGCTGCTGCTCACTTGTTGCGCGCCAATCAACCAATTCATCGGATAAACCGAGACTCGTCAAAACTTCGTCGATCAAGGGTTCAACGCCGAACTCCGCAATCACGTCGGCGTCCACGTGGACGTGCGGCCCCATGTCGCCATGTCGAGTGATCAAGTGTTGGAGCTCAATAAATACGACCACCCGTCCTGTGGGAAGCCGGAGACGCATTGCCTGAGTTGGACCCAGTTCGTCTGCCCAGCTCTCGGCCTCAAACCCAAGGGACTTTGCAAGTTCGGAAATCCGCACTCGAAAGCGCATGATGGGATAATGAGCGTGAGAAAATCGATAGTCGTAAACTTGTACCACGTTCGTCATTGTTGTGTTCCAAGGCGGCGAGAGCGGGATTACCGCAAAGCCGTGCGATTGCCTCCGGCACTCTCGCTAACCTATACTAAACAGCACGGAACGCATCGCCCTTGAACCGCTTCACCGGCCGCCCGCGTTCCAGGCGGTCATGCGCGGCACGGGCATCGTTCTGTGCGATGATCGTCGCCATCTCACCCTGCAGCCTCAGCAGTGCCGCGATCCGCTCCAGCGCCAGCGCCCTGTTGCGGTGCTGCGAGCGCTCCTCTCGCACCACGACGGAGAGGCCGCTCGCGACGTGGGTGGCGCGCACTGCGCTCTCGGTCTTGTTCTGGTGCTGGCCGCCGGGGCCGCCGGCGCGGAAAGCTTCAAAGCGGACGTCGTGGATCGCAAGCGCCTTCGGTGCTTCCGGCAGTGCCGGAAGCTCGAACACGCCGATGAACCAGTTCTTCCGCTTGTGATGCGGGCGGACCGGGCTTTGCGCCACCCACTGGATGGCACCGATCCATGGCCGTGCGAAGGCATTCGCGGCGTCGCCATGAATGACGACGATGGCCGAACCGGGACCATAACGATCCGGACTTGGTCCTTCCACGCAGTCGGTTTCGAGAGCGAGCGAGGCGGCCTCGGCAGTCATCGCTGCAACGGCCTTGGCGACCGCGATCCGGCATTCCGCCGGACCGCGTCCGCTGGTGAACAGAAGTCGGATCATCGGCGATCCTCCTTCCAGTTTTTTTGCCGCTTGGCGTCACCGGCCGGGCGATCGGACGGCGCCTTCTTGAAGGTCACCAGCGGCCGGAACGTCGCGACCACACGCGCCAGGCCGAATTCGACGAGGTCGTCGATCACGCGCTCGATGCTCTTGTAGGCCTCCGGCGCCTCCTCCGTGAGCAGGCTGCGATCACCGCAGACGACGATGCCGCCATAGGGATTGCGCTCCAGCCGCGCCACGTCGGATTTCTTGACCCTCACGCGACCATGCATGGAGCCACGATCGTATTTGCGGCCCGCACCATGGGCGAGCGAGGCGAGGGCCTCGGCTCGCATGCCGGCCAGCGGCTCCACCAGATAGGACAGCGTGCCGCGCGATCCCGGCACGGGTACCAGCCCGCGATCGGACGCCGCCGCGCCTTTCCGATGCAGCGCCATCGCTCCGGCGCGCTCCACCATGTTGTGCGGCAGGTCGTTGACCGGACGCAGATCCGCCCGCGCGGCCGCGGCGGCCCGCTCGGCAATGATACGGCGGTTGAGCTTTGCCCACTGCACAGCATGATCATGCGCGTCCATGTAGGCGTGGCCTTCGTCGCCTGTCGGATCGAGCGCGACCTGTCCGTGCGCGAGAACCCGCTCCAGGATCGAGTAGCCAAGCCCTCGAGAGCCGGAATGAACCAGCACATAGGCATGGTCGCGATCCAGCCCGGCTTGCGTCGCGATATCAGGCTCGACGATTTCGTCGATGGCCTGCAACTCGCAAAAATGGTTGCCGCCGCCGATGCTGCCGAGCGAGGCATCGAAGTCGGTTGCGCAAAGACCGGACTCGGCCATCACGCCGGCCGTATCGCCATCCCACGGCTGGTCGAGCGCGTGCAGCCGCTCGGCCAGTTGGTCAAGCCGCAGTTTTCGCGCGGCGACATCGAGCTGAAACAGCCCCATGCCGCAGCCGATATCGGAGCCGACCAGCTGCGGATGAATCCGGTCAGCCAGCACGGCACAGCCGACCGGGCCGTATTTGCCGGGATGAAGGTCCGGCATGGCCGCGACTGCCTGGACGCCGGGCAATGCGGCGACCTGTTCGAGTTGAAGCGTGGCGTTGCCCTCGATCCAGGATTTGGACGAGGCGAAGACGTGGATCGGCGCGCGGCCGTCCACCTTGGGAGAAGTGCCCATTGGAAAACTTTCAGGAAACTTGGAATCGTCGAAGCGCGCAATTCAGCGTTCGCTGACCTAAGCGCGTGGTTTCCCAAGCAGCGTGGCTAACGCACACGCCCTCAGGCGATGCCCTCGACGGGGCGGCGAGACAATGTCATCGAGCCTTCTCCCAGATGATCGTGGCCGGATCGGCAACTGATCGGGGCGGACACATACCGGCGAAACAAAAAAGCCGCAAGCCCCGCTTTGTCGCCGCGTTCCTCATCGCGGTTCGAATTATCTGCGATACGGCGGAAGCGGCGGGGCTGACATCGGCCGTCCCGGTCGCTATATCAACCCCGCCCGGCACGTCCGGGCTTTTGGCGTTCGAACGGATGGGACAATGACGGGTACGACACGATCGAGCGGTGGCCTGGACGATCGCCGCAAGCGGCTTCTGTTCCGCTGCTGGCATCGCGGTACCCGCGAGATGGATCTCATTCTCGGCCGCTTTGCGGATGCCGAGATCTCGGCCTTGCGCGATGACGAGCTGGCGGACCTCGAACGCCTGCTTGAGGTTCCCGATCCTGATCTTTATGCCGCGCTGATCGGCGACACGCCGCTCGATCCGGCCTATGCGACGGCACTGTTCGCGCGCATCAAGGCCTTTCGCGCCGTGGATCACGGCGCATGAAGGCGCCGGTCAAATCGCCCGCCGCGCTGCTCGCGCCCGGCCGCGCGCTCACTTTTGCCAATGTTGCCGAGGGTGCTGAAGGGCTCGTCGTCTCCGATCTGGCGCGCGCAGTAGCGGCGCGGCCGAAACCGCCCGCCGTCAGCCTCGCCGTGGTCTGCCGGGACGGGCCTCGCATGCAGCAGCTCGCCCGCGCGCTGGAATTCTTCGCGCCCGATCTGCCGGTGATGCAGTTCCCGGCGTGGGACTGCCAGCCCTATGACCGGGTATCGCCACATGGCGGTATTCTGGCACAGCGCCTGACCACGTTGGCGCGGCTCTCGCGTCTCACGGGCAGCGACAAGCCGCTGATCGTGCTCACCACGGTCAACGCCATCGTGCAGCGCGTGCCGGCCCGCGAGATGGTGGCGGCGCAGGCGCTGTCGGTGGCGCCCGGCCATGTCGTGCCGATGGACTCGATCGTGGCGTGGCTGGAGCACAATGGCTACACGCGCTCCTCCACCGTGCGCGAGCCCGGAGAGTATGCCGTGCGCGGCGGCATCCTCGACCTGTTTCCAGCCGGCCTCGACCAGCCGGTGCGGTTCGATTTCTTCGGCGACAGCCTCGAATCGATCCGCACCTTCGATGCGGAAACCCAGCGTACGCTGCTTGACATGCGCGCGCTCGACCTGGTGCCGGTCTCGGAATTCCAGCTCGTCACCGAAACCATCCGCCGCTTCCGGATGGGCTATGTCGCCACCTTCGGCGCGCCGCAGCGCGATGACCTGTTGTACGAAGCCGTCAGCGAGGGCCGCCGTCATCCCGGCATGGAGCACTGGCTGCCGCTGTTCCAGGAGCGGATGGATACGCTGTTCGACTATCTCGACGGTGCGCCGGTCGCGATCGAGCCGCAGGGCGAGGACGCCGCCCGCGAACGCTTCAAGCAGATCCAGGATTATTACGAGGCCCGGCGCGAGGCGCTCGACCATCCGGGGTCGGGCGCGATCTACAAGCCGCTGCCGCCGGACCGGCTCTATCTGAGCGAAGCTGAATGGAAGATGCGCCTCGGCGACGCCGCGCTGGCGCGCCTGACGCCGTTTGCGGTGCCGGACGACAGCACCGACGTGTTCGATGCCGGCACGCGGCAGGGCCGCAATTTCACGCCCGAGCGCGCCGATACCTCGGTCAACGTGTTTCAAGCCGTGGTGGCGCATGTGCAGGCGCTGCAGGCGCAGCGCAAGAAAGTCATCATCACGCTATGGAGCGAAGGCTCGCGCGACCGCATGGACAGCATGCTGCGTGACCACAAGCTCGCCCATATCACCAGCGTCAACGCCTGGCGCACGGTACAGGCGACACCGCGCAACGAGACCATGCTGGCCGTGGTCGGCATGGAAAGCGGTTTTGAGACCGACGAATTCGCCGTCATCAGCGAGCAGGACATTCTCGGCGACCGCCTGGTGCGCCAGCGCAAGTCGAGCCGCAAGCTCGACAACTTCATCTCAGAAGTCACCAGCCTTTCCACCGGCGATCTCGTGGTGCATGTCGAGCACGGCATCGGTCGCTTCGTCGGCCTGCAGACCATCGAGGTTGGTGGCGCGCCGCACGATTGTCTCGAACTGCATTATGCGGCCGAAACGAAGTTGTTCCTGCCGGTCGAGAACATCGAACTGCTGTCGCGCTACGGCTCCGACGGCGCCAATGTCGAACTGGACAGGCTCGGTGGCGGCGGCTGGCAGGCGCGCAAGGCCAAACTCAAGAACCGAATCCGCGAGATTGCGGGCGAACTGATCAAGATCGCGGCCGAACGGCAATTGCACGAAGCGCCGAAGATGCCGGTGCAGCCGCATGTCTATGACGAGTTCTGCGCGCGTTTTCCCTATGAGGAAACCGAGGATCAACTCGGCGCCATCACCTCCACGCTGAAGGATCTCGAAAGCGGCCGGCCGATGGACCGCCTGATCTGCGGCGACGTCGGCTTTGGCAAAACCGAAGTGGCGCTACGCGCGGCGTTCGCGGTGGCGCTCGACGGCAAGCAGGTCGCGGTCGTGGTGCCGACAACGCTGTTGGCGCGGCAGCACAGCAAGAATTTTGCCGAGCGTTTTCGCGGTTTCCCGGTCAACGTCGCGCAGGCCTCGCGCCTGATCCCGGCCAAGGAGCTGACGCAGGTCAAGAAGGGACTCGCCGACGGCAGCGTCGATATCGTCGTCGGTACCCATGCGCTGCTCGGCAAGTCGATCAAGTTCCGCGACCTCGGCCTGCTGATCGTGGACGAGGAGCAGCATTTCGGCGTCAGCCACAAGGAACGGCTGAAGCAGTTGCGCGCGCAGGTGCACGTGCTGACGCTGAGCGCCACGCCGATCCCGCGCACGCTGCAACTGGCGCTGACCGGCGTGCGCGATCTCTCGATCATCGCCTCGCCCCCGGTCGATCGCCTCGCGGTCCGCACCTTCGTCGCGCCGCATGATCCGCTGATGATCCGGGAGGCGTTGCTGCGCGAACGCTACCGCGGGGGGCAATCGTTCTACGTGGTGCCGCGGATCGAGGACCTCGCCGGCGTCAAGGATTTCCTCGACAAGAACGTTCCGGAGATGAAGGTCGCGGTCGCGCACGGCCAGATGGCCCCGACCGTGATCGAGGACATCATGTCGGCCTTCTACGACGGCAAGTTCGACATCCTGCTCTCGACCACGATCATCGAGTCCGGCCTCGATATTCCGACCGCCAACACGCTGATCGTTCACCGCGCCGACATGTTCGGCCTGGCGCAGCTCTATCAGTTGCGCGGACGGGTAGGGCGTTCAAAGCTGCGCGCCTACGCGCTGTTCACGCTGCCGGCGCAGCAGAAGATCACAGCCCAGGCCGAACGGCGGCTCAAGGTGCTGCAATCGCTGGAGACGCTCGGCGCCGGCTTCCAGCTGGCCTCGCACGACCTCGACATCCGCGGTGCCGGCAATTTGCTGGGCGAAGAACAATCCGGCCACATCAAGGAAGTCGGCTTCGAACTTTATCAGTCGATGCTGGAGGAGGCGATCGTCAATCTCAAGGCCGGCGTGGTCGAGCCTGCCGCAGACCGCTGGTCGCCGCAGATCACCATCGGCATGCCGGTGTTGATACCCGAGGACTACGTCAGCGACCTAGCGGTGCGGCTGTCGCTGTACCGGCGTCTCGCCGACCTCGAAACCGACGAGGAAATCGACAATTTCGCCGCCGAGATGCGCGACCGTTTTGGCGTGTTCCCCGACGAAGTCCGCTATCTCTTCAAGGTCGCCGCGATCAAGGCCTACTGCCGCCGCGCCAATGTCGAGAAGGTCGACGCTGGACCGAAGGGCGCGGTGATCTCGTTCCGCGACAACAGTTTTGCCCAGCCGGACCGGCTCGTCAGCTTCATTCGCCAGTACGGCCAGGCCGCCAAGGTTCGCCCGGACATGAAGGTGGTGTTCCTGCAAACCTGGAAGACGCCGGAAGAGCGCTTGATGGGCACGACCGAGATACTGCGGCAGCTCGCCAATCTCGCCGAGAGCAAGAAGGCGGCGTAGTTCACGAAAATCGTAGGATGGGCAAAAGCGTCCGCCGTAGCTCGGAGAGCGAAGGCGGAAGCGTGCCCACCATTCTTGTTTCGCAAACAAAAAGGTGGGCACGGCGCTTGCGCGCCTTTTGCCCCCCTACGAGATCTGCGATCGTGGCTACTTACTTCGGATACTTGAATTCCGGCGCAGCCTTTAGCGCCTTCGCAGGACAGAACTCTGTTCCGCTATGACGCAGCGCGGTGCGCTTCTTCCTGCAACCGGGACCGCAGCGATTTTGCCGAATCGTTCGGCATCAGCGTTGCGACCGTCACTGTCGGCTCCGACCTCGCGTCGCGATGGCCGTGGCTGGTATGGCGCATCACGCTCGACAGCCGCCGTGCGATGCTGTGCGCGGATTTCAGATCCGCTTCGGCAAATACAACGACGACCGACCCGTCTTCATGGGCGGCACCGAAATCCATCTGCCGCATCAGCCGGCTGATGATCCGTGCGCCGTCGAACTGCGCGCGCGGATGCCCGGGGTCGAACGCAAAGCGCGCAACTGAAAGGCCGCCGCCGCGTTGCTGCGTCTGGTAGATGGCGCTGGCGAAGTCGCGCTCGAAAGCTTCCGGGGTCAGCAGGCCGGTCCGCGCGTCGATCAGGCCCTCGGCGTCGATGGCTTTCAGCGTGCGGCTAAGGAGCGCCTCGAAGACATGTTGCCGGACCAGCGGCAGTGCGGTCGCGGCCACATCGGACGCGGCGCCGGAGACGATTTCGAGGTTCGGCAGATCGTAGCTCGGCGCGAGAGCGCCGGCTGCGACGATGATGGGCAGGCTGCGGAAACGCGCGTCTTCCGTCATCACGGTGAGAAACGCATCGATCACGCGGGGGCTAAATCCTTCGCCGAGCACGATGCCGTCGATATCCCTGACGTTGAGGTGCTTGGCAGCCGCCTCGATCGACAGCGCCCCAACCACGCCGGAACGCTCGCCGAGCGCGACCGACAGCGCGGGATAGGCGCCTCCGCGGCCGATCAGCAGCACCGTGGCGTCGCGTGCCGGATCGATCTGCGACAGCGCGATCGGCAACGACGGTGCCAGCCGGCGCATCACGGTCGCGTGCAGCGAGCGCACGCGCAGTGCGGCCCGAAGCCGCGCGACGAGACGGTCTGAGCTGCCGCCCTGGACTTGAAAGAACGGAATGACGTTATCCCGGAGCGGCGTCTTGGGATCGATCGAGATCAGCGGAAGGTAGGGCTGACGTGCGGCTGCCAGCGCGGCGAGTTGCGCTAGTCTCGCCGCATCGATGTCGGAGGTTGCGGCCAGCACGGCGGCCGGCTGTACCTGTTCGACCGCCCGTAACGCATCGGCCCACTCCGCCTCGACCACCGGAAACAGCTTGCCGATGTCGAGCGTGACGGCAACGGACGGCGGCCTCGCGGTCGAGACAACGAGGATCGGGCCTTGCTGGGACATGGTTGGGACTCGGGTCAGGGGCGCGTCTGGAACCTGCGAGTCTAGTTTGCGGCGCTTAATGCCGCGTCAACGCCAGCCTTAAGAAACCGTTCAGGCGGCGTTGTTCCGGTCGCGAAAGGCTTCGATCATCAACGGGTTAAGGCCGAGTTCCGTCAGCGCGTCGCGAGCCCGCGCGTTGTCGAGCGCGCGTCCGGCGAGCCGGTGGCCGCTGAGCCGGTCGGGCAGGGCCGTGAGCAGCGCGCCTTGGCCCAGTCGCCTTGCCCATTCCTGAAGGTCCTGCGCCAGGAAGCGATAGCCGCCGACGGCCATGACGCCGGAGGGCGGCGCGGTGATGTTGACCCCGCCGGTGACGCGGTCGAGTCGCGCGGCGTAGTCGGTATCGACATAGTCGCGCGGCGGCGCTGATATCATCGAGTCGCTCGGCGGCGGGGGCGGTGCGTAGGCCGCAACCGGCACCATCGGGCCGCGCAGCCCGAGCGTGCCGCGTGGGGTCAGCAAGATCTCTCCGGCGATCGAGGATCCCGGCAAATCGCGCGGCGCGCCATGCGGGCCGGGCTTGATCAGGGCCGGCGCGCCGTCCTCCGCGATCCGGCGTGCGCCGAACAGTCCGGCTTCGCCGAACAGATAGACGTCCGTCAGCGTCGCCTGCTTCGCGGCCCAGGCGGCGCTGGAGCCGACCTGCTCCGGCGTCCGCCACAGGCCGATGACATTGCGCAGGCTCGGGAAGCGTTCGGCGATACCCATCTCGTCGAGCCGGAGCGCCAGTTGCGCCGGCGCAATCAGCGTGTCGCAGGACTGCTCGTTGACCTGCTGCTCCAGCGCTTCGTCGTCGAACGGGTGGTGCAGTACCAGCGTTCCGCCGGACAACAGCCAGACCGCCAGCGACGAGGCGAGGCCGGCGAACGACATCGGCGAGAACGCCGACAGGATCGTCGCGCCTTGCGGCACGTCGCTTTCGAGCGACATGGCCAAGCCCCCGGCAATCAAACCGAGATGGGCGCGAGGCACCGGCCGGAAACCGTCTGACGTGACGTCGAAGGAAATCAGCGCCGCCTTGCGGCCGTCCTGGATCACCGCACGGGTAGTCTGGGATTCCCGGAAGATCGCGTTGTCGAGCGAGGCCATGCCTTCGGGCAGGTCGTTGCCGAAGCCGCAGACATGGCGGATCGAGAACGCCTCGGCTGCGGCGTTCATGGCGATGTCGGAATAGACCACGCCGTCGATCCGGCTCGAGGTGACGATCCCTCGCGCGGCGGTGCGGTTGAGCGCCATGGTCAGTTCCGACTGCCGCCACAGCAGCGGCAGCGCCGCGACGACGAGGCCGGCGCGGAAGGCGGCGAGCACGGTGAGGGCGAATTCGATGGTGTTGGGCAGTTGAATCGCGACGACCGAGTTGGACGGCAGGCCGGACTCGATGAAATGCGCCGCCAGCGCCGAGATCATGCGGTCGGCCTGCGCGAAGGTCAGCCGCTTCGGCGGCTGGCCGGTCACGCGCTGCTTGTTGGGAGGGTCGACCAGCGCCAGCGCATCCGGCTGTCGCGCCAGGTTGCGTTTGAACAGCGTATCGAGCGTTGGCGAAGCGGTGGGCTGGGTCACGGCGTTACTTCGGCTCTGTCACAGGGTTGCGTCACGAGGGGATACGCGGTCGGTCACTCACTTCGCTTCCGGCTTCCGCCACCAGGTTTCGGGGAGGTACCCGGTTAGCGCAGTCGCCTCCGGTCGTTCTATCCGATTCCAGCGCGCGATCCATTGATCCCGCATGTTAAAGACGGGGATAGCGTAAAACCTCGACATCAGAACGCGGTCGAGCGCCCGCACCGTGGAGACGAAGGCCGGCCGCTCGCGCGCTTCGAGCAGCACGGCGATCAGGGCGTCGATCGCCGGCTCTTTCGCGCCCATATAGTTGCGCGTGCCCGGAATATCGGCGGCCTGGCTGCCAAAATAGAAGGACTGCTCGTTGCCGGGCGAGAGCGACTGATCCCAGCGGTTCTGCAGCATGTCGAAATCGTAGGCGAGCCGGCGCTGGTCGAATTGCACCGGGTCCACGGCGCGGACGCTGACCTCGATGCCGGCGCGTTTGAGGTCGCGCTGGTAGGCCAGCGCGATGCGCTCCTGATCTCGCGTCGTCACCAGTATTTCAAACGTGAAGGGGGTCTTTGTCGCTCGCTGCCGCAATACGGCGCCATCGAGTTCGTAACCGGCGTCCGATAGCAATTTCAGCGCGCTGCGCAGCGTGGCGCGAGCGCGACCCGAGCCGTCGGTGACGGGCAGGCGGTAGCTGCCGTCGAGAATGTCGGGCGGGATGCGCGCCGAGAACGGTTTTAGAAGCTCGCGCTCGCGCTCGTCGGCCGGCCGGCCATAGGCAGACAGTTCCGATCCTGCGAAAAAGCCCGCCACGCGCGGGTAGAGACCGAAAAAGTAGTTGCGGTTGATCCATTCGAAGTCGAACAGCAGCGTCAGCGCCTGCCGTACGCGGACGTCTGCGAACGCCGGGCGGCGGGTGTTGAACACCAGAAATTCCGAAGGCTGCGGCAGGCCGGGCGTGATGGTGTCGCGGATCACTTCGCCGCTGCGGGCGGCCGGAAAATCGTAGCCGTCATGCCAGCGCAGCGGCTCGTATTCGATGCGGAAGTCATACAGGCCGCGCTTGAATGCCTCGAACTGTCCGTTGGACTCGCGGTAGTAGTCGAGCCTGATCTCGTCGAAATTCCACAGGCCTCGATTGACCGGCAGATCGCGGCCCCAATAGTCGGGATCGCGGGTCAGCGTGACGCTGGCTCCGGGCTTGACCGCCGCGACGCGGTAGGGGCCGGAACCGATTGGTCCGGCCATGGACGTGTCCTCGAAGGTCGCGGGATCGATCGCGTGGCGGGGCAGCACCGGCATCAGGCCGAGGATCATCGGCAATTCGCGGTCATTGGCGTCGCCGAAATCGAACCGCACGGTCAGCGGATCGGGCGCCTCGGCTCTTGCAACCTTGGAATAATACTGGCGGTGATTGGGCCGGCCTTTGTCGCGCAACAGTTCCAAGGAAAACAGCACGTCGTCGGCCGTGACCGGCCTGCCGTCGGAAAACCGCGCTTTGGGGTCGAGGCGAAAGGTGACGTGGCTGCGCGCCTCGTCGGTCTCGACGGTCCTCGCCAGCAGGCCGTAAAGCGTAAAGGCCTCGTCATTGCCCCGCGTCATCAGGCTTTCGACGACAAAGCCCCTGATCTGCTGCACCGCAATGCCGCGAACGATCAGGGGATTGAGGCTGTCGAACGTTCCGGACAAGCCCCAGACCACCCGCCCGCCTTTCGGCGCATCAGGATTGGCGTAGGGCATGTGGGCGAATCCGGGTGGAAGGGCCGGGGTGCCATGCATCGCGAGCGCATGGTGTTCGGCCGCCTTGGCACCGCCCAACGGCGACAGCGCAGCCACACCCCCAGCGAGGGCGATATAGGCCAGCACACGCAAGCGGATACGCCAGCAGACGGTCATTGGCGGACAGGATTTTGATTCGGGAATGCGCACCAGAAAGCTTTACCATACGCTTCCGCCCCGGCATTCGGTGAATGGCAAAGATACCTGTCGGCATTGATCTTTTCGTCTGCCGCTGTATTGAAGGCGTGCAATCGAAGCAGGCGGGAACAGCGGTCACGTATCCGCCTCAATCGCCAACGAGATAGCCGCCGAAGCGCGGGGAGAGGTGTCGGTGCCTGTAGCAGTTTCGGGCGCTGTCGTTCAGAAAGGGTTTTCCGCAATGAATTTCCGTATCTTGGCCGGATCCGTCCGGCCGCATGGGCAGCGTGTGGCCCTGTTCGCGGCCGTGGCATTGTCGGCGACGTTGATCGCTTCCGGTGCCCACGCACAGGCGCCACCCCCGGCCGCGCCGAAGGCGGCGCCCAAGGCCGCGCCAAAGCAGCCGGCTCCCCCGGCGCAACCGGCCCCCGCGCCCGCTGCCCAGCCGCCGGAACAGCAGGTGCAACTGATCTACGCGCCCTGGACCAAGTTCTGCCTGAAGGGCCAGGAAGCGAACGCCAAGCAGGTCTGCTTCACCGGCAAGGACGGCCGCATCGAATCCGGTCAGCCGGTCATCGCCGCCGTGATCATCGAACCGGAAGGCGAGCCGAAGAAACTGCTGCGCGTCACCCTTCCGCTCGGCATGCAGCTCGTCCACGGCACCCGCATCATCGTCGACAGCAACCAGCCGCTGCAGGGCCCCTACGTCATCTGCTTCCAGAACGGATGCATGTCCGACTACGAAGCAACGCCCGAGCTGATCGCCAGCCTGAAGAAGGGCCAGAACCTCGTCGTGCAGGCGATCAATTCCAACGGCGCGCCGCTGACCCTGCCGCTGCCGCTCGCGGGCGAGTTCGCCAAGGCCTATGACGGTCCCCCGACCGATCCGAAGCAGTTCGAGGAAAACCAGAAGAAGCTGCAGGAAGAGCTGCAGAAAAAGGCCGAAGAGCAGCGCAAGAAGCTCGAAGGCGCCGCGCCCCCGGCGACGAAGTGATTGCCATCGGCTTGCTCCAAACGTGAAAGGCGCCCGGACAGGGCGCCTTTTTCATTCAAACGACGCTGATCAGTTCAGCGACGGATTGCGCGGGCGGTAGCCGCCGGACTTGTCCTTGATGAAGATCTCCGCCACCTGCGAATGCCGGATCGGCTCGCCGGAATCGTCCGGCAGCAGGTTCTGCTCGGAGACGTAGGCGACGTATTCGGATTCCGAGTTTTCCGCCAGCAGGTGATAGAACGGCTGGTCCTTGTGGGGCCGGACTTCCTCGGGGATCGACAGCCACCATTCCTCGGTGTTGTTAAACTCCGGATCGATGTCGAAAATCACGCCTCGGAATGAGAACACCCGGTGGCGGACGATCTGCCCGATCTGGAACTTGGCTGTGCGCGCTTTGATCATGTTCCGTCGAATAGACCATGATTGTGGCCGATGCTAGGGGCATTCGGACGAATTAACCTTTACGCGCGGTGGCGGTATCCAGTCGTAGGCCCCCGGAATTACTGGCAAAAAGACGCTTCGCGATGGCCGATATACTCAACCTGGCGCTCCCCTATTTTGGATTGATTTTCATCGGCTTCGCCTGCGGCAAGACGCGGGGCCTGCCAGAATCCGGCCTCGCCTGGATGAACTTCTTCCTGCTGTACGTTTCCCTGCCGGCGTTGCTGTTCCGCATCATGTCGGACACGCCGTTCGCCGAACTGAACAACCCGCCGTTCCTGATCGCGACCACGCTCGCCACCGTCAGCGCCTATGTGCTGGCCATGATAACCGGGCGCCTCTTCGGCGATCTGTCGCTGCGCAAGGCGACCATGGCGGGGCTGGCCGGCGCCTACGGCAATATCGGCTATATGGGCCCCGGGCTGGCGCTGGCCGTGCTGGGCACGAAGGCCGCGGCGCCGACCGCGCTGATCTTCTGCTGCGACAGCATTTTTCTGTTCACCATCGTGCCGCTTTTGATGGCGCTCACCGATCGCAAGCAGAAGTCGTTTTGGCACGCGATCGGCATCGCGGCGCGGCAGATCGTGCAGAACCCGCTGATCATGTCGGCGGTGCTGGGTGCGCTGGTGGCCGCCTTCCACATTCCGCTGCCGACGGCGCTCGACCGCACGCTGCTGTTCCTGCAGAACGCCGCGGCGCCGACCGCGCTGTTCGTGCTCGGAGTCACCGTGGCGCTGCGACCGCTCGACCGGGTGCCGTGGGAGGTGCCGGCCGTGATGGCGATCAAGCTCGTGATCCATCCGCTGATCGTGTTCTGCCTGATGCTGCTGTTCGGGCCGTTCGCGCAGCCTTGGGCCGCGACCGCCGTGCTGATGGCCGCGCTGCCGCCGGCGCTGAACGTGTTCGTCATCGCCCGGCAGAACAACACCTGGATCGAGCCGGCCTCGGTCGCCGTACTGATCGGGACGTTCGCTTCCGTGGTCACGCTGACCAGCGTCATGTGGGCCATCCAGAGCGGGCGGCTGGTGTTCCCGTGAGAGGCGGGGGCGAAACGCAAAACATGCAAAACAACCCTAAGCAGTAGGCAAGGGGTTGCCGCATGAGCGCTTGCGATGCGGGAGCGGTTCCCTGGGGTCGCTTCCGCCTACGCTCGTGCTTCGGCGGAAACTCGCCGGGCTACGCAATGTCAGCCGACGCGCTTCCAACCTGGCGCCAGGCCCTCGCGCATCGCCAGCCGCCGCAGCGGGCCGAAGGAGGCGAGCAGGTGCATGCCGAGCGCGCGCAAGGTTTGCAGGCCGACGAAGTCGCTGAGTAACGAACGGTTGGCGATATCGATCGCAATCAGCCGGCTCGCGACGTCGGCGCGGCGGGCGGACTGGTAGCGCGCCAATACCGCCGCCGAACCCGGATCCTCGCCGAGCGAGATCGCCTGGCCTGCGATGTCGGCGATGTCGGCGGCATCGCGCAGTCCCATGTTGAGGCCCTGCGCGCCGATCGGCGGCACGACGTGGGCGGACTCGCCGACCAGCGCGACGCGGTGGCTGGCGAACGTGTCGGGCCGCTCGATCGCCAGCGGAAACAGATTGCGGCCGGGCTCGACATGAACGCGGCCGAGAATGGAGTGCGACTGGCGTTCCGCGGCCTCGGACAATTCCTCGTCGCTGAGCGATTTCAGCCGCTCGGCCTCGCGCGTCCTGGCGACCCACACCACGCTGCAGCGGTCGCCGGGCAACGGCACGAACACGCACGGGCCTTGCGCGGTGTGAAATTCGGTCGAGATGCCGTTATGCGGCCGCGTGTGCGAGATGTTGAACGTCAGCGCCGATTGATGCAGGTCGCGTCGGGCGACCTCGATCCCGGCCGCGGTGCGGGACGGCGACCGCCGGCCGTCGGCGCCGACGACGAGTCGTGCGGCGAGCTGTTCACCGTCGCCGGTGTGGACGACGACGCTCGCGTCCTGTGGATCGATCGTGGCGGCTTCATCGTCAATTCTAGTCAAATTCGAAAGTTCGGCGGCACGCGCTTCGAGCGCGAGCATCAGCGATCGGTTGTCGATGTTGTAGCCGAACTGATCGAGACCGATCTCTTCCGAATGGAAGCGCACTTCGGGCGCGCGGATCAGGCGGCCGGTGTCGTCAACCAGCCGCATCGTCCGCAGCGGGGCGGCCCTGTCGCGGCATAGCGGCCAGACATCCAGGCGTTCCAGCAGCTCGATGGAAGCTCCAAGCAATGCCGTGGTGCGGTTGTCGGCATAGGGCGCGCGACGGGCGAGCAGGGCGGTTTTCGCGCCGGTCGCGGCCAGCGCGACGGCGGCCGTCAACCCCGCCGGTCCGCCGCCTATCACAGCGGCGTCATACATTTGCGGTGCATTATCCATACCGGACAATTGACGGTTGGCCGGGGATTTTCAAGCCATTAACCGGCTAAAATGTTTCCGCCCATTTGCGCGGCGGAACGCCGCAAGCCGCAGTATGCAAACCCCTGCGATTCCTGATAGCAAAGCCGGACCGATGGACCAGACCTCCCAACCCGATTCCGTACCCGCGACCGGCCGCATGCGGAGCGCGGCCTTCGCCGTCCATATCTTCACGGCGACGGGCGCCGGCATCGCATTGCTCGCGATGCTGGAAGCGGTGCGCGAGCACTGGGCCAACATGTTCGGCTGGCTCGGCGTCGCCCTGGTCGTGGATGCGATCGACGGTCCGCTGGCGCGCCGGCTGGACGTGGTGCGGCTGCAGCCGAACTGGTCCGGCGACGTGCTCGATCTGGTCGTCGATTTCCTGACCTATGTGTTCGTGCCGGCCTATGCGATCACCGCGAGCGGAATGCTGTTGCCGCTGGCCGCACCCCTGCTCGGCATCGGCATCATGGTATCGGGCGCGCTCTATTTCGCCGACCGGCGCATGAAGGCCGCCGACAATCATTTTCGCGGCTTCCCGGCGCTGTGGAACGCGGCGGCATTCTATCTGTTCCTGCTGCACATGCCGCCCGTTCTTTCGACGCTCTTCATCGCCGTCCTGATCGTGCTGACGTTTGTGCCGTTTCACGTCCTGCATCCGATCCGGGTGGCGCGCCTGCGCTGGCTCACGCTGTGGCTGATGGCGATCGGCGCCGTGCTGGCGATCTACACGCTGGTCCATGATTTCAACGTGAACGCGCCGATCGTCGCCGCGCTGTGCGCGATCGCGCTCTATGTCGTCGGAAGTGATGCGGTGATCCGCCAAATGAAGTCGTTCAGAGCATGATGGAATTACTGGCAAGCCCCGAAGCCTGGTTCGCGCTGTTGACCCTGACGGCGCTGGAGATCGTGCTCGGGATCGACAACGTCATCTTCATTTCGGTGATCGTTTCGCGGATTCCGCCGGAGCAAGCGAAGCGCGCGCGGCAGATCGGCCTGTTGCTGGCGCTGGTGTTCCGTATTGCCCTGCTCAGCGTGCTGGTATGGCTGATCGGCCTGACCGAGCCCGTCATCACGGTCAAGAGCGTCGCGCTTTCGTGGCGCGACATCATCCTGATCGGCGGCGGCGCCTTCCTGATCGCCAAGGCGACGCATGAGATCCATGCCGAGGTGGAAGCCGCCCATGGCGATGCCGGACCCGCGCCGAAACCGGGCGCCTTCTTCTGGGTGATCCTGCAGATCATCGTCATCGATCTGGTGTTCTCGCTGGACTCGATCATCACCGCGATCGGCATGGCGGAAGACATCGAGATCATGGTCGCGGCCGTCGTGATCGCCTGCGCGGTCATGTACGTCTCCTCTGGCCCGGTGGCCCGGTTCGTGGCCGATCATCCGACCACCAAGATGCTGGCGCTGGCGTTCCTGGTGCTGATCGGCGTGGCGCTGGTGGCGGACGGCTTCAAGTTCCACATTCCGCGCGGCTACATCTACTTCGCCATCCTGTTCGCGGCGTCCGTCGAATTGTTCAACGTGCTGGCCCGGCGCAACCGCCGGAAGGCCGCCGGATAGCAGGCCGCCAGATCGCCGGGTTTGGCCGCCGAGTTGACAAGGCGGCGGCGATGGCCTTGGTTTCGAATGGCCTTGGCTTCGAGGCCATATCGGGCGTGCCATACCATGCCATACAGGGGAGAGACTGCCATGACCAAGGCCGTGCGCGTGCACAAGGTGGGGGGACCCGAAGCCCTGGTGTACGAGGATGTCGAGGTGGCGACGCCCGGTCCGGGCGAGGTGCGCATCCGTCAACACGCCGTCGGCCTCAATTTCATCGACGTCTATTTCCGCACCGGCCTGTACAAGGCGCCGGGCCTGCCGTTCATCGCCGGCAACGAGGCGGCCGGCGAGGTCGTGGCCGTCGGTCCGGGCGTCACCAATTTCCATCCCGGCGACCGCGTCGCCTACTATTTCACCCTCGGCGGCTATGCCAGCGAGCGGGTGATCCCGGCCGACAAGCTGGTCAAGCTGCCCGACCACATCACCTATGAGCAGGGCGCCGTGCTGATGCTCAAGGGGCTGACGGTCTGGTACCTGCTGCACAAGACGTTCAAGGTCGAGCCGGGCCATCGCGTGCTGATCCACGCAGCCGCCGGCGGCATCGGGCTGCTGGCCTGCCAATGGGCCAAGGCGCTCGGCGCGCATGTGATTGGTACTGTCGGCTCGAAAGCGAAAGCCGACCTCGCGCTTTCCAACGGCTGCGACCACGTGATCCTCTACAACGAGGAAGACTTCGTCGCGCGCGTGAAGCAGATCAGCCGCAACGAACTCTGCGACGTGGTCTATGACGGCGTCGGCAAGACCACGTTCCCCGGCTCGCTGTCGTGCCTCCGGCCCCGCGGCCTGTTCGTCAGTTTCGGCAACGCCTCCGGCCCGGTGCCGCCGTTCCCGCTCGCCGAACTCAACAACCACGGCTCGCTGTTTGCGACCCGGCCAAAGCTCAACGACTATGTGTCCACCCGCAACGAACTGCTCGAAGGCGCCGACACGCTGTTCGCCGCCGTCATCAACGGCAAGCTGCACGTGCCGATCAACCACGCCTACGCGCTGAAGGATGCGGCGAAGGCGCATACCGAGCTGGAGAGCCGGATGACGACGGGGGCGGCGATCTTGCGGCCGTAATTCTCCACCGCCATTCCGGGGGACGCGAAGCGTGAACCCGGAATCCATCATACGACTGGTTTTGCCGTCAGTTGGATTCCGGGCCTGCGCCTATCGGCGCATCCCGGAATGACGACGAGTGAGCTGGTTGTCGAAGAATGCGCTTGCCATTGCGGCGGTACCACCGCACTCTAGCGACACGTCGAAATCCGAGGATACCAGGACAATGGATCAGCGCTAATCGACGGTCGGACCGGAGGCTTTTGGACTCGTCACCGACCATTGTGCGGTCTGCTCTCGCAGAGCCGCGTTGATTGATGGCGTAGATCTTTCGTCCTTCGGAGTTTCCCTTGTCTCATCCGCTGCTGACCGCGCCGATTGGCCGGAGCCTGCTCTCGTTGGCCGGCCCCACGACAGCGCTCATGCTTGTGCAGGTCCTCGTTGCCATCGCCGACGGCATTTTTTTCGGCCGTCTGGGCACGGACGCACTGGCCGGCGTGGCGCTGGTCATCCCGTTCGTCACGCTGATGTTCAACATCGCCAATGGCGGCATGGGCGGTGGCGTCGCCTCGGCGGTCGCGCGCGCCCTTGGCGCGGGCCGGCTGGACGATGCGCGAGCGATCGTGATGCACGCCCTGATCCTGGCTGCCGCTTTTGGCGCGAGCTTTGCCGTGCTCGACTGGGTCTGCGCGGCGTGGTTGTTTCGGGCGCTCGGCGGCAGCGGCGCCGCGCTGGAGTGCGCGCTGTCCTTCAGTCACGTCATCTTCACCGGCGCTGTGGCGATCTGGGCAAGCGCGTTCAGTGCCGCGCTCTTGCGTGGCAGCGGCGACACGTCCACGCCGGCGCGCATCGGCTTGCTGGCGTCGATCGCCTATGTTCCCCTGTCGGGAATACTGACGCTCGGTTTTGCTGGCTGGCCGGGATTGGGGGTTGCAGGCTCTGCCATCGCCGCGCTTTGCGCGGCCATCGGAACGACCGTCTTTCAGGTCCGTGCCATCCGCGGTGGCCGGCTGGGTTTCATTCCGAAATGGGACGGCCTTCGTCCTCAATGGCGGATATTCCGGGAGATATTGCGGGTCGGGATACTGGGTTCGATGACGACGCTGATGGCGAACCTCACGGCCGTACTGATGGTCGGATTCGCGGGACGCTTCGGCGTGGCGGCACTCGCGGGTTATGGCATCGGCGCCCGGCTCGAATACATGATTGCGCCGGTCGCATTCGGTATCGGCTCCGGCCTCACGACGATGGTTGGCGTGGCGGCCGGTGCGGGGGCCTGGCAACGGGCAACGAGAGTGGCCTGGACAGGTGGGCTGACCGCGTTCGCAGCGATCGGTTTGATCGGCTGGCTGGTCGCCCTGTTTCCCGAGGCGTGGTCGCGGCTCTTCACCTCCGACGATCAGGTCGCTGCAGCCAGCGTATCCTACGTCCGTCACGTCGCGCCGTTCTATTGCCTGTTCGGCCTTGGCATCAGCCTCAACTTTGCGAGTCAGGGGGCGGGACGGATGATGACGCCGGTACTGGCGAGTTTCGTACGGATGATCACGGCAATTATCGCCGGCTGGATCGTCGTCGAGAAAACCGATTTCGGCCTCGACGGATTGTTCGGTGCGATTGCTCTTGGCATAGTCGTCTACGGTTGCTGGTTTGCTGCCTCTATGCTCATCAGGCCGTGGCACGAGAAAGCGCCAGCGAATCCATCGAATAGCTGATCCACCAGCCGACCGCACCCTGCAGTGCGCCGAGGGCAAAAATCACCCACAGCCGCCGGCTCAGCTCAGGTCCGAACGCGCCGCGCCAGAGAAAGAACAGGAACGGCAGCGCGAGGGGCGAAGCTTTGATTGCCGCATGGACGTCGTCACGCCGAGCAACCACGCCAATGTGCTGAAGCCCGCGGCCAAGGCGCATAAGAAACTGGAGAGCAGGGCGACAACGGGCGGCGATCTTGCGGCCGTAACGGAACTCTCCACCCGCGACTGGTCTCTCCACGCGTCATGCCCGGGCTTGTCCCGGGCATCTACGTTCTTGTCGCGCGATGCCAAGGAGGACGTGGATGGCCGGGACAAGCCCGGCCATGACGAGGGTGATGATCCGACGCGTTCTCTCGATGCAATTCGGTTACTCACCCCACATCGAGTCCGAGGGCATTTGCTCGAAAACGCCTTAGCCTTGATCGTGCCCCGAGTGCTCCAGTTCGGAAGAGCGGTCGTCGTGATCCGCGAGGCGATCTGCAGAAGCGGTCATCTGCAGCGAAGCGGCGTATCCAGCTTCCGTCAGCTCGCTCAGACTGGTGTTACCGCGCTGCGCGCATTCGATTATTTTGTTGGCGATCATCCGTCGGGCACTGTGTTCTTCGCCCGTCGGATGAAGTAAACACGCGCGCTCAAGAGCCTCTTTCATCCTAGCCATCGTTCGGCTGTCAAAGGCCTGGGTGATCATTTCCTCCCCCTGTTTATTCATCCTCCCGTCAAATCACCGTCATGTTTCCGTTGAATTGCGCCTTTTGTTAGCCTGGGTTTATCCAACTTCAAAAATAGATTCGATCCGATGGCAGCGGCGGCCGGATCGGGAAAATATTTCGCAAGCGCGAGAGGGGACGCGCCTGCTTCTTGTTCGCAATCGCATCTGATTTCCTCACGCTTTACCGCGCAAGGAATTTCACCATCAGTATATCGTTGTAGTAGCGCTCGGCGTGCTTGAGTGCGTTGATCTGGTGGCCGTACGCGATGAAGCCTGCCTTGGCGTAGAGCCGTCGCGCGGCTTCGTTCTCGGTGACGACGGCGAGTTGAATCTGCTCGACATGGCCGGGCGCGTGCGCCACCGCGGCATCGATCAGGCGTTTGCCGACGCCGTACTGGCGGGCTTCCTGCCGCACATACATGCCCCAGATCGTGGCCTTGTGGCGCAGCTTGACTTCGGCATGCGCGCGCAGCCCGACGACGTCGACCAGACTTTGTTCGATCACGGCGCCGAATATCTGCGATCGTGCGATCAGATCGTTGAAACGGTCCAGCGGAGTGTCGCGCTCATCCTCGAATGTCGACGCGAACGCTTCCGGATGACGCCGCAAGCCCTCCAGTCTGATGTCACGGTAAGCCGATTCGTCGGCGCAGGTGAGTAGTTTGATTTCCGGCTCGGGCCTGGTCACGTCTGTCCCCCAGTTAATCGTCGCAAGCGCCTTGCCGGATAAAATAGTGCGGCAAGGTGGTGGTTCCGCGAGGACTCGAACCTCGAACCTTCGCATCCGCAACGCGACGCTCTTTCCATTGAGCTACGGAACCTGGTCGTTGCCGGCGTTAATCCTCCGGCATTTGCCACTTTCGTCATTCCTGGGCGATGCGAAGCATCGAACCTCAGATGCGCAATTGCGCGTCGGGGAATCCAACGTGCGACGGGCTGTCCGGTTAGTTGGATTCCGGGTCTGCGCCTGCGGGCGCATCCCGGAATGACGACGGAGAAACTACGCCACCCGTCTCGCCGCGCCCGCCTTGACCAGGATCGCGTCGAGGCCATCGATCATCAGCGAGATCTCCTCGCGCGTGACGTTGAGCGCCGGCATGAAGCGCAACGCGTCGGGCTGCGGCGAGTTGATGAGCACGCCGTCCGCCAGCGCTTCCGCCACGATCGCGGCGCCGATCGGCAGTTTGAGATCGAGCGCCAGCAGCAAGCCGCGGCCGCGCACTTCGCCGAGGCCGTGCCGCGCCGACAGCTTTTGCAACTCGCTTTCGAGGAACAGCCCGGTATCGATGACGGATTTCAGAAATTCCGGCTTCGACACTTCCTCGAGCACCGCGATCCCGGCCGCGCACATCAGCGGATTGCCGTTGAACGTGCCGCCCTGGTCGCCATGCGCGAAGCACGAGGCTTCGCTGGTCGCGAGCAGGGCGGCCAGCGGCACGCCGCCGCCGATGCCCTTGCCGAGCGTCATGATGTCGGGCGCGATGCCGCCATGTTCGTAAGCGAACAGTTTTCCGGTGCGGCCGATGCCGGTCTGGATCTCGTCGACGATCAGGAGCAGGCCGTGTTCTTTTGTCAGTGCACGCAACTCACCGAGGAACTGATCGGTCGCGGACCAGACGCCGGCCTCGCCCTGGATCGGCTCCAGCATCACGGCGACCGTGTTGTCCGAGATCAGCGCCTTGACCGAGTCCAGATCGTTCAACTTGGCTTTTTTGAATCCGGAGACTTTTGGCTCGAACAGCGGTTCGAACGCCTTCTTGCCCGACGCCGACATCGTCGCGAGCGTGCGGCCGTGAAAGCCGCCTTCGAAGGCGATGATCTCGAACGCGCCGTTCTTGTATTTCCTGCCGTATTTGCGCGCCAGCTTGATCGCGCCTTCATTGGCCTCTCCGCCGGAATTGGCGAAGAACACCTGGTCGAAGCAGGAGTGCTCGACCAGCATTTTCGCCAGCTTGAGGCTGGGACCGTTGTAGAAGGCGGGGCTCGGCGTCAGCAGCAGTTTTGACTGCGCGGCGAGCGCTTCGGCGACAACCGGCGGCGAATGGCCGAGCGCATTGACGGCCCAGCCCTGCACGAAATCGAGATAGCGCTTGCGGTTGTCATCCCAGAGGTAGGAGCCGGCGCCGCGCACGAACACCACCGGCGGGCGAGCGGTGATCTCCATCAGCGCATTGAACGGATGGGTGGTGTCAGTCATGTCGATCTCCTCTGGTGGTGCTGGGTTGGAAGGGCAGGTGAAAGGCAGGCCGAAACGCAAGAAGGCCGCACTTTTGAGGGTGCGGCCTTCTCGAAAACCTGGCTGAAACTTAAGCGATCAGCTTAGTCGTCGGACATGGCGCGCCCTCTCATCGTCGCGGGTGCGACGACGCAGGCAGGCGCGGTGGATGGTCCGGTTCAGTTTCATGGCGGAGGGCCATACAGCCGAATGGCTGGACGTGTCAAGCTGGAAGTTCCAAACATCCGGAGATGGTGACGTCGAGATGTATTGTAAGTACTTCGATGACAGCAGCAAAATTTGACCCCAAGGGTTGTGACGCGTGTCCATGCCGTTTCCGCTTTGCTCCCAATGGCAACAGACTTAGCGCGCGGCGCGACATGTCGCGAAGGCCACGAGGACAAGTTCGCAACTGAACCGAAGAAAAACATGCCGGGACCATCGACCAGAACTCTGCAGTTGCCTGGCGTCATTCTGTTGAAGCGGCTGCTTCAGTCTGTTGCTATGCTTGACGCAATAATCTGCCCTGAATGGGAGTACCGATACTACTCATTCAACGCAAATTGGGCCGCAGGTGAAATGATGGGCTCAATGAGAAATGGTCAAGGCGATGGTTTTTTCGCATTGTTCAATTGCCATGGAGTCTTCATCAAAGGTTTTGATCATGAGTCGATGGTAGGGTCACTGAGGGTGCCCAGTGAACAATTCTATCGCCATCTGCCTCACCAATTCTCCGCTTGTTGCATTGAACCAGCGTTCTCTCCGGAGTTCGTGACATTCTGCATGTGGCGCCTTTCCGAGGAGTCCAGTTGGTCCCGCGCAAAAATCACGGCAGCCCCGTCCGAAGATAGCGATGGATCGGCGCATCTGCTTGCAATACTTGATGGCTTGCCTGAAACGTACTTGCGCTGGGCTACAGAGTATTATGAGAGAGAAGTGTCAGTACGGGCCGTGATCGCCGTGTACGAGCATCGTGCGCTTACTGAGGAGATCGTTGCTGCTCTCAATCGAGCGCGTAATCTTGCTTCGCTCCGTGAGGAGATTTCCGAGATCGGTTACCCAACTTGAAAGAAGTTGGTGTGGATCGAGTCCTCTCTAGATGCAATCGAAGAGAGGGTGCTCGGGATCCACACCAGAATCCTGCGAAGCTGCCGGCGTCCTGCAGCACTGTCCGCCGGCCTCGTCAGGTTGCGCGCGGCGCTTCCTCGGTGCTTTCCTCGCCCCAGTCGGCGTCGGCGATGGAGGTGTCGATCAGTTCGCCGCGCAGCAAGGCAAGCGGGGACTTGTAGTACAGCGCGATGTTGTGAAACGGATCGGTCAGAACCTTCCAGACCCAAATCAACCCCGTCGGGACGTCGCGGATCGAGAACAGCTGGATCATGCGGAACAACCCGCCGCCGATGCCGATCACCAGCCAGATGGCGCCGACGTGACGGACGAAATCGAGCCGGTCGGCCGGGAGCGCAAACACGCCGAACAAGGTCGGAAACATGAACAGGACGACAGGAGCAAGGCCCCAGACGACCAGCAAAACGATCTTG
This sequence comes from uncultured Bradyrhizobium sp., assembly GCA_964609175.1. Classification (GTDB taxonomy): domain Bacteria; phylum Pseudomonadota; class Alphaproteobacteria; order Rhizobiales; family Xanthobacteraceae; genus Bradyrhizobium. The sequence goes on from CAZSRR010000020.1 coordinate 102,029, forward strand.
CGATGCTGGTTGTAGCCGACCTTGACCGCCTCCTTGTATTCGTTGGTGACCTTGTTGACGTCGTCGTAGCCGTTGGGCTCGAAGAAGAAGTGCCCGGTCTGCCGCGTCAGCATCGCGAGCCAGCCGACCACGCCGGCCAGCGCGGGATCGGTGAACAGCAGCGCGTAGCAGGCGAGGAAGACGAGCGCGCTGATAAGGTGCAGCGTCTGGTTGATCGTGCTCTGATGGTAATAGCGGTAGTCGTCCCAGCGTTGCGATTTCAGCGTTTCGGAAAAGCGGCTCATCATTCCATCTCCAGGTTGAACGTGAGCCAGCCATAGGCCGAGTCCATGAACCATGCATGACAACATGAAGTTGTCATAATATGTGTACGGACGACGTTGGGGAGGCGATCGCGCAGGGTCTGGAATGGGCGTCAGACGCGCGGTTCACAACAATCAAGCATTGCCTGGCGCATCGCGCGCGGCATTGAGCTGGATCAACAATCCCAAGGTATCGGCTGATGGATCGCGAGGACGCGCGTCAAAACCCCGCGACACTGCCATGCAGATCATATTGGTCGGCGTGTTCGATCTTCGCGGTGACGATCTCGCCGACCTTCAGCGGGCGGCGGCTGGACAGATAGACCGCGCCGTCGATCTGCGGCGCGTCGGCTTTGGAACGGCCTTTGGCGACGGTCGGCCCGACCTCGTCGACGATGACCTGCTGCCGCGTGCCGACCTTGCGCTTCAGGCGCCGCGCCGAAATCTTCTGCTGCCGGGCCATCAGCGCGTTCCAGCGTTCCTGCTTGACCTCGTCGGGCACGGCGTTGGCGATCGCGTTCGACGAAGCGCCCGCGACCGGCTCGTATTTGAAGCAGCCGAGGCGATCGATCTCGGCTTCCTCCAGCCAGTCGAGCAGATAGGCAAAATCGGAATCGGTCTCGCCGGGGAAGCCGACGATGAAGGTCGAGCGCAGCGTCAGGTCCGGGCACTGTTCGCGCCACGCCTTGATCCGCGCCAGCGTCTTTTCCTGCGCCGCGGGCCGCTTCATCGCCTTCAGCACGTCCGGGCTCGCATGCTGGAAGGGGATGTCGAGGTAGGGCAAGATCTTGCCCTCGGTCATCAGGCCGATGACCTCGTCGACATGCGGATAGGGGTAGACGTATTGCAGCCGCACCCAGGCACCGAACTCGCCGAGTTCTTTCGCGAGGTCGAAGAATTTGGCGCGGACTTGCCCATCCTTCCACGGGCTTTCGGCGTATTTCATATCGACGCCATAGGCCGAGGTGTCCTGCGAGACAACAAGCAATTCCTTGACGCCGGCGGCGACCAGCTTTTCGGCCTCGCGCAGCACGTCATTGGCCGGGCGCGAGACGAGATCGCCGCGCAGTTTCGGGATGATGCAAAAACTGCAGCGGTTGTTGCAGCCCTCGGAAATCTTCAAATAGGCGTAGTGCCGCGGCGTCAGCTTGACGCCCTGCGGCGGCACCAGGTCGAGATGCGGATTGTGCACCGGCGGCAGCGCGCGGTGCACGGCCTCCAGCACGCTCTCATATTGCTGCGGGCCGGTGATCGACAGCACGCCGGGATAGGCCGCCTCGATCTGCTCGGGCTCGGCGCCCATGCAGCCGGTGACGATCACCTTGCCGTTCTCGGCCATGGCCTCGCCGATCGCGCCGAGCGATTCCTGCTTGGCGCTATCGAGAAAGCCGCAGGTGTTGACGATGACGATGTCGGCGCCGTCATGCTTGCGCGCCAGCTCATAGCCCTCGGCGCGCAGCCGCGTGATGATGCGCTCGGAATCCACCAGCGCCTTGGGGCAGCCGAGGGAGGTGAATGATATGCGCGGCGCTCGTTCCATATGCTCGCCTGGGGGCTGGACTGAATTGTTCGGATTGCGGTTCAAGTAATTGATCCGATGGTAAAATTCAAGCGGCGGACCACTCGACAATTGTTTCGCCATTCGACGCCCCAAAGCGAGCCTTCATATACCTGGACTGCGCTCGGTCAACTCTCAGGCGATCCCCGATCGCAATCTTCAAGATCTCATGTCTCTCGCGATCTTCGGGCAGGGCAGGGTGCGACTGGACCGAGACCTCGCCTCGCTTAAACGCCGAATCCCAGCGCAGCCAAATTTCCCAGTCTTCGAGGACGAGGGCAAAAGACCTTCATCAATAGCTGAAACAAAATACGCATCACCATACTCATCAGAACTGTAGTCGAATTCAGCTTCGTAAATATGCGGCACGCCATCCACGTCTGCGATTCCAAGGCGGGGCCCGTCGTAGTAGTCGTTGATCGTATATACGCGATCCCAAGCCATGGACGCTACCAGCTTTGCCTTCTGCAACTCGGCCAAATCTTCTTTCGAAGCTTGCGGGCTGAAAAGCTTGAATGCGCTATCTGAGCGATTAGCCAAGCACGAAAAGTGACTTTGGCCGCATTGGCCTGTTGCAAACCTAAATCTGCCCGATTGATGCGCACGAACTAGTCCCGATTGCCCATAACTACAAGGCTTTGCCGGGGCGCCCGACGTGCTATGGATGGCCTGCCGGGCCATGAGTTGAATGATGAGCGCTGAGTCGTCGCCGAAAATCGTCATTGTCGACGAAAGCCCGATCCGGGCCGCGATCCTGGAAGAGGGGTTGCGGGAGGCGGGCTTTAGCGGCGTCGTGCATATCAGCGAGATGCAGAGCCTGTTGGCGAGGATTTACGCGCTCGACCCTGACGTGATCCTGATCGACCTGGAAAACCCCAGCCGCGACGTGCTGGAGCAGATGTTCCAGGTCAGCCGCGCGGTGCGGCGGCCGATCGCGATGTTCGTCGACCAGAGCGACGCGGCCTCGATCCAGGCCTCCGTCGAGGCCGGCGTTTCCGCCTATATCGTCGACGGGCTGAAGAAGGAGCGGATCAAGCCGATCCTCGACCTCTGTATTTCCCGCTTCAACGCCTTTTCGAAACTGCAGGATGAACTCGACCGCACCAAATCGGCGCTCGAGGAACGCAAGGTGATCGACCGCGCCAAGGGGATTTTGATGAAGGTGAAGGGCCTCACCGAAGACGAGGCCTATGTGCTGATGCGCTCCACCGCGATGCGCGAGAAGAAGAAAATCGGCGAGATCGCGCAGTCGATTTTGACCGCGTCGGAGTTGCTGAAATGAGTACACCCTTACGTATCGGATTCATTCCGCTGGTCGACGCCGCCGCATTGATCATTGCCGTCGACAAGGGGTTTGCGAGCGCCGAAGGGCTCGACGTCACGCTGGTGCGGGAAGTGTCGTGGTCCAACGTGCGCGACAAGCTCAATATCGGCATGTTTGATGCCGCGCATCTGCTGGCGCCAGTCGCGATTGCGTCGAGCCTCGGGCTCGGACACGTCAAGGTGCCGATCGTGGCGCCGTTCAATCTCGGCCTCAACGGCAACGCGATCACGGTGTCGCCGGCGCTTCACGCTGCGATCATGGCGGAGATCGAGGGCGATGCGGTCGATCCGATGGCGACGGCGCTGGCGCTTTCGCGCGTCGTGGCCAACAGGCGCAAGAGCGGCGCGGAGCCGCTGACGTTCGGGATGACGTTTCCGTTCTCGACGCATAATTACCAGCTGCGGTTCTGGATGGCGGCGGGCGGGGTCGATCCCGACGAGGACGTGCGGCTCGTGGTGCTGCCGCCGCCCTACATGGTGGACAGCCTCGCCAACGGCCATGTCGATGCGTTCTGCGTCGGGGCGCCCTGGAATTCGGTCGCGGTCGATCTCGGCGTCGGAAACATCCTGCACTTTGTTTCGGATATCCTGGTGCGCGCGGCCGAGAAGGTGCTGGCGGTGCGGCAGAACTGGGCGGAAAAGAACGCCGACGTACTGGCGGCGCTGGTGCGGGCGGCCGCCCATGCCGCCGACTACATCGAGGATACTGCCAACCGCGCCGAGGCGGCGCAGGTGCTGGCGCATCCCGACCGCATCGGCGTCGATGCCGAGGTGATCCAGCGGACGCTCGACGGCCGCCTGAAAGTGTCGCCCGACGGCACACGGCGCGAGAGCAGCCGCTATCTGCTGGTCGGGCGCGAGGGCGCGGCACGGCCTGATCCCGCGCAGGCGGCCTGGCTGTACGCGCAGATGGTGCGCTGGGGACAGACGGCGCTGCGGCCCGACGCGCTGAGCACCGCCATGGGCGTGTTCCGGCCGGACCTCTACGACGCCGCCTTGGGACAACAGGGCCAGATTGCCGGCGCCTCCGACGCCATCGGCGCCTTTGCCGGGCCGGCGTTCGATCCCGGCGATATCGCAGGCCATCTGGCGGCGTTCGAGATCGGACGATGGAAGTCCTGATGCGGAAAATGAAAAAAGAATAGGCGCTGGACACCTGTGCCCAAAGGTTGAGCAATTGCCGCGGTGTTGGATTGAGCCGGGCTGCGTGCTGACGGGGCCTGCGAAGTAACCAGCTGAATCATCGAGATAATTTGTAAATCCAGGTCTGGCACGCAACTTGTATGTTGCAATGCGGCCGGTTGGCGGAGATGCCTGCCGGCCCCAGATCCAAGATGGATTTCCGCAGCAACGAAGCTGTCCGGATCGCTGACCTCGAATGCCCTGCCGGGGCGGTCGAGGCGCGGTTGCCCCACCTCGTTGACGCCACGCCGCGTGGCCGCAGGAGCTTCGTCGCCCCCATGAAGATCGAGCCGCTTACCGTCGATTTCACCGACGAGCAGAAACGCTACCTCGAAGGCTTTACCACCGGCCTGCAGGTCAGCCGGGTGGGGCGCGGCCTCGGCGGGGGCAAAGCGGCGGCCGAGCCCACCGGCCCGGACTCCGCGCACATCAAGGCGCAGGACAAGGTCACGGCATCGGGCAAAAAACTCGCCGACCAGGAAAAGTTCAAGCGCGAGGAGCATCCGTTCGATGCCTATTCGCGGCTGAAGCAGCAGGCGCGCGACAACGTAGCCCCCAGTCCGGCCGACAATTTCCGCTGGCGCTATTACGGCCTGTTCTACGTGGCGCCGGCGCAGGATTCCTACATGTGCCGGCTGCGCATTCCGAACGGCATCTTGAAGCACTGGCAGTTCGCCGGCCTCGCCGACCTCGTCGAAAATCTCTGCGGGCCGTTCTGCCACGTCACCACGCGGGCTAACCTGCAGGTGCGGGAAATCCCGCCGAAGCACGCGGTGGCGCTGATCGAGGGCATACAGGACCTCGGCCTTTGCTCGCGCGGTTCCGGCGCCGACAACATCCGCAACGTCACGGGCACGCCGACGGCGGGGATCGATCCGCAGGAGCTTCTGGACACCCGCGATTATGCGCGGGAGTGGCACTACCACATCCTCAACGACCGATCGCTGTACGGGCTGCCGCGCAAATTCAACGTCGCCTTCGACGGCGCCGGCAAAATCGCGGTGCTGGAGGACACCAACGACATCGCGTTTTCGGCGGTCGAGGTGAAGGACGGATTTGGCGCCGAGGCCGGTGTCTGGTTTCGGCTCGGGCTCGGCGGCATCACCGGGCACCGGGATTTTGCCAGGTATGGCGACATCATCGTTCGGCCGGCGGACGCGACCAAAGTCTCCGACGCCATCGTCCGCGTCTTCATCGATCTCGGCGACCGCACCAACCGCAACAAGGCGCGGCTGAAATACGTGCTCGACGGCATGGGCCACGACAAATTCCTCGCGCTGGTCGAGGAGCGGCTCGGCAAGCCGTTTACGCGCGTGCCGCCGGAAGCGCTTGTGCCGCGGCCGGCGTTCGATCGCATGGCGCATATCGGGGTGCACCAGCAGAAGCAGGAAGGGCTGAACTGGATCGGCGTCTCGCTGCCGCTCGGAAAAGTGACCTGCGATCAGATGCGCGGGCTGGCAAAGATCGCGCAGGATCTCGGCGACGGCGATATTCGCCTGACGGTCTGGCAGAACCTTCTCATTCCGGGCGTGCGCGACGACAACGTCGAACTGGCGATTGCCGCGATCAGGAAGATCGGGCTCGATGTCGCGGCCTCGCAGATCCGTGCCGGACTGATCGCCTGCACCGGCAATGCCGGCTGCCGGTTCGCGGCCTCGAACACCAAGCTTCATGCGGCGCAGATCGGCGACTGGTGCGAGCCGCGCGTCGCCATGGACACGCCGCTCAACATCCACGTCACCGGCTGCCATCATTCCTGCGCGCAGCATTACATCAGCGATATCGGCCTGATCGCGGCGAAGGTCGATGTCGGCGAGGATGCCGATCCGGTCGAGGGTTATCACCTCTTCACCGGCGGCGGTTTTGGGCCGGACGCCGATGTCGGGCAGGAGGTCTATCGCGACCTCAAGGCGGAGGACGCGCCGCGGACGGTGGAAAGACTACTGAAGGCCTATCTCGCGCACCGCGCCTCGCCCGACGAAACTTTCCTGACCTTCGCGCGCCGCCATGACGGCGCGACGCTGCGCAAGCTTGCGGATGCCGAGGTATCGTCATGAACCAGATCACGCCGACGCCAAAGATCGAGATCATTCCCTCCAGCGCGCCGTTCTCCGAAGCGCAGCGTTCGTGGCTCAACGGATTCTTCGCGGGTTTGCTGTCGGATGCCGCGCCACTGTCGGCCGAGCAGGGCGCTGCCGTGATGGACAGCGCGGCCGGCGATGGCGATGACGGCGAGGCGCCCTGGCACGACCAGACCATGCCGATGGCCGAACGCATGAAGCTCGCCGAAGGCCGCCCGCTGCGGCGGCGCATGATGGCGGCGATGGCGCAACAGGATTGCGGCCAGTGCGGCTATGACTGCCACAACTATTCGGAAGCGATCGCGAACAAGAGCGAAGCGCGGCTCAACCTCTGCGTCCCCGGCGGCAAGGAAACCGCGCGGATGCTGAAGGCGCTCTACGAGGAGATCGACAAGGCGACGGCGGCGAGTTCAGCCGCGACCGCGCCGGCGGCCTCTGCGCCCCTGGGCGAGCCCGGCCGCTCGCGCGACAATCCGATCGCTGCAACTTTCCTGTCGCGCCGCCTGCTTAACAAGCCCGGTTCGGAGAAGGAAACCTGGCATATCGAGTTCGACCTGTCCGGTTGCGGGCTCGACTACGTCGTCGGCGATTCCTTCGGCATCTTTGCGCGCAACGATCTCGGGCTGGTCGACCAGATCATCGCGCTGCTCGGCGCCTCGCACACGACGAACGTAAATGGCAAGACGCTGCGCGAGGTGTTGACCGACGACGTCTCGCTGTCACCGGCGCCGGATCAGCTGTTCGAACTGATCTCGTATCTGACCGGCGGCGCGCAGCGCGAGAAGGCGAGGGCGCTGGCCCAGGGCGAGGATCCCGATGGCGACGCCGCGACGCTCGACGTGATGGCGGTGCTGCAAAAGTTCTCCGGCGTGCGTCCGCACCCGGAGGCGTTCGTCGAGGCGCTGGAGCCGCTGCAGCCGCGGCTCTATTCGATCTCGTCCTCGCACAACGCGACGCCCGGAAAACTGTCGCTGACGGTCGACTGCGTACGTTACATCGTCAACAAGCGCCGGCGGCTCGGCCTGGCCTCCACGTTCCTCGCCGAACGCATCAACCCCGGCGATGAACTGAAGGTCTATGTGCAGAAGGCGCACGGCTTTGCGCTGCCGGCCGATCCCAAAACGCCGATCATCATGATCGGCCCCGGCACCGGCGTGGCGCCGTTCCGCGCTTTCCTGCTCGACCGCCGCGCCACCGGCGCGCCCGGCAAGAACTGGCTGTTCTTCGGCCACCAGCGCAGCGACTGCGATTTCTTCTATGCCGACGAACTCAACGCCATGAAGACCTCGGGCCTCTTGACGCGGCTGTCGCTGGCGTGGTCACGCGACGGCGACAAGAAGTTTTACGTGCAGGACCGCATGCGCGAAGTCGGCCGCGAAGTGTGGACCTGGCTCGCCGAGGGCGCCCACGTCTACATCTGCGGCGACGCCAAGCGGATGGCCAAGGACGTCGAGCGGGCTTTGGTCGATATCGTCGCCCAGTTCGGCGCGCGCAGCACGGACGAGGCAATCAGTTTTGTGGCTGATCTGAAGAAGAACGGTCGGTTCCAGCAGGACGTTTACTAGGACGGGCGCCTCAGCTTACCCGGCGGATAGCCGGGGGGACCCATCGACCTTCCGCGACCTGGGGCTTCGGCGAATAGAGTCGCAGGGTCAGGCCGAGAAGTCCCGTCTTCGGCGCCGGCAGCCAATTCGACTCCTTGTCGGGGCCGGGATTGTCATGCTGAACGAAGAGGTCAAGCGAACCATCGGCATTGAACTTAAGAGCATCGCGATCGCCAATCGCGAAACGGTTCAGCGGATTGGCGACCTGAAAACCTTCCGCGTCGTACAGGGTTAGCGACCAGAAGGCACGAACCGGAGGCAGTTCTTCTTTGGCGAAGTGCAAAACATATTTATTCTCTGCCACGACCGGCTTGCCATCTGCATCGGCGACGTTGAGCGGATAGATCGCGTCGTCCGTCTGATTGGCCCCGAGACCGATGAGTGCGACGATGGCACGCTTGAGGTAGAAGTTGCCGTAGACTCCCATCGTGTCGGTGTTCATCTGCCAGCCATTGATCACGCGCGCGATCGTCGTGGCTTTTTCCTGAATGAGCTTGAGCCCCGCGGCGGCTCCCTTGGTCAGAATTTCGGTGCTCGAATTGCCCGCGGCAAACCGGCCCGGCTCCAACCCGATGCGCCGCATCCGCGCGAGCATCGACCAATCGGTGACGTGCGGCGGGTGCAGCTTCATCAGCTCGGTGCCGTAACGAAAATACTCCGGTCCCGGCATGTCATTGACCAGCCGCAATGGCTCCGTCTTGGTGTCTACCGAGGGATCGATCTTCTGTTCGATCTTGCGGGGGGACTTTCCCCAGTCGGCCAGCAAGGTGATCCGATAGCCGTCCTGCACTTTGTGAACCGCCGGATAGTCCTGCACGCCGTTGGTCTGCGTGCGCCCGACGATCCAGACATACGGCGTCGGCGCATCGATGCGATCGACGCCCTGGGGCAGGTTTCCCGTCCAACCTGGGGGAACGAGAGCGAAGTTCGCCGCTCCTGTACCGTTGGTCCGCTTTCCAGGCACGGCAAAGACGTCCGTCCACATGTCGATCATCGGCAGCAAGAAGTACCGGCCGCCTGTGTCCGCCGTCGAGACCACGACAGGTCCATCGGTGAGGTCAAGCCACGCGCTCGAATAGAGCGTATCGAAATTTGGGCGAACCACAGCTCTCATATCGGCAGACGGGAACGCGCGGATATGAGTGAACGCGTTGGCTGGTCCGCCCAGCGAACTGCTCTTGGCGTCAAGATTGACCAACTGCTTGCGCGTCACGTCCATCATGATCAGCGGATAGAGATAGACGTAAGCTTCCTCCGCGATTGCAAGCGCTTCCTCCGCGGCGATCGGCTCTGACGGCGAGGGACGAACAGCTTGGGCTCTCGCCGCCGAGAATATGGCATCTGCGCCTGCCGCAGCCGTCGTCGCGAGTGCGGTCGCAGCCAGCAGAGCATCACGCCGTGTGATGGAATAGGAGCGCATCGTTTCCTCCATCCGCCCGAATAAGGAAAGCCTAGTTTGCGTGTTTGAGCTGCCTTGATGATAATTAAAAAGGGAGCGCGAGCAGAGTATCTTGCTACCTCTTCGCTCTTCCGCAGTCCTTGTGATTCAAAAATGTCGACCCGAATGAAATTCTCGGGCTGGTGTGCCAAAAAGAAATTTTCCTCTCGAAAGCGCGCGTTCCGGAGCGCCGGCGTCACTATTTCGCAAGTCGCCTTGAATCCGGCTGCGATCGATATTCCATATGCACCTCATGCCGCGTTGGAGATCGATGATGCGCGAACTATCAGCGGAAGCCCGCCTGCACCTTCATGCACGCTCGTTGACGCGTCGCGCCGGCACCGGATTTCACACGGTTGCTCTCTACAGCGCGTTCGCGCTGATCGCCGCCATCGTGTTCGGGACGCTTTCGGTCCATCCGTTCTAGCTAGGACTTGTAGCCTGGGCAAAGGCGCGCTTGCGCCGTGCCCACCATCTATCAACGAATTCTCTCCGAGATGGTGGGCACGCTGCGCTTCGCCCACCCTACAAGATCAAATCTTCGTCTTGAACGGCGCGACGGTGATCCCTGCATCATTCAGGGCCTGACGCACCTTTCGCCCGATCTCCACCGCGCCCGGCGTGTCGCCGTGAATGCACACCGTATCCGTGCGCATCTTGATCTTCTTGCCGGTCACCGACACGACGCCGCCATCCTGAACCATCCGCACCACGCGGTCGGCGATTTCCCTGGCGTCGTGCAGCACGGCGCCCGGCTGCTTGCGCGACACCAGCAGGCCGTCGTCGCCATAGGCGCGGTCGGCGAACACTTCGTGCACCATCGGCAGATTGGCGGCTTCGCCGGCCTGCACCAGTTTTGAATTGGCGAGCACGACGAAGATCAGATTGGGATCGACGGCCTTGATGCCGTTGGCAATCGCGCGCGCGGTCATGTCGTCTTCGCAGGCGACGTTGGAGATCGCGCCGTGCGCCTTGACGTGGGTGACCTTGTAGCCGGCGGCGGTCGCGATCGCCTGCAAAGCGCCGATCTGGTAGGCGATCAGGTTTTCGATCTCGGACGATTTGAGGCCGGGCATCGGGCGGCGGCCGAAACCGTGCAGGTCGCGGTATCCCGGATGCGCGCCGACGCTGACGCCGCGCGCTTTCGCGAGTTCGACGGTGTGGCGCATGATGTCGGGGTCGCCGGCATGGAAGCCGCAGGCGACGTTGACCGACGTCGCGAGTTCGATCATCGCGGCGTCGTTACCCATCTCCCACGCGCCAAATCCTTCGCCGAGATCGCAATTGAGATCGATGGTCGTCATGGCGTTGGTCCTGCTTCTGGTGTGTCGGTCGTTTCGGCGTGCCAGGTTCCGGCATCGACGGCGCTGACGGCGTGGCCGGCGACATTGGCATCGTGCAGCGCTTCGATGTTGAGATCAATGCTGTCGATCGAGCGCAGCCGCTCGGGCAAGGTGCGCAGCAACTCCGCGAATTTGCGCGCCTCCGACTGCGCTTCCGCCATGCTGACCGCCTTGAAGCGGAAGGCGCGACCGGCGGGGGTCTGCGCAAAACGCCCGAAGTCCGCGGATATGACGGCCGCGATCTTCGGATAGCCGCCGCTGGTGCCGCGGTCCCGCATCAATACGATCGGCTGGCCGTTGCCGGGTACCTGCAAGCTGCCGTTGACGGTGCCGTCGGACACGATGTTGTGGCCGTGGAGATGTTTGATGACGGGGCCCTCGAGCCGGTAGCCCATGCGGTCGCTGGTGGCCGAGATCTTCCATTCACTGTCGAGGAACAGTTTTCTGGTTTCCTCGGCGAATTCGTCGTCCTGCGGTCCCCAGACGATGCGGATCGGCGCATCTGATAATGCCGGCAGTTCGATCCGCCGTTCCGGTGCACTGCTGGCCGCCTTCACCTGCAACTCGTCGCCGGATTGCAGCGGGCGCGGGTAGGGGCTGCCGAGGCCGGCGCGGGCATTGACCGCGAGGCTGCCGAACATCGGCTCGCCCTCGATGCCGCCTTCGATAGCGAGATAGCTGAACGATCCGCCGCGGGCAAAGCCGAGCGTCAGCGTCTCGCCTTCGGCCAGGGTTGCCGACGTATCCGGCGCCATCGTGCGGCCGGCGATATCGGCGTTGCGCGGCGCGCCCGCGAGCGCGACGCGCACCGTGCCGTCGCGGGCCGTGAACTTTGCGCCGTACGGGCCGACTTCGATGGCTGCCGCGAACAGCTCATTGCCAACCAGCGTGTTGGCGGCCGCCAGCGCCAGCCGGTCCATCGCGCCGCTCGGCACCAGGCCGTAGCGCTGCGAGCCCGGACGTCCGCCGTCCTGCACCGAACTTGCCGGGCCGATGAAGGGAATGACGAGTTTTGTCATGAGGCGATCTGCTCGGCGATAAATTCGCCGGCTTCGGCCGCGCGGTCCTGCTCTGCGAACGTCTTGGCGTCGACCGGCGTGAAGGTGACGTTATCGCCGGGCTCCAGCAGAAAGATCGGATCGCGGTGAAGCTGGTAGGTGCGCACGGCGGTCCGCCCCAGAAGGTGCCAGCCGCTTGGGCCGGCGATGCACTGCACGCCGGTCTGCACGCCGCCGATCGAGATGGTGCCGGCCGGCGTCAGCAGCCGCGGATTCTGCTGCCGCGGCATGTGCAGGCTTTCGGTCAGCCCGCTGAGATAGGACCAGCCGGGCGTAAAGCCGATCATGGCCACCCGGTAATCGCCGGCGACATGGCGCGCCACGATCTCGTCCGGCGTGATGTTGAGCCTCTTGGCGACGTCCTCGAGGTCGATGCCGTGTTCGCCGCCATAGCACACCGGAATGCGCCAGCGCCGCGTCTTGGCTGCCGCCGGCACCGGCCGCGCCGCCAGCGCGAGGATCTGTCCGCCCAGCCGGTCGAAATCGACCTGCACGGGATCGTAATGGACCAGCAGCGAGCGATAGGTCGGCACCGTCTCGGTGACGCCGCTCACCGGCTCGGCGGCCAGGGCGCGGTCGAGCGCCAGCACGCGCCGGTTGGCGACATCGTCGATGCTGCGGCTGAATTCCACCGTGATGGCGCTGTCGCCACTCGGCAGGAGGCGGGGCGGGGGAAGCGGCGCGGCCATGGTCTCCGAACGATCTCGTGCTGACGGGCAGCTGTAGCGCGTTTCGGGCCCGAGTGGAATTCCGTTCGTGCCAAATCGATCAGCAAGTTCAATAAATTAATGGGCTTTCCGACGATAAGGTGTTGTGATCGACCGTCTTTCCGCGAGCCCTTGACGCAGCACCCGCGCTTCGCAAGATGCGCTACCTCTTTCCACCCCCCGGAGCCTGCATCCCAGATGTCCCTGTCCCCCGAAGCCATCGCAACCCTGACCGGCGTCTCCACCGCCACGATCACCACCGTGCTGCTCAAGAAGGGCCTGCGAAACGTCTGGATGCGCGGCACCAAGCCGCTGCGGCCGGGACAGCCGCGGTTGGTCGGGCCCGCCTTCACGCTGCGCTTTGTGCCCGCACGCGAGGATCTCGCCACGCCGGAGTCGTGGTCGTCGCCGATTTCGACCCGCACCGCGATCGAGGCGATGCCGAAGGGCTGCATCGCCGTGGTCGATGCCATGGGCATCACCGATGCCGGCATCTTCGGCGACATTCTTTGCGCGCGCATGGTCAAGCGTGGCGTGGCGGCGCTGATCACCGACGGCGTGGTGCGCGACATCGAGGGCGTGCTCGGTACGCATCTGCCCGTGTGGTGCGACGGTTTTGCCGCCCCGCCCTCGGTGGCCGGGCTGACCTTCGTCGGCTGGGGCGAGCCGATCGGCTGCGGCGGGGTCGCGGTGTTTCCGAACGACATCGTGGTCGCCGACCAGGACGGCGCCGTACTGATCCCGCAGGCGATGCTCGATCATGTGCTGGCGGAGGGGCCGGAACAGGAACGGATGGAAGCCTGGATCGTCAACGAGGTGAACAACGGCGCGGCGCTGCCCGGCCTCTATCCGATGAACGCCGAAACCAAGGCGCGATACGCGGCCACAAAGAAGTAGCGGTGCAGTTGTAGGGTGGGCTGAGCAGTCGCCATAGCTCGAAGAGCGAAGGCGAATGCGAGCCCACCGTATTGCCGTCTGCTTGGTGAAAGATGGTGGGCACGTCGCTTGCGTTCCTCTGCCCACCCTACAAGACGCGTGTAAAATCAGAACAAGGAGACAACGCCATGGATATCCATCTCGCAGGCTCCCGGCCGACACGCCGCGCGCCGGCCGAATATTTCACCGGCACCGTGCTGCAGGATCCGATCATCCAGACCGAGGCGCCGGCGCGGCTGGCTTCGACGCGCGTTTCCTTCGAGCCCGGCGCGCGCACCGCCTGGCACACGCATCCGCTCGGTCAGACGCTCTACGTGATCTCGGGCGTCGGACGGGTCCAGACAAAAGGCGGCCCGATCCAGGAAATCCGGCCCGGCGATGTGGTCTGGATTCCGCCCGGCGAGAAGCACTGGCATGGCGCGTCGCCGACCAATGCGATGACGCACATCGCGATGCAGGAAGCCGCCGACGGCAGCTATGTCACCTGGATGGAGCATGTGACCGACGCGGAGTATTCGGCGAAACTCGGGTAGGTTCCGACTCGTTTACTCGCGGGTCATTGCGTGCGCCAGGCGGCGGATCGCCGGCGCCGCAAAAATCACGACCGGCAGCATCAGGAGCCAGGAGACGAGCCAGGACTTCAGCCAGTGGACGGTGAAGGACCCGGATGCGCCGAACGGCAGGCTGGCTATCGCGGCCGCGATGGCGGATGTCAGGCCGGACTGAATGATTCCGAAGACGAAGTGACTGTAACGACGAGGTATCCCAAGCATCCCGCTGTTCCACGCTGCTCGACCGAGGCGATGCAAGTCACGTGCCCGTCTCGGTGCCGCGGCAGATGGCGAGCGATCGTCGCGGGCTCCAGAATGGCGCTCTTCAGATCCGCTGCGCCGTCCAGGTGCCCGAGCAGAGGGCGGCGCGCCAGGTGCCCGAGCCGGAGGTGCCCGACAGCCGACCGGTGCCGACCGCGCGCTTCGCGCCGCTGGCCAGCGTGACGCTGATTTTGCCGGCGTCGGCGACACGACCAGAGGCGGTGACGGCCGCGCTGTTCGAGGCGACCTGGCCATTGGCGATCTCGATCGAGACGGACGCGCCGCTTGGGCAGGCCGCGTTCGACGAAGTGATCTGGACGTTCCAGTCGCCGTCGAAGGTCGCGGCGGCCGACGGTGCGGCAAAACCGATAGCGGCGGCAAACAGCGAAGCGGCGATCAGAGATTTCGAAGACGTGATCATGGCAAGCCCCTTTTGGTTTGAACACGAACACGATCTCACGACACCACCCGATCCACCGTGACGGTCATCACAGGAAAAAAGCCCCGCGTTTCCGCAGGGCTTTTGGTGGGGTCTCAGGCGTGCCCGGCGTCACACTTGCCGGTCGGTTCTTGCCAGTCAGTTGACCCGGGTCCAGGTCTGGCCGCCGCAGAACATGCCGCCGAATGCGCAGCCCTGGACGCGTAGGGTGTCGGTGCCCTTCAGCGCGATCGTCGAATCGTAGCTGCTGCCGGTATTCGGATCGAAGATCCGGCCGCTCCATTTGTTATTGCCGGGCTTCATGTTGATCAGAACCTGCTCGCCGTTCTGGTTCGACTTCTTGTCGACGGCATAGCCGCAGAGGTTGGCGCCGCATTCTTCGATCCTGACCTTGCCTTCCTTTTCTTCCGTCAGCCAGACGCCGAGCGGCGAGTTCGATGGCGGAATCGAAGAAGCCGCCGGGGCTGCGGCCTGTTTCTGCTGGGGCAACGGCGCCGGCGCGGCGACGGGCGCGGGAGCCGGCGGCGGCGGGGCGACCACGATGGTCTGGGATGGTGCAGGCGCCGGCTTTTCGGGTGGCGGCGCGATCACGATCGTGGTGGTGGGCTCCGGTGGAGCCGGGGCGGGAGGCGGAGGCGGCGCCGGTGGTACAGCCGCCTGCTCGACCGGTGCGGGCGCCACAGGCGCAGGAGCGGGAGCCGCTGGTGCAGCGACAGCCGGTGCAGGAGCCGCCGGTGGCGTTACTGCGGGAGCGGCGGCGGCGGGCCGTGCAGCAGCCGGGGCCGCCGGCTCAGGCGCGGCCTGCGGCGACGACTTCGCCTGCTGTGGCGCCTTCCTGGCCGGGCGATCGAGATCGCCTTCCTCGCCACGCGGGCGCTTCGCCTTCTTGGTGTTGTCGTAGACGCCGGGAATCTGGACCGTGCCGCGGTCGGGATCGATGGTGATGGTGTGGCCACCATATTCGAACTTGTACTGCTGCGCCTGCGCGGCGGTAAGGCTGCTCGCCAGCAACAGCACGGCGATAGCGAGACGCTTGTTCATGACGACCTCCTGAGCAGGGAACCCCGCAAAGCTATTACGCAGCGACAGCTTCGCCCAACGTGATCCGGATCACTTTCAAAGTATGAGTCGTGTGCTGGCGGCTCTGGGTTCAAACCTGAAAACGGCAGTTTAAATAGCGCTCGCTGTGCGGTCAATTTCCGGCGAAAATAGATGGAACTGCACGAGAAATCGCCGATGGATGATGAGCGAATCGTGATTGCGCTGCGGCGCAGTCGTGCTTGATATAATGAGTTGGATTTCCAATACCGCCGGGGCACGACGACAGTGCAACGGCGCAGGCGTATGGCTCAGTTGTCGTGGTGCGCCAAACTGGCCGCACTGCGTGCGCTCATCTCGCTCTTCAATTGCTCGAAACGCCGGCGGGCGTCGCTTTCGCGATCGTCCACCATCTGGATCGCCGCCTCGCGCGACATCGGGCCGGAGACGACGGGCTTGGAATTTTCGCCGATCGTTTCATCGACGAAGTACTCGCCATTCTCGAGGCGGACCGACCATTTGAAACGGATCGCGGCCATCGGACCGGGGCCGTGCCTGGTGTAGCCATGCGCCTCGATCGGCGCATGTGCGGCGGGAAGGGGCGGCGGGACTGCGGGCAATTTTTCTGCAGGCGCTTTCTCTGCAGCCGTTTTATCTGCAGCGATTTTATCTGCAGCCATGGCCTTCTCGGATTCACGGCGGCTTTCCGGCTCCAGAATGCTGGCGATGGTTGCCAGGGCATAGTCGGTCGGGTCACCTTGGGTCACGATTCAGCCCTCCGGATCGAGTTCGGTCTCCGGAATCGGTGTCCCACGTCCGTCCGGCGCACATCCCTCAGTGCCGGTCCTGCCGCGCTTTGTCAAATCTGGGCGTTTTTGCGGCGGCGGTTATGCACACACGGGCGGCAGCCGGTTCTTCCAGGGGCGCATTTGTTCAAGCTGGCCCGCGAGGCGGAACAACGTCGCCTCGTCGCCGAACCGGGCCGAGAACATCATGCCGAGCGGCAGGCCGGCCGCGTTCCATGCCAGCGGCACCGACATCGCGGGCTGCCCGGACATGTTGAACATGGAGGTCCACGGCATGTAGCGGCGCAGGATCGGAGCGACGTGCGAGAGATCTTCGGACATGGTGTTGAGTTCGCCGATACGCAGCGGCGGCATGCACAAGGTCGGACACAGGAAAACGTCGCAACTCTCGAAGAATGCTGCGAGCGTGCGCGAGATCTGGAAAGCGGCGAGCTGCGCGGCCACATAGTCGGTCGCGCTGGTCTTTGCCGCGTTGCGCGCGCTGGCCAATGTCAGGATTTCGAAATCTTCCTGGGTCGCGGCGCGGCCGAGCCGCTGTTCGATCTGCCGAACCGACAGCGCCGTGTTGGCCCCGACGATCGTCCGGATGGTTGGGGCAGGATCTTCGGCGAGCGGCGGCGCACGCTCCTCGACAGAATGGCCGAGCCCCTCCAACAGTTTTGCGATTGCGCGCACGGCGGCGGCGATCTCGGAATCGATGGCGTCGCCATAGGGCGATTTGTCGGTGAAGGCGATGCGCAGTTTGCCAGGGTTGCGGCCGACTTCCTGCGAGAACGGCCGCTCCGGCGGCGGCGCGACGTAAGGGCTCGACGGCTCCGGACCGTGGATCGCATCCATCATGACCGCGCTGTCGCGCACGCTGATGCTGATGACGTGACCGCACGAAAAGCCGCCCCAGCCTTCGCCGCGGTCGGGGCCGAGCGGATTGCGCGCGCGGGTCGGCTTCATGCCGAACACGCCGCAGGCGGAGGCGGGAATCCGGATCGAGCCGCCACCGTCGCTGGCATGCGCGACGGGGACGATGCGTGCGGCGACCGCCGCTGCCGCGCCACCCGACGAGCCGCCGGAAGAATGTTCGAGATTCCAGGGATTGCGGGTCGGACCGTGCAGGCGCGGTTCCGTCGTCGGCATCAGGCCGAACTCAGGACTGGCACTCTTGCCGAAGATCGTAAGACCTGCATCGAGAAAGCGCTGCGCCAGCGTGCCGGTGTGATCGGCGACAAAGTCCTTCAGGACCGACGCTCCGAAGGTCGTCCGCGTGCCCTCGACGAGATCGAGATCCTTCAGCAGGAAGGGAACGCCGGTGAACGGACCATCGGGCAGGCCGCGCTCGATCTGGCGTTCGGCATAGTCGTAGTGCTTGACGACGACCGCGTTGATCTGCGGATCGACCTTTGCGGTGCGGGCGATCGCCTCGTCGAGCAATTCCTTAGGCGTGACTTCCTTGTTCCGAACCAGTTCTGCGAGGCCGACCGCGTCGTAGGTGCCGTATTCCTTGAAGGCCATGCGGGTACCTCGCTGGCGCAGCCGGTCGGTGGACCGGCCGCGCGGGTGACGAGCCGGCGTTAGCCGAGCACGTCCTGGTTGATCACGTTTTGACGCAACGGATCGCCGTCCAGCACGCTCAGAATGTTGCGCGCGGTCTGCTCGCTCATGCGGTCCACGGCTTCCACCGTGACGCCGGCGACGTGCGGCGCCATGATCACGTTGGGAAGCGCGAGCAGCGCCTGGCCGGCTGGCGGCGGCTCCTGCTCGAAAACGTCCAGCCCGGCGCCGGCGAGCTTGCCCGTGGTCAGCGCGGTGTACAGCGCGGCCTCATCGACGATGCCGCCGCGGGCGGTGTTGATCAAATAGGCTTTCGGCTTGAGGCGAGCGAGGCGGTCGGCATTGAACATGCCGATCGTCTCCGGGTTCTTCGGGCAGTGGATGCTGACGAAGTCGGCGCGCGGCAGCGCGGCGTCGAGATCGGTGACCGGCTCGCAACCGGCGGCCTTGATGTCGGCGGGCGCCTTGTAGGGGTCAAAAATCAGGACGTTCATTTCCATCGCCAGGCAGCGTTTTGCGGTGCGGCTGCCGATACGGCCGAAGCCCACGATCAAGATCGTCTTGCCGTAAAGGTCGAAGGGCAGCATGCCGAGTCGCTCCGGCCAGCGGTTGTCGCGGACCAGCGCGTGCATTTCGGTGGCGCGCTTGGCGAGCGTCAACATCATGAACATGGCGCATTCGGCCACCGACGGCGAATTGGCCGTGCCCGCGACCATCAGCGGCACCTTGCGGCGGCTCAGCGCCGGGACGTCGACCGCGTCGAAGCCGACGCCGATCCGGGTCACGACCAGCATTTCTTTCGAAGACTCAAGCTCGGGTTCGCCGAAGCGGGTGCCGCCGAGGGCGACAGCGTGCACCGGCGCATGCTCTTGCAGTTTAGCGTTGAAATCCGCCTGCGAGATCATGTTGGGAAATTCGATGAGATCGATGTCGTCGCGCGCGCTGAGCAGCGCTCTGCCCTGCTGCGACATCGATTCCGTGATGAAGATTTTCTTCTTGTTGGGTGCCATTTCCTGCCCTTGAGCCTCGCAATTGCGCCGTCAAAGGACGGCGCCCGAGGCGTCATTTAGCAGGTGCATATTATTGAGGTCCACCGCCAATCGGAGCGGGGCGCCATCCTCCGCGCCGGCATTGGGATTGACCCGCCCGCAGACCTGCGTGCCCTCCATGGTGAAGTAGATCAGCGTCTCCATGCCCATCGGCTCGGTGACGTCGAGCACCGTGTCGAAGGTCTCGACGCCGGGCTCGGCATGCGGCTTCGCCTCGGTGATATGCTCGGGCCGCAGCCCCAGCAGCAGCTTCTCGTTGCGCGCAATCCCCTGGTAACGCGCGGCGCGGGCCGGCGGCAGCGGGAAGACGACGCGGTCGGTCAGGCGGACGTGCAGCTTGCCGCCGATCTCCTCGAGCCGGCACGGGACAAAGTTCATCGCCGGCGAGCCGATGAAGGAGGCGACGAATTTCGTCGCTGGTTTGTGGTAGAGTTCGTTCGGCGTGCCGATCTGCTCGATGCGGCCGTGGTTCATCACCACCACCCGATCCGCCAGCGTCATCGCCTCGACCTGGTCGTGGGTGACGTAGACGGTGGTGGTGCGGACCTTCTGGTGCACCTTCTTGATCTCGATCCGCATCTGCACGCGCAGTTTGGCGTCGAGGTTGGACAGCGGCTCGTCGAACAGAAACACTTTTGGGTTACGCACGATGGCGCGGCCCATGGCGACGCGCTGGCGCTGGCCGCCGGACAATTGCTTCGGCTTGCGGTCGATCAGTTCGACGATGTCGAGCATGCGCGCGGCTTCGTCGACCCGGCTCTTGATCTCCGCCTTGGGGTAGCGCTTCAGCCGCAGCCCGAACGACATGTTCTCGGCGACCGTCATGTGCGGGTAGAGCGCGTAGTTCTGGAACACCATCGCGATGTCGCGGTCCTTCGGCGGCACGTCGTTGATGACGTCGCCGCCGATCATGATGTCCCCGTCTGAAATGTCCTCCAGACCGGCGATCATCCGCAGCGTGGTCGACTTGCCGCAGCCCGATGGCCCGACCAGCACGACGAACTCATGGTCGGCGATGTCAAGATCGATGCCGCGCACCGCCTCGACCTCGTCATAACGCTTCACCACCTTACGCAACGTCACGTCCGCCATGAGATCAACCCTTTGTCGCGCCGGCGGTCAGGCCGGCAATGTAATAGTCCATCAGGAACGCATAGATGATGAGCGGCGGCGCGGCGCCGAGCAGGGCGCCGGTCATGATCTGCCCCCAGTTGAAGACGTCGCCCTTGATCAGCGTCGTGATGATGCCGACCGGCAGCACGAGCTGGTCGACCGAGGTGGTGAACACCAGCGGATAGAGGAACTGCGCCCACGACACCGTGAAGGCGAAGATGGTCGCGGCGATGATGCCGGGGAAGGCGACCGGGATGAAGATCCGCGTCAGGGTCTGGAACCAGGACGCGCCGTCGATCACGGCGGCTTCATCGAGCTCCTTCGGGATCGAGGCGAAATAGCCGATCATGATCCAGGTGCAGAACGGAACGGTGAGCGTCGGATAGACCAGCAGCAGCACGTACCATTTGTTGATCAGCTGAATTCCGGTGAACTCGCCGAAGGCGGCGAACATCTTGAACAGCGGCAGGAACAGCAGCGTTTCCGGGATCAGATAGGTCAGGAACACGCCGGTGGCCAGTGTCGCCGACCCCCAGAACCGCATCCGCGCCAGCGCGAAGGCGGCGGGCACGCTGATCAGCATCGTGATGGTGACGACGAAGATCGAGACCATCGCCGAATTCCAGAAGAACCGCAGAAACTGGTTCGACGTGAGAATTTGGATGTAGTTCGAAAGCGTTGGATTGTACACCCACCACGGATTGGTCGCCGCCGAAATCTCGGCGCTGCTCTTCAGCGACGTGATCAGCATGTAGAGCGGCGGCAGCAGCGAGAATGCGGCAAAGATGGTCAGGAAGAAATACGACCATTTCAGCGCCCAGGCGCGGTCGCGGCTCATGCTGCCGTATTTGACCTTGCGGGTCGGTGCGGCCTTGTCGATCGTCACGGTGCTCATCAGGCTTCGTTCCCGCGCT
Organism: uncultured Bradyrhizobium sp.; assembly: GCA_964609175.1. Taxonomy (GTDB): domain Bacteria; phylum Pseudomonadota; class Alphaproteobacteria; order Rhizobiales; family Xanthobacteraceae; genus Bradyrhizobium. Next base: position 123,277 of record CAZSRR010000020.1, read on the forward strand.
TGTTGATGTCCCGCAGGATGAAGACCGCGGCGATGGCCAGTATCGGCACCATGAACAGCGAGACGCTGGCGCCCAAGGGCACGTCGCTGCCCTCGATGCCGACGCGGAACGCCCAGGTCGCAAAGATGTGCGTATGGTCGAGCGGGCCGCCGGCGGTGAGGATGCGCACAATGTCGAAGTTGGCGAAGGTGACGATCAGTGAAAACAGCGTTGTGATCGCGATGATGTTGCGCATCATCGGCAGCGTCACGTACCAGATCCGCTGCCACCAGTTGGCGCCGTCGATGGCGGCGGCCTCATAGAGCTGATCGGGCACGGACTTCAGCGCCGCCAGGTACATGATCATGAAGAACGGCGCGCCGACCCAGATATTGACGAGGATGACGGAGAACCGCGCCCAGCCGGCGTCGCCGGTCCACGGGATCGGCCCGATGCCGAAGAATGCCAGCGTGTAGTTGAAGGCGCTGTAGGATGGATCGAACAGCCACAGCCATGCCAGCGTGCTCATGGCCGGCGGAATCACCCACGGCACCAGCAGCATGCCGCGCCATTTGCGCTGGCCTTTGGCCGGGATGTTATGCACGAAATGCGCGACGATGAAGCCGATCAGCGCCTTGAAGCAAACGGCGGTGATCGCGAAAATGCACGATTGCTTCACCACGAGCCAGAACGTGTCGCGCTTGAACAGGAATTCGAAATTGCCGAGGCCGACGAAACGCTGCATCGACTTGTTCAGCGTTGCCAGGTGGAGCGAATAAAATGCGGGATAGATCACCAGGAGCCCGACCAGAATGATCAGCGGCAGCGTCATCAGGAACGCGACAGTCGATTTGCGCTTCAGCGCGCTCCGCAGGCCCGAGCGCTTGCGCGTGCCGGCGGCTCCGGTAACCGCGTTGGATTGAACTGCCACGTCGGCCATGGTGTTTCTTCCCTGGTGGTATTCATGTTCGCCGGGAAGCCGGTGTTGCCGGCTGCCCGATCACTAGGCATGAAGTGCGGGCGAGCACCGCCGCAGCCGCCCTCGCGGGCATGCCACGGCGGTGAAAATCTCAGCTCCGCATAAACCCTTCGAGTTCGCCTTCGGCCCAGGCCAGCGTCTTCTCCATGGGTTCGCCCTGGTAGTAGCGCACGCACATCTTGGTCAATGTGGCCTGCGTGTAGATCTGCTGGGCCACTTTCGGCGGTGCCGGCGAAGCGGAGATCGACAGGATCTGGTGCTTGTGCGGGTTCGGGTAGTGGTACAGCGTGCCCTTCGGCGGTCCTTCCTCGGCCCAGGTCTTGAGCGTGGTAAGTTTCTCGAATGCTGGCAGGTCGTAGCCGCCGCTCGCCGTCACCATCTTCTCGACGGCGCTGGGCTGCGACAGATGCGCCAGCAGGCTCTTGGCTGCCTCCTTGTTCTTGGCGAACTTCCAGATGCTCCAGTAGAAGGGCAGGAACGGCGCGAACCGTCCTTTCGGGCCGATCGGGAATCCGTGGGTCCAGCATTGCTCGGCGACTTGCGGCGCGTCGCGCTTGGCCACCGCCCAGGCGCTCGGCGGATTCATGATCAGCGCACCGCGGCCGGACACCAGCCATTTGTTGTTGGACGAGTCGTCCCAGGCCGGCGCATCCGGCGGCAGGAACGCCATCAGCCTCTTGTAGAATTCGAGAACCTTTCGGACGTTGTCGTTCTTGACGACGATATTGCCCTTGGCATCGACGACTTCGGCGCCGAAGGCCAGGAAGAACGCGCCCACCGTGTCGACGTTGTCGCTGGTCTCGCCGAGGCCGATGCCGAAGGGCACACCGCCCTTGTGGCAGGCTTCCGCCGCCTTGAGGAAGGCATCGGTGGTCCACGCATCGGCCTTCGGTGCCTCGCCCGCCGGATACATCGCCTGCACGTCAATGCCGGCGTGCTTCTTCATCAAATCGATGCGCGAGCACGGGCCCTTGATCTGGCTGCCGACGCAGGCTGGCACACCTAGCCACTTGCCGTTCGCCACGCCGAGATATTTAACGGTGCCGTTGACCTCGCCGTTCTGCTTGACGAGAGGATCGACGACGTCGTTCACCGGCTCGAGATTTTCGGCGTGGGCATGTGGCAGCCAGGTCGACAACGCTATGATGTCGTGTCCCGACTTGGCCTGCGCTTCGGCCTGTACCGTCAGCAGCAGCTTGTTGCCCTGGCTCGGGATGTAGTCGATCTGAACTTCGACCTTTTCCTTGGCGGCCCATTCATTGACGAGATCCGTGGAGGCCTTGTTGGCGCCGGGCACCCAATGGTCCCAGAAGCCGATCGAGAGCTTGCCCGCGGCGTGGGCTCCGCGCACGTATGGTGCGGTGATGAGCGCTGCGGAGGACAGCGCGGTAGCAGCAACGAATTGTCGGCGAGAAAGCTTCTTGCGTGACATGGTGTTCCCTCTTTGCTTGCTTCTTGTCGTCGTCTTGCGTTTCCTGTTTTTGATTTTTCTTATTGTTCTTGGCATTGACGCGATCGCGCCGATTTGGACAGCGTGCGCTCCGCGAAGATTTGGTTGCGCAATCAGAGCAGAATTAAACGCGTCTGTCGAGGAATGACGCATGCGACATTCTAGAACTAACGTTGCGTCGAAATTTCCGGCGCAAGGAATACAGTGATGCCGTTCGATGCGGCATATTGCGTTGCACGCGACAGCGTCAACGCGAGCGGGGCAGGGATCGCAATCGTGACGCGGGTGTCTCGATCCAGGCTGGAAGGTTTTGCGCCTGCCGCAACAGGCGGCCGCCGCGGCTGGACTTGCTCGACGCGAAAACGATAAAATTCAGATTCGAGGACATCAGTCCTGGCTGAGGATCAACGGAGACCGATCATGATGAGCCCGACGTCCAAACTGCGCACGCATTGGAAAGTGTGCGCGGCCATGGGGTTGGCCGCCATCCTCCTCGGCGCGCCGAACTCCGCGAATGCACAGCTGATCCAGGGCGTCGAGAAGGGCGCCCGTGAGGGCAGTAAGGCGGCAGGTCCGGTCGGCGGCGTGCTGGGCGGGGCGATCGGCGGCGTGGTGGGCGTCGTGACTGGTGTGACCGGCGTCTTCACCGGTGGCAACAATAACAACAATGCCCAAGGCGGACAGCCACCGGCGGCAAAGGACGCCAAACAGGGCGAGGCTTCCAAGCAAGGCGAGGCTTCCAAACAAGGCGATCCGGCCAAACCAGCGAAGGGGAGCAAGGCGACCAAGACCGCCAAGCAGCAGCAACCGCAACCGGCTGTCCTCACGCAGCCCGGCGCGCCGCAATTGACGGCCGAGCAGATCGTGGCCAATAGCGACGCCAATATCGAGCGGATCAAAAAGGAGCTGAAGCTCACGCCCGAGCAGGAAAAGCATTGGGCCGGCTTTAATAGTGCGATGCACAATCTCGGCCACAATGGCGCCGACCGCCTCAATCTGCGGACCGCACGCGCCAAGCGCGATCCGCCCGACGACATCATCGAGCAGATGCGCAATGAGGCACAATTTCTGAATGATCGCGCCGTCGATCAGCGCAATGTCGCGGACGCAGCCGAACCTCTATTCGCCAGTCTGGACGACAAGCAAAGAGCTGTATTCATTCAGGAAATGGTCAATCTCAGCCACGAGCGCGGCCTCGATTAGCGGCGCAACCACTGGCGTTGGGGGCGAATAGCCGGGTACACATGCCCTGGGGTAGGTTTGAAAGGCGCGGCACCCGGCTACTCTGCCGCAGCGGCGCGGCACCGCCCAATTTCATGCCAATGATGATGAAACCCTGACGGACTCGCGCCTTACTCGTGGCCGACTTGCGGCGTTGTCGGGAACTTCAATCTTTGATGGATTGTGTTGCACCTGCACATCAGATGTGGGCTCGCCGAGGCCATGCAAAAAATCCGGCTGCCAGGAGCAGACGAATTGGATTCGATCTCGCCACCGAAAGGAACAGGACCTCAGCCTTTCGGGAAATTCAGTTCGACGCCGACGCCATCGGGGTCGTAGAGGAAGAACTGGGTGTCGCCGGTGCGCGGCACGATGCTCTCGCGGAATTTGACGCCCTTTGACTGCAGGCGCTTACGCATGCCTTCAACGTCGGTCGCCGCGAAGGCAATGTGGTCAAGCCGGCCGGTATTTTCGTACTTTTTCTCCGTGCCCCGAACCACGATGCCCTCGCGCGGCTTGCGCGTGCCCATCAGGTGCACGGTGGCGGTGCCGCCGGAGTAGAGCCAGTAGCCGGGAAAATCGAGCGGCGGGCGGTCGCCGTTCTCCAGCCCCAGCACATCGCAATAGAAATCCTTGGTGCGCTCGAGGTCGGATGGTTCGATCGTGTAGTGCTGCAGTGCGCCGAGTCCCATGGTCGTTTCTCCCTAAGCGAAACTGAGGTCGGTATCGACGCCCATCATCCAGGCGCCGACGGTTTCGAAATGCCTGATCTGGCCCTGGAGCTGCTGCGTGACCGTATGGATATCGCGGAAGCGGCGCTCCAGTGGATGGTTCTCGAAGATCGCGGTGGCGCCGGCGGCGTTGTAGGCGAAGTCGACCGCCTCGCGCGCCTTGTGGATGGC